>NZ_AHJE01000020.1 GCF_000243095.1 Cupriavidus basilensis OR16 | reverse complement strand
GACCCACCAGTCGATCGAGCACGTTGCCAGCCTGCGCCTGATCCCCAACATGGACGTGTGGCGTACTGCCGATACCACCGAGACCGCGGTGGCCTGGGCCCAGGCCGTGCGCCGCGAGAACGGCCCGAGCTGCCTGATCTTCAGCCGCCAGAACTTGCCGTTCCAGAAGCGTGACGACACCACCCGCGCCAATATCGCGCGCGGCGGCTATGTGTTGCGCGACGGCACCAACGCCAAGACGGGCCGTCCGGACGCGGTGATCCTCGCCACTGGCTCGGAAGTCGGCCTGGCCGTGGGCGCCGCCGACCAACTGGCCGCTGATGGCGTGCACGTGCGCGTGGTCTCGGTGCCGGCAACCACGGTATTCGACAAGCAGGACGCCGCCTACAAGGCTTCGGTGCTGCCGGCCGGCGTGCCGCGCGTGGCGGTCGAGGCAGGCGTGACGGACTTCTGGTGGAAGTACCAGGTCCAGGCCGTGGTGGGTATCGACACCTTCGGCGAATCGGCTCCCGCTGGCGTATTGTTCAAGCACTTCGGCTTCACGGTCGAGAACGTCGTGCGCACCGTGCGCGACACGCTCGGCCAGTAACAGGTATTCCCGGGCCCGCGCAGCGGTCGACTTGGCCGCGCGGGCCGGCAGACGCTTTCCCGCATCCATCGATCGTTAGCCTACTCAGGAGATAAACATGACCATCAAGATCGGCATCAACGGCTTCGGCCGCATCGGGCGCATGGTGTTCCGCGCAGCCGCCGCCAACTTCAAGGAAATCGAAGTGGTCGGCATCAACGACCTGCTCGAGCCCGACTACCTGGCCTACATGCTGAAGTACGACTCGGTGCACGGCCGCTTTGACGGCGACGTGTCGGTCGACGGCAACACCCTGATCGTCAATGGCAAGAAGATCCGCCTGACCGCTGTCAAGGATCCGTCCGAGCTGAAGTGGGGTGAGATCGGCGCCGACGTGGTGATCGAGTCCACCGGCATCTTCCTGACCAAGGAAGGCGCGCAGAAGCACATCGACGCTGGCGCCAAGAAGGTCATCATGTCGGCCCCGTCCAAGGACGACACCCCGATGTTCGTGTACGGCGTGAACCACGGTACGTACAAGGGCGAAGCGATCATCTCCAACGCCAGCTGCACCACCAACTGCCTGGCGCCGGTCGCCAAGGTGCTGAACGACAAGTGGGGCATCAAGCGCGGCCTGATGACCACCGTGCACGCCACCACCGCCACCCAGAAGACCGTCGACGGCCCGTCCAACAAGGACTGGCGCGGTGGCCGCGGTATCCTGGAAAACATCATCCCGTCGAGCACTGGCGCGGCCAAGGCCGTGGGCGTGGTGATTCCCGAGCTGAACAAGAAGCTGACCGGCATGTCGTTCCGCGTGCCGACCTCCGACGTGTCGGTGGTCGACCTGACCGTTGAGCTGGAAAAGGGCGCCACCTACGCCGAGATCTGCGCCGAAATGAAGGCACAGAGCCAGGGCGCGCTCAAGGGCGTGCTGGGCTACACCGAAGACAAGGTGGTTGCCACGGATTTCCGCGGCGATGCACGCACCTCGATTTTCGACGCCGAAGCCGGCATCGCGCTGGACTCGACCTTCGTCAAGATCGTCAGCTGGTACGACAACGAGTGGGGCTATTCCAACAAGGTACTGGAAATGGCTCGCGTCGTCGCCAAGTAACCTTGCCGCGATAGGTTGGATTGCGTACGGAACAAAGCGGCATTCACTGGAATGCCGCTTTGTCGTCTGCCTGCAACTCCAGCTATCGGCAGCCTAGGCAAGCCTTTCGCCTGGATCCTGGCGAAAGGCAAGGAGCGACACGGTACAAGGGGAGGGCGCGGAATTCCTGTTCCGTTCCCGACTTTGCTCTTACACTGTGAAAGTGCTGGAAATACCGATGTGCAGCCTATGCAAGTGACGATACGGTCATTCCCAATTCCCAATCTAACCTGGGTGAGATCATGGTGAATGTGGATACCAAGCTGCTCGTGATTTTTACCGAGTTGCTCAGCAAGCGAAACGCGACCTATGTCGCGGAAAAAATGCATATGACCGCACCTGCGGTTTCGCACTCGCTGGGCCGCCTGCGCGAGATTTTCGACGATCCCCTCTTCATCCGCGTGCCGCACGGCCTGACGCCGACGCCGCGAGCCCTGGAGCTGGGGCCGAAGATTCGCGACATGCTGGACCTGTGGTCCTCGATCAACGAGGGCGACGCCGATAACTTCGATCCCGCCGTGGCAACCGGCACCCTCAACATCGGCTTTGCCGCCGAGCTGGGCGATACGGTCTTCAATCGGTTTATCCTGCGCATCAAGCAACTCGCGCCGGAGTTGCATATCAAGCTGGTCGAATCCCACTCCTGGGAGTCGGATGTCGCCGCCATGCGTGGCAACGAACTGGACCTGGCGTTCTCGCCGTTCCCGACCCGGCATCCCGAAATCGTGGAAGAGATGGTTACGTCGCTCAACCTCTGGGTTTGCGCGCGAAAGAATCATCCGGTGCTCAAGGGCACCTGCACGCTGGAGCAGTATCTCGACTGCGGCCACATCTTCATGGCGCATTCGGGCGGTAATGGCCGTCCGGCACCGTCGCTGATCCCGCTGGACTATGCCTTGCAGCAGCGCGGCCTCAAGCGCAATGCCACGCTGACGGTGCATTCCTGGCGCGCGCAGTCCGAACTGGCCGCGCAGACCGACATGATCTTCACGGTCAATGCGCTGACCAAGGACATGGCTTGCGAAACCTATGGTCTCAAGGCTTTCCCCTTGCCGGCGGAGCTCAATACCACGCTGGGCCTGAACATGTTCTGGCACCGCAGCCGCAACACCCACCCGATGCTGGTGTGGGCGCGCGGGCTGTTCCGCCAGGTCGTGGGCGAATTCGTCGGCGTGCCGGCGGCTGCGCGCGGCCTGCACATCGTTGCCGAGCAGGATCAGATGGAATCGTGAGGCAGGCTTGAAATAAAAAAAACCGGCGCTGGCGCCGGTTTTTTTATGTGCGGGCTAACCGCGCATGGCTTAGCGCTTGGCCCTGTGAGGGCATTCGTGCTTGGTGCAGCTGCCATAGAGTGACAACGCGTGTTCCTGCAGCGCGAAGCCGCGCTCCAGCGCGATGCTCTGCTGGCGGCGCTCGATCTCGGAGTCGTAGAATTCCTCCACGCGGCCGCAATCGATGCAGACCAGATGGTCGTGGTGCTTGCCTTCATTCAGCTCGAAAATGGCTTTGCCGGATTCGAAGTTGTTGCGCGACAGCAGCCCAGCCTGCTCGAACTGGGTCAGCACGCGATAGACGGTGGCGAGGCCGATATCCATTTGTTCGTTGAGCAGGATGCGGTAAACATCTTCAGCGCTGAGGTGACGCTGCGCGCTGGTCTGGAAGATCTCGAGGATCTTCAGACGCGGTACGGTCGCTTTAAGACCGATGTTTTTGAGGTCCGCCGGACTCGGCATGGGCGTGACTCCCTAGAGTACAATGTCTGGATAATTGAATCATAAGGGTTTTGGCGGCAAAAGTCGCCCCGGCGGTTGCCCGGGGCTCGGCCACCTGCCCTAGGCTGCGCTCGCGATGATCCATCGCCGCCGCCGCCTCGCGGCAAACACCGCGAGGGCCTGAATCGGCACTTTTCTCTCCCTTCTAGAAGCGAGATACATGCGTTCATTTCGTTCGTCCGCCATGCGTCCGACGCTGGTTACTACTGTGCTGGCTGCCGCTACCCTGCTAACGGCAGCGTGCTCCGCCTATGACAATACGTCACGCAAGGTCGCCAACGCGATCACGCCGTACCGTATCAACATCGTGCAAGGCAACTTCGTCTCGCGTGAAGCCGCCGCCCAGTTGCGTGAAGGCATGACGCGCGAGCAGGTCAAGTTCCTGCTCGGCACGCCGCTGCTGGCCGACGTGTTCCATGGCAATCGCTGGGACTACGTGTTCTCTTTCCGCCGCGGCAATACGCCCGTGGTGCAGCAGCGCCGCTATACCGTGTTCTTCGACGGCGACAAGCTGGTCAAGTTCGGCGGCGACGAGTTGCCGTCCGAATACGAGCTGATTGCCGAAATCGACGGCATGAAGGCCATGCAATTGGGCAAGGCACCGACGCCCAAGGCGCCAGCCGAAGCCGTTGTAGCGGCTTCGGATGCGGCGGCAACGCCAGTTGCAGCCCCGGTCGCGGCCCCGGTTGCAACCCCGGATGCAGCTGCCGCAGCGCCGACAGCGGCCGCATCGTCGGCTGCCGTCGCCAGCCCGACCAACTGAGCCTACAGGCCTGAATGCCGGCCGCGTCATGCGGCCGGCTTGTTTTTTGACTGCTGACACGCCATGAATATCGCCATCGCAGGTGCCTCCGGCCGCATGGGCCGCATGTTGATCGAACACGTACTCGCCACCGAAGGCGTCACCCTGTCGGGCGCGCTGGATGTGCCGGGTGCCCCGGCCCTGGGCCAGGATGCCGGGTTGCTGCTGGGCCGCACCACTGGCGTGGCGATCACCTCGGATATCGAGGCTGCCCTCGCTGGTGCCGACTGCCTGATCGACTTCACCCGGCCCGAGGGCACGCTGGTGCACCTGGCAGCGGCCAGGCGCCTGGGCGTCAAGGTGGTCACCGGCACCACCGGATTCGACGACGCTGGCCGTGCCGCCATCGCCGAAGCCGCCAAGCACATCGCCGTGGTGTTCTCGGCCAATATGAGCGTGGGCGTCAACGCCACGTTCAAGCTGCTGGAAGTCGCCGCCAAGCTGCTTTCTTCCGGCTACGACATCGAAGTCATCGAGGCGCACCACCGCCATAAGGTGGATGCCCCTTCAGGCACCGCACTGGCGATGGGCGAGGTGGTGGCCAAGGCGCTGGGCCGCGATCTCAAGACCTGCGGCGTGTTCTCCCGCGAAGGCCACACCGGCCCGCGCGACCCGGATTCCATTGGCTTTGCCACCGTGCGCGGCGGCGATATCGTGGGCGACCACACCGTGATGTTCGCCGGCACCGGCGAGCGCATCGAGATCACGCACAAGTCGTCCAGCCGCCAGTCGTATGCCGAGGGCGCGCTGCGCGCGGCGCGCTTCCTCGCCGACAAGCCCACCGGGCTGTTCGACATGCAGGACGTGCTCGGCCTGAAGTAAGGCCCCGGCAGGCCCTGCGCCGCAAGTGCCGACGGTTATAATCGGCACTTTCGCCGTTCCAGCGCAGGCGGGCGCCGCAAGGCTTGCCCGCCGCTTATCTTTTCCACGCCTTTCGCACGCCGACGCACCGCGCCGTTGTCCTGAACATGCAAGACAAATACCTTCCCTCAGCCGTTGAACAAGCCGCCCAGCAACACTGGCACGCCATCGATGCCTACCGCGTATCGGAAGAGGCGAAGCTGGCGGACGGCAGCGAGAAGCCCAAGTTCTATGCCTGCTCGATGCTGCCTTACCCGTCGGGCAAGCTGCATATGGGCCACGTGCGCAACTACACCATCAATGACATGATGGCGCGCCATCTGCGCATGAACGGGCACAACGTGCTGATGCCGATGGGCTGGGACGCGTTCGGCATGCCGGCGGAAAACGCCGCGCTCAACAATGGCGTGGCGCCGGCGGCCTGGACCTACAACAACATCGCCGAGATGAAGCGGCAGATGCAGTCGATGGGCCTGGCCATCGACTGGTCGCGCGAAGTCGCCACCTGCAGCCCGGACTACTACCGCTGGAACCAGTGGCTGTTCCTCAAGATGCTGGAAAAGGGCATCGCCTACCGCAAGACCGGCACGGTGAACTGGGATCCGGTCGACCAGACCGTGCTGGCCAATGAGCAGGTCATCGACGGGCGCGGCTGGCGCTCGGGCGCGCTGGTCGAAAAGCGCGAGATCCCGATGTACTACCTGCGCATCACCGACTACGCCGAGGAACTGCTTGGCGACCTCGACGGCCTGGGCTGGCCCGAGCGCGTCAAGATCATGCAGCAGAACTGGATCGGCAAGAGCGTGGGTGTGCGCTTCGCGTTCCCGCATGCCATCGCCGGCGACGAAGGCAAGCTGATCGGCGACGGCAAGCTGTACGTGTTCACGACGCGCGCCGACACCATCATGGGCGTCACCTTCTGTGCGGTCGCCGCCGAGCACCCGCTGGCCACCCATGCCGCCGCCACCAATCCTGAGCTGGCCGCCTTCATCAACGAGTGCAAGCACGGCTCGGTGATGGAAGCCGATATGGCGACCATGGAAAAGAAGGGCATGCCCACCGGCCTGAAGGTGGTGCATCCCATCACCGGCGAGCAGGTCGAGGTGTGGGTTGGCAACTATGTGCTGATGAGCTACGGCGACGGCGCCGTGATGGGCGTGCCGGCGCACGACGAGCGCGACTTTGCCTTTGCCAACAAATACGGCCTGCCGATCAAGCAAGTGGTCGACGTGAAGGGCCAGCCGTTCTCCACCGAAGCCTGGCAGGAATGGTACGGCGACAAGGAGCACGGCACCTGCATCCATAGCGGCAAGTACGACGGCCTGGCCTACCAGGCCGCGGTGGAAGCCATCGCCGCGGATCTGGGCGCCCAGGGCCTGGGCGAGAAGAAGATCACCTGGCGCCTGCGCGACTGGGGCATCTCGCGCCAGCGCTACTGGGGCACGCCGATCCCGTTGATCCACTGCGAGGCCTGCGGCGTGGTGCCGGTGCCCGAGCAGGACCTGCCGGTGGTGCTGCCGGAAGACCTGGTGCCGGACGGCACTGGCAACCCGCTGGCCAAGGATCCGCGTTTCCTCGCGTGCACTTGCCCGTCGTGCGGCAAGCCGGCGCGCCGCGAGACCGACACCATGGATACCTTCATCGATTCGTGCTGGTATTACATGCGCTATACCTGCCCGGATGCGACCACCATGGTCGACGCCCGCAACGACTACTGGATGCCGATGGACCAGTACATCGGCGGCATCGAGCACGCGATCCTCCACCTGCTGTACGCCCGCTTCTGGACCAAGGTCATGCGCGACATGGGCCTGGTCACCTTCAACGAGCCGTTCTCGAACCTGCTCACGCAGGGCATGGTGCTCAACGACACCTACTACCGCGAGGACGCGGCCGGCAAGAAGACCTGGTACAACCCGGCCGAAGTCGACGTCAGCACCGATGAACGCGGCCGCCCGCTGGGCGCCGTGCTCAAGGCCGATGGCCAGCCGGTGGTGATCGGCGGCGTGGAGAAGATGTCGAAGTCCAAGAACAACGGCATCGACCCGCAGGCCCTGATCGACCAGTACGGCGCCGACACCGCGCGCTTGTTCGTCATGTTCGCCGCGCCGCCCGAGCAGCAGCTCGAGTGGAGCGGCTCGGGCGTGGAGGGCGCTTCGCGCTTCCTGCGCCGGGTGTGGAACTACGGCTATGCCAACGCCGAGGCGATTGCCGCGGCGGGCAATGGCAAGCTATCCGGCGACGCCGATGCCGCACTGCGCCGCGAGATCCACAGCGTGCTCAAGCAGGCTAACTACGACTACCAGCGCATCCAGTACAACACCGTGGTGTCCGCCACCATGAAGATGCTCAACGCGCTGGAAGACGCCAAGCAGGCTACGCCCGCCGCGCGCCGCGAGGGCATGGGCATTCTGCTGCGCGTGCTGTACCCGGTGGTGCCGCACGTCACCCACGGCTTGTGGCAGGAGCTTGGTTACGCCACGCAGTATGGCGACCTGCTCGACGCGGCCTGGCCGCAGGTGGATGAAGCCGCGCTGGTGCAAAGCGAGCTGGATCTCGTGCTGCAGGTCAACGGCAAGGTGCGTGGCAGCCTGAAGGTGCCGGCCGGTGCCGACCGCGCGGCCATCGAGGCCATGGCGGCTGCCAGCGAGATCGTTGCCAAGTTTGCCGACGGCGCCGCGCCGAAGAAGATCGTGGTGGTCCCGGGCCGCCTCGTCAACGTGGTTCTTTAACTTGGTGCTCTGACGAGCGCCAGGCAAGCCAACAAGGGGAGCTGCCCGTATGGATGGACAGAAGCTGGATCGACCGCTGCAGGGCCGCCGCAAGGTCCTGGCCACGCTGCTGCTGGCCGGCCTGCTGGGCGGCTGCGGGTTTCACATGCGCGGCAACGCGGACTTCGCGTTCAAGCGGCTGTACATGAGCATTCCGCCCAATACGCTGATGGGCGCCGATCTGCGCCGCGCCATCCGCAACGGCTCGGACACGCAGATCGTGACCGACCCGAAAGAGGCGGATGCCCTGCTCGATGTGCTGCAGGACACGCGTACCAAGACGGTGCTGTCGATCACCACCACCGGCGTGGTGCGCGAGTACCGCCTGACGCAGCGCTTCACCTTCCGCCTGCGCGATGCCGGCGGCCAGGAACTGATCGCACCATATCGCAACTGGTGCTTACGCGTGACCTGACCTACAACGAAGCCAATACGCTGGCCAAGGATTACGAAGAGCAGCAGCTCTATCGCGATATGCAGCGCGACATCGTGCAACAGCTGATTCGCCGGCTGAGCGCGGTCAAGGCGATCTGAGCGGCGCGAAGAGCGCCGCCCGGGAAGCTCACACGGCAAGGACACAGGAAAGAAGCGCACGGCATGCAGCTCAAGCTCGACGGACTCGAAGCGCACCTGCGCCAGGCCAAGGGACGCGGCCTCGCGCCGCTCTACGTGGTGCATGGCGATGAGCACCTGCTGGTGCTCGAGGCGGTTGACCGCCTGCGCCAGGCCGCGCGCGAGTCCGGCTTCACGGAGCGCGAGGTGTTGTCTTCCGAGCGTGGCTTCAATTGGGGCCATGTGGTCCAGGCGCAGCAATCGATGTCGCTGTTCGGCGACCGCAAGATCGTCGAGCTGCGGATTCCCTCCGGCAAGCCCGGCAAGGACGGCGGCGAGGCGCTGCGCGCGGTGGCCGCCCAGCCTTCGCCGGACGTGGTTATGTTCATCACGCTGCCGCGGCTGGACTTCGCCACCGCCAAGTCGGCCTGGTTCCAGGCGCTGGACACCGCGGGCGTGTCGATCAAGGTCGATTCCGTCGACCGCACCCGGCTGCCGGCCTGGGTCGGCGAGCGGCTGGCGCTGCAGCAGCAGCGGGTTGAGCCCGGCGAGCCGGGCCGGCGCGCGCTGCAGTTCATCGCCGACAAGGTCGAAGGCAACCTGCTGGCCGCCCATCAGGAAATCCAGAAGCTGGGGCTGCTCTACCCCGCAGGCCCGCTGACCTTCGAGCAGGTGCACGATGCGGTGCTCAACGTGGCCCGCTACGACGTCTTCAAGCTCTCCGAAGCCATGCTCGCCGGCGACGTGCCGCGCCTGGTGCGCATGCTCGAAGGGCTGCGCGGGGAGGGCGAGGCCACGGTGCTGGTGCTGTGGGCGCTGACCGAGGAAATTCGCGTATTATCCAAGGTCCGGCAAGGGCTGGCGGCGGGCAAGCAGATCGGCGTCCTGACGCGCGAGCTGCGTATCTGGGGCGCACGCGAAAAGCTGGTACCGCAGGCCGCGCAGCGCCTCTCGCTGGCGCAGCTGGAAGCCGCGCTGGGCATGGCCGCCAAGTTGGACCGGCAGGTCAAGGGCCTGCGCGCCGAGGGCATGCCGGCCGAACCCTGGGATGGCCTGCTGCAACTGGCGCTGACCATCGCCCGGTAAGCGCGGTGGCGCAGTCATTGGCGCTCGATGGCCAGGCCTGCACTGCCCGCATTGCCAGCCGTAGCCGACAAGAAACCAAGCATTGAGGGCCGGGTCCCCTGGCCAGGAATATGAACGAGCTCGATCTCAAGCAGTACATGGACCGCGTCGGCCAGCAGGCCCGCGCCGCCTCCCGCGCCATGGCGCGCGCCTCCACCGCCGACAAGAACCGCGCGCTGCTGACCATCGCCGCCGCCATCCGCCGCGACGCCGCGCACCTGAAGACCGTGAACGCCGGCGATGTGGAGCGCGCCCGCGCCAACGGCCAGGATGCCGCTTTCATCGACCGCCTGACGCTCTCGGACAAGGCCATCGACACCATGGCCGCCGGCCTGGAGCAGATCGCCGCGCTGGCGGACCCGATCGGCGAGATCAGCAACATGAAATTCCGTCCCACCGGCATCCAGGTGGGCCAGATGCGGGTGCCGCTGGGTGTCATCGGCATCATCTACGAATCGCGTCCCAATGTGACCATCGATGCGGCCGCGCTGTGCCTGAAGTCGGGCAACGCCACCATCCTGCGCGGCGGCTCCGAGGCGATCGATTCCAACACCGCGCTGGCCGCCCTGGTGGCCGAGGGCCTGGCCGCCGCCGGCCTGCCGCCCGAAGCGGTGCAGGTGATCTCGACCACCGACCGCGCCGCGGTTGGCCGTCTCATCACCATGACCGAATACGTCGACGTGATCGTGCCGCGTGGCGGCAAGAGCCTGATCGCGCGCCTGATGGAAGAAGCGCGGGTGCCCATGATCAAGCACCTGGACGGCATCTGCCACGTCTATATCGATGTCGACGCGGACCTGGACAAGGCCGTGCGCGTTGCCGACAACGCCAAGACCCAGCGCTACGCGCCCTGCAACACCATGGAAACGCTGCTGGTCGCGCGCGCTGCCGCCGCCGCGGCGTTGCCGCCGCTGTGCCGCATCTACCAGGAAAAGGGCGTGGAGCTGCGCGTGTGCGCCGCCACCCGCGCCACGCTGGAAGCCGCAGGCTTCACCGGCCTGGTCGACGCCACCGAAGAAGACTGGCGGCTCGAGTACCTGGCGCCGGTGCTGGCGATCCGCACCGTGGCCGGGCTGGACGAGGCCATCGAGCACATCAACACCTACGGCTCGGCGCATACCGATTCCATCATCACCGAGAACTACACCACCGGCATGCGCTTCCTGCGCGAGGTCGATTCGGCCAGCGTGATGATCAATGCGTCGACGCGCTTTGCCGATGGCTTCGAGTATGGCCTGGGCGCCGAGATCGGCATCTCCAACGACAAGCTGCACGCGCGCGGCCCGGTCGGGCTGGAAGGGCTGACCTCGCTGAAGTACGTGGTGTTCGGCCACGGCGAGATCCGTACCTGAACGAGCGGGCGGGCCGCATCCCGCTGCGCATCCCCACCGTTCCCACCGTTCCCACCGTTCCCACGGGAACCCAATTAGAAAAAGGGCCAGATGCTCTGGGTCAAAGCGCTGCACATCGTCTTCGTCGTCTCCTGGTTCGCTGGCCTGTTCTACCTGCCCCGCATCTTTGTCAATCTCGCCATGGAGCGTGAGCCGGCCAGCGTGCAGCGCCTGCTGCTGATGGCGCGCAAGCTCTACCGCTTCATGACCATGCTGGCGGTGCCGGCGCTGGTGTTCGGGCTGTGGCTGTATATCGGCTACGGCATCGGGCGCGGTCCGGGGCAGGGCTGGATGCATGCCAAGCTGGCGCTGGTGCTGGTGCTGATCGGCTATCACCATGGCTGCGGCGTGCTGCTCAAGAAGTTCGAGGGCGGGCGCAATACGCGCTCGCACACCTTCTATCGCTGGTTCAACGAGTTGCCGGTGCTGGTGCTGCTGGCGGTGGTGGTCCTGGTGGTGGTCAAGCCGTTCTGACGAGCGCTGGCCGGCAACCGCGCGCGTCGCCTTCGCAGTCCGCCGGGTTTTGGTTTTTTCTCGTATCGTATTTAATTCGTTTTAAGCCGTTGTCTCGCCCCACCCCCGTCCAGAGGACATGATGAGCAAGCAGGTCGACTACTACCTCACTCCGCAATCGCCTTTCGTCTACCTTGGCCACGAACGCTTCACCGCGATTGCGGCCAAGCATGGCGTGCAAGTCAATCTCAAGCCCTGCGATCTGGGCCGCGTGTTCTCCGTTTCGGGTGGTTTGCCGCTGGCGCAGCGTCCGCCGCAGCGCCAGGCCTACCGGCTGGTTGAGCTGGCCCGCTGGAGCGAGTTCCTTGGCCTGCCGCTCAATCCGCAGCCGACCTTCTTTCCGGTCTCCGGCGACGCCGCCAGCAAGCTGATCATTGCCGTGCAGCTGGCGCATGGCACTGCCCGCGCGATGGAGCTGGTCGGTGCCATTGGCCGTGCCCTGTGGGCCGAGCAACGCAACATCGCCGACACCGCTACGCTGGCGCAGCTGGCCGACAGCATCGGCCTGGAAGGCGCCGCGCTGCTCAAGGCGAGCGACGCGCAGGCCGTGCAGGCCGCCTATACGCAGCACACGCAGGACGCCGTCTCCGTCGGCGCGTTCGGCGCGCCGTGGTACGTCTTTGACGGCCAGCCTTTCTGGGGCCAGGACCGCCTGGACTTCCTGGATCGCGCGCTCGCGGCGGGCTGAAGCCCCGGAGCGCGGTACACTGCGCGCTATCCGACCCCGTCCGCTACGGCGGACGTTTTTGTTTGCAGGAATTCCCAAGCCATGTCCCAAGCCTTTTTTGCCTCCTGCCCGCGCGGCCTCGAGAGCGCACTTGCCGAAGAGTTGCACGAGATCGCAGCCCGGCCCGGCCTGGCCAAGCTCGCGCCGATCCAGGTCCACCGCGAAATGCCCGGTGGCGTCACTTTCTCGGGCGAGATGGCCGCGGCCTATGTGGTCAACCTGCACTCGCGCATTGCCAGCCGGGTGCTGATGCGGGTTGCCAACCGTGGCTACCGCCGCGAAGACGACATCTATGACCTGGTGCGCGCCCAGCGCTGGGATCATTGGTTCACGCCGGATGAGACGCTCCGGGTGGATGTCACGTCGCATCGCTCGCCGCTGCAGAGCCTGAATTTCATCGCGCTGCGTATCAAGGACGGTGTTTGCGACGCCATGCGCGAGCGCTCGGGCGAGCGCCCCAGCGTCGATACGGTGAATCCGGATGTGCGGATTTATGCCCACCTGACCGAGCACGATTGCACGCTCTACCTCGACACCTCGGGCGAGCCGCTGTTCAAGCGGGGCTGGCGCCTGGAGAAAGGCGAGGCGCCGCTGAAGGAAAACCTGGCTGCCGGCATCCTGCGCCTGGCCGGCTGGGTGCCAGGCCAGACCGAACGCCCGTTCTACGATCCGATGTGCGGCAGCGGCACCTTCCTGGTGGAAGCGGCCCAGGTGGCCCTTGGCCTGGCGCCCGGCGCGAACCGCAGCTTTGGCTTCGAGCGACTGAAGGGCGCCGACAACAAAACGTGGAATGCGCTCAAGGCCGCCGCGCGGGACGATGAGGAGGCCGCGCGCAAGCGTGTTGCGTCCGAGCCCCTGGAACTCGCTGGCAGCGATATTTCCACCGACCTGCTGTCGATGTCGCAAGCCAACTGGGAGCGCGCGGGCTTGCCCGGCGAAGTGCGGCTCAAGCAGGTGGATGCGCGTTTTGCGCAGCCGCCGTTCGCGGCACCCGGCCTGATGCTGATGAACCCGCCGTACGGCGAGCGGATTGCCGTGCGAGGCGAACGCCGCCGGCCGATGGACGAAGCGCCGGTCGACGAGATCGACGACGAAGCCGCCAACCAGTTTGCCAGCGCCTTTGCCACCACGCTCAAGCAGCATTTCGCGGGCTGGCAGGCATGGGTGTTCACGGGCGACCTGACGCTGCCGCGCCGGCTGCGGCTCAAGGAGTCGCGCCGCACGCCGCTTTACAACGGCAATATCGAGTGCCGGCTGTTCCGATTCGACATGGTGCGAGGCGGCAACCGCAACGCATCGGCGCAACCTTCGGCCTGATGGCGCGCGCGCAGGAGAGCGAGCCTCTCCTGCGCTGCGTGGCTTAGCGCGCTGCGCGCCCGGTGACCCGTTCCGGGTGGCGGGCAAAATCATCCAGGAAACCCTGGAAGCTGACCACCGGCTCCTGCAGCAAATGGCGCGGCAGGTCGAACAGCGCGTAGAAGTAATCCTCACGTCCTACGCAGTGCTCGGCCGGCAGGCAATATTGCTCCCAGTCGATGCAGGCGGGCGTGTACATGCCATTGCCCGGCCAGAAGAAGGGCACGATGCGGCCCTCGCGCAGTCCCTCGATCAGGGCCGCCGGTGCATCGTAGGCCTCCGCGGATTCCACCTGGTTGATCAGGCCGGCGCGCGTCTCGATCACCATCAGCGTGGCCTGGCCCTGCGCCGTCAGCATCAGGATGCCGGCCGGGTTGGGGTAGAGGTAGTACTCGACAAAGCCGTAGCGCGCAGTGACCTGGCGCACCCGCTCGCAGATCGCCGGATCCGACAGGAACGAAAACGAGTGGCGCGTCAGCAGGTCGCGCAGCGTGCGCGACAGGGTGGCGAAGTACTGCTGCTGGAGCGCGTCGATCTCCTGGTCCAGCCGCTCCACCATGTTGCTGTCGTGCTTCTTCACGTAGCGGTCGATCAGCCCGTGGTTGAAACCCTGCACGGCAATGCCTTCGTCGGCGGTGCCGGTCAGCAGGATGGTCTTGCACGGCAGGTCCTGCAGGGCCTGGCAGAACTCCAGCCCGTTCATCTGCGGCATCGAGTAATCCACCACGATCACGCCCGGCTGCACAAAGCGGTTGTAGTCGTGGATTTGCCGGTAGATGCGGTCGATATCGAGCTGCACGGTGCGCCGCTCGGTCAGGAAGGTCAGGTCGTCGTGCGTGACCCGCACGGGCAGGAAGCCTGTCGAGCGTGTGGTGTAGGTCTCGCGGATCCATTGCAGGGCTTCGCGGGGATCGGTGAACGTGACCACCGGCCGCGACGGATCCATCTGGAACGCCAGGCTGTCGATGAACGATTTGCTGTCGTCGACCAGCACCGTGAGGATCGGGTGATGGAAGACCGACAGATTCCTGTCCTGGGGGTTGAATGTCATGTTGCGTTCAGCTCCGGTGTCGGCAGACACTTCGGGCGGGTGATTTGGCGCGGCTGGGGATCCGGCGCGGCAAGGCCAGCGGACGGATCGGTTCGGAGCGGCCCACCGCGCTGGACTACACCTGGCCCTGTTTGGATGACCGGCGCGTGCCATGACCGGTGACCGGAAACCAGTATAGCGCGCTCGCGCTCTCGCGCAACCGGGCCGCAGCGGGGCAAGAAAAAAGCGCGACAATGTCGCGCTTTTCGTGGCAGCGGATACGGCTGGCTGCCCGTATCCAGTACCTTCTGCGTGCCTACTCGACCGCCTTGCCCATGTCTTCCACCACTTTCTTGGCGTCGCCGAACACCATCATGGTCTTGTCCATGTAGAACAGCTCGTTGTCCAGGCCCGCGTAGCCCGCGGCCATCGAACGCTTGTTCACGATGATGGTCTTGGCCTTGTAGGCTTCCAGGATCGGCATGCCGGCAATCGGCGAGTTGGGGTCGGTCTTGGCGGCGGGGTTGACCACGTCGTTGGCGCCCAGCACCAGCACCACGTCGGCCTGGCCGAACTCGCTGTTGATGTCTTCCATTTCGAAGACCTGGTCGTAAGGCACCTCGGCCTCGGCCAGCAGCACGTTCATGTGGCCCGGCATGCGGCCCGCTACCGGGTGGATGGCGTACTTCACCGTCACCCCTTTCTCGACCAGCTTCTCGGTCAGTTCCTTCAGTGCATGCTGCGCGCGCGCCACCGCCAGGCCGTAGCCCGGGACGATGATCACGGTTTCCGCGTTGCCCATCAGGAAGGCGGCATCGTCGGCCGAGCCGGACTTGACGTTGCGCTGCGCCTGGCCGCCGGCAGCGGCCGCGGCGGGCGCGCCGCCAAAGCCGCCCAGCAGCACGTTGAAGAACGAGCGGTTCATCGCGCGGCACATGATGTACGAGAGGATGGCACCGCTCGATCCCACCAGCGAGCCGGCGATGATCAGCATCGGGTTGTTCAGCGAGAAGCCGATGCCCGCCGCCGCCCAGCCCGAGTACGAGTTGAGCATCGACACCACCACCGGCATGTCGGCGCCGCCGATCGGGATGATGATCAGCACGCCCAGCACGAAGGCGACCGCTAGCATCAGCAGGAACGGAATCCAGTCCTGCGACAGGCAGAAGATGATGCCGAAGCCGATCATGGCCACCGCCAGCAGCAGGTTCAGCAGGTGCTGCCCGGCGAACGACACCGGCGCACCCTGGAACAGGCGGAACTTGTACTTGCCCGACAGCTTGCCGAAAGCGATCACCGAGCCCGAGAAAGTGATGGCGCCGACAAAGCAGCCGATGAACAGCTCGATGCGGTTGCCAAACGGGATATCGTGCGAGCCCGGCGGCGTGATGCTGAATGCCGACGGCTCGGCCACCACGGCCACCGCGATGCAGACCGCGGCCATACCGATCAGCGAGTGCATGGCGGCTACCAGCTCGGGCATCTTGGTCATTTCGACCCGCCTGGCCACGAAGGCGCCGATGCCGCCGCCGACCACCAGCGCGCCGAAGATCAGCGCCATGCCTTCGGCGACCGACGATTGGCCCGCGCCGATGGCCAGGAACTCATTCTTCAGCTTGACGATCAGCACCAGCGTGGTCACCGCGGCGATGGCCATGCCGATCATGCCGAAGGCGTTGCCGCGCCGCGCGGAACTGGGGTGCGACAGGCCCTTCAACGCCTGGATGAAGCAGACCGAGGCGAGCAGGTAGAGCAGGGTGACGAGGTTCATGCTCACTTGGCGCCCTCCTCATGACCCTTGCCGGCCTTGGCCTTGGGTTCCTTCTTCTTGAACATCTCCAGCATGCGCTGCGTCACCAGGAAGCCACCGAACACGTTGACCGCGGCGAGCGCGACCGCCAGCGTGCCCATGGTGCGGCCCACGGGGCCCTCGGTCAGGCCGGCAGCCAGCATGGCGCCGACGATGATGATGGCCGAGATCGCATTGGTCACGGCCATCAGCGGGGTGTGCAGCGCGGGCGTCACCGTCCAGACCACGTGGTAACCCACGTAGATCGCTAGCACGAAGATGATCAGGTTGATCACCGTGTGGTTCACCAGTTCCATCGACTTCTCCTCCGTTGCTTGAATGCCTTCGCTGCGCGGTTGTCCCGTGTTCTTTTGCCTGGCCAGGCGCTTGTGGGCGCCAACTGCATCGATGCCGCCTGCTGCTTGCTGTCTGTTGTCTGCCCCCCGTGCCGGCGCTGGCTGCCGGCACGGGGGGCTGGATCCGCTTACACCTTCTTGATTTCCTTGATGGCGTTGTTGTCGTCCACCAGGATGATCTTCGGCTTATAGGTGGCGATCTCCTCGTCGCTCATCGGCGCGTAGGTGCAGATGATGAGGTGGTCGCCCAGGTGCGCGCGCCGTGCGGCTGCCCCGTTGAGCGAGATCTCGCCGCTGCCGCGCACGCCTTTGATGATGTAGGTGGAGAAACGCTCGCCATTGTTCACGTTGTACAGCTCGATTTTTTCGAACTCCTTCATGTCGGCCGCTTCGAGCAGATTCTCGTCGATGCCGCACGATCCCTCGTAGTTGAGGTCCGCCTGCGTCACGGTGACACGATGGAGCTTGGCGCGGAGCATGATGCGTTGCATGGGTGATACGTCCTTGGTTGATGCTGGATGAGCTTGTATGCGGGCCCTTGGATTTGAGGACCACTTGGAATGATTCCGGTGCCTGGGCGCTGGCCGGCCGTGCCGGCGCACGCCGGCAGCGGCGCTAAACCGCTTGCCTGGCCGGAACCGCCTGGTGCCATTCTAAAACGGCCGGGCCGCGATGGGCCCAAAGCCGCTTCAGGAAGCGCCGCGGACCACTTGGCCATCCTTGCACATCAGGCAGGCTGCGACGATGTCGTCCTCCAGGTTCAAGGTGAACTGGCCGTCCTTGTCGATGACGAGCTTGAGGAAATCGAGCACATTGCGCGCATAGAGGGCGGAAGCGTCCGCCCCCACCATGCTGGCCAGGTTGGTGTGCCCGATCAGCGTGACGCCGTGGCGTTCCACCACTTCGTCGGCCACCGTGAGCGGGCAGTTGCCACCCTGCGCCGCGGCCAGGTCGACCACCACCGAGCCGGGCTTCATGGCCTGCACGGTTTCTTCCTTGAGCAGCACCGGCGCCTGGCGGCCCGGGATCAACGCCGTGGTGATGACGATGTCGGCAGCCTTGGCGCGCTCGTGCACGAGTTCCGCCTGGCGCCGCATCCAGTCGGGCGGCATCGGTCGGGCATAGCCGCCCACGCCTTGCGCGATCTCGCGCTCTTCGTCGGTGACGAACGGCACGTCGAGGAATTTCGCGCCCAGCGATTCGATCTGTTCCTTGACGGCGGGACGCACGTCGGAGGCTTCGATCACCGCGCCCAGCCGCTTGGCGGTGGCGATGGCCTGCAAGCCCGCCACGCCGGCGCCGAGGATCAGCACGCGGGCCGCCTTGACGGTGCCGGCGGCGGTCATCAGCATGGGCATGAAACGCTGGTAATGGTGGGCGGCGATCAGCACGGCCTTGTAACCGGCGATATTGGCCTGCGAGGACAGCACGTCCATGCTCTGCGCGCGCGTGGTGCGCGGCGCGGCTTCCAGCGCGAAAGCCGTCAGCGTGGCGCTGGCCATGCGTGCGTTGTTCTCTGCGTCGAAGGGGTTGAGCATGCCGACCAGCACGGCGCCCGGCTTCATCAGCGCGAGCTCGGCATCCTCGGGGGCACGGACCTTGAGCACCAACTGCGCGCCGAAGGCTTGTGCCGCGGTGCCAATGGTGGCACCGACGGCCTCGTACGCCGAGTCCGGCACGCTGGCGCGAACGCCCGCTCCCGACTGGACAATGACCTGATGGCCCTGGGTCACGTACTTCTTGACCGTCTCCGGGGTGGCGGCGACACGAGTCTCACCTGCCCGCGTCTCCTGCGGGATGCCGATGTGCATCGTCAATTTCTCCTTTTGCTGGCGTCTTTGAGGCGCTGTCAAAATGATTCTGGCGTTGGGGCGCGAGCTTGTCGTACGACCGGTACGACATGGCAACGCGCCTGACCAGAACCGCTTCGGTTCATTCTGACAATGCCGCTGATCTGCTAAGCGGGCGGACGTCGTTGGCCCTTTTGTGTCCGCCCCTTGTGTCTGCCATGCGCTCGGCTAAGCCAAACGCAGCGCACAATTTTTTCGCAGCTTACAGGAATCTGACGAGATGTGGTGACCGGCCGGTCGGCTTTTGCGCAACCGCATCGCCCCCCCTGGCAAGACCCGCCGGCTCTTGCCAGGCCGCGCCCTTTATGATTTTTACGCCATCCCTTGGCGCAGTGCTGTTTTCTTGACACCGATTTTAGGCACGCGCCCGTACTGTTCTGGTCGCGCCGCGGCCACTGTCGTCGTGACGCCTGCCGTGGCTTCATTTGTGGCTGTCCACCGATCGATGTCTTTTCCATTTGCCAAGCTATCCATGACTGCGCTTTGCTTCAACAGTTCGCGTGCCTGCCTCGCTTCCCTGTCTTGCGCCACGCTCCTCGCCGCCGCCCCCGCCGCCCCCGCCGCCCCCGCCGCTTTTGCCCAGAGCAGCGCGCAGGAGGGCGGTGCGCCTACCGACGCCGCCGCCGCCGAGGTCTCGCCGCACACCTTCACCGCCAACGTGACGCTCGCCAGCGAGTATCGCTATCGCGGCTTGATGCAGAGCAACCGCCGCCCGGCCATCCAGGGTGGGTTCGACTACGCGCATTCGAGCGGCTTCTACGTGGGTAACTGGAACTCGAGCATCAGCTGGCTCGGCGACAGCAATCCGAAAGTCTCGGCGCCGATCGAGATGGACTTCTACGGCGGCTTCAAGAACACGGTGACGCTGGCCGGCCTGGAGTGGAACTATGACGCGGGCGTGCTGCAGTACTACTACCCGGGCGATTACCCGACCGGCTTCACGCGCCCGTACACCACGGAACTGTATGTCGGCGCCGGCGCTGGCCCGGTGTTCTTCAAGTACTCGCAGGCGTTGACCAACCTGTTCGGCTTCGCGGACAGCAAGTACAGCTACTACGCCGACCTGTCGGCCAACGTGCCGCTGAACTTCTGGGACCTGACGCTCAATGCCCACGTCGGTTACCAGAACGTGAAGCACGTGAACAGCGCCTCGTACACGGACTGGAAGCTCGGGCTGACCAAGGACCTGGGCAAGGGCTTCGCGCTGGCGATCGCTTACATCGACACCAATGCGCACAAGTCGGTCTACACCAACTCGTATGGCCGCTACGTCGGCAAGGCTACCGCCTTCGCGTCGCTCACCAAGACGTTCTGAACGTGCCGCGCCATCTTGATGACATTTTGATGGCGGCGGCGGCGATTACTGCATCAACTTGAGGCGGCCATGCATAGCATGGTTGCATCTCCAACAGACGACCCGCCCAGCGCGGGTCCCGCTCAAATGCGACAGTCGAGCCTCGCCGTGGCCTTTGCTTCCGTGCCGCGCCGCCGTCTTACCCGCACCGAATCCCGCACCGCGCGCCTTGACGCATCCGGCATCGAAGCCGCGCAGGCCGCCGCGCCCGCGCTTGGCGCGGGCACCGCGCACAGCTGGATCCGCCTGCGCCTGGCGGTTGCGTCGGGCCAGGTCTTTGCGTTGCGCCAGTCGCTGCACCGCGCGATCGGGCAACTGGCACGCATCTACGTGGTCGAGGTGGACCACCGCCATGGCGAGACCACGCTGCATGTGGAAGTCGAACGCGGCGGCCGCGACGCCGCCATGCACGCCATCATGATGGCCTTGCCGGCCGCCGAGTTCGGCGTCACCACGATGCTGGGACAAGATCATGCCGCGCACTGACATGATCGCGGGCTTGCGAGTCTGCGAGCAGGTGCGCCAGCTCGACCGCTTCGACCTGGCGGGCTACCTCGTGCCGCCGCCGTACTACCTGCGGCCCGGCGACGAGGGCATTGCCTGGCATGTCGAGCGCGTGGCGGATGCCACCTGGCGCCCGCTGATGCTCTACAACGTGCCCAAGCGCACCGGCTGCAATATGTCACCGGCACTGGTGCAGCGGCTGGCGGCACATCCGCGCGTCGTCGCGGTCAAGGAGTGCGACGTGTCCGGGCTGCGCGCCCTGGCCGGCAATGATCGGCTCGCGGTCTTCTGCGGCGAGGACGCGGCCATGCTGGATCACCTGCTGGCCGGCGGCGACGGCGTGGTGCCGGCTTGCGCGCATATCCGCCCGGATCTGTTCGTGCGGCTGTTGCAACTGGTGGCGCAGGGCCGCGTTGCCGCAGCGCGTGCGCTGTTTGCGAGCCTGGCGCCGCTGATCTCGCTGCTGTTCTCCGAGCCCAATCCGGCGCCGGTCAAGACCGCGCTGGCATTGTGCGGGCTGGCAGGTCCGGAGGTCAGGCGGCCGCTGGCGCCGGCCAGCCGCGCGCTGCGCGAACGGCTGGACCAGGTGATCGCGCAACTTCCGACGGTGGGGGATGTGGAGCGCACTTTGCTGCCGGCCTAGCGTCGGCGCGGGCGCGCCGCCGGATGCGCCGGATGCGCGAAATGGCGGCAACCGGTAGAATGCCGGATTGCCTAAAATTTGTGCATCATGTCACACGACTGGAAGGCCAGCGTCACTGTCGCCGCGGTTATCGAACGCGGCGGCCGCTTCCTGCTGGTGGAAGAAGAAACCCCCGACGGCCTGCGGCTGAACCAGCCCGCCGGCCATCTCGACCCGGGCGAGAGCCTGATCCACGCCGTCATCCGCGAAACGCTGGAAGAAACTGCGCACACGTTCGAGCCGCGCGCGCTGCTGGGCTGCTATACCGCCCGCTCGCACCCGGCCGGCACCGCGACGCGGCCGGGCGGCGACATCACCTACGTGCGCTTCGCGTTTACCGGCGAACTGGGCGCGCTCGATGCCGGGCGCCAGCTCGACGTGGGCATCGTGCGCACCGTGTGGATGAGCGCTGACGAGATCCGCGCCTGCCCCGAGCGCCACCGCACGCCGCTGGTGCTGGCCTGCATCGAAGACTACCTGGCGGGCAAGCGCTTCGCGCTCGATGCGCTTTACACCCATCCCTCCGTGGTGGGCGGCGGAGTGCAGTCATGAGCCAGGGCAAGCGCGTGGTGGTAGGCATGTCGGGCGGCGTGGATTCGTCGGTGACCGCATGGCTGCTCAAGCAGCAAGGCTATGAGGTGATCGGCCTGTTCATGAAGAACTGGGAAGACGACGACGACAGCGAGTACTGTTCGACCCGGCAGGACTGGCTGGACGTGGTCTCGGTGGCCGACCTGATCGGCGTCGACGTGGAGGCGGTCAATTTCGCCGCCGAGTACAAGGACCGGGTCTTTGCCGACTTCCTGCGCGAGTACTCCGCCGGCCGCACGCCGAACCCCGACGTGCTCTGCAATGCCGAGATCAAGTTCAAGTCCTTCCTGGACCACGCCATGTCGCTCGGCGCGGACACCATCGCCACCGGCCACTATGCGCGCGTGCGCGAAGCGGGGGCGGGTGCGGGTGCCGGCACGGGCCGCTTCGAGCTGCTCAAGGCCTTCGACCACACCAAGGACCAGAGCTACTTCCTGCACCGGCTGAACCAGGCGCAGCTGTCGCGCACGCTGTTCCCGCTGGGCGAGATGCCCAAGACGCGCGTGCGCGAGATCGCAGCCGAGATCGGCCTGCCCAATGCCAGGAAGAAGGATTCCACGGGCATCTGCTTTATCGGCGAGCGGCCCTTCCGCGATTTCCTCAACCGCTACCTGCCGACCAAGCCTGGGCCGATGCGCACGCCGGACGGCAAGGAAGTGGGCCAGCACATCGGCCTGGCCTTCTACACGCTGGGGCAGCGCAAGGGCATCGGCCTGGGCGGCAGCCGCGCGGGCAATGGCGACGCCTGGTATGTGGCGCGCAAGGACATGGCCAGCAACACGCTGTACGTGGTGCAGGGCCATGAGCATCCGTGGCTGCTGACACCCACGCTCGACGCTGCCGACCTGTCGTGGGTGGCGGGCTCCGGCCCCGCGGTGGGTACCTCGCTGTCGGCCAAGACGCGGTATCGGCAGAGCGATGCGCCCTGCACGGTGACGGGGGCGGGCGACGATGCCCTGCAGCTGACCTTCGCGCAGGCACAGTGGGCGGTTACGCCGGGCCAGTCCGCGGTGCTGTACGACGGCGATGTGTGCCTGGGCGGCGGCATCATCCGCTAGTTCGTCGGCCGCGCGCTGCGCGATAAGATAAAAAAACCGGCTCGATGGCCGGTTTTTTTTATCTTCACGTCGATCGGTGCATCAGGCGCGCGGTGGTTCCGTGTCGATAAACGACTGGCGCTTGGCAAGCTTGTCCTGGTACACCGCGAGGCGCGGGTGACGCTCGCGCCAAGCGATGTCCGGGAAGCGGAAGTCGAGGTACGACAACGCGCAGCCCACGGCCACGTCGGCCAGCGAGTAATGGTTGCCCGAGCACCAGGGCCGGTCGGCCAGGCCGTCGGCGATGGCGGCCAAGGCCGCGTCGATCTTGCCGAGCTGGCGCTGGACCCAGCGCTCGCTGCGCTGCGCCGGCTCGCGCTGCGTGTGTTCCAGGCGCGCCAGCAGGGCGGCATCGAGCAGGCCGTCGGCCAGCGCTTCCCAGCAACGGACCTCGACGCGTTCGCGGGCGCCTTGCGGGATCATGCGGCTGACGGGCGTCAGGGTGTCGACGTATTCGACGATCACGCGCGAGTCGAAAATCGCGCCGCCGTCTTCCATGACCAGGCACGGTACCTTGCCCAGCGGGTTGAACTGGGAGATGGTGGTGTCCGGCGACCACACGTCAACCTCGACCATCTGGTAATCGATCTTCTTTTCCGCCATCACTACGCGCACTTTGCGCGCGTAAGGGCTGGTTTGCGATGCATACAGCTTCATGGACTCCCCTCGAGCTTGTTATGAAGTGCATCGGCCGCGCCTCGCGCGCCGGCATGCCCGATGCACTTCATAACAGGCTAGCGGATCGGCGAGCGCGAGTATACCCGTGCCCTGTCCGGGATGTGCCGGGCGTGCGCGGCGCCCGCCTGCCGTGTCGTCATGCCGAGACGCACGAGCTGCCCGGCCCCGCGAACGCGTCCACAGAAGGTGGGCCGCGATGGTAAAATGGCCGCTTTCCGTCGTGCCGTCAGTCGATTATTGCGCCGGATTGTTCTCTTTTTGAGGCGAATTGGACCTGTTTTTGTGTCTTTTCCCCTCTTTAGACCGGTTTCGGCCTAGTCACCGGCCACTTCGGCCCGCGCGGGCCTCGCCCGGCCATTTTGCCCGCGCAATCTGCCCGCCCGGCCACGCTTGCGTAACCACTTCCCTCTATCCCTCCGGTCTCCCAGCATGTCTTCTGCCTCGCTCTCCCCGCTCACCGCCCTGTCTCCCATCGATGGCCGCTACGCCTCCAAGGCCGATGCGTTGCGCGAGTGGCTCTCGGAAGCTGCCTTCATGCGCAACCGCGTCAAGGTCGAAGTGCACTGGCTGATCGCGCTGTCGCAAGCCGGCCTGCCCGACATGCCGAAGTTTTCGCCGGGCTCGGAAGCGGCCCTGCTGGCGCTGGTGGACAACTTCAGCGAAGCCCATGCATCGCGCATCAAGGAGATCGAGGCGGTCACCAACCATGACGTGAAGGCCGTGGAGTACTGGCTCAAGGAGCAGGTCAAGGGCAACGCCGAGCTGGAAGCCGCGAGCGAGTTCATCCATTTCGCCTGCACCTCGGAAGACATCAACAACACCTCGCACGGCATGATGCTCAAGGGCGCCCGCGAAGGCGTGATCCTGCCGACACTGCAACGCGTGCATGCGCGCCTGGTGGAACTGGCGCATGCCAACGCCCGCCAGCCGATGCTGTCGCGCACCCACGGCCAGCCGGCCAGCCCGACCACGCTGGGCAAGGAAATGGCCAACGTGGCGGCGCGCCTGGCGCGCGCCATCGAGCGCATCCAGCGCGTGGAGCTGCTGGGCAAGATGAACGGCGCGGTCGGCAACTACAACGCCCACCTGTCGGCCTACCCCAGCTTCGACTGGGAAGCGTTCTCGAAGCAGGTGATCGAAACGCGCCTGGGCCTGACGTTCAATCCGTACACCATCCAGATCGAGCCGCACGATTACATGGCCGAGCTGTTCGACGCCATCGCCCGCGCCAACACCATCCTGCTCGACCTGAACCGCGACGTCTGGGGCTATATCTCGCTGGGCTACTTCAAGCAGCGCACCAAGGCCGGCGAAATCGGCTCTTCGACCATGCCGCACAAGGTCAACCCGATCGACTTCGAGAACTCCGAAGGCAACCTGGGCCTGGCCAACGCGGTGCTGCGCCACCTGTCGGAAAAGCTGCCGCTGTCGCGCTGGCAGCGCGACCTGACCGATTCCACGGTGCTACGCAACATGGGCGTGGCCTTCGGCTACAGCCTGCTGGCCTATGAGGCCTGCCTGCGCGGCCTGGGCAAGCTGGAAACCAACCCAGAGCGCCTGGACGAAGACCTCGATAACTGCTGGGAAGTGCTGGCCGAGCCGGTCCAGACCGTGATGCGCCGCTTCGGCGTGCCCAACCCCTACGAGCAGCTCAAGGAGCTGACGCGCGGCAAGGGCATCTCGCGCGAGGCACTGCAAACCTTCATCAGCGGCCTGGCGATCCCCGACGATGCCAAGAAGCTGCTGCTGGAAATGACCCCGGCCACCTATATAGGCCGTGCCGTCAGCCTCGCCGAACGCGTGTGATGCTTCCGGCCTGCCGGCTGGCGCGTTGTAAAAAAGCCATCCCCCGGATGGCTTTTTTTTTCTTGATGGGCGCCCGGCGCCGGCATGGCCTGCCAGCTGCGGCGAAATGTCACTTCAAATGGTTTGAATGATTTCATGAATTTCAGACCGTTCCGCAACCTGCCTGCCGCACAATAATGCGAGAATTCAAAGAGCAGCAGTGATTGCCGTTCGGTAAAAGATTATGAAATGCCCGCAAGGGCAGGGGTCCTTATCCATGCATTCCCAAGTCAAAGCCAGCGCCCACGCCGCCGTTGCCCCAGCGGCGGCGCCGCCGTCCGCCTACGGGGCCACCGCGATCGGCCTGCACTGGATCATCGCGCTGCTGATCTTCGCCGCCTTTGGGCTGGGCCTGTACATGACCAGCATCCCGGGCTTGTCGATGCTCAAGCTCAAGCTGTTTTCCTGGCACAAGTGGATCGGCGTGACCGTCTTTGCCATCGCCGTGCTGCGCGTGCTGTGGCGCGCCACCCACCGCGCGCCGGCACCGGCAGCGGCCACCCCGGCCTGGCAGGCCAAGGCCGCGCACGCGGCTCACCTGCTGCTCTACGCGCTGATCGTGGTGGTGCCCATCACCGGCTACCTGTACAGCTCGGCTGCCGGGGTTCCGGTGGTCTACCTCGGCATCTGGCAACTGCCCGCGCTGATCGAGAAGAACGATGAGCTCAAGGAAATCCTCAAGCTGGTCCACATCTGGCTGAACTACCTGATGGCCGTGATCGTTGTAGTGCATGCGGCCGCTGCCATCAAGCATCAGTTCATCGAGCGCGACGGCACGCTGGCACGCATGCTGCCGTTCCTCAAGTAAGTCGTCAAACCGACAAATGACCGAGGGCCGCAAGGCCCTCCTAGCGACAGGAGTTTTTAATGAAACGCATTCCCCGCCCGAGCGCGCTCCTGATGGCAGCCACGCTGGCCACTGCCGGCATCGCAGCCAACTACGCCTGGGCCCAGGTCGACGCAGCCAAAAGCTCGGTCACCGCTACGGCCCGCCAGATCGGCGTGCCGATGGAGGGCAAGTTCAAGAAATTCGACGCCACGGTCGCGTTCGACCCCGCCAAGCTGGCAACGTCCACGGCCAAGGTCGAGATCGACGTGTCCAGCTTCGAGATCGGCGACGCCGAGACCACCAAGGAGGTCAAGGGACGCGACTGGTTCGACGCGGCCAAGTACCCCAAGGCGGTATTCCAGTCGACCAGCATCAAGGCCGGCGCCGCCGGCAAGTACGAGGTGACGGGCAAGCTCACCATCAAGGGCAAGACCCTGGACGTCGTGATTCCGGCAAGCTATCGCCAGGATGCCGGCGGCCAGGTGTTTGAAGGGGTGCTGCCGATCAAGCGCACCGTGTACAACATCGGCGACGGCGAATGGAAGGATACTTCTGTCGTGGCCGACGATGTCCAGATCAAATTCCGTATCGTGACCTTGGCTAAGAAGTAAGCGCGCGGCGCTAAGTCTTCCCTGCCATTCCTTTGCTGTTCATCCCCAACTTTTTGCCGGGAGCTCTCATGAAATTGCGCACCATCCTCGCCGCTGTCGCGGCCCTGTCCGCCGTCGGCATTGCATCCGCCAACACGGTTACCTACAACCTCGACCCCACCCACACGTACCCGAGCTTCGAAGCCGACCACCTGGGTGGCCTGTCGACCTGGCGCGGCAAGTTCGAAAAGTCGAGCGGCGTGGTGACGCTGGACCGTGCGGCGAAGACCGGCACGGTGGACATCAAGATCGATCCCGCCTCGGTCGACTTCGGCAACAGCAAGCTGAACCAGCACGTGAAGGGCCCCGACATGTTCAACGTCGAAGCCTTCCCCGAAGCCACCTACAAGGGCAAGTTCTCCAAGTTCAACGGCGACGTGCCGACCGAAGTCGATGGCGTGCTGACCCTGCACGGCGTGTCCAAGCCGGTCAAGCTGGAGATCCGCGAGTTCAAGTGCATCCAGCATCCGATGCTCAAGCGCGAAGCCTGCGGTGCTGACGTGGTGGGTACCTTCAACCGTGCCGATTTCGGTATCGACTACGCGGTGAAGATGGGCTTCAAGCCTGAGGTCAAGCTGGCGATCCAGGTCGAAGGCGTCAAGGCCGAGTAAGCGTCGACCAAGGCTTCGCGATGCCCGGGTTTCGTCCCGCGGCGTCGCGCATGCAAGCAGCAAGGCAAAAAGGCCGGGAGCAACGGCCTTTTGCTTTATTTCCGGGGGGTTCTGTCCGTTGCCGGGTCGGCGGGCGGGCTTGCGCAGGTTATGTTGTCTGCACTTGACGCCCACAGTACAATGATCCGCTAAGATTCAGTTACAGTCCTACCCAGTACAGCCTCACGCAGTCACAGTCTCAGTCACAGTTACCAGGGTGTAGTCGCGCGCGTGCCATCATCAGGACGCCCATGCCCGCAACCGATTACAGACATGTATCCCAGCAGTACCCCCTGATACTGGCCTAGCGTAGCGATCCATCGCCCTACGAGCTGTACCCGGCCAGTCAATGAAGCATTGTTGAACTGGGCGGCCGGCAGCGTTTTTCGGATTTCTCTGGCGCAATACCGTGTACTCCCAAACGCAAATCGATCCGGTGGTTAGTTTCCGCAACTCGCAGGGCGAGCAGGTGCGGGGCACAATTATCAATCTCCAGAGAAAAGCTCTGGTGATGGAAATCTACAATCCATACTCGATCGTCCAGGTCAGCGAGGTGCTGAGCGAGCTGAGTGTGCGCATGGGGAGCAAGAACGCTTACCTGGGCAAGGCGGTGGTGATGAGCCTGGTGAACACCGGCCTCACCGCGGTGGTATCGCTGACGCTGATCGATGAATGGCGCGAGCTGAGCGACCTGCCCAATGAGCCCAAGTCGGTCGGGCGCGAGGCGGAACTGTTCATCAACGACTGGGATACGCGCTTCAATATCCGGCGCGATTACCAGATCGTGGTCAACGAAATGCGCGCGTTTCTCTCGGAAGTGTCGCGCTGGGTTGAGCAGGTCGACCTGACCGAGAACCTGCCCAAGACCGACGGACGGCTGCGCGCGGATGTGTTCTACGAGCTCGCCACGCCAATCATGCTAAAGGTCAAGACCTACCTCGACCGGCTCGAAGGCGAGGCCGAGCAGGTGGACGCGGAGATCGCGCCGGTGCACCGCACGTACGCGCAATCGGCCCTGCATCCGCTGCTGCTGCGCGCCCCCTTTGTCTACCGCACCTTCACCAAGCCGCTGGGCTATGCGGGCGACTATGAGATGGTCAACCAGATCCTGAACGATCCGCAGCAGGGCCCGACCACCTACTTCCAGATCGTCAATACCGCCTTCCTCAAGGCGGCCGTGGCAACCGCCCACCGCAACCGGATCGACCTGCTGGTCGATTTCCTGTCGCGCCAGGCCGATTCCGCTCGCGCAGCCGGCAGGCCGTTTCGCATCCTCAATGTCGGCTGCGGCCCGGCCTTCGAGATCCAGCGCTTCGTGCGCGAGTATCCGCAACCCGAGTTCCTGTCGTTCCAGTTGGTCGACTTCAGCGAGGAGACCCTGGCTTACACCAAGTCCTCCATCGAGAGCTCGGCCGCCTCGGCGGGGCACAAGGTGTCGGTGGAGATGGTGCATCAATCGGTACATGAGCTGCTCAAGCGCAAGATCGCGCCGGACGACGCCGGGCTGCGCGAGTTCGATGCGGTGTACTGCGCCGGGTTGTTCGACTACCTGTCCGATAAGGTGTGTTCCCGCCTGCTGAGCTATTTTGCCGCGCGTACGCGGCCGGGCGGCCAGTTGCTGGTAACCAACGTCCATTCGGCCAATCCGGAGAAATTCGGCATGGAACACCTGCTGGAGTGGTACCTGATCTATCGCGACGAGGCCAGGATGAGTATGCTGCTGCCCGAACAATCCCGCGATCACAAGCTCTATGTCGACCAGACTGGGGTCAATGTGTTCGCGGAAGCGATCATCTCCTGAAACGCCAGTAGCCGGCCCAGCCATGAGCACCAATCAACTTTACGCGGGTTACCAGACCGAGCTGGCGGATTTCCGCCTGGCCTTCAGCCGCGGCGGCGCTTATACCGCCATCGTGCTGGTGCTGCTCGGCGTGGGGCTGGACTATGGCCAGTATCCGCAGCTGCAGGCGCCCTTCGCCGTGGCTCGCGTGCTGGTGTCGCTGCTGATCGCAGGTATCGTGATGCTGTTGTACAGCACGGCAGGGCGCCGCTTTGCGCCGTGGCTGACCCTGTCCTGGCTGCTGCTGCCGCAGATCATGATCTCATGGATGATCTGGCATACCGATGGCGTGGAGTCGCCGTATTACGTCGGGCTGAATCTCGCCATCTTCGCGTCTGGCATCGCGCTGCCGTTCGGGCTGTGGCAGAACCTGGTGTTCGGGATACTGTCCTACCTGTTCTACCTGCTCGCCTGCGTGCTGCATTCTGGCGGCATCGAGCCGGCCGGCACCTTTATCGTCAATTCGCTGTTCCTGCTGTTCGCCGCGGCGGCCAGCGCGGTCTACACCTTCTTCAATGAGCGGGCGCGCTTCATGCTGTTCCGGCTCAAGGCCGAAGTGGCGGAGAAGAACGGCGAGCTCGAAGTGATCAACCGCAAGCTGGTCGACATCAAGGGCCAAATGCTGCAGCAGGAAAAGATGGCGGCCATCGGTACGCTGGCCGCGGGTCTGCTGCACGAGGTCAACAACCCGGTCAACTTCTGCCTGATGGCGATCGAGGTCGCGCTGGAAGAACCGGTGGCCAAGAGCGAACCGATGTTGCAGGAGTGCCTGGTCGACGCCAAGCAGGGGATGCAACGCATCCAGCATATCGTTTCGGACCTGAAGACCTTCGCCTATCGCAAGCCCGGCGCCGAAGCGGAGGGCACGCCGTTCCTGTTCGAGAAGGCGCTCGATTCCTCGATCCGGCTGACCGCGCATGAACTGCGCGGGGTAGCCGTCACGCGCGAACTGCCGACCGATACGCTGGTGTTGGGCGACGAGGCCGCGGTGATCGGCGTGCTGATCAACCTGTTCTCCAACGCCGCGCTGGCCATGCGCAAGGCCGGCACGCAGGGCCCGGCCATCCATACCACGGTGAAGTGGGTCGAGCGCCGGCTGCACGTGACCGTGAAGGACAACGGGCCGGGCATTGCGCAAGAGCATCTGGCGCGCGTGTTCGAGCCGTTCTTCACCACGCGAGAAGTCGGCCAGGGCCTGGGCCTTGGCCTGTCCATCAGCTACGCGGTGATCGAGCGTCACGGCGGCGTGCTGTTTGCCGAGAGCGAACTGGGCAAGTGGGCCTCGTTCAGCTTCGACCTGCCCCGAGCCGACTGAGAAGGCCATGAGCGATACCCGTCAACAACGGCTTACCGTGCTCTACGTCGATGACGAGGAGATGGCGTGCAAGTACTTCGCGCGTGCGGTCGGCACGGAGTACGAGGTGCTGGTCGCCAGTGGCGCTGACGAAGCGGTACGCATCCTGCGCCGGGAGAGCGCGCGCGTCGCCGTGCTGGTGACGGACTTCCGCATGCCGGGCCGCGATGGCGGCGACCTGCTGCGCCAGGTGGCGCTCGAGTATCCGCAGATCGTGCGCATCCTGGTGACCGCCTACGCGGACAAAGACATGCTGTTGCAGACGGTCAACACCGGCGAAGTGTTCCGCATCCTGGAGAAGCCCATCGAGCTGGGCCAGGTGCGCGAAGCGCTGCGGCTGGCCGCCGAGCGCTATCGCGAGCGCTCGATCCGCCATCAGCGCCTGATGGCGATCGACGAGACGCTGGCCTTCCTGGCACATGAATTGAACACGCCGTTGGCGGCGATCGCAAATTTTGCGCGCGGTATCGAAAGCCGTATCGCGGCGGAATACAATCCGCAGCGCCAGAGCGAGATCGGACAGGCGGCAACGTCGATGCACGACAACGCGCAGTATTGCCTGGCCGTGATTTCATCGTTCCTGCAGTCGGTGCGCAGCAGTGGCAGCCGGCCGACCGGGAAGCCACCGCCGGCGGCCTGATCGCCGCGCTGCTCGATACCTACCCCTTCGCCGGGTCGCAGCGCGAGTGGGTGAAGATCGAAATGCAAGACGATTTTGCCGTGCGCACGCTGCCCAATTGCGTGGCGCTGGTGCTGTCGTCGCTGTTGTCCAATGCGCTGCGGGCGCTCGACGGTGTCGACTTGCCTTCGCTGCGCTTCGTGGTGGCGGCCGATCCCGATGCCGCGATCCGCATTTGCGACAACGGCCCGGGCATACCACCCGAGGTGATGGGGCGCCTTCTGGTGGATCCGGTCACCACCCATGCGAGTACCGGCGGCAACGGACTGGGCATGATTTTTTGCAACCGTGTCATGCAGTCCTTTGGTGGCGGCATCCGGATCGAGTCTACGCCCGGTGCGGGTACCACAGTCACGCTGGATTTCCCCAATACCAAGAGTCGAATGCATAGGAGTGATCGATGAACGAACCGAATGCCACGCAGGCACCATCACCGGCGATTCTGTTCGTCGATGACGAGGCTACGGCCGTCAAGTATTTCCAGCGTGCCATCGGAGCCCTGGCGCCGGTCGTGACCGGCGGCTCGGTCGAAGAAGGTAAGGCGCTGCTGGATGCGCATGCCGACAGCCTTGCGGTCTTGTTTTCCAGCGGATGCCGGGCGAGTACGGCAATGAGCTGCTGCGCTACAGCTGCTGCGCTACGCGCGCGAGCGCTATCCGTATATCGTGCGGATCCTGACGACCGCCTACTCGGAGATCGAGCATACCGTCGCGGCCGTCAACGAAGGCCAGATCCATCGCTACATCAAGAAGCCGTGGGACATCACCTCGTTGCGCATGGAGCTCAAGCAGGCGCTCGAGATGGCCGGCCTGCGCAAGGAGCGCGACCAGTTGCTGCGCGAGAAGCTGAGCGTGCTGCAGCGGCAGACCATTGCCTCGCGCATCGGCCTGATCCGCACGCTGTCGGCCAGCCTGATCGGCCCAGAGCGCTTCCAGCCGGTGGACACCTACCTGGCCTCCGCCGCGCTGGTCGGCGTACAGAATCCCGAGCCGGACTGGCTGCTGATGGACTACGCCGACCTGGTGGCGGCGGAAAGCCGCCGCAGCGGCACCTTCGGCCACGCGGTGGCGGCCAAGCTCGCCGCGCTGCGCACCCAATTCGCCGGCCGTGGCGCCGGCGATGCGGTGGTGTCGCTGGCCGAGATGCTGGCCGCGACGCAAGGCGCGGCCAATGTGCGCCGCGATGGCGATGCCCTGGTGTGGATCCAGGGCGCCGCGCTGGCCGAGTACCTGAGCGAGCCGGTCGACAAGGACGTGTCCGAGCAACATGCCACCTGGCTGGCCGGGCTGCTGTGGCTGGATGAAGCCGGCGGTGCGCTCAAGGCCGTGCGCGAGGGCGACTCCATCATCTACCGTCCCGCCGATCGCACGGCAGAGTTTGCGGTGGACCGCCTGGCGGTATGGATCGAGCAGTTCTGAGCGAGATCTGCGCCAGATCCGAGCCTGTCACGGCATGACAAAAAAGGGCACCCGGAGGTGCCCTTTTTTGTTGCCTTGAATCTGTCCGCGGCGGGCCGTCAGGCCTGCGCGCCGAAGTTCGGGTCGTCGCGGTCGACGTCGCCCGGCTTCTTCTCGCCCTTGACCAGGTCCTCGCGCTTGACGCCCAGCCACATGGCTAGCGCAGCGGCGACGAATACCGAGGAGTAGATGCCGAACAAGATGCCGACGGTCAGCGCCAGCGCGAAGTAGTGCAGGGTGGGGCCGCCGAAGAAGAACATCGACAGCACCATCATTTGGGTCGAACCGTGGGTGATGATGGTCCGCGAGATGGTGCTGGTGATCGCGTTGTCGATGATCTCGTGCGTGGTCATCTTGCGGTACTTGCGGAAGTTCTCGCGAATCCGGTCGAAAATCACCACCGATTCGTTCACCGAGTAGCCCAGCACCGCCAGGATCGCCGCCAGCACCGACAGCGAGAATTCCCACTGGAAGAAGGCGAAGAAACCCAGGATGATCACCACGTCGTGCAGGTTGGCGATGATGCCGGCGACCGCGAACTTCCACTCGAAGCGGAACGACAGGTAGATCACGATGCCGGCCACCACGCACAGCAGCGCCAGCAGGCCATCGGTGGCCAGTTCCTTGCCCACCTGCGGGCCGACGAACTCGACACGCTGGAGCTTGACGTCAGGCGTAGCGGTTTGCAGCGCGGTGATGACCTGCTCGCTCTGCTGCGCCGAGGTGACGGGCTTGCCGTCCGGGCCCTTTTGCAGCGGCAGGCGGATCATGACGTCACGCGAGGTGCCGAAGTTCTGCACCTGCACGTCGCTGTAGCCGAGCTTGCCGACCTGGCCACGGATGCGCTCGAGGTCGGCCGTCTGCTGGTAGTTGACCTCCATCACCGTGCCGCCGGTGAACTCGATCGACAGGTGCAGGCCCTTGTGCGCCAGGAAGAATTTGTACGGCTGCCTTTGCAGCCGTTCTATGCTGGTTGGATGTCCGTGCGCATCCTGCGCGCGGACATCCATGATGCTTATTTGGCGATGGTGCCCTGGCTGTCCGAGCCCGGCTTCCAGATCTGGCCGATCGCCACGCTTTGCAGCTTCTTCTTGCGGCCGTACCAGAGGTTCACCAGGCCGCGGTTGAAGAACACCGCCGAGAACATCGAGGTCATGATGCCCAGGCAGTGCACCACGGCAAAGCCGCGCACCGGGCCGGAACCGAAGGCCAGCAGCGCCAGGCCCGCGATCAGCGTGGTCACGTTGGAGTCCAGGATGGTGGCCCAGGCGCGGTCGAAGCCGACGGCGATCGCCATCTGCGGCGAGGCGCCCGCGCGCAATTCCTCGCGGATCCGCTCGTTGATCAGCACGTTGGCGTCAATGGCCATGCCGAGCACCAGCGCGATAGCGGCGATGCCAGGCAGCGTCAGCGTGGCCTGCAGCATCGACAGCACCGCCACCAGCAGCAGCAGGTTGACGGCCAGCGCGGCCACCGAGAACACACCGAACAGCATGTAGTACAGCATCATGAAGACCGCAATGGCGCCGAAGCCGTAGGCCACCGAGTCAAAGCCCTTCTTGATGTTGTCCGCGCCCAGCGACGGGCCGATGGTGCGTTCTTCGATGATTTCCATCGGCGCGGCCAGCGAGCCGGCGCGCAGCAGCAGGGCCAGGTCGTTGGCGGCTTCGGTGGAGTACGAGCCGGTGATCTGGAAGCTGGAGCCCAGTTCCGACTGGATCGTTGCCACCGTCAGCACTTCGCCCTTGCCCTTCTCGAACAGCACGATGCCCATCGGCTTGCCGATGTTCTCGCGCGAGATGTCGCGCAGCACGCGGCCGCCCTGGGCATCGAGCTTGATGTTGACCGAGGCGCGTTGGTTCTGGTCGAAGCCTGCCGAAGCGCTTTCGATGCGGTCGCCGGTGAAGATCACCTGCTTCTTGAGCACCACCGGGGCGCCGTTGCCTTGCGTGAACAGCTCGCTGCCAAAGGGGATCGGGTCGCCCGGGCGCGGGTTGCGCGGCGCGTCGGGGTCGGCCAGACGGGCTTCCAGCGTGGCGGTGCGGCCGATGATGTCCTTGGCCTTGGCGGTATCCTGCACGCCGGGCAGCTGCACCACGATGCGGTCGGCGCCTTGCTGCTGGATCACCGGCTCGGCCACGCCGAGCTCGTTGACCCGGTTGTGCAGGGTGGTGATGTTCTGCTTGACCGCCGAATCCTGCACCGCCTTGCGCGCCGCATCGGTAAACACGCCGGAAATGTTGTTGCCATCCGGGGTGAAGGTCAGCTCGCGCAGGTTGTCGGCCAGGATGCCGCGTGCCTTGGCGGCGTCGTCGGCATTGTTGAAGCGCACCGTCAGGCGGTCGCCGTCGCGGTCGATGCCGCCGTGGCGGATGCCCTTGTCGCGCAGCAGGGTGCGGGCGTCGCCGGCCAGGCTGTCGAGCTTCTTGTCGACCGCGCCCTTCATGTCCACCTGCAGCAGGAAGTGCACGCCACCGCGCAAGTCCAGGCCCAGGTACATCGGCAGCGCGTGCATGGCAGTGAGCCAGCGCGGCGAACCCGACAGCAGGTTCAGCGCCACCACGTAGGTGGGGTCGTTGGGATCGGGGTTGAGCGAACGGCTCAGGATGTCCTTGGCCTTGAGCTGCTCGTCGGGCGTTTGAAAGCGCGCCTTGACAGAGCCGGACTGGCCGTTCAGGTCGAAGAACATGCCATCGGGCTGCAGGTTGTTCTGCGCCAGGATCTGTTCGATCTGCTTCTGCATGGCCAGGTCGACCTTGACCGTGGCCTTGGCGGAGGAGACCTGCACGGCAGGCGCCTCGCCGAAGAAGTTCGGCAGCGTATAGGTAATGCCGATGGCCAGAGCCACCAGGATCACAAGGTATTTCCAAAGCGGATAACGATTCATCTTTGGCCAGTCGTTCTTCGGTTGGCGGTGCCGACGAGACCGTCAGCGGGCAGTTGGCACCACCGCACCGGTTGGCAAACAGCCGCCTGGCATCCACGGATAACCCGTGCTGGATCAGGCGGCTGCGGGGGCACGCGCGCTAAAGGCGTGCCGGGAAGGGCGAAACAGCAGGCAGGCGGTGCGGGAGAAGCTGGGCGGCGCCTGGGTCAAGCAACGCCACGCCCGCGGCCGCGGTGCTCAGAGCGACTTCAGCGAGCCCTTGGGCAGCACCGTGGTAACCGCGCTCTTTTGCACCGTGATTTCGGTGCCAGCGGCGATTTCGACGGTCACGTATTGCTCGTTGACCTTGGTGACACGGCCGAGAATGCCGCCGGCGGTCACGACTTCATCGTTCTTGGCCAGGGCTTCCAGCATTGCCTTCGATTCTTTCTGGCGCTTCATCTGCGGCCGGATCATGATGAACCACAGCACCGCGAACATCAGGATGATAGGCAGGAAACTCATCAGGCCACCCGCCGCGCCGCCGGTGACACCGGCAGTCTGGGCAAATGCGTTAGAAATCAGCACGTTGCTTCTCCGTCACAAAATCAATCAGTTAGTCGGTTATTCTACCACCCGCTTGCAACCGCATTCCATGCCCGATCCGGGCATTTACGGTGTAGTACGGGTTTGTTCGGAGCGCCTTGCGGGCCGCTTGACGGCCGCGGGCACCGGTGTTCGACCGGTGCCGTGCAGAAAGTTCAAGCCGGGACTCGCCGGCCCCTGCACGGCGCTATTGCGCCCCGCGCGCGCGGTCGGCGGCGAATTGCAGGCGGAACGCCTCGAAGCGGTGCTCCTCGATGGCTTCGCGCATCTCGCTCATGAGTTCGAGGTAGTAGTGCAGGCGGGCGTGCCCACGCCCATCAGGTAGTGCGGCTTGTGCGCGGGCAGGCGCGGGCCCACGTGTTCCAGCACGCGCATCATGTCTTCCTTGGGCTCACCGACGGACAGGCCGCCGATGGCGTAGCCATGGAAGTCCAGCTCCGACAGGCCGGCCAGCGACTCGTCGCGCAGGTCCTCGAACATGCCGCCCTGGACGATGCCGAACAGCGCGTTGGGGTTGCCCACGCCGTTGAATTCGTCGATCGAGCGCTTGGCCCAGCGCAGGCTCATGCGCATGGAGGCGGCCGCTTCCGCGTGGGTGGCGGGGCGGCCGTCGATCTCGTAGGGCGTGCATTCGTCGAACTGCATCACGATGTCGGAGTTCAGCGTGCGCTGGATCTGCATCGAGATCTCGGGCGACAGGAACAGCTTGTCGCCGTTGACCGGCGAGGCAAAGGTCACGCCATCCTCGGTGATCTTGCGCAGCGCGCCCAGCGAAAACACCTGGAAACCGCCCGAATCGGTCAGGATCGGCTTGTCCCAGCCCATGAAGCGGTGCAGGCCACCGTGTTTTTCCACCACCTCCAGCCCCGGGCGCAGCCACAGGTGGAAGGTATTGCCCAGGATGATCTGGGCGTTGATCTCACCCAGCTCCAGCGGCGACATCGCCTTGACCGAGCCGTAGGTGCCAACCGGCATGAAGATCGGGGTCTCGACCACGCCGTGGTTGAGGGTGACGCGGCCGCGGCGGGCGTTGCCGTCGGTGGTGAGCAGTTCGAAATTGAGCATGGCTGGATTCGGGATTCAGGTTCGGGCTGGCGCGGCGCGCTCAGGGCTGGGGCTGGCGCGTCAGCAGCATGGCGTCGCCGTAGCTGAAGAAGCGGTAGCGCTCGGCCACCGCATGGCGGTAGGCGGCGCGGATGGGCTCCACCCCGGCCAGCGCCGATACCAGCATCAGCAAGGTCGACTTGGGCAGGTGGAAGTTGGTGATCAGCGCATCGACCACCCGGAAACGATAGCCGGGCGTGATGAAGATTTCGGTGTCGCCACGGCCGGCGGCCAGCGTGCCATCGGCGGCGCCGGCGGACTCGAGCGCGCGCAGGGACGTGGTGCCGACCGCGATCACCCGGCCACCGGCCGCGCGCGTGTCGCGCACGGCCTGGGCCAGCGCGTCCGAGACTTCGTACCACTCGGCGTGCATCTTGTGCTCGGCCAGGTTCTCGGTGCGCACCGGCTGGAAGGTGCCGGCGCCCACGTGCAGGGTCAGGAAGCCGCGGCGCACGCCCATCGCATCGAGCCGGGCGAACAGGGCCTCGTCGAAATGCAGGCCGGCGGTGGGCGCGGCCACCGCGCCGGGGGCGCGGGCGTAGACCGTCTGGTAACGGGTTTCGTCGAAGGCGTCGGGGTCGTGGGTGATGTACGGCGGCAGCGGCAGGCGGCCGTGGCGCTCGATCAGGTCCAGCGCCGGCTCCGGGAAGGTGAGCGTGAAGAACTGGTCCACGCGCGGGCCGACTGTGACGTCGAAGGCATCCGCCAGGCGCAGCAGGCTGCCCACGGGCGGCGTCTTGGAGGCGCGCACCTGGGCCAGCACGGTGTGGCTGTCCAGCACCCGCTCGACCAGCACCTCGACCTTGCCGCCGCTGCCCTTTTGCCCGAAGAAGCGCGCCTTGATGACGCGGGTGTCATTGAACACCAGCAAATCATTGGGACGCAGGTAGTCGACGATGTCGGTGAACGCGCGGTCTGTGAGGCGGGTAGTGCCTTCCCGGGCGTCCGCATCCACTACCAGCAGCCGGCTCGCGCCGCGCTCCGGCAAGGCGGTCTGGGCGATCAATTCGGGCGGGAGGGCAAAGTCAAAATCGGACAGCGTCAGCATCATGGGGGCAAAAACGGCCGCAGACCGCGCGGTGGCGCGGCCGGCATAGGTACAATCGGCGAATCCGATATTGTAAGGCTTGGGGCGGCCCCGCCGCCCGGGCGCGCGTGATGTCGCGTATTTGCGCCAACCAGAGCGTGCCACCAGGCTCGCGCCCCGACCCGAATCGCCAGCCACGCCCCAGATGCCAGGAACCGCTCCCGACCGAATCCCGGAAACCACCGACAGCCTGCCCGCGGCACGCGCCGGCGACAAGCCGGGCCGTGCGGGCAAGGCGGCGGCCAAGGGCGCTGCCGCCGGCAAGCCGTCCTCGGCCATGGCCAGGCTGCACAAGCTCGGCCTCAAGCGCGATGTCGACCTGGTGCTGCACCTGCCGATGCGCTATGAGGACGAGACCACGCTGCTGCCGATCGCCGATGCCATCGGGCGCGCGGGGATGGGGCTGACGGTGCAGGTCGAGGGCGTGGTCGCCTCCAACGAGGTCAGCCTGCGCCCGCGCCGCCAGATGGTGGTCAAGATCGCCGACGATACCGGCGAACTGACGCTGCGCTTCCTCAATTTCTACGGCAGCCAGGCCCAGCTGATGGCCGAAGGCGCCTGCCTGCGGGTGCGCGGCGAGCTGCGCGGCGGCTTCTTCGGCGCGGAGATGGTCCATCCCACGGTGCGCGCGGTGACGCCCGGCGAGGCGCTGAAAGCCATCGGCGGCGCGCTGGCGCGCACGCCGCTGCCGGAGACCCTGCCGTTGCCCGTGCTGCAAGGCCCGCTGGGCCAGCTCAAGCTGCAGGCCTTGCCGGAGTGCTTGCGCCTGCTGCACTCGCCGCCCCAGGAGGTGGACGAGCACGCGCTGATCGAGCGCTCGCACCCGGCCTGGCAACGCATCAAGCTCGATGAACTGCTGGCGCAGCAGCTCTCCCTCAAGCGCTCCCAGGCGGCGCGGCGCGACAAGAGCGCGCCGCCCATGCCGCGCCGCGAGGGGGGGCTACTGAGCGCCTTCCTGGCGGCGCTGCCGTTCAAGCTGACCGGCGCGCAGCAGCGCGTGGTGGAGGAAATCGCCAAGGACATGGGCGCGCCCCATCCGATGCACCGCCTGTTGCAGGGCGACGTTGGCAGCGGCAAGACCATCGTGGCGGCGCTGGCCGCCTGCCAGGCCATCGATGCCGGCTACCAGGCCGCGCTGATGGCGCCGACCGAAATCCTGGCCGAGCAGCATTTCCGCAAGCTTTCCGCCTGGCTGGAGCCGCTGGGCGTGCCGGTGGTGTGGCTGGCCGGCAGCCTGAAGACGCGCGCCAAGCGCGAGGCCGCGGCCAAGGTCGAGTCCGGCGAGGCCAAGCTGGCCATCGGCACCCACGCGCTGATCCAGGACAGCGTCAAGTTTGCCCGCCTGGGCTTGTCCGTGGTCGATGAGCAGCATCGCTTCGGCGTGGCCCAGCGCCTGGCGCTGCGCGGCAAGGCCGATCCCGACGCCGCCGCCGCGCAGGGGAAGACCGGCAAGATTGCGGAAACCGTGCCGCACCAGTTGATGATGTCGGCCACGCCGATCCCGCGCACGCTGGCCATGACCTACTACGCCGACCTCGACGTCTCGGTGATCGACGAATTGCCGCCCGGGCGCACGCCGGTGGTGACCCGGCTGGTCAACGACGCGCGCCGCGACGAGGTGATCGAGCGCGTGCACCACGCCGCCGCCGATGGCCGCCAGGTCTACTGGGTCTGCCCGCTGATCGAGGAGAGCGAGGCGCTGCAACTGCAGACCGCGGTGGAAACCTATGAAACCCTGGTCGCCGCCTTGCCCGAGCTCAAGGTGGGACTGGTGCACGGGCGCCTGCCACCGGCGGAGAAGGCCGCGGTGATGGAAGACTTCACGGCCAACCGCCTGCAGGTGCTGGTGGCCACCACCGTGATCGAGGTGGGGGTGGACGTGCCCAACGCCTCGTTGATGGTGATCGAGCATGCCGAGCGCTTTGGCCTGGCGCAACTGCACCAGTTGCGCGGCCGGGTAGGGCGGGGCAGCGCGGAATCGGTCTGCCTGCTGATGTACCAGGCACCGCTGTCGCCCACCGGGCGCGAGCGCCTGGCAACCATGCGCGAAACCACCGACGGCTTCGAGATCGCCCGGCGCGACCTGCAAATACGCGGCCCGGGCGAGTTCCTCGGCGCGCGCCAGTCCGGCGAGGCGATGCTGCGTTTCGCCGATCTCAACACCGATGCCTGGCTGGTGGACTATGCGCAGGAGGCCGCCGAGCTGATGCTGTTGCGCTTTCCGGAGGCGGTAGAAGCGCACTTGCTGCGCTGGCTGGGCGGCAGGGAACACTACCTGAAGGCGTGATGTGATGGCAGGGTCTCCCCATGCGCGGGCCATCTGGTTGCCATCCGGTATCGCTCGCGCCGCCTTGCTTGGGATCTCTGACAGAACGTCGAATCGAAGGTAAAATCTATCGCTTAATGGAAATTGATAAGTCATGACGCTCACCGAACTCAAGTACATCGTCGCCGTAGCGCGCGAGCGCCATTTCGGCCGGGCGGCCGAAGCCTGCTTCGTGTCGCAGCCGACGCTGTCGGTGGCGATCAAGAAGCTGGAAGACGAACTCAATGTGCAGATCTTCGAGCGCGGCACCTCCGAAGTCTCGGTGACGCCGATCGGCGAGCAGATCGTGGCGCAGGCACAGCGCGTGCTGGAGCAGACCATGGCCATCCGCGAGATCGCCAAGCAGGGCAAGGATCCGCTGGCCGGGCCGTTGCGCCTCGGCGTGATCTACACCATCGGGCCCTACCTGCTGCCCACGCTGGTCAAGGAAATGATCCAGACGGTGCCGCAGATGCCGCTGATGCTGCAGGAAAACTACACGGTCAAGCTGATCGAGCTGCTCAAGCAGGGCGAGATCGATTGCGCCATCATGGCCGAGCCTTTTGCCGATTCCGGGCTGACCGTGCAACCGCTCTATGACGAGCCGTTCGTCGTGGCGGTACCGCGCGGCCACCATCTGGAGCATGCCGGCAAGGTGGATCCCGATGAGCTCAAGCAGCAGACCATGCTGCTGCTGGGCAGCGGACATTGTTTCCGCGACCAGGTGCTGGGCGTGTGCCCGGAGCTGTCGCGCTTCTCGCAGGCGGCCGACGGCATCCAGAAGACCTTCGAAGGCTCCTCGCTGGAAACCATCCGCCATATGGTCGCAAGTGGCGTCGGCATCACTGTTCTGCCACGGACTTCGGTGCCGGACCTGAAGCCCAACAAGAACGACCTGCTGGCCTACGTGCCCTTTACCGATCCCGTGCCCGACCGGCGCGTGGTACTGGCCTGGCGCAAGAGCTTTACCCGCCTGCCGGCCATGGAAGCGTTGCGCCGCGCGGTGGCTGCCTGCGACTTGCCAGGTGTCAGCATGCTGGCCAAGGAACTGGCTGAAGCGGCCTGAGCGCGCCCGGCCTGCCGCCGCCGTGCTGGCGGCAGGCTCTCCTGCCTTCGTCTTTCTCCCCTCACGATTTTTCTAACTTCACTGGCTCTTGGTCCTATGCCATGCTGGCGCGCAGCCAACGCATAGGCATGCTCTATTTCATAGTTAGAAATAATTGAATTTGTAATTCAATAGCCATCCCGTAGACTTCCTGCATCCAGCCAGACTTCCCCGTTCCAACCCACGAAAAAATAAGGCCAAGATGAGCAAGGACAAGGACACTCTCACCACCGCCGCCGGCGCGCCGGTCGCCGACAACCAGAATTCGCAGACCGCGGGCCCGCGCGGCCCGATGCTGCTGCAGGACGTGTGGTTCCTGGAGAAGCTCGCTCACTTCGACCGCGAAGTCATCCCCGAGCGGCGCGTGCACGCCAAGGGCTCGGGCGCCCACGGCACGTTCACGGTGACCCACGACATCACGCGCTTTTCCAAGGCCTCGATCTTTGCCAGCGTTGGCAAGCAGACGCCGATGTTCATGCGCTTCTCCACGGTGGCGGGCGAGCGTGGCGCGGCCGACGCCGAGCGCGATGTGCGCGGCTTCTCGGTCAAGTTCTATACCGATGAAGGCAACTGGGACGTGGTCGGCAACAACACGCCGGTGTTCTTCGTGCGCGATCCGCTCAAATTCCCGGATTTCATCCACACGCAAAAGCGCAATCCGCGCACCAACCTGCGCGACCCGATCGCCGTGTGGGATTTCTGGTCGCGCCATCCGGAATCGCTGCACCAGGTCACCATCCTGATGAGCGACCGTGGCCTGCCGCAGAACTATCGCCAGATCCATGGTTTCGGCTCGCATACCTTCTCGTTCATCAACGCGGCCAACGAGCGTTTCTGGGTGAAGTTCCATTTCAAGTCGCAGCAGGGCATCGCCAACTGGACCAACGAGGAAGCGGCCAAGGTGGTGGCGGGCGATCGCGAAAGCGCGCAGCGCGACCTGTTCGAGAACATCGAGCGCGGCAACTTCCCGCGCTGGAACGTGCGTGTGCAGGTCATGCCCGAAGCCGATGCGGCCAAGTACCACATCAACCCGTTCGACCTCACCAAGGTGTGGCCGCACAAGGACTATCCGCTGATCGACATCGGCGTGATGGAGCTCAACCGCAACCCGGACAACTACTTCGCCGAGGTGGAGCAGGTCGCGATGAACCCGTCCAACATCGTGCCGGGCATCGGCTTCTCGCCCGACAAGATGCTGCAGGGCCGGCTGTTCTCCTATGGCGACACGCAGCGCTATCGCCTGGGCGTGAACCACAACCAGATCCCGGTCAATGCGCCCAAGTGCCCGTTCCACAATACCTTCCACCGCGATGGCGCGATGCGCGTGGACGGCAACCAGGGCGGCAAGCTCAACTACGAGCCGAACCGCGAGGGCGCCTACGCCGCCAGCGAGCGCGCCATCGAGCCGCCCCTGGCCCTGGACGGCGCGGCCGACCGCTTCGACCACCGTGTCGACAGCGATTACTACAGCCAGCCGGGCGCGCTGTTCCGCCTGTTCGACGAGGCCCAGCGCCAGCGTCTTTACGCGAACATCGCGGCGGCCATGCAGGGCGTGCCGGAAGACATCGTGCGGGTGCAGTTGCAGCACTTCACCAAGGCCGATCCGGCTTATGGCGAGGGTGTCAGGCGCGCGCTCAACCTCAAGTAATGCGCAAGCAATGAAGTAAGGCAGTGCGGGTGGCCCCGAGCCGGGGCCACCCTGAAAGCCCGGCAAGGAGAACCATCATGGCCATGTTCAGAATGTTCGTCAGCGAGTTTCAGCAGTTGCAGCACGCCGCCCACGACAGCCCCCGCCGCGCGGACGCGGCGCGCCTGCAGCGCAAGTTGTGGCGCACGGAGATCGGGCTGGCGGCGACCGCGCTGGGTGCGGTCGCGATGTTCATGGACGCGGCCACGGGTTTGTCCGGCTTTACCGGGTGATGCCATAATGTGCGGGTTGTGCCGCGTCCCGTGGCGCGGCAGTTGTCAGAGCCACCCCAGACTGGAGCGTACCTATCATGGCAAAGAAGAATGAGATGAGCGTGAACATCGGCATTTCCGACAAAGAGCGCAAGAAGATCGCGGAAGGCCTGTCCAAGTTGCTGGCGGATACCTACACGCTCTATCTCAAGACCCATAACTTCCACTGGAACGTCACGGGTCCGATGTTCAACACGTTGCACCTGATGTTCGAGACGCAATACACCGAGCTGGCGCTCGCCGTGGATTCGATCGCCGAACGTATCCGCGCGCTGGGCTACCCGGCACCGGGCACGTACAAGGAATACGCCCGCTTGTCGTCGATCGCCGAGGAAGAGGGCGTGCCCGAAGCCACCGAGATGATCCGCAAGCTGGTCGAAGGCCAGGAAGCCGTGGTGCGCACCGCGCGCTCGCTGTTCCCGGCCATTGACGCCGCCGGCGACGAACCCTCCGCCGACCTGCTGACCCAGCGCATGCAGACGCACGAAAAAACCGCGTGGATGTGCGCGCCGCGCCCAGACCGGGTCGCGGCGCGTTTTTCGTTGAATGCCATTGCCTTTCCCGACCCCCTGCCGCGGGCCCCTCGCCATGTTTGAACGCTTAGCCCTGTACGCGCGCCTGGTGCGCCTCGACAAGCCCATCGGCACGCTGCTGCTGCTGTGGCCCACGCTGTGGGCACTGTGGATGGCCTCGGGCGGCCAGCCGGCGTGGAGCCTGTTCTGGATCTTCGTCATCGGCACCTTGCTGATGCGCTCCGCCGGCTGCGCCATGAACGACTGGGCCGACCGCGACTTCGACAAGCACGTCAAGCGCACCAAGGAGCGGCCGCTGACCGCGGGCAAGATTGCCGCGTGGGAGGCCGTCGCGGTGGCGGTGGTGCTGGCGCTCGCGGCCTTCGCGCTGATCACGCCGCTCAACGGATTTACCAAGTGGCTGGCGGTGGTGGCGGCCGTGCTTGCGGGCACCTATCCGTTCTTCAAGCGGTTCTTTGCCATCCCACAGGCCTACCTCGGCATTGCTTTCGGCTTCGGCATCCCGATGACGTTCGCCGCAGTGCAGGACCAGGTGCCGGTGGTGGCGTGGGTGATGTTGCTGGCCAACGTGTTCTGGGCGGTGGCCTACGATACCGCCTATGCCATGGTGGACCGCGACGATGACTTGCTGCTCGGCCTGAAGACTTCGGCCATCACGTTCGGGCGCTTTGATGTCGCCGCCGTCATGATCTGCTATGCGGTGTTCCTGGGGCTGATGGCCTGGGCCGGATCGCAGTTCGGGCTGGGCTGGCCGTACTGGATCGGGCTAGTGGCTGCGGCGGGATGCGCGGTGTATCACTACACGTTGATCCGCGGGCGGGATCGCATGAAGTGCTTTGCCGTGTTCCGGCACAACAACTGGCTGGGCGCTTGTGTGTTTGCCGGGGTGGCGGCAGCCTACGCGTTGCGCTGAGGCTGCGCGCCAGGGTCCTGGCGGTTTGCGTCCTTCCCCGCCGCCGCGGGAAAGGACGCACCCGGCTCAATCCTTGCCAAACTCCGCGCCCATTTCCGTCGCGCGTCCGGCGGCGGCGTGCATGGCCTTGACGAAGGCTTCGCCGATACCGGCGGCTTGCATGGCGGTGAGCGCCGCGTAGGTGGTGCCGCCCTTGGAGGTTACCCGCTCGCGCAGCAGGCTGACCGGCTCTTCCGACTGTGCCGCCAGGGCCGCGGCGCCGCGGAAGGTTTCCACAGCCAGCGCGCGCCCTTGCGCGGCGTCCAGGCCGAGTTCGACGGCGGCTTTCTCCATGGCTTCGACGAAGTAGAAGACGTAGGCCGGGCCGCTGCCCGAGATGGCGGTGACCGCGTCGATCTGCGCGTCGCCTTCCACCCACTCGCACTTGCCTACGGCCTGGGCCAATGCGCTGGCAATGTCACGGTCCTGCTGGGGCAGGCCGGGCACGGCGGCCAGGCCGGTCATGCCCAGGCCGGCCAGCGCCGGCGTGTTGGGCATGGCGCGCACCAGGCGGGTGCGCCCGCCGAACCAGCGCTGCATGTCGGCCAGGCGGATGCCGGCGGCCACGCTCACGATCAGGTTGTCGCCCAGGTGCGGCAGCAGCGAAGCCGCCGCTTCGCGGAACTGCTGCGGCTTGACCGCCAGCACGAGCACGTCGCTCTTGCCAAAGGCGGCGTCGGGCGCGCCCGATGCATGCACCCCGAGGTCGCGCCGCAGGCGTGCCTGCGCCTCATCGAACGGATCGACCACGCGGATCGAGGTGGCCGGCACGCCCCGGGCGATCAGGCCGCCGATCAGGGCGGTGGCCATATTGCCGCCGCCGAGGAAACCAAAGGTGAGAGTGTTGAGCATGTCGGTCTCTTGCTGGGAATCGTCTAGGAAGAAGGGGGTCGGCGTTCAGCCCGGCTTGGCCGGTGTCGCCTCGGGGGCCGTGGCATAGTCGCGTGCGCCGAATATGGCGGTGCCGATGCGCACCACGGTAGCGCCCTCGGCAATGGCGGCGTCCATGTCGGCGGACATGCCCATCGACAAGGTGTCTACATCCAGCCCGGCGGCGCGCAAGGTGGCGAGCAGGGCGCGCAGCGCGGCAAACGGCCGGCGCTGGGCCGCCGTATCGCTGTGCGGTTCCGGAATGGCCATCAGGCCGCGCAGCCGCAGCCCGGGTAGCGCCGCCACGGCGCGTGCCAGCGCCGGCACTTCATCCGGCGCGACGCCGCTCTTGCTGGCTTCGCCGCTGATATTGACCTGCAGGCAGACCTGCAGCGGCGCCATGCCGACGGGACGCTGCGCCGACAGCCGCTCGGCGATGCGCAGGCGGTCGATGGCGTGGACCCAGTCGAACTGCTCGGCCACGGCACGTGTCTTGTTGCTCTGCAGGGGGCCGATGAAGTGCCAGCTCAGCTGGTCGCGCAGGCCCGCGAGCTGTGCAATCTTGTCGACGCCTTCCTGTACATAGTTCTCGCCAAAGGCGCGCTGGCCGGCGTCGAACGCGGCCTGCACCGCGGTGGCGGGAAAGGTCTTGGAGACCGCCAGAAGCGTGACTTCACCGGCCGGTCGCCCGGCCTGTTGTGCGGCTGCCGCGACGCGCCGGTTGACGGCTTGCAAGTTGGCGGCGATTACAGACATAATCCGGCGAACATATCAAGAAGTACAACAAAGTACGACAAAAAAAGGTGGGGTCATTATAGATGGACATCGCGCAGCTATTAGCCTTCGCCGTCAAGAACAAGGCGTCCGATCTCCATCTCTCGGCAGACATGCCGCCGATGGTGCGTATCCACGGCGATATGCGCCGCATCAATGTGGCCGCGATGGGTCACAAGGATGTCCACGCCATGGTGTACGACATCATGAGCGACACCCAGCGCAAGCAATATGAGGAACGGCTGGAAATCGACTTTTCTTTCGAGATCGCCAGCCTCTCGCGGTTCCGGGTCAATGCCTACACCACGCAGCGCGGCGCCGCGGCGGTGTTCCGGACCATTCCCTCCAAGGTACTGACGCTGGAAGACCTGCGCGCGCCGGCGGTGTTCGCCGACCTGTGCATGAAGCCGCGCGGCCTGGTGCTGGTGACCGGCCCGACCGGCTCGGGCAAGTCCACCACTCTGGCCGCGATGGTGGACCACCGCAACGATCAAGACATGGGCCACATCCTCACGGTGGAGGACCCGATCGAGTTCGTGCACACATCCAAGAAGAGCCTGATCAACCAGCGCGAGCTGGGACCGCACACGCACTCCTTCGCCAACGCGCTGCGCTCCGCGTTGCGTGAGGATCCGGACGTGGTGCTGGTGGGTGAGCTGCGCGACCTGGAAACCATCCGCCTGGCGCTGACCGCGGCCGAAACCGGCCACCTGGTGTTTGCCACGCTTCACACCAGTTCGGCAGCGAAGACCATCGACCGCGTTGTCGACGTGTTCCCGCCGGAAGAGAAAGACATGGTGCGCACCATGCTGTCCGAATCGCTGGAAGCGGTGATTTCGCAAACGCTTCTCAAGACGCGCGACGGCAACGGCCGCACGGCCGCACACGAGATCATGATCGCCACGCCGGCTATCCGCCACCTGATCCGCGAGAACAAGATCGCGCAGATGTACTCGATGATGCAGACCAGCAGCGGGCTTGGCATGCAGACGCTGGACCAGTGCCTGTCGGACCTGATCAAGCGCGGCATCATCAACTACAGCGATGCGCGCGCCATTGCCAAGAACCCCGACTCTTTCACGGGCTGAGGCGAGTCCGCCGCAACCAAACCAGGACACCGCCATGCTCGATCGCGAATCCGCCGCCAAGTACATCAACGACCTGCTTGAGCTGATGGTGGGCAACCGCGGCTCGGACCTGTTCATCACCGCTGATTTTCCGCCCGCCATCAAGGTCGACGGCAAGATCACGCCAGTCTCGCAACAACCGCTCAACCCTACCCAGGCGCTCGGCCTGGTGCGCTCGATCATGAACGAGCGCCAGTCGGGCGAGTTCGACAGCAGCCGCGAGTGCAACTTCGCGATCTCCGTGCCCAATGCCGGGCGTTTCCGCGTCTCCGCGTTTATCCAGCAGGGCAAGGCGGGCATGGTGGTGCGTACCATCAACACGCGCATCCCCTCCGTGGAAGATCTCGACCTGCCGCAGGCGCTGCATGACATCGTGATGTCAAAGCGCGGCCTGGTGATCGTCACCGGCGCCACCGGCTCGGGCAAGTCGACCTCGCTCGCGGCCATGCTCGATCACCGCAATGCGCATTCGTATGGGCACATCATCACCATCGAGGACCCGATCGAATACGTGCACGCGCACCAGAACTGCATCGTCACGCAGCGCGAGGTCGGCATCGATACCGACTCCTGGCACGTGGCGCTGAAGAACACGCTGCGCCAGGCGCCCGACGTGATCCTGATCGGCGAAATCCGCGATCGGGAAACCATGGAATACGCGATGCAGTACGCGGAAACGGGCCACCTGTGCCTGGCTACGCTGCACGCCAACAACGCCAACCAGGCCATCGACCGCGTGGTCAACTTCTTCCCCGAGGAAAAGCGCCAGCAGTTGCTGATCGACCTGTCGCTCAACCTCAAGGCGATGGTGTCGCAGCGCCTCTTGCCCCGCAAGGGCCAGAAGGGCCGCGTGCCGGCGGTGGAGATCATGCTCGGCACGCCGCTGGTGGCAGACCTGATCTTCAAGGGCGAGATCCACGCGCTGAAGGAAGTCATCAAGAAATCGCGCGAGCAGGGCATGGTCTCGTTCGACCAGGCGCTGTTCGACTTGTATGAGGCCGGCAAGATCACCTATGAAGACGCGCTGCGCAATGCCGACTCGCTCAACGACCTGCGGCTGATGATCAAGCTGCATGGCAGCCTGGACCGCGAGCCCGACCTGGGCGCCGGCACCGAGCACCTGAATGTCATCTGAGCACGCACCGCACCGCATCACATCACATCACGTCGCCTAGTACACTGTCTCGCGCGGGACGCGCATTGCCGTGCGCCGCCGTGCTACCCGAGGATTCCGTCATGAGCAATGTCTACCAGTTCGAAGCCAGCTCCCTCGCTGGCCAGCCGGTGCCGCTGTCGCAATTCAGCGGCAAGGTGCTGCTGATCGTGAACACCGCCAGCGAGTGCGGTTTCACGCCCCAATACGCCGGCCTGCAGGCACTTCAGGACCAGTACACCGCCCGTGGCCTTGCCGTGCTGGGCTTTCCTTGCAACCAGTTCGGCAAGCAGGAGCCAGGCGACGCCGCGCAGATCGGCCAGTTCTGCGAATCGCGCTTCCACGTCACTTTCCCGATGTTCGGCAAGATCGACGTCAAGGGTGACAACGCGCATCCGCTGTATCGCTGGCTGACCTCGGAGAAGCCGGGCGTGCTTGGCCTGGAAGCGATCAAGTGGAATTTCACCAAGTTCTTGCTGCGCCGCAACGGGACGGTGTTCAAGCGCTACGCGCCCACCACCAAGCCCGAAGATATCAAGCGCGACATCGAGACACTGCTGGCCGAGCCGGCGTAGCACGCGTCCCGAATCAGCCTGTCAATCAGCCTATCTGCCGATCGGCCGGCTAGCCGCTGGTGTGTTGCACCGCACGCAGGAAGCCATTGAGCGAGCGGTCTGGCGTTTCATGGAAGCGGTCTTCCAGCATGACGATGCCGCGGCAGCGGTCCAGGCGGAAGCTGCGATAGTCGGTACGCGTCGTGCACCAGGCAGCCAGCAGCCAGCTGTTGCCCCAGAAGAACAGGCCCAGCGGCTGCACGATGCGGTCGGTGGCGCGCTGTTGCGCATCGGTGTAGTCCAGGCGCAGCAGGCGTTGCGCGTTCATGGCGCCGTGCACCACGTCAAACGCGTCGCGCACGTGGGGGAGGTTGACGAATTCAGGGGCGAACACGCGGCTTTGCTGCGCCGCATGACGCCGCGCGGGCGGCAGCGCCGCCATCAGCTTCTCCAGCGCGGGATCGGCGGCGGCGGCCAGCGCCCCGCCGCCCCAGGCCTTGAGCAGCCGCAGCCCGGCCACCAGCGCTTCGACTTCGATTGCGGTGAACATCAGCGGAGGGACGTCATAGTCGGCCCGCAACCGGTAGCCGATGCCCGCTTCGCCCTCGACCGGAACGCCTGAGAGCGACAGCGCCTGGATATCCCGGTACACCGTGCGCTCGGACACCCCGAGCCGCTGCGCAAGCAGCGCCGCCGTGGTCAGGCGGCGCCCGCGCAATACCTGGACGATCTGGAAAAGGCGGTCGGCGCGGCGGCTCATCTAGGCTTCATCTTGGTGCTATGCGGGTATTGGTAGAACGGTCGCGGTGGCAGACTATCCTACCAGCGGCTGGTGCAGGCCGATGCGATTGCCTTCGCTGTCGATGATATGCGCAATATGGCCGATATCGCCAGGCAACTGCAGCGGGCCGAACACGGTCTTGCCGCCCGCCGCCTGCACACGCGCCAGCAGCGCCGTTAGTCCCGGCGTGTGCAGGTAAGGCAGGCAGCCATCGGCCGAAGGGCGCGAGCCCTCGCTGGCCACCAGTGCGCCGCCAGGCTCACGGTCGGCAAAGATAGCCATGTCGGTTTGCGCCATGGTTTCGCGCTTGAGGGTGGTCTCGAAGACCTGCTCGTAGAATCGGATGGCACGGGTCATGTCCGTGACAGGAATTTCAAGCCAGTTGATCAGTCCGTTCATGATGGTCTCTTTCAGGGGGGATGGAGAGACGAATCATGCGCGGGGGCTCCTGACAACGTCCTGTCAGCAGGGATCAGCGCGGCATCCATGCCGCCAGCATCGGCACGATGATGGCGGTCAGCACGCCGTTCAGGCCCATGCCGAGCGCGGCGAAGGCACCGGCCTCCTGATTGACCTGGAAGGCGCGCGCGGTGCCGATGCCGTGCGCCGCCACGCCGGTGGCGAAGCCGCGCACGGTGTAGTCGGAAATGCGCAGCAGGTTCAGCAGCTTGGTGGCGCTGACCGCGCCGATGATGCCGGTGGCCATCACCAGCACGGCGGTCAGCGAGGGCAGGCCGCCGATCTTCTCGGCCACGCCCATGGCAATGGGGATGGTGACCGACTTGGGCGCGAGCGAGCGCATGGTCTCGGGCGATGCGCCCAGCAGCCAGGCGATGCCCACGGCAGATACCACCGCCACCAGCGATCCCGCCAGCAGTCCGCCCAGCAGCGGGAACACGTGCTTGCGCAGCTTGGGCAACTGCATGTACAGCGGCACCGCCAGCGCAACGGTAGCGGGCCCGAGCAGGAAGTGGACGAACTGCGCGCCATCGAAATAGGTCTTGTACGGCGTGCCGGTCACTGTCAGCAGCGTGACCAGGATCGCGACCGCAATCATCACCGGATTGGCTAGCGGCGAGAAGCGCGCGCGCTCATAGATGCGGAACGCGAAGACATAGGCCAGCAAGGTGGCGGTCAGGCCGAGCAGCGGGCTGGCCGCCAGGTAGACCCAGATCTCGTTCAGGCGCGGCGTCATGCTTGTTCTCCCGATCCGCCTTGCGCGCCGGCATCCTCGGGCGGCCGGGGCTTGCCCATCAGCGCGCGCGTCACCAGCGCGGTGGTGGCGATCGCCAGCCAGGTGGACACCACCAGCGCCACCACGATCGGCAGCCACTCCCCGCCGATGCGATGCGCGTGCACCATGATGCCGACGCCGGCCGGCACGAACAGCAGCGACAAATGCTTGAGCAGCTCGGACGTGGTCCCCTGGATCACTGGCAGCAGCCGGTCGTCGAATGTGAGCCAGCCGAACAGCAGGATCATGCCGATCACCGGCCCGGGCACGGGCAGGCTCAGGGAATAACTGAGCGCTTCCCCGACGGATTGGAAAACCAGCAGGATGGCGAGGGTCTGGAGCATGCGCGGGCGGGGCGAAAGGAGCGAAAGGAGGCAAGGGTGAATGCCATCGCATGGTAACCCGGCACCACGCGTCCAGCCTACCCCAGCATGCGATCCACCAGCTCGATCCAGTGCATCACCGGCGTGCCGGTGCCACTTTGCAGGTGCGTGATGCAGCCGATATTCGCCGAGACGATGGCCTCGGGATTCGAGGCCTGCAGATTGGCGAGCTTCTCGTCGCGCAGCCGATAGGACAAAACGGGCTGCAGCACCGAGTACGTGCCCGCGGAGCCACAGCAAAGGTGGCTGTCGGCGCAGAGCTTGACGTCCACGCCCAGGCCCGTCAGCAGGGCTTCCACCTTGCCGCGGATCTGCTGGCCGTGCTGCAGCGTGCAGGGCGGATGATAGGCCACGCGCCGGCCGTTGGTGCCTTTGCCGAGTCTTGCCTCGGAGGCCGCGTCTTGCAGGGCGTCGGCGAAGTTCGGCAGCAATTCCGACAGATCCTTGGCCAGCGCCGAGATCTGGCGCGCGCGATCCGCATAGCGGGCATCGTTGCGCAGCAGGTGGCCGTATTCCTTGACCATCACGCCGCAGCCCGACGCCGTCATCACGATGGCCTCCGCGCCGGCTTGCACCGCCGGCCACCAGGCGTCGATATTGCGCCGCATATTGTCGAGGCCGCCGTCGTGGTCGCCGGTGTGATAGCGCACGGCGCCGCAACAACCGGCCTCGCGCGCCACCACCAGCTGCACGCCAAGGCGGTCGAGCACGCGTGCCGTGGCGGCATTGATGTTGGGCGACATCGAGGGCTGCACGCAGCCGTCGAGCAACAACATCTTGCGCGCATGCGTAGTGCGCGGCCATGCGCCGGCATCGACCGCTTGCGGCACCTTGTTGCGCAGCGCCTGCGGCAACAGCGGGCGCACGCGCTGGCCCATGCGCATGGCCGTGCCGAACAGCGCCGGGCGTGTCATGCTCTCCGCTGGATGCCTTGCGCCTCCAGGCGATCGTCCACCACCTTGCGGCCGATGTCGACCAGACGGCCGTACTTCACGCCCGAGGGGCAGGTGGATTCGCAGTTGCGGCAGGTCAGGCAGCGGTCCAGGTGAAGGCGTGTGCTTTCCGTGACGGGCTGTCCCTCCAGCACCTGCTTCATCAGGTAGATGCGGCCACGCGGGCCGTCCAGCTCGTCGCCGAGCAGCTGGTAGGTGGGGCAGGTCGCGGTACAGAAGCCGCAATGCACGCATTTGCCGACGATGGACTTGGCTTCTTCGCCGTCGGGCGTGTCGCGCAGGAATTCGGCCAGTGTGGTTTGCATGGTTCGGGGACTCTCCGGTGCCTTGGCTGGGGATCGATGCGGTGTGGTGCGTTGCGGCCCGTGGCTCAGAAGCCGGCGTACATGCGCTGCGGGTTGAAGATGCCGGCGGGGTCGAACGTCGCCTTGAGGCGCTGGTGGATGGCAGCCACGGGCGCGGACAGCGGGGTGAACACGCCCACGGCTTTGTCGCCGTTGCGGAACAGCGTGGCATGGCCGCCGGCCGCCTGGGCCGCGGCGCGCACGATGGCACTGTCGGCCGCGCTGTCGCTGCCGCCCAGCCACCAGCGCTGGCCGCCACCCCATTCGATCAGTTGCCCGCCGGGCAGCGCCAGCGGCGCGGCGGTGGTTGGCACGGCAATGCGCCACAGGGCCCGGCCAGCTTGCACCGGGGCAAAGAAGGCGTGGCTCTGCTCGCGCAGCGCGCGCCACAATGCATCGGCTTGTGTGGCGTCCACGGCTTCGCCGCCAAGCCGCTCGCGCGCGGCGCGCAGCGCGGCCGCCGCGCCCGACAGGCGCAGGTGCAGCACGCCGTCGTGCCAGGCCGAGGCGGCAATTGGCAGGGGCTGGCCGCCCCAGTCGTTGAGGCGGTCGAGCGCCGCGGCCTCGTCCAGCGCAAAGCGCAGCGTCGCGTCGTCGAAGGGCACCGGCAGCACCTTGAGCGAAACTTCCAGGATCAGCCCCAGCGTGCCGAGCGATCCGGCCATCAGCCGCGAGACGTCATAGCCGGCCACGTTCTTCATGACCTGGCCGCCGAAGCTCAGGATGTCGCCACGGCCATCCATCACGCGCGTGCCCAGCACAAAATCACGCAACGCGCCCACCGCCTGCCGGCGCGGGCCGGACAGGCCGGCGGCCACCGCGCCACCGATCGTGGCCGCGTCGCCGGCATCGGCGCCGGAGCCGAAGTGCGGCGGCTCGAACGCCAGCATCTGGCGCCGCTCGGCCAGCGCCGCCTCGATCTCCACCAGCGGCGTGCCGCAGCGCGCGGTGATCACCAGCTCGGGCGGATCGTAGTCGACGATGCCGCTGTAGGCGCGCGTGTCGAGCAGTGCCCCTTGCGCTTGCTGGCCGTAGAAATCCTTGCTGCCGCCGCCGCGCAGGCGCAGCGGCGCGCGCGTGTCGGTGGCGTGCCGGATGGCATCGCGAAAGGCGGTAAGGGTGGCTTGCAGATCTGCTGGCATGGCTGGCATGGTTGCTGGCTGGTGTCGGCCTGAACTGAGTCAGGCGGAAGAAGTGGGACGGCGGGGTGACGCCTCGGCTGCCGCGCCGGAGCCGGCCGGCTCGCGTTCGCTCTCGTCCTGGTAAGGCGGCAGCTCGCTGCCGCAGTGCTTGCAATAGCCAGCGTCCGGATCGTGGCCTTCGGTCAGGCAATGGGTGCAGGTGCGCGTGGTCAGCGGCCGTTTCATGATGCTGGCGGCCAGCTCGGCGCCCACGATGCCGGTCGGGAAGGCGATGATGCCGTAGCCCAGCAGGATGGTCAGCGAGGTGATGAACTGGCCCAGCGGCGTCTTGGGCACCATGTCGCCGAAGCCGGTGGTGGTCAGCGTCACCACCGCCCAGTACATGCTCACGGGGATGCTGGTAAAGCCATGCTGCGGGCCTTCCACCACATACATCACGGTGCCGAGGATCACCGTGATGATGAACACCGTGCCAAGGAAGACGAAGATCTTGCGCCGGCTGTTGGCCAGCGCGCGGTACAGGATCTGCGCCTCCTCGAAATACACCGTCAGCTTGAGGATCCGGAACACGCGCAGCAGCCGCAGCAGGCGCACGTCGATCAGGAACGCCAGCTCGGGCACGAAGAAGGCGAGCCACGTCGGGATGATCGACAGGAAATCGACCACGCCGAAGAAGCTGAACACATAGCGCAAGGGGCGGCGCACCACCACGATGCGCATCAGGTATTCGGCGGTGAACAGCAGCGTGAACAGCCACTCCAGCATCGTGAACACGCGGCCCAGCCGCAGGCTTACCGCCGGCAGGCTGTCGAACACCACAATCAGCACGCTGGCCACGATGGCCAGCAGCAGGGTGATGTCGAACAGCCGCCCGTTGCGCGTGTCGGCCTCGAAGATGATGGTGTACCAGCGCTCGCGCCAGCCGGACTCGGGCTTGCCGAGGCGCTGGCGGGTTTGCGCGCTGCTGCGGGCGCGTTGCGTGGCGTCTGGAGCGGCCATGTTCAGAATCGCGGCAGGTCAGGGTGCGGCAACAGGCCGCGCTTCACATGCATGCGGCCGTACTCGGCACAGCGCGCCAGCGTGGGGATGGCCTTGTCCGGGTTGAGCAGGCGCGCCGGGTCGAAGGCCGCCTTGACGCCAAAGAACAGCTCGCGCTCTTCCGCGGAGAACTGCACGCACATGGAATTGAGCTTCTCCACGCCCACGCCGTGCTCGCCGGTCACCGTGCCGCCCAGTTCCACGCAGCTCTCCAGGATGTCGGAGCCGAACAATTCGGCGCGGTGCCATTCGTCCTGGTCCGCACCATCGAACAGGATCAGCGGATGCATATTGCCGTCGCCCGCATGGAACACGTTCATGCAGCGCAGGCCGTACTTGCGCTCCATCTCCTCGATGCGCTTGAGCAGCGTGCCGATATGCTTGCGCGGGATGGTGCCGTCCATGCAGTAGTAGTCCGGCGAGATGCGCCCGGCGGCGGGGAAGGCGTTCTTGCGCCCGCTCCAGAAGCGCAACCGTTCGGCCTCGCTTTGCGACACCTGGATGCGGCTGGCGCCGGAAGCGCGCAGCACCTCACTCATGCGCTCCACTTCCTCGGCCACTTCTTCCGGCGTGCCGTCGGATTCGCACAGCAGGATGGCGGCGGCGTCCAGGTCATAGCCGGCGCGCACGAATTCCTCCACGGCGGCGGTGGCGGGCTTGTCCATCATCTCCAGCCCGGCCGGGATGATGCCGGCGCCGATCACATCGGCCACCGCGTTGCCGCCCTTGGCCACGTCATCGAAGCTGGCCATGATCACCTGCGCCAGTTGTGGCTTGGGGATCAGCTTGACGGTCACCTCGGTGACCACCGCCAGCATGCCTTCGGAGCCGATCACAGCCGCCAGCAGGTCCAGGCCCGGCGCGTCGGGCGCCTCCGAGCCGAATTCCACCACTTCGCCTTCCATGGTGACGGCGCGCACGCGCAGCACGTTGTGCACCGTCAGGCCGTATTTCAGGCAATGCACGCCGCCCGAGTTCTCGCTGACATTGCCGCCGATGGTGCAGGCGATCTGCGAGGAAGGATCGGGAGCGTAATAGAGGTTGTACTGCGCGGCGGCTTCGGAGATGGCGAGATTACGCACGCCGGGCTGGACCACCGCGGTGCGCGAGCGCACGTCCACGCTGATGATGCGCTTGAACTTGGCCAGCGACAGCACCAGCCCGGTGGCAATCGGCATGGCGCCGCCGGACAGCTGGTGCCGGCGCCGCGCGGCACCACGGGCACCTGCAGCGAGTGGCACAGGCGCAGGATGGCGCAGACCTGGTCCTCGCTGTCGGGCAGTGCCACGGCCATCGGCACCTGGCGGTAGGCCGCCAGGCCGTCGCACTCGTAGGGCACGGTGTCTTCGGGTTTCCACAACAACGCCGCATCGGGCAGGATTTTCGCCAGGCCGGCGAGCAACGCGTTGCGGCGTGCGTCGTCGGCGACCAGTGAGACTTCGTGCGGGGCGTTCATGGCAACTCCTGTTATGGCCGCCGGCGCTCGCCAAAAAAGCAGGGCGGGAGCGGGTGGGGAGCAAGGACTATAGCGCAGCCAGGTGGCTGCGCAGTCCCGTGGCGAAGTGAATTCCGCATGGCGGGGCGATCAAAATCGCTCATGACGGCATTGGCCCGGAACGTGCCTTGCGGGCGGTGGCGGGGAGGATCCTCGCGGGCCGGCCGCTACCAATCCAGCTTAGCACCGGCGTGGCGCAAGGCGGCAATAGGGCGTTTTTTGGTCAGCGCGGCGCCAGCATGTGCACCATTTCCAGCTTGTCGTGATAGTCCGGTGCCACATAGAGCGCCTGCGGCTCCACGCCGTAGCGCACGAAGCCCATGGCCTCATAGAGTGCAATCGCCGGCGCATTGATGACGTTGACGCAGAGCGTGACCTGGCGCAGGCCGGGCATGGCGGCAGCCACCGCCATTGCCTGTTCCATCAGCTGCCGCCCGAGGCGCCGGTCGCGATAGGGCGGTGCCACGTACATGCCCCAGATAAACGCCTTATGGCGCTGCTTGACCTTGTCCTCGCGCATCACCCCGACCACGCCAGCCAGCGCGGTGCCGTCCCCGGTGGCTTCGAAGGCGCCGATCACGGCCTTTTCGGCCGTTGCCTCAAGGCGGCCGGCGATGGTGGCCAGTGCCAGGTCACGCTCTTCCTCGAAGCTGGAGCCGAAGGCGGCGGGCGCCTCGAGCAAGCCTTCGAGGCGCAGCGCCTGGAAGGCGCTAGCGTCGTTGGGGGTGAGCAGGCGGATCTGCATGGGCATCATGCTGGTTCCTGGTTGGCAATCGCTGGCCGCCGTCTGGCGCGTCGTTCCCGATATGCCTTGACTGCCCATTGGGTAACGGCGGCGGCGAGGATTGCCACGGGAAAGGCGATCGCGATGGTGCCATGCGGCAAGAGTACGGCCAAGGTGAAGCAGAACACGACAAAGGAAAACAAGCCTGCCGCCATCGACGTTAGCAAGGCGATGACGAAATCCGGGCCGGCTGCCCGATGCGAGAACACCGACAGCACGATGCCAAGCACGGGGAATACAGCCAGCAGCCCGCTCCAGGTAGAGCCGATCGATGCCGACAGGGTCGTTACCGCAACCGTCAGGGCCGCGCCGGCTAGCATGCGCATCAGCAGCCCCGCGCGAGACATATGAGCCGCCCGCCCGGCGGGACCCGGCGGCGGAAAGAGCGACGGGCAGATGCCTAGCGTGAGCAGCGCAAAAGCCAGGGCGGTGAAGGGCGAGAAGGGCAGCCTGCCAAGCAACGCCGCTGCGGCCAGCCAGGCACCCAAGGCAGCGGATAGCGCCAGCGGCCAGCCGTGCCGGCGGCAACTCCAGGCATAAGCCAAGCTGAACGCGACCGACGCGAACACGGCGCAGAGGGCGCTGGTAGCCGCCGCTGCGGCAAACGGCGCGCCACGCTCCAGTGCGATCAAGAACAGGATCGGGCCAACCACCACGGGCATGCCGGCCAGCAGGCCGGCCACGCTGGGGCCCCAGCGTTTGCCAGCCACGGAGATGCATGCGATGAAGCCGGGTACCAGCAACAGCTTCAGGGCTAGCATTGGCAGGATTCCTCTTCGTCGATGTTGATGTTCAGGTTCAGGTTCAGGTTCAGGTCAGGTCGGTCGGTCGGTCGGTTCGGGTTCAGGTTCGGGTTCAGGTTCGGGTTCGGCGGTGCTACCAGTCCAGGCTGAGCAGCCAGTCGACGAAGTACCGCGCCTCCGGCTTGAGCGGCGCCTGTTCGCGCTCGACGATGTAGTAACCGTGCGGCGATACCGATTCGATGTCCAGCAGCCGTACCATCTGGCCCAGTGACAGCCAGTGGCGGGCCATGCGCTGGCGCACCAGGGCCACCCCCTGGTTGGAGGCGATGGCTTCGAGCATCAGGCCGATGTCGTTGAATTGCGGGCCGGCCTGAGGCTCGGGCCAGTCCAGGCCCGCGGTCTCGAACCAGGGCTTCCAGGGTTCCAGCGGGCTGCGCAGCAGCACCAGGTTGTGCAGGTGCTCGGGCCTGGTGATGGCGCGGCCGTCGATGCGCTCGTAGTACTCGCGCCCGCAGGCCGGGAACACGGGCTCGACCAGCAGCTTGGTGGTCTTCAGGTCGGGGTAGCGCCCGGTGCCGTAGCGGATCTCCACATCCGTGTCTTCCGCCTTCACGTCCAGGAAGGGGATGGCCAGGTGCAGCTCGGTGTCGATGTGTGATGCGGTGCGAGACCGCGCTGGGCGTGACCGACAACTCCTCGGCCGCGCGCGCGAAGCTGCCCAGGCGCGCGGCGGCCTCGAACGCGATCAGCAGGTGCAGCGGCGGGACGCGGTTGAACACGGATGCCATGCCGCGCTGGTCCTCAGCGCACCGCGCGGAAGATCTTGCCCGGGTTGAGGATGTGGTTGGGATCGAGCGCGTTCTTGATGGCGCGCATCAGGTCCAGCGCGTCTTCGCCGTGCTCGCTGACCAGGAAATCCATCTTGTGCAGGCCCACGCCGTGCTCGCCCGTGCAGGTGCCGCCCATGGCCAGCGCGCGCTCCACGATGCGCCGGTTGATGGTCTCGGCTTCGGCCAGTTCCTCGGGTTTTTCGGGGTCGGTCAGGATCGCCACGTGGAAGTTGCCGTCGCCGACGTGGCCCACGATCGGGCAGGGCAGGCTGGACGCGTTGAGGTCGCGCTCGGTCTCGGTCACGCAATCGGCCAGGCGGGAGATCGGCACGCACACGTCGGTAGTCACTGCCTTGCAGCCCGGCTTGAGCTGCAGCATGGCGAAGTAAGCGGTATGGCGTGCGTTCCACAGGCGGCTGCGGTCTTCCGGGCGGGTGGCCCACTCGAAGCCCTGGCCGCCATTGTCGGCGGCGATCTGCTGCACGGTCTCGGCCTGCTCCTTGACGCCGGCCTCGGTGCCATGGAATTCGAAAAACAGGTGCGGCATCTCCGGCATGGACAGGTTGTCATGCCGGTTGATGGCGCGGATGGCCAGCGCGTCGACAAACTCCACGCGCGCCACCGGCACGCCCAGCTGGATGGTTTCGATGGTCGCCCGCACCGCGCTGCCCATGCTGGGGAAGCTGCAGATGGCTGCCGAGATGGCTTCGGGCTGCGGGTACAGCCGCACCGTCACCTCGGTGAGGATGCCCAGCGTGCCTTCGCTGCCGATCATCAAGCGGGTCAGGTCGTAGCCGGCGGAAGACTTGCGCGCGTGGGTGCCGGTCTTGATGATGCGGCCGTCCGCGGTGACCACCGTCAGCGCCAGCACGTTCTCGCGCATGGTGCCGTAGCGCACGGCGTTGGTGCCGGAGGCGCGGGTGGCGCACATGCCGCCCAGCGACGCATCGGCGCCCGGATCGATCGGGAAGAACAGCCCGGTATCCTTGATTTCCTGGTTCAGCTGCTTGCGGGTCACGCCCGGTTGCACCGTCACGTTCAGGTCCTCGGATTGCACCGACAGCACCTTGTTCATCTGCGACAGGTCCAGGCTGATGCCGCCGGCCACCGCCAGCAGGTGGCCTTCGAGCGAGGAGCCGGCGCCGTAGGCGATCAGCGGCACGCGGTGCGCGTTGCACAGGCGGGCCACCTCGGCCACTTCCTCGGTGGTATGGGCGAAGACCACGCCGTCGGGCGCGGCCGGCGGAAAGGGCGATTCATCGCGGCCATGGTGGTCGCAGACGCCAGGGGAGGTGGAGAAGCGCTCGCCGAAGCGGGCCTGCAGCGCGTCGCGCACGGCGGCGGGCAAGGGTTGGCGCACCAGCGCGGCATGGGCAAGGGGTTGGTTCATGGCGTCTCCGGCGGGTCTGCGGGGGCCGCGGGCCGTGCAGTGCCGGCCATGGCAGGCCGGCTCCGAACGGTGCCGGCACTCGCACCCGGTAGCGTATCAAGCGAATCCCGTTATTCTACGCCGCGCCCGTGGCGGCTCGCGGGGCGGGCGCCGCAACAGGCACCCGGCGCCGGGCCTTGCGATAACGCGAGCGGCCAGATGCACGCCATAATGGCGGACTCACCAACGCAGGAGTCCCGCATGGGCCATCGCCTCTCCAAGATCGCCACCCGCACCGGAGATGCCGGCACCACCGGGCTCGGCGACGGCAGCCGCACGGGCAAGGACAGCCTGCGCATCGCGGCCATCGGCGACGTCGACGAGCTCAACTCCAGCCTTGGCGTGCTGCTCACCGAGACGCTGCCCGACGACGTCCGCTCGGCCTTGCTGCACATCCAGCACGACCTGTTCGACCTTGGCGGCGAGCTGTCCATTCCCGGCTACGTGCTGGTCAAGCCAGAGCAGGTGCTGCAGCTCGACCAATGGCTGGATCATTACAATGCCAACCTGCCGCGCCTGGCCGAATTCATCCTGCCGGGCGGCAGCCGGGCCGCGGCGGTGGCGCATGTGTGCCGCACGGTGTGCCGGCGCGCCGAGCGCGCGCTGGTGGCGCTTGGCGCGCAGGAAGCCCTGAACGAGGCGCCGCGCCAGTACCTGAACCGCTTGTCCGACTTGCTGTTCGTGCTGGCGCGCGTGCTCAACCGGGCCGGCGGGGGCAGCGATGTCCAGTGGCAGCGGGCGCGCTAGCCGCCTTTTTCTGGTGATTCAAAAAGCACAAAAACCACGCTTGGCGCGCAACGTCTTCCAACACCCTTCAACTTGGCCGGCCAGGCAGCCGCTGCGCGGAGGGAGAAGTCGAGAAATTTAGTCGGATTTGCGCTTCTGGCCCTTGAAATGGCCCCGGACGGCCACATTTCGGCCTCAGGATGAATTGCAGTCCCCGCGGATAGCGGGGCTCAAGAGGAGAGAATAATGGGTAAGATCATCGGTATCGACCTCGGTACCACCAATAGCTGCGTCGCGATCATGGAAGGCAATACGCCCAAGGTGATCGAAAATGCCGAAGGCACGCGTACCACCCCGTCGATCATCGCCTACATGGAAGACGGCGAGATCCTGGTGGGCGCACCTGCCAAGCGCCAGGCGGTGACCAATCCGCGCAACACCCTGTATGCGGTGAAGCGCCTGATCGGCCGCAAGTTCGAAGAAAAAGAAGTGCAGAAGGACATCGGCCTGATGCCGTACACCATCGTCAAGGCCGACAACGGCGACGCATGGGTGTCCGTGCGCGACCAGAAGCTGGCACCGCCGCAGGTGTCCGCCGAAGTGCTGCGCAAGATGAAGAAGACCGCCGAAGACTACCTCGGCGAGCCGGTGACCGAAGCCGTGATCACCGTGCCGGCCTACTTCAACGACTCGCAGCGCCAGGCCACCAAGGACGCTGGCCGCATCGCCGGCCTGGACGTCAAGCGCATCATCAACGAGCCGACCGCGGCCGCGCTGGCCTTCGGCCTGGACAAGAACGAAAAGGGCGACCGCAAGATCGCCGTGTATGACCTGGGTGGCGGCACGTTCGACATCTCGATCATCGAGATCGCCGACGTTGACGGCGAGAAGCAGTTCGAAGTGCTGTCGACCAATGGCGACACCTTCCTGGGCGGCGAAGATTTCGACCAGCGCATCATCGACTACATCATCACCGAGTTCAAGAAGGACCAGGGCGTCGACCTGTCCAAGGACGTGCTCGCGCTGCAGCGCCTGAAGGAAGCTGCTGAAAAGGCCAAGATCGAACTGTCGAGCTCGCAACAGACCGAAATCAACCTGCCGTACATCACGGCGGATGCCTCGGGCCCGAAGCACTTGAACCTCAAGATGACCCGCGCCAAGCTGGAATCGCTGGTCGAGGAACTGATCCTGCGCACCATCGAGCCGTGCCGCATCGCCATCAAGGACGCCGGCGTCAAGGTCAGCGAAATCGACGACGTGATCCTGGTCGGCGGCATGACCCGCATGCCCAAGGTGCAGGAACAGGTCAAGGAGTTCTTCGGCAAGGAAGCGCGCAAGGACGTGAACCCGGACGAAGCCGTGGCCGTTGGCGCCGCGATCCAGGGTTCCGTGCTGTCGGGCGACCGCAAGGACCTGCTGCTGCTGGACGTGACGCCGCTGTCACTGGGTATCGAAACCCTGGGTGGCGTGATGACCAAGATGATCACCAAGAACACCACCATCCCGACCAAGCATGCGCAGGTGTTCTCGACCGCTGACGATAACCAGCCGGCCGTGACCATCAAGGTGTTCCAGGGCGAGCGTGAAATGGCCACTGGCAACAAGCTGCTGGGCGAGTTCAACCTCGAAGGCATCGCGCCGGCCGCGCGCGGCACGCCGCAGATCGAAGTCTCGTTCGACATCGACGCCAACGGCATCCTGCACGTGGGCGCCAAGGACAAGGCGACGGGCAAGGAAAACCGCATCACCATCAAGGCGAACTCGGGCCTGTCGGAAGACGAGATCCAGCGCATGGTGAAGGACGCCGAGGCCAACGCCGAGGAAGACAAGAAGGCCCGTGAGCTGGCTGACGCCCGCAACCAGGCCGACGCGCTGATCCACTCGACCAAGAAGGCCGTCACCGAATACGGCGACAAGCTGGAAGCGGGCGAGAAGGAAAAGATCGAAGCCGCGATCAAGGAACTGGAAGACGCCGCACGCGGCGGCGACAAGGCCGAGATCGATGCCAAGGTCAGCGCGCTGTCCGAAGCCAGCCAGAAGCTGGGCGAGCGTGTCTATGCCGACATGCAAGCCCAGGCAGGCGATGCGGGCGCGGCGGGTGCCGCGGGCGCAGCCGGTGCCGGTGCCGCCGGCGCGGGCCATCAGCAGCATGCCCATGCGCAGGACGACAACGTCGTGGACGCCGAATTCAAGGAAGTCAACGACAAGAAGTAATGGAAGAGCGGGGCGGGGGCGCGGTGGGCAACACCAGCGCCAGCCCCCATCCCGACGCCGGGCGACGGACATTGGACCAAGCGGGTTACCGCCGTCGAATGCCTCGCTCGGCTTTTTTGCTATTTTGCCCGGGCGGGCTTTGGACGCTTCCGGGCCCATCAGGTAAGCAGCCACCATGGCAAAACGTGACTTTTACGAAGTGCTCGGGGTGGGCAAGAACGCCAGCGACGACGAGATCAAGAAGGCCTATCGCAAGCTGGCGATGAAGCACCACCCGGACCGCAATCCGGACAGCAAGGATTCCGAAGAGAAATTCAAGGAGGTCAAAGAGGCCTACGAGATGCTCTCGGACCCCGAGAAGAAGGCCGCCTACGACCAGTACGGCCATGCCGGCGTCGATCCCAACATGGCGGGCGGCTTCGGCGGCGGCGGCCAGGCCTACGGCGGTTTCGCCGAAGCCTTCGGCGACATTTTCGGGGATATTTTTGGCCAGCAAGGCGGCCAGGCTGGCGGCGCACGCCGTGGCGGCGGCCCGCAGGTGTACCGCGGCGCCGATCTGCGCTACAGCATGGAAATCACGCTGGAGCAGGCCGCGCACGGGCACGATGCGCAGATCCGCGTGCCGCACTGGGACGAGTGCGAGCATTGCCACGGCAACGGCGCCGAGCCTGGCTCCAGCGTCGAAACCTGCCCGACCTGCCATGGCGCGGGCCAGGTGCGCGTGTCGCAAGGCTTCTTCTCGATGCAGCAGACTTGCCCCAAGTGCCACGGCACCGGCAAGCACATCCCCAAGCCATGCACCAAGTGCCACGGCCAGGGCAAGCTGAAGTCGCAGAAGACGCTGGAAGTGAAGATTCCCGCCGGCATCGACGAGGGCATGCGCATCCGCTCTTCGGGCAATGGCGAGCCGGGAATCAACGGCGGCCCTCCGGGCGACCTGTACGTGGAAGTCCACATCAAGCAGCACGCCGTGTTCGAGCGCGATGGCGACGACCTGCACTGCCAGATGCCGATCTCCTTCGCCACCGCGGCGCTGGGCGGCGACCTGGAAGTGCCCACGCTGGGCGGCAAGGCCAGTTTCCCGGTGCCCGAAGGCACCCAGCCCGGCAAGACCTTCCGTCTGCGCGGCAAGGGTATCAAGGGCGTGCGCTCCGGCTATCCGGGCGATCCTCTACGTGCACGTGAACGTGGAAACGCCGGTCAAGCTGACCGAGGCGCAGAAGGACATCCTGCGCCAGTTCGACCGCTCGGTGCATGAAGGCGGCTCGCGCCACAGCCCGCAGGAGCAATCCTGGCTGGATAAGGTGAAGAGCTTCTTCAGCTGATACGGCTTGGGGCATGCGGCCGGCCACGCTTTGATGCGTGGCCGGCTTTTTTGTTTTTGCGGTGGCGCGATAATGCGATGTCGCCCGCTTTCCCGCGACGCCAACCGACGCTGGTGATTTACCGTGGCTGTCTCCCTGACCCGCTCGTCTTCTTCCCCTGCCTTTGCGCAAGCGCCCGAATCCGGCTCGGCCGGCGCCACCGAGCCTTTCGTGCTGCTAGACAATGCCACCGCCGCGCCGGGCGAGGCGGCATCGCGCCTGTACACCGGCCTTGCCCATGAGGACGTGCTGCCAGATGCCTGCGCGCTCGGCACACTCGACGCCCTGCTGGCCGAAGGCTGGCGCCAGGGCTGGCATGCCACGTTGTTTGCGCCTTACGAATTCGGCGGCCCGCTGGTCGGCGTGCCGGTCCATGTCGATCGCGCATTGCCTTTTCACGATGGTGCGCTGCGCCTGCTCTGGTTCAGGGAACTGCACCGGCTGGACAAGGAGCAGGTCGCGCAATGGCTGGCGCGGCGCCGGGATGAGCCCGCCGGCTTGATGGATGTCCTGGCTGACACGCCGGAGCCGGCTTTCCATGCCGCCATTGCCCGCATCCACCAGTGGATCGAGGCTGGCGACACCTACCAGGTCAACTTCACGCAGCGTCTGCGATTTGCCGAATTCGGCGATCCGCTGGTGCTCTATTGCGCATTGCGTGCCGCCCAGCCGGTGCCTTACGGTGCGCTGGCGCGGCTGCCGGGCGATGGCTGGGTGGTGTCGCTGTCGCCGGAATTGTTCGTCCGCCATGACGGCCAGGGCCAGTTGCTCACCCGCCCGATGAAGGGCACGGCGCCGCGCACCGGCGACGACGCGCGCGATGCCGAGGCCGCGCTGGCGCTGGCGGCCGACGCCAAGAACCGTGCCGAGAACGTGATGATCGTCGACTTGCTGCGCAATGACCTGGGCCGCGTCGCGATACCTGGCACGGTGGCGGTGCCCGATCGCTTCGTGGTGCAGCCCTTTGGCCAGGTGCTGCAGATGACCTCCACCGTCACCGCCACGGCCCGGCCAGGCACCAGCCTGGCCGACCTGATGCGCGCGCTGTTTCCCTGCGGCTCCATCACCGGTGCGCCCAAGCGGCGCACCATGGAGATCATCGGTGAGCTGGAGCGTGCGCCGCGCGGCCTCTATACCGGCTCGCTCGGCTGGATCGACGCGCCCGGCGCGGGGCTGGCGCAGGGCTGGCCGGGCACCTTCGCGCTGTCGGTGGCGATCCGCACGCTGGTGCTGGGCCCGAAGGGCGCCGACGGCCTGCGCGCGGGCGAGATGGGCGTTGGTGGTGGCATCGTGCATGACAGCGACGCCGCGGGCGAATACGCCGAGTGCGGCTGGAAGGCCCGTTTCCTGACCGCGCACGATCCGGGCTTTACCTTGTTCGAAACCATGCGGGTAGTGGATGGCCAGTGCCAGCGCCTGGATCCGCACTTGGCGAGGCTGGCAGCTTCTGCAGCGTGCTTCGGCTTTGGTTTTGAGCGTACCGGCGCACTGGCTGCCGTGCGCGCGGCCGTGGCGGGTCTGGGGGCCGGTGCCTGGCGCTTGCGGCTGGCGCTGGACAAGGCGGGCAGCCTCACTGTTGCCCACGGCCCGCTGGCGCCGCTAGCCACGGCCACGGTGCAGGTGCTGCTGGCAGCGCAGGCGCTGCCGGTGGCGGACGCGTTGCGCCGCCACAAGACCAGCGCGCGCGCCGTCTATGATGCCGGCTGGCAGGCGGCCGAGCGTGCCGGCGCCTTCGACAGCTTGTTTTTCATTTTCAACGCCCGCGACGAGTTGCTCGAAGGCGGCCGCAGCTCCGTGTTCGTCAAGCTGGATGGCGAGTGGCTGACGCCGCCGCTGGCCGCCGATATTCTGCCCGGCGTGATGCGCGCGGCGGTGCTGGCCGATGGCACGCGCTACCTGGGCGGGCCAGTGCGCGAAGCGGTCGTCACGCGGGCCATGCTGAACGGCGCCGAGGCGCTGGCACTGGCGAATTCGTTGCGGGGCGTGTTGCCGGCGGACTTGCCGGCGAATTTGCCGGCCAAAGGCTGATCCGAATCCTAGCGCTCAGGGGTGGCGCGTATCCAGCCGCCCGTCGCCGAGCTTCCAGCGCACCACGCCCGGCAGGTTGATCAGTTCGCGGTCGTGGCAAACCACCACCACGGTGCGGCCCTCGGCGGCGAGGTCCTTCACCAGGCCAATCACCTGTTCGCGTGCGTGCCCGTCCAGGCTCGAGGTGGGCTCGTCCAGCAGGAGCAGGTCGGGCTCCAGCACCTTGGCGCGGGCCAGCGCCACGCGCTGCACTTCACCGCCCGACAAGCGTTCGGGGGCGGTGTCCTGCACGTGCGTGATGCCGGCCCAGCCCAGCGCAGCGCCCACGCGCCGCCTGACTTCGTCGTCGGGCATGCCGCGCGCCTTCAGGCCATAGGCAATGTTTTCGCGCACCGAGGTGCGAAACAGGTAGGGATGCTGGTGCAGGTAGGCAATGCGCTGCCGCAGCGCGGCGGGCAGCGGATCGAGCGCGGCGTTACGCGCCGTGCCATCCGCGCTGGTCCAGGCCACCGTGGCGCCTGGGGCGCGGTCCAGCCCCGCCATCATGCGCAGTAGCGTGCTCTTGCCCGCGCCATTGACACCGGTCAGCACCACCACGGCGGCGCGCGGAAAGGTGAGTTCGGTGATGTCGAACAGCCTGCGCGCGCCCACCTGGCGCTGCAGGCCGCGTGCTGTCAGCAGCGGTGGCAACTGCGCGGGCGGCAACGGCTGCCCGTCGGGCGTGCGGCGTGCGGGCAGCGTGCTCATCGGCGGAATCCTCCCGCGCCCTGCAGCCATGCCAGCATCACATTGACCAGCAGCGCCAACGCCACCAGCACGATGCCCAGCGCAATGCCCTGGGCGAATTCGCCTTTGCTGGTTTCCAGCGCGATGGCGGTGGTGATGGTCCGGGTGGTGCCTTCGATATTGCCGCCGATCATCAGCGCCGAGCCGACTTCGGCAACGACCCGGCCAAAGCCAGCCACCAGCGCCGCCATCAGGCCGAAACGCAATTCGCGCAGGACGGTGAGGAAGGTCCGCCAGCGCCCGGCGCCCAGCACCCAGGCGGTCTCGCGCAGGCGGACGTCCGCCCTTTGCAGGGTGGACAGGGCAAAGGCCAGCACCACCGGGAAGCCGATCACCGCCTGCCCGAGCACCATGCCGCTGCGGGTGAACAACAAGGAAAAGCCGCCCAGCGGCCCATGGCGGGTGAACAGCAGGTAGAGGACCAGCCCGACCAGCACGGTCGGGAAGGAAAGGAAGGATTGCGCCACCACCACCACCACGCGCCGCCCGGGAAAATCGTGGGTGGCGATCAGGTAGGCCGCGCCGATGGCCGGCACGGCCGCAATCGCCAGCCCGAGCACCGCCACCATCAGCGACGTCCAGACGATGAACCAGATGGCGCCGTCACCGCTGGCCAGGAGCGCAAAGGCTGCGATGGTGGCGGCGCCGATCTCCATCGCCGGCGCGCTCAGGCCGAGAAGGTGTGCTCGACTGCCGGGAAGCTGCCGTCCTTCACGGCCGCCACGTAGGCGCGCACGGCGGCCTCGATCGAGCCGGCGCCTTCCATGAAGTTGCGCACGAACTTGGCCTTGCGGCCCGGGTAGACGTTGATCATGTCCTGCAGCACCAGCACCTGGCCGGAGCAATCCGCGCCGGCGCCGATGCCGATGGTCGGGATGGTCAGCAGGCCGGTGACCACGCCCGCCACCGCCGCCGGCACCGCTTCCATCACGATCAACTGGGCGCCCGCGGCTTGCAGCGCGAGCGCGTCGCGCTTAAGTTGCGCCGCGCTCTCGTCGGTCTTGCCCTGCACCTTGAAGCCGCCCAGCGCGTGTACCGACTGCGGCGTCAGGCCGATGTGGGCGCATACCGGGATGCTGCGCTCGACCAGGAACTTGACGGTGGGCGCGAGCCACTCGCCGCCCTCCAGCTTGACCATGTGCGCACCGGCCCGCATCAGCGCGACGGCGCTGGTGAAGGTGGCTTCCGGCGTGGGATAGGTGCCGAACGGCAGGTCCGCCACCAGCAGCGCGCTCTGGTTGCCGCGCGCCACGCATTCGGTGTGATAGACGACCTGCTCCAGCGTCACGGGCAGCGTGGTCTGCTGGCCTTGCATGACATTGCCGAGGGAGTCGCCGACCAGCAGCACCTCGACCCCGCAGTAGTCGAGCAGCGCGGCGAAGCTGGAGTCGTAGGCGGTCAGCATGGCGATTTTCTCGCCGGCGGCGCGCATCGCTTGCAGCTTGGGGATGGTGATGGTCTTGCGGGAGGGGTCGAGAAGGTAACTCATGACGTTGGGCCGGTAGAGAGACGGGAGTCGGGCCGGCCGCAATGCCGCAGTGCATTCATGCTCGGTGCATCAACGCATCTGCATCCGTGCGGCAAGTCCTTTGCCCCCTTCAGTTCGTACTGCGCGCGGCGGGTGGCCCAGGATGGGGCCACGGGATTCGCGGCAGCGACTGCTGTCGTTATGGTGAAGGCTGGCAGGCGGGAACCTGTCAGGGCGCAGCGAGATTGAGAAAGGCCTTGCGGCCACGCATGTTTTCGATGCGCGACAGTAGTGTACGGAAATCGGCGTCGTTGTCTACCGGACTGAAGTGTGCGGTGTCGACGATCATGACCGGCGCCTCGTCATAGCGATGGAACAGCTCGCCATAGGCATCCGACAACCGCTCCATATAGGCATCGTCGATGCTGGACTCGCCGGGCACGTTGCGCCGGGCGATGCGTTCGCGCAGCAGGGCGGGCGTGGCTTGCAGCACGATGACGAGGTCCACGCGCTGGCTCTGGGCCGGCAGGCGTGCTGCGAGGGCGTCGTACAGCGCCAGTTCGTCTTCCGGCAGGGTCAGCCCGGCGTAGAGGCGGTCCCTGGTGTACAGGAAATCGCCCACCATGCGCTGGCCCGCCAGCAATGCCGCCTGCCAGGCCTTGAGCTGCTGGGCGCGCTGGTTCATCAGGGACAGCTGCAGCGGCAGCGCGTAGCGCGCGGGCTCGCGGTAGTAGCGTTCCAGGAAGGGGTTTTCACGTGCCGCATCGAGTAATTCGCCGGTGCGCAGGGTTTGCGCCAGGCGTTGCGCGAGCGCAGTCTTGCCGGCTCCGATGGGGCCTTCCACCACGATGCGGCGCAGGTGTTCGAGCATGGGCGGGTCCGGTCGGCTAGGGGGAACTACACGGTACAGGGTGGTGCAGGGCGGAGCAAGCGGGGCCGGCTTGCCGCTGCCAGCCATCGCTTCAGGCGTCGCCGCTGGCGTCCAGCAGCCGCGTGCACTTGCAAAAGGAGACCTTCTCGACGCGCTGCGCGCTGACCGCGCTCAGGTAATCCGCCGCGCGGCCGAGGCCGGGGATGACCAGTTCGCCATCGAGCTCCAGCAGCGGCACCAGCGTGAAGGCGCGCTCGGCCACGCGCGGGTGCGGCACGGCCAGCTTTTCGTCCTGATGGATTTCGTCGCCAAAGACCAGCAGGTCCAGGTCGAGGGTGCGCGGTGCATTGCGGAAAGGCCGCTCGCGTCCGAACTGATCCTCGATGTGGTGACAGATGCGCAATAACTGGGCGGCGGTGAACGAGGTCTCTACCTTGACCACCGCGTTGTAGTAGTCGTCGCCCGTCGCATCGACCGGGGCCGTGCGGTAAAGCGACGATCTCGCCAGCACCGTGATGCCGACCTGCTGGGCCAGGCATACGATGGCATCTTTCAAGGCCTGCCGGGCGTCACCCAGGTTGGCTCCGATGCCGATAAAGGCAAGTGTCATTACGATTCCTCCGGCTGGACGCGTACCTTGCCGGTTTTCCGGTCTGCAGTGGAGCCGGAATCCTGGCTCGCGTCCATATCACTCCGCGGAGAAACTTTATCCGATTTCCGCGGACTGCGCCGGCGGCGCTTCTTGCGTGCCGGGCCGCCGCTCTCGGCGCTGTCGCCGTCGTCGGCGGGCTCGCCACCTTCGGTGTTGCCCGTGCCGCCGCTGCCGCCGCCTTGCTTGCCGCCGCCGCGCACCGGGCGCACGGCCTCGATCAGGTCTTCGCGGCCGTGGTTATCGGCATCCTGGAAATCCTGCCACCATTTCGCCAGTTCAGCCGGCTGCTCGCCGGATTCGCAGCGCAGGTAGAGGAAGTCGAAGCCGGCGCGGAAGCGCGGCGACTCGATCAGGCGGAACGGCATGCGGCCCAAGCGCTTTTCGAAGCGCGGCTGCATGCCCCAGATATCCCGCATGTCGGTGACAAAGCGGCGAGCTGGCCGGTCTGGCGTTCCAGCACGTCATCCATGGCGATATTGAGCGCGGCGATCGCGTGTTCGCCTTCCTCACGCAGCGTGGTCCAGCGCTGCAGCACGTGGTGCCACAGCAACGCGGCAAACAGGAAGCCCGGCGACACCGGCTTGCCAACCTGCACGCGCTGGTCCGTATTGTCCAGCGCCAGCTGCACGAAACGCTGGCCCATCGGCTGCTCCAGCGCCACATCCAGCAGCGGCAGCAGGCCGCGGTGCAGGCCCGCCTTGCGCAGCTCCTGCAGCGACGCCCAGGCGTGGCCCGACATCAGCAGCTTGAGCATTTCGTCGAACAGGCGCGCGCTGGGCACGTTGTGGATCAGCGAGGCGAGGTCGGCGATCGGCTGGCGGGTATCCTCGTCGATCGTGAAGCCGGTCTTGGCGGCAAAGCGCACCACGCGCAGCATGCGGATGGGATCTTCGCGGTAGCGCGTGACCGGGTCGCCGATCATGCGCAGCGTGCGCGCGCGGATGTCTTCCATGCCCTGGTGGTAGTCGTACACCAGTTGCTGGGCCGGGTCGTAGTACATGGCGTTGATGGTGAAGTCGCGGCGTTCCGCGTCTTCCGCCTGCGATCCCCACACGTTGTCGCGCAGCACGCGGCCGGAGGCGTCGATCGCGTGGGTCTTGCTGTCGAGCTCCGAGCGCTTGAGGCGCCGCCCTTCGGGCAGGGTCTCGCTGGCCACCGCGTCGACCAGCGCGCGGAAGGTCGAGACCTCGATGATTTCCTGCTCGCGCCCGCCATAGAACGTCACGTGCACGATCTGGAAGCGCCGGCCGATGATGCGCGAGCGGCGGAACAGCGCCTGCACCTGGTCGGGCGTGGCGTTGGTGGCGACGTCGAAGTCCTTGGGCTTGATGCCCAGCAACAGGTCACGCACCGCGCCGCCGACGATAAACGCGTCGTAGCCTGCCTGCTGCAGCGTGGAGGTGACCTTGATGGCGTTGCGCGAGATCAGCGACTGATCGATCTGGTGCTCGGCATGCGCCACGATGTTGGGTGCATGGGCGCGCTGGCCGCGGCGTTTGACGGGGCGCTGCTGGGTGCCCGGCTTGCCTAGCAGCCGGTTGATTAGCTTTTTGATCACGTCAGAACAGGTCCATGATGCGCCAGCCTGACGCGGCGGCGTGGTGACGCAGGCGATCGTCCGGGTTGGCGGCGATCGGTTCGCTGACCTTCTCCAGCAGCGGCAGGTCGTTGGCCGAATCGCTGTAGAAGGTGGTGTTTTCGAAGGCATCCCATTGGGTGCCCATGCTCTTTAGCCAGGCTTCCACCCGGGTGATCTTGCCCTCGCGGAAGCAGGGAATACCTGCCACTTCGCCAGTAAAGGCGCCGTCCGGCTTGCCGTTGGCGGTGGCCGGCTCGGTGGCGATCAGGTGCTTGATGCCAAAGGCTGCCGCGATCGGGGCGGTGATGAAACTATTGGTGGCGGTGACTACGGCGCACAGGTCGCCGGCGTCAAGGTGCTTGTAGACCAGGGCGCGCGCCTGCGGCGTGACGGCCGGATCGATCACTTCACGCATGTACTGGCTGCGCAACGCTTCCAGGCGGTCGCGCGGATTGGCCGCGAGCGGCGCCAGCGAGAAACGCAGGAAAGCCTGGATATCCAGGGTGCCAGCCGTGTAGTGGCCGAAGAACTCGTCGTTCCTGCGGCGGTAGGATTCCTCGTCGACAACGCCCAGGCGCACCAGGAAACGGCCCCATTCGTGGTCGCTGTCGGTGGGGAGCAGGGTGTGGTCGAGATCGAACAATGCCAGATTCATGGGCGGCGATTTTACATTAACGTGACTACGACGGTTTTCTTAACGTCTCAGGATGCCAACAATGGCAAGCACGGTGCGTGCCACCGGCCGCGGCGCACTGTCGCGCCGTCCCGGACTCACTCTCGCAGTTCGGCGAACATTTCCCGCAGCAGGGGCAGCGTGACGGCACGCTTGCGCTCCAGTGAATAGGTGTCGAGCGCGTCCAGCAGCGCCATCAGGCTGGGCATGTCGCGATATTTGCGCGTGACCAGCCAGTGCGGGATTTCCGGCGAAAGCTGCAGCCCGCGCTCGCGCGCGGCCTGCACCAGCGCCGCCATCTTGTCTTCGTCCGACAGCGGTGCCAACTGGTAGACCAGGCCCCAGCCCAGCCGCGTGCGCAGGTCCTCGCGCACAGGCATGGCCAGCGGCGCCAGGCTGCCGGCCACCACGATGGCGGTCCGCACGTGGGCCCGGACCTCGTTGTACAGCGAGAACACGGCAATCTGGCGGGCTTCGTCGAGCAGCTCCACGTCGTCCACGGTGTAGAGCTGGCAGCTCGGGTCGAAGATGAAGTCCGACAAGGCGTGGTGCGGGCTCAGGTAGCGGCAACGGATGCCGGCCTGGTAGCCGCTGTCGCAGACCGCATGCAGCAGGTGGGTACGGCCCGAGCCCACTTCGCCCCACAGGTAGATCAGGCGGTCGGCCGCCCGCTCCTGCGCCACCGCCGTGGCCAGGTCGCGCAGGCGCTGCACCGGCTCGCGGTTGACCGCAACGAAAAATTCTCGAAGGTCGAGGGCGGCGGACTGCCAAGTTCAAGCGAAAGCTGCTTGGGACGCTGAAACATGACTTATCGGTTACTTTTAGTGCGAATCATCTGTCAGGTAAACGCGTCGCGGCCGGCATGCGCTGACCGCCTGTAGGGCGCGGGCAGAATGACCGGGGGCTGCCGGAATCATCTTCATCGGGAATGGCTGCGGACCATACTTAATGGCACGGGACACCGGAAAGTGGAAGCCGGAAGCCTGTATCCGTTAAAATTGGGATTCTACTGGACTCGCGGCCGCAAATCGCCGTCGTGAGCGCCGCAATCCTCACTTCATACTCCAGGAAAAGCAGGTTCCCATGAGCGCATCCCCCACTTCCGGCCAGGCAGGCCTCTCCTACCGCGATGCCGGCGTCGATATCGACGCGGGCGACGCGCTCGTCGACCGCATCAAGCCGTTCGCCAAGCGCACCATGCGCGAAGGCGTGATGGCCGGCATCGGGGGCTTCGGCGCGCTGTTCGAGTTGTCCAAGAAGTACAAGGAGCCCGTACTGGTTTCCGGCACCGACGGCGTGGGCACCAAGCTCAAGCTGGCCTTCCAGCTCAACCGCCACGACACCGTGGGCCAGGACCTGGTCGCCATGAGCGTCAACGACATCCTGGTGCAGGGCGCCGAACCGCTGTTCTTCCTCGACTACTTCGCCTGCGGCAAGCTCGACGTGGAAACCGCCGCGACCGTGATCAAGGGCATCGCCCATGGTTGCGAGCTGTCCGGCTGCGCGCTGATCGGTGGCGAAACCGCCGAAATGCCTAGCATGTATCCCGATGGCGAGTACGACCTGGCCGGCTTCGCGGTTGGCGCCGTGGAGAAAAGCCGCATCATCGACGGCACCACCATCGTGCCGGGCGACGTGGTGCTGGGCCTGGCCTCGTCGGGTGCGCACTCCAACGGCTACTCGCTGGTGCGCAAGATCATCGAAGTGGCCAAGCCGGACCTGAACGGCGACTTCCATGGCCAGCGCCTGCAGGACGCCATCATGGCGCCCACCCGCATCTACGTGAAGCCGCTGCTGTCGCTGATCGAGACGTTGCCGGTCAAGGGCATGGCCCACATCACCGGCGGCGGGCTGACCGAGAACGTGCCGCGCGTGCTGGCGCAGAACGTCACCGCCGTGCTGCAGCGCGACGCCTGGACCCTGCCGCCGCTGTTCCAGTGGCTGCAAGCCCAGGGCAACGTGGCCGACGACGAAATGCACCGCGTGTTCAATTGCGGCATGCGCCGTTTTTTATGCCCGCCAGGCGCTGAGCGAAGCCGGCAGGACAGGCCAAAACCGTCGATCGATGGGCGGCGGCGTTACGCCGTCGTCCCCAGCTTCGCCAGCGCGTCCCCAGTCACCCGGCAAATCCGCCAGTCCGGCATCACGTCCGCACCCATTGCCCGGTAGAAATCAATGGAAGGCGTGTTCCAGTCCAGCACGCTCCATTCAAAGCGGCCGCAGCCGCGTTCCACCGCCAGCGCCGCAAGATGCTTGAGCAGGACCTTGCCCAGCCCATGGCCGCGCCAGGCGGGGTCGACATAGAGGTCTTCCAGATACAGTCCGGGCTTGGCCAGGAAGGTCGAGAAATTGTGGAAGAACAAGGCGAACCCGACGGCCTGCGGACCCTGCGTGCCGGGGACCTCCACCAGCACGGCCTCGGCATGGGGGCGCGTACCGAACAGCGCCTCGCGCAGCTTTTCCGGCGTGGCTTCGACCAGGTGGGTGAGCTTCTCGTATTCGGCCAGTCCCGTGATCAGCGCGAGCAAGGCCTCGCAGTCGTTGGAAGTGGCGGGGCGCAGAACGAACTCGGTGGAGGACATGGCGGGATTGACGTTGTCGGCAAGAGATAAACGAAGATTATCGCCGATTGGTCACGCCCGTTCCCCGGTGCGGCTATGCCTGCCCGATCCTTGCCAGCCTTGCTACCTGCGAGACGTAGTCCGCCGCCAGGCAGTCCACCACTTCCCGCTCCGGCGTGCTGCGCAGCCAGGTCAACTGGCGCTTGCAGAGCTGGCGGGTCGCCGCCAGGCCGCGTTCGCGCATGGTGTCGAAATCGGTCTCGCCGTCGAGGTATTCCCAGACCTGCCGGTAGCCGACGCAGCGGATCGACGGCAGTGTGGGTTGCAGGTCGCCGCGCGCGCGCAGCCGTTCCACTTCCTCGATAAAGCCGCCGGCCAGCATGGCGTCGTAGCGCTTGGCGATGCGCGCGTGCAGCACGGCGCGCTCGGATGGCTCCAGCGCGATCACCCGATAACGGCGGTCGGCCGCGCCGGCAAAGGTGCGTTCGTCGGCCTGCCTTGCCAGCAGTGCCGACATGGGCTGGCCGGACAGGCGGTGGATTTCCAGCGCGCGCTGGATGCGCTGCGCATCGTTGGGTGCGAGGCGCGCCGCGGTGACCGGGTCGATCTCGGCCAGCATGGCGTGCAGCGCCGGCCAGCCGCGCTCGGCGGCCAGCGCGTCCAGTTCGGCGCGCAGGGCCGGATCGGCCTGCGGCAGGTCATTCAGGCCCTGCGTCAGCGCCTTGTAGTACAACATGGTGCCGCCGACGATCAGCGGCTCGCGGCCGCGCGCGCGGATCTCCGCGATCAGCCGCTCGGCGTCGGTGACGAACTGGGCGGCCGAGTAGCTGTCGGCCGGATCGATGATGTCGATCAGGTGGTGCGGCACCGCGGCGAGTTCGGCGGGCGAGGGCTTGGCGGTGCCGATGTCCATCTCGCGGTAGACCAGCGCCGAGTCCAGGCTGATGATTTCGATCGGTGTCTGCGCGGCCAGCGCCAGCGCCGCGGCGGTCTTGCCGGAGGCGGTAGGGCCGAGCAGGCAGACCACCGGCGCGTGGCCTGATGCGGCTGCGGCGGTGCCGCTGGATGAGGCTGTTGTCATCAAGTCGTGGGGCACGCGGCTTACTGCCCGCGCAGGAACAGGCGGTCGAGCTCGGCCACGGTCAGCTGCACCCAGGTGGGCCGGCCGTGATTGCACTGGTCGGCGCGCTCGGTCTGCTCCATCTGGCGCAGCAGCGCGTTCATTTCTTCCAGCGTGAGCTTGCGGTTGGCGCGCACCGCGCTGTGGCAAGCCAGCGTGGCCAGCAGTTCGTTCTGGCGCTCGACCAGCACGCGCGAGCCGCCGAAGGCTTGCAGGTCGCGCAGCACGTCGCGCGCCAGGGCTTCGGTGTCTGCCTGCTTGAGCAGGGCGGGAATCGCGCGGATCGCCAGCGTGGTGGGTGAGACCTGCGCGATGTCGAAGCCGAGCAGGGTAAGGGTCTCCTGGTGCTCCTCGGCCGTGCCGATTTCCACCGGGTTGGCCGTGAGCGTGACCGGGATCAGCAGCGACTGCACCGCGAGCTCGCGCGCTTCGAGCGCGGTCTTGATCTGCTCGTAGAGGATGCGCTCGTGGGCGGCGTGCATATCCACCAGCACCAGGCCGCGCGCGTTCTGCGCCAGCACATAGATGCCGTGCAGCTGCGCGATGGCATAGCCCAGCGGGCTGGCCTCGTCTTCGGGAAGTTCCTGGCGGGCCAACGGGTCCAGCAGGCCGGGCGGGTCGTTCTCGCGTGCGGCTTGCGCATCGGCCAGCCAGGCCGGAGGCGTGGCGCCCGGGCCGGACGGCGGCGCGTAGGCGGCGGGCGAGCGTGAAAACCCGCCTCCCGGCTGGATCGCGTCGCGCACCATGCCGAGGTACGCCTGCCGGGGCTGCGCCACGCCGAGCTCGGTCTGCCGCGCGGCGGCGGTGTAGTCGACCCATGGGCGCGGGCTCGCGCCGCCGCCCATGCCGCCGCTCCTGCCCGATCCGCCGAAGCCAGCGGTGCCGCTGGTGCCGCTGGTGCCACTGGAGCTGCTGGAGCCGCCGCCAAAGCTGCGCGCGCCCGGGAATCCGCCGGCGCCGCCAAGCGGCTCCACCGCCGCCCCATCGGCCGAGTCGACCGACGTATGCAGGCTGTCGCCCTGCTCGCCGGCCTGCCGCGCCAGGCAACGCTGCACGGCGTGGTAGACAAACTGGTGCACCGAGCGAGATTCACGGAAACGCACTTCGATCTTGGACGGGTGCACATTCACGTCCACCATCTCGGGCGGCAGGTCCAGGCACAGCACGTAGGAGGGGAAGCGGTCGCCGTGCAGCACGTCCTGATAGGCGCTGCGCACCGCATGGGTCAGCAGCTTGTCCCGCACGTAGCGGCCGTTGACGAAGAAGAATTGCTGGTCCGGGCGGCCGCGTGACGCGGTGGGCAGCCCGGCAAAGCCATACAAGTGCAGGGTGCCGGCCTCTTCATCCAGCGGCAGCCGGGCATTGGCGAAGTCGGCGCCCAGCACCTGGCCCGTGCGCGTGGCGACGTCGCCAGCGTTCCAGTGCTCCATTGGCTTGCCGTTGTGATGGACCGAGATGGCCACGTCCGGGCGTGCCAGCGCCGCCCGCCGCACCATCTCCAGGCAATGGCCAAACTCAGTTTGTTCCGTTTTCAGGAACTTTCTGCGTGCCGGCGTGTTGAAGTAAAGGTGCTGCACGTCCACGGTGGTGCCCACGCCACCGGATGCGGGTTGTACCACGCCGGTGTCGGCAACCACCTGCATCGCATGCGAATCGCTGGCGGTGCGGCTGGTCAGGGTCAGCTCGGATACCGAGGCGATCGAGGCCAGCGCCTCGCCGCGAAAGCCCAGGGTCAGCACGGCTTCGAGCTCGCCCAGCGATGCGATCTTGCTGGTGGCGTGGCGCATCAGCGCGACCGGCAGTTCGGCGGCGGGGATGCCGCAGCCGTTGTCGGCGATCACGATGCGGCGCACGCCCCCCTCTCGAGGCGGATATTGAGCTGGGTGGCGCCCGCGTCCAGCGCGTTCTCCAGCAGTTCCTTGACCACGGAGGCGGGACGTTCCACCACCTCGCCGGCCGCGATCTGGCTGATCAGCTGGTCGGGCAGGGGGCGGATGGGACGGAGCGGCTGGGCGGGGTGCGGGGCTTGGGCAGGCATGGGCGGAATTATACGTGGGTGCGCCGCTTGGCCGACGCACGCCCGGCGTGTGGAAAGTGGCCAGGCAAGGTGGCTTTGCCGCCTGTCCGGTCTTGTATGATGTCGGCTGAATAGAGAACGGGGATCGAATTGGATATCGCATTGCAGTTCATCGACATGCTGCTGCACGTCGACAAATACCTTGGCACCGTCATCCAGAACTACGGTGCATGGGTCTACGCCATCCTCTTTGCGATCGTGTTCGCCGAGACGGGATTAGTCGTGCTGCCCTTCCTCCCGGGCGACTCCCTGTTGTTTATTGCCGGCGCCTTCTGCGCCACGCACGCCATGAACGAGTGGGCGCTGGTCGGCCTGCTGCTGGTGGCGGCGATTGGCGGCAATACGGTCAACTACTTCGTGGGAAGCTGGGTCGGCCCGAAGGTGTTCGACGGGCATTGGCGCTTTCTTGACCAGCAGGCGCTGCGCAAGACCCACGATTTTTATGAGCGCCATGGCGGCAAGATGCTGGTGATGGCGCGGTTCCTGCCGATCGTGCGTACCTTCGCGCCGTTCGTGGCCGGCGTGTCGCAGATGACCTTCGCCAAGTTCCAGCTGTTCAACGTGATCGGCGCGGCGGCCTGGGTGCTGGGCCTGGTGTTTGCCGGCTACTTCTTCGGCAACCTGCCGTTCATCAAGCAGTACCTGAACCTGATCGTGCTGGCGGGCATCGGCGCGGCGGTGGTGCCGCTGGTGCTGGGCGGGCTATGGAAGCTCGTGCGGGGGGCCAAGCGCCGTCCTTCCTGAGCCGGTGGGGCGGGCCACGGCCTGCCCCGGCTTGCGCATCAGCTGACGCTGCGGCTCATCATGCGCAGCGCCGGCATGCGGTCGCGGATCTGGGTGGTGTCGGCCGCATCCGGGCGCGCTATCACATAGGCTTCCAGGTCCGCCAGCGCCGGGCGGAAGCACTCCAGGTTGGCATAAGCCAGCCCGCGGTCACGCACTTCCTCGATCGAGCCGGGCAGCAGGATCACCAGGCGGTTCTGCACCGCCAGCAAGCGCTGCCAGCGCGACTCCTGCAGATAGATCGACTTGAGATTGCGCAGCACGCGCGCCACGATCTCGCGGTGGCTGGCCACCTGCAGGAACAGGCCCAGCGGCACCTCGTTGGGGTCAGCAATGCCCTCGCGCTCCAGGTGCGGGTCGAGCATCTCCTGCAACTGCTCCTTGGACAAGGTCTCGCCGGTGAGCGGGTCCACCACCACCTCGCCGGCCGGAATCGACATCCGCACCAGGAAATGGTTGGGGAAGGACACGCCCTTGAGCGGCAGCCCGATGTGCTGGCCCAGTTCCATATAGAGCACCGCAAGCGAAATCGGGATGCCGCGGCGCTGCTTGAGCACGACGTTCAGGTACGAGTTGTCGGGGTCGTAGTAGTCGTTCGCGTTGGCGCCGAAGCCCAGGTCGCGGTAGAAGAAATGATTGAGCAGGCGCATGCGCTGGATGGCCGGCGTGCCGTCGGCGACGCGGCGCTTCAGGCGTACCGCGAGCATGTCGAGCGCTGCGAGCTCGGCCTGCAGGTCCAGGTCCGGATAGGCGTCCTGGGCGATCGAGAGCACGGTCTCGGTAAGCGGGATACCGTTCTCATCTGCCACGAGACTGGCAAAGTAATCCAGGACTTTCGTGGTTGTCATTGCAGCTTTCCTGAATGCGGCCTGGCGGCTGTTCCAGTTGGAGGCTGGCGGCGTGACGTGCATTCCCGGACAGTGCATTGGTACCGTCCGCGGTCGCGCGCCTGGGCAGAACCGCTTCGTCTCATTTTGACACAACCTCAGTAGCCTTGACCCTGCACCGCGCACTGCCGCACCCCTTGGCCGGCGCCGTCTGGCGCTGGCGGGAAGGGCGGTTTGGCAGGCGGGGGCTTGTTAGCCGGCTCTCCGCTTGAAAGCGGAGTATCTCAGCCCCATGAGCCACAGTGTACCGAAGTAGACGACTGCCGCAAGTACCAGGCACGAGGCCAGCAGGGCGATACGCAACAGTGGCGTGGCGCCCAGCGCGACCCAGTCGAAGTTGCGGGCGAACCACAGCAGCATGCCGGCCAGCAGTGTGACGGCGGTCAGCAACTGGGCCAGGAACAGCCACCAGCCCTTGGCCGGCGAGTAGAAGCCACGCTTGCGCAGGCCCAGGAACAGCAGCAGCGCGTTGACGGTGGCGCCGAAGCTGATCGACAGCGCCAGGCCCGCATGGCCAAAGCGCGGCACGAAGACGTAATTGGACAACTGCGTGATCACCAGCACCAGCAGGGCAATCTTGACCGGGGTGCGGATGTCCTGGCGGGCGTAGAAGCCCGGCGCTAGGATCTTGATCAGGATCAGTCCCAGCAGGCCGATGCCGTAGGAGACCAGGGCCTGGCGGGTCATCTCCACCGCATGGGCGTCGAACTTGCCGTAGTTGAACAGCACCGCCGTGAGCGGCGCTCCGAATACAAACAGCCCGACCGCGCACGGCACGGCCAGCAGGAAGGTCAGGCGCAGACCCCAATCCAGCAGTCCGGAGTATTCGGCCCGGTTTTCCTCGGCGCTGGCTTTCGACAGGCTCGGCAGCAGGATGGTGCCCAGCGCCACGCCCAGCAGCGCGGTCGGGAACTCCATCAGGCGGTCGGCATAGGTCAGGTAGGACACGCTGCCGGCGGCCAGGCGCGAGGCAATATTGGTATTGATGATCAGGCTGATCTGGGCCACCGAGACCGCCAGCAGCGCCGGCGCCATCTGCCGCATGACGCGGCGCACACCGGGTTCGGCCCAGGCCGCGCGCAGGTTGTAGCGCAGGCGCGGCATCACGCCCAGGCGCCGGAGCGCCGGAACCTGCACCGCCAGTTGCAGGATGCCGCCCACCAGCACGCCCCAGGCCTGCGCGTAGATTGGCTGCGCCATATGCGGGCCGACAAACAGCGCGGCAATGATCAGGCAGAGATTGAGCAGCACCGGGGTGAAGGCCGGCATGGCAAAGCGGCGCCAGGTGTTCAGGATGCCGGAGGCCAGCGCCACCAGCGAGATCAGGCCGATGTAGGGAAACATCACGCGTGTCATGAAGACCGCGGCGTCATAGGTTTCGCCGCCATGCTGGCGAAAGCCCGTGGCGACCACCATCATGACTACCGGCGCGCCGATCACGCCAAGCAGCGAGACGCCCATCAGGACCCAGGTCATGACCGTGGCAACAGCATCGATCAGTGCGCGGGTCTCGGTCTCGCCGCGCTTGCTGTGGTATTCACCCAGGATTGGCACGAAGGCTTGCGAGAACGCGCCCTCGCCGAAGATCCGGCGCAGCAGGTTGGGGATGCGAAACGCCACGTTGAAGGCGTCGGTCATGTCCGAGGCACCGAAGGCGCGCGCGATCAGGATCTCGCGGATGAGGCCCGTGATGCGCGACAGCATCGTCAGGCTGCTGATGGTGGCGAGCGCTTTGAGCAGGTTCAAGATGATTCGGCGGCAAGGGGTGGCGGCAGCAGCGTGGTTATATCGGCCTTTGCGTCACCCCGCCTTAGATGAGGCGTGGCTCGGCTTGCCAGCCGCTTTTTCTTGTGTGTATAATTGCCGATTCACAAGGCTAGTTGCGTTCCGGATTCGTGTGCCAGTGCATCCCGGGTCGCTTGATGTGCACTTAATTGTGTCCGCGGTTTGCTCCGTCCTTCCGTCGGGCACGCATCTGAATTCAGGAAATCTACTTAAATGGCAAATTCCGCACAAGCTCGCAAGCGCGCGCGCCAGGCCGTCGCCCAGAACGCCCACAACTCCAGCCTGCGTTCGCGTCTGCGTACCGCAGTGAAGGCTGTTCGCAAGGCAATCGAAGCCGGCGACAAGGCTGCTGCTGCCGAGATCTTCAAGAACTCGCAATCGATCATCGACGCTATCGCCGACAAGAAGATCGTGCACAAGAACAAGGCTGCGCGCCACAAGTCGCGCCTGTCGTCGGCTATCAAGTCGATGGCTGCCTGACATAGGCACTGGTGCCGGGCGCAAGCCGGGCACCTTCCGGCTGTTCGCCGGCCATTGCGCGTGGTCGCGCTGCTTCGGTGGCGTGTCACGTCCTATCCCCTGTGTGCCTTGGTCCTTGTTGCCTTGGCTTTTGCTTTTGTCGCTTTGGCTTTGGCTTTGGCGGGTCCCGATGGCGCTTGCGGCTGGCCGCGGCATGGCCGCAGCTTCAGCGCGTGGAACCGGCTCACTCCAGCGAGCAGGCTTCGACCAGTTGCAGGTTGTTGTCGCGGGCAAAGTTGAGTACGAAGTCGAGCGCCTTGGGCTCGATGTCGCGCAGCCGCGCATCGACCACCACGCTCTTCAACCCGCCGGCCATCACCGGCCGCACGTAAGGTGAGTAAGTAATGCGGGGATCGCCGGTGTCGCCCTCGGGGCGGAATTGCGCCATCACGCCGCACAGTCGTTCAGCCCAGTCGCTTGGGCGGAAGGTCTTGCCTTCCTTGGTGATGCCTTGGATGAAGTATTCGCGAACTGTGGGATTCATGGGACTGCGGGGATAAGACGGGTGACTCGACGGTAAACCCGCCAGACTGACCAAACGGAAGCCCGTTTGACGCGGCCAGGAAACGATTGGTTCGTTTCATTCCGGCCGTGGCGGCGGGGGCGTCGGTGTCGGCGGGGGCACTTTTGATGCCGGCAGCGGGCTGTGGCATGGGTATGCCGGGCCCCGCGTGAATCAGCCAGTATTATATCTTATATAAGACTGGCGCATAAGCCTCCGTGCCGGGCGAGGTGCCGCGCACGCTCGCCAAAGCCACAATAATCCCTTATGATTCTTACAGTTAAATTGCGTAAGCGACGCGAAAGGCGGCTCCGCGGCATGGCCAGGTCATGAACCCTTCATGGCGGCATGCCACCACCGAGCCGCCTTCTTTGTTTTATGAGCCCAACTTCGATCAAGCATTACCTCCAGTTCAGCGACCTGACTCCCGACGAGTACGAGTACCTGCTGGACCGCGCACGGATTCTGAAGACCAAGTTCAAGAACTACGAGACATGGCATCCGCTGCACGACCGCACGCTGTCCATGATCTTCGAGAAAAACTCGACTCGTACGCGCTTGTCGGTCGAGGCCGGCATCCACCAGCTCGGTGGCCACGCCGTTTTCCTCAACACCCGCGACTCGCAACTGGGGCGCGGCGAGCCGATCGAGGATGCGGCGCAGGTGATCTCGCGCATGGTCGACATCATCATGATCCGCACCTTCGGCCAGGAAATCATCGAGCGATTCGCTGCGCATTCGCGGGTGCCGGTGATCAACGGGCTGACCAACGAATACCATCCCTGCCAGGTGCTGGCCGATGTCTTCACGTACATCGAGCAGCGCGGCAGCATCCGCGGCAAGACCGTCGCATGGATCGGTGATGCCAATAACATGGCCTACACCTGGATCCAGGCGGCAGAGCGCCTCGGCTTCACGTTCCATTTCTCCGCGCCCCCCGGCTACCAGCTCGATCCGGCCATGGTGCCGGCAACGGCCGCTCACCTGGTCAAGGTGTTCGACGATCCGCTGACCGCCTGCCAGGGTGCCGACCTGGTCACCACCGACGTGTGGACCAGCATGGGCTACGAGGCCGAGAACGACGCGCGCAAGCGCGCCTTCCAGAACTGGATGGTGACCACCGCCATGATGGATCGCGCCGGCGACGATGCGCTGTTCATGCACTGCCTGCCTGCCCACCGCGGCGAGGAAGTCGAGGCCGCCGTGATCGATGGCCCCAAGAGCGTGGTCTGGGAAGAGGCCGAGAACCGCCTGCATGTGCAGAAGGCGCTGATGGAATACCTGCTCTGCGGGCGTTACTGACCGCAGGCGGGGTGGCGCCACGTTTGGCGCACATGCGGTGCGCCGATCCGGTGCCTCCATGCCCGCCCGGCTCGCCAAGTGCCGCCCAAGCCGGGGCGGACGTGTCAAAATAGCGGTTTTTCCGCATCCCTTTTTCTCGCGTGACTGGCCTTGTGGCTGGCCGCGCTTACTTTTCGCATCGAGTCGAACATGAGCGATATCAAGAAAGTCGTGCTCGCCTACTCCGGCGGGCTGGACACTTCGGTGATCCTGAAGTGGCTGCAAGACACCTATCAGTGCGAGGTGGTCACCTTTACCGCCGACATTGGCCAGGGCGAGGAACTCGAACCTGCACGCCAGAAGGCGCTCAAGTTCGGCATCAAGCCGGAAAACATCTTCATCGACGACCTGCGCGAAGAGTTCGTGCGCGACTTCGTCTTCCCGATGTTCCGTGCCAATGCCGTCTATGAAGGCGAGTACCTGCTCGGCACCTCGATCGCGCGTCCGCTGATCGCCAAGCGCCAGATCGAAATCCTGCGCAGCACCGGCGCCGACGCTGTGTCGCACGGCGCTACCGGCAAGGGCAACGACCAGGTTCGCTTCGAACTGGGCTACTACGGCCTGGAGCCGGGCGTGAAGGTCATCGCCCCGTGGCGCGAGTGGGATCTGCTGTCGCGCGAGAAGCTGCTGACCTATGCAGAAAAGGCCGGCATCGAAATCGACATGAAGCACAAGAAGGGCGGCGCTCCGTACTCGATGGACGCCAACCTGCTGCACATCTCCTTCGAAGGCCGCCACCTGGAAGACCCCAAGGCCGAGGCCGAGGAAGACATGTGGCGCTGGACTGTGTCGCCGGAGAACGCACCGGATGCGGCCGAATACCTGGACGTCGAGTTCGAGGGTGGCGACATCGTTGGCCTGAACGGCAAGCGCATGACGCCGGCCGAAGTGCTGACCGAGCTGAACCGCCTGGGCGGCAAGCACGGCATCGGCCGCCTCGACCTGGTGGAGAACCGCTACGTCGGCATGAAGAGCCGCGGTTGCTACGAAACCCCTGGCGGCACCATCATCCTGAAGGCCCACCGCGCTATCGAGTCGATCACGCTCGACCGCGAAGTGGCTCACCTGAAGGACGACCTGATGCCGCGCTACGCCAGCCTGATTTACAACGGCTACTGGTGGAGCCCGGAGCGCCGTGCGCTGCAAGTGCTGATCGACCACACCCAGGCCAAGGTCAACGGCTGGGTCCGCGTCAAGCTGTACAAGGGCAATGTGATCGTGGTCGCCCGCGATTCCAAGGACACCCTGTTCGACAAGACCATCGCGACCTTCGACGATGACGGCGGTGCCTACAACCAGGCCGACGCCGGCGGCTTCATCAAGCTGAACGCGCTGCGCATGCGCATCGCCGAAAACGCTCGCCGCCAGCGCGGCGAGTAAGCCAGACTGCAGGCATGCAACAGAAGAGGGGCCGTCATGGCCCCTTTTTTGCGCCGCCTTGCCCGCCGATATTCCCGATTCAGTCATTCAGAACCAAGAGCATCAAGGAGAAATAGCGTGAGCCAGTTCGACAACGTATCCGTCGTCAAGAAAGCCAACCTGTACTTCGACGGCAAGTGCGTGAGCCACACCGTGCTGTTCCCGGACGGCACCCGCAAGACGCTGGGCGTGATTTTCCCCGCCGCGCTGACCTTCAGCACGGGCGCTCCGGAAATCATGGAAATCAATGGTGGCGTGTGCCGCGTGAAGCTGGCTGGCGAAGACCAGTGGCATACCTATGGCGCCGGCCAGCAGTTCAACGTGCCCGGCGACAGCAGCTTCGATATCGAAGTGACCGAAACGCTGGACTACGTCTGCCACTTCGCCTGAGCCAGGCAAAGCAGGCCGGCCCCCGTGCCGCGTGGCTTAAAGCACCACCGGCTCGGGCTCGATGCGCACGCCGAAGCGGGCCTGCACCGCATCGGCGATGCGGTTGGCCAGCGCCAGCAGTGCGGCTCCGGTGCCGCCGCCGTGGTGCACCAGCACCAGGGCCTGCTTGCCGTAGACGCCCACCGGGCCGTCGCTCAAGCCCTTGAATCCGCACTGATCGATCATCCAGCCGGCAGCCAGCTTGTAGCTGCCGTCGGGCTGCGCATGGCTGACCAGGTTGGGATACTGCACCAGCAACGCGTCGCGCTGCCCGGCGCTCACCACCGGGTTCTTGAAGAAGCTGCCGGCATTGCCGACCTGTGCAGGGTCTGGCAGCTTGCGCGAGCGGATCGCAATCACGGCGTCGCGGATACCGTGCGCCGTAGGCGCCGCCGCAGCACCCTCCGTGGCCAGCTCGCGCGCCAGTTCCGCATAGCCCAGCACTGGCTGCCAAGGCAGCGGCAGGCGCAGCGTGACCGCGGTAATGATGTAGCGGTCTCGGCCCTCCTGCTTGAACAGGCTGTCGCGGTAGGCGAACCGGCATTGCGCCAGCGTCAGGCAGACGAATTCGCCGCCGTGCCGGTCAAATGCGCGCAGGCTGTAGAAGCGCTCGCGCAGCTCCACGCCATAGGCGCCAATGTTCTGGATCGGCGCGGCGCCTGCGGTGCCGGGGATCAGGGCCAGGTTTTCCAGGCCCGGGAAGCCGTCGGCGATGGTGCGGCAGACCAGCGCATGCCAGTTCTCGCCGGCGCCGGCCGTCACCAGGTGGGCGTCGGCGCCGGTGGCCACCGCGTAGCCAGGGATCTCCATCAACAGCACCAGCGCGTCGAGGTCCTGCGTCAGCACCACATTGCTGCCGCCGCCGAGCACAACCAGCGGCAGGCCCTGGGCGCGGGGATCGGCCAGGGCCGCCAGCAGGTCGGCTTCGCTGCGCACGTGCACGGCAAAGCGCGCGCGCACGTCGAATCCGAATGTATTGTGGCGGCGCAGGGGATAAAATTCGAGGAAATCTGCCATGCAAGGGAAAGGTGAAGCGGCCGCCGTGGTCGACGGCACCGGACTGCAGGGTAGGCTGGATTATACGTAAGCGCCGCCGCCAGCCGGCGTGCGCGCAGGACAAGGCCCGCAGGACCATGCGGGCAAGTGGCAATACACAGCAACACGCAGCAAGACAAGGAGAATGCAATGCCGTCGTTTGACGTAGTGTGCGAAGCGAACATGATCGAGGTGAAGAACTCGGTCGAGCAGGCCAACAAGGAAATCACGAACCGTTTCGACTTCAAGGGTTCGGATTCGCGGGTCGAGCACAAGGAGAACGAGCTCACCGCCTTCGCCGATGACGATTTCAAGCTCGGCCAGGTCAAGGACGTGCTGATCAGCAAGATGGCCAAGCGCAATGTCGACGTGCGCTTCCTCGATTACGGCAAGACCGAGCGCATCGGTGGCGACAAGGTCAAGCAGGTCATCACCATCAAGAAGGGCGTCACCGGCGATCTGTCAAAGAAGATCGTCAAGATGATCAAGGACAGCAAGATCAAGGTGCAGGCCAGCATCCAGGGTGACGCGGTGCGTGTCACGGGCACCAAGCGCGACGATCTGCAGAGCGTGATCGCGCTGCTGCGCAAGGACGTCCCCGAAGCACCGCTGGACTTCAACAACTTCCGCGACTGATCTCGTCGCCGGCAGGCGCGGCAGCCATGCTGCCGCGCGCCTGCCTCTTTCCTTAGCGCGCCTGCGGCAGGCCGCCGATCTTCGCGCCGGCCTTCAGGCCCTTCTGCGCAAACCAGCCCTTGTTCATCTCCAGCGCGTAGCGCACGGCCGCGCGCGGGCAGTGGTTGTCCTCGGTCTGGGGCGCCATGTCTTCAATATTGACGATGGACCCGTCATCGGCCAGGAAGGCGATCGACAGTGGCAGGTCGGTATTCTTCATCCAGAAGCAGTGTCCGGCTTTCTCGTCGAACACGAACAGCATGCCCTCGTTGGCGGGCATGGTCTTGCGGTACATCAGGCCGAGCTCGCGGGCGTCCGGCGTGGCGGCGATTTCCGCCTTGATCGCGTACATGCCAGCGGTGAGTTGCCTGACCGGCAAGCTGGCCGGGGACTGGGCGCAGGCGGCGGCCATGGCGGCGAGGGCGCAGCTGCCGACGAGCAGGTTCTTGAGGAAAGGGCGCATGAGTTGGAGCAGCGAATGACGGGTACGGGACAGCCGCCAGCATAGCGCAGCTACCGCGCGAGCGGCACGGACAAATATTCCACTTCGTTGCGGCAGGCCTGATTGTCGCGGGCAAGAAAAAAGGCAGGCGCCTTGAGGGCAACCTGCCTTGCTTGCCGGGCGCAAAGCCCGGCCTGCCTGCAAACTCTTACTTCGTTGCAGCAGCGTCGGCCTTGGCAGCCGGAGCAGCCTTGGTCTTGCTGTGAGCGTGCTTCTTGGACTTCTTGGTGCTCTTCGTCGCGGGCTTTGCAGCCGGTGCTTCGGCGGCAGGCGCTGCAGCAGCCGGGGCTGCCGGGGCTGCCGGCGCGGGTGCGGCGGCTTGGGCGAAAACGCCGGTGGCGAACAGGCCGGCAACCAGAGCAGCGATCAGTTTGTTCATGCTTAACTACCTCGAAGGTAAATCGATTCGGAAGAGTTGACTCGTATGCGACGCGTCAGTGTCAAAAACGAAACGAGGTGGTGAGCCGTTGACCCGCGACTTGTTAATTTTTGTAACTTTTTGCGCGAGGGCGCGCTTGGCGCCGCTCCGCCGGGCGGGTTGCCGACCCCGCTCCGCCTCCGCGCACGATCGCGCGGGGGCGTGGCGCGGCCGCGGCTTCCAGGCCGAGCGCGCTCGGGTCGATCTCGCACCATTGCCCCGGCGCGAGTCCGAGCGTGCGCAGGTCGAGCGCGCCAATTTGCACGCGCACCAGGCGCAAGGTTGGAAAGCCTACTGCCGCGGTCATGCGGCGTACCTGCCGGTTCTTGCCCTCGCGGATCTCGAGTTCCAGCCATTGGGTCGGGATGGCGGCGCGAAATCGCACCGGCGGATTGCGTGGCCACAGGAACCCCGGCTCGTCGATGCAGCGCGCTCGCGCCGGCAGCGTGCGGAAGTCCCCGAGGTCGACGCCATCGCGCAGTTGCGCCAGGGCGGCTTCGCCCGGCACGTTTTCAACCTGGGCCAGATAGGTCTTGGGCAGCTTGTGGTGGGGATCGGCGATGCGGGCCTGCAGGATGCCATCATCGGTCAGCAGCAGCAGGCCCTCGCTATCGGCATCGAGCCTTCCCGCCGGATACACGCCGGGCCGCTGCACGCAGTCGGCGAGAGTCGGGCGCGACGGGTGAGCGGAGAACTGGCTCATGGTGCCGAAGGGTTTGTTCAGTGCGATCAACGTCATCGAGAGTATTGGAGCCTGGCGCGCGGGCAGGCGCGCTAAGGGCGTCAGTATGCCGCAGCCCGCAGGGCGGCGCGGGCCCGGCCAGGATGGCGGATGATGAAAATTTGCTGCATAATACGAAATGGTCTTATGTCTTATATAAGACCAATATGCGTGTGGCGCATAGCCGCGCAGCGCAGCGCGTGGTGCGCTGCGGCATCGCCCCTGCGCCGATCGCCGTTAAAATGCCCGCGCGCCATCCAAATCTCGCCGTCTGGTCACGAATCCGGCGGCTCGTTGCAACCCCCCCGTTCCGTACTGGAGACGTCATGTATCAACACATCAAGGTTCCGGCCGGCGAAAAGATCACGGTCAACCAGGATTTTTCGCTGAATGTTCCGGACAATCCGATCATTCCATTCATCGAAGGCGACGGTACGGGCCTGGATATCACCCCGGTGATGATCAAGGTGGTCGACGCGGCCGTGGCCAAGGCCTACGGCGGCAAGCGCAAGATCTCCTGGATGGAGATCTACGCCGGCGAGAAGTCGACCAAGGTGTATGGCCCTGACGTGTGGCTGCCTGAAGAAACCCTGGAAGTCCTGAAGGACTACGTGGTGTCCATCAAGGGCCCGCTCACCACCCCGGTTGGCGGCGGCATCCGCTCGCTCAACGTGGCGCTGCGCCAGCAACTGGACCTGTACGTCTGCCTGCGTCCGGTGGCGTACTTCAAGGGCGTGCCCTCGCCGGTGCGCGAGCCGCAAAAGATCGACATGGTGATCTTCCGCGAGAATTCGGAAGACATCTACGCCGGCATCGAGTGGGAAGCGGAGAGCGAGCAGGCCAAGAAGCTGATCGCCTTCCTGCAGAACGAAATGGGCGTGAAGAAGATCCGTTTCCCGGATACCTCGGGCATCGGCGTCAAGCCGGTTTCCAAGCAAGGCACCAAACGCCTGGTGCGCAAGGCCATCCAGTACGCGATCGACAACGACAAGCCGTCGGTGACCATCGTGCACAAGGGCAACATCATGAAGTTCACCGAAGGTGGCTTCCGTGACTGGGCCTACGAGCTGGCACAGCAGGAGTTCGGCGCCGAGCTGATCGACGGCGGCCCGTGGTGCAAATTCAAGAACCCGAAGACCGGCCGCGAAATCGTCATCAAGGACGCCATCGCCGACGCCTTCCTGCAGCAGATCCTGCTACGCCCGGCCGAATACTCGGTGATCGCCACGCTGAACCTGAACGGCGACTACATCTCCGACGCGCTGGCCGCGCAAGTTGGCGGCATCGGCATTGCCCCGGGTGCCAACCTGTCGGACTCCGTGGCCATGTTCGAAGCCACCCACGGCACCGCACCGAAGTATGCAGGCAAGGACTACGTGAACCCGGGTTCCGAAATCCTCTCCGCCGAAATGATGCTGCGCCACATGGGCTGGACCGAAGCCGCCGACCTGATCATTGCCTCGATGGAGAAGTCCATCCTGTCGAAGAAGGTCACGTACGACTTCGCCCGCCTGCTCGAAGGCGCGACGCAGGTTTCGTGCTCAGGCTTTGGGCAGGTGTTGATCGACAACATGTGATCATGGTTCGGGCCATACCGGCCTGAATCAAAAACCCCGGTGACTCAGCGGTCTCCGGGGTTTTTTTGTATGGCGAAGCCGCCCTTTAGCGGTTCATGGGTAAAGTGCAACCCATTGGGTTACGCCGGGCGAGTGCTCTCGTATCGCAGCATTTCTCCCCTCGCTGCCAGTCGGATAGCAGTCGGCACTGCGAGTCGATGTCCGACGTGCAAGCACACATGCCAAAATGTTTGGGTAAGCAACAAACAGCCAGAATCGCGCGCGAATCGGCCAAAAAAGCGCCAAAAACAACCGGTTTTGCATGGCTGGCGCACAGACGCGAACGTCGAGCAGGCAAACAAAAAGCCCGGCATTGACCTGACCGGGCTTTTTGTCGGATGCGTTACGTACTGCTGTTCAGCCTGCTTGCTTTGGGGCGGGGCAGGCCGATCCCGTTCCGGGGATGATCCCCCGCATCCTGTCGTGGCCGCCTCAAGCTCTACCGGCTGGTGCGGCCGCGCACCGAATCTTCAGGCGTGATCCTGGATATTCGTGGCTTGTTTGCCCTTGGGGCCCTGGATGATTTCGAAGGATACGCGCTGACCCTCTTTCAGGGTCTTGAAGCCATTCATCTGGATGGCCGAAAAGTGCGCAAACAGTTCTTCTTCGCCGTCGTCCGGCTTGATGAACCCAAAGCCCTTGGCGTCATTGAACCATTTGACGATACCGCTTGCCATAAACTCCCCCAACAAAAAAAGCAGGATACGAGCGGGGGAAAGCGCCGCGGCCAGTGGGTGCCCGGCTAGTGTTCTCGCGCGCTGGCCGGATCAAACCGGATCGGGCGCAGAGGTACGACTGTGCGGACACCGCGTGGCGGCCAGTTTATGTGCTGACTCGCCGCCGCTGGGTTCGTGGGCCTCCCTGCTCACGGATCACTCAATCCGGATTATTGCTTGGCTCGCTTAACCGGACGTGAATGTGCGAACGATTCTTCTGTCAAACCTGCGCAGTGTCAAGTTGGCAGATTCCCCACTCCCGGTAGGGTGTGGCGGGAAAGGAACGGCTGTAGGTGGTATTTTGGAGGGGACGGGCGTACGGCGATGCCGCGCGCCCCATGAGGTGGCCCGCAAGGTGGCCTCTGAGGTGAACCCGGATGCCTTCGGCATCTCCGGAATTTGGATGGCCGCTGCATCGGCCTCTTGAATCCGGCGTCTTTTCCCCAAATTGCAGAGTTGTGCGTAAGGGTTAGAATAAAGCCATGGCTACACGGCTGGCAAATGTCCCACAACGCGAAGCAGGCACCGTACTGGAGCGGAAAGAGCAGGCGCTCAAACCGCCCGCCATGTACAAGGTGTTGCTGCTGAATGACGACTTCACCCCGATGGAGTTTGTCGTGATGATCCTGCAGCAGTATTTCAGCAGGGACCGGGAGACGGCAACGCAGATCATGTTGACCGTCCACCGGGAGGGTAAGGGGGTCTGCGGCATCTATACCAGGGATATCGCGGCAACGAAGGTCGAGCTGGTGTCAACCCACGCACGGCAGGCGGGTCATCCGTTGCAGTGCGTGATGGAGGAAGCATGATTGCGCAAGAATTGGAAGTCAGCCTGCACATGGCGTTTGTTGAAGCCCGGCAGGCACGCCACGAGTTTATAACCGTGGAGCACCTGCTACTGGCGTTGCTTGACAACCCCACGGCAGCGGAAGTCTTGCGCGCCTGCGCAGCCAATATTGAGGATTTGCGCACCAGTCTGAAGAACTTCATCGCGGACAACACGCCCGTGGTGCCTGGCACCGACGAGGTGGATACCCAGCCTACGCTTGGCTTCCAGCGCGTCATCCAGCGCGCCATCATGCATGTCCAGTCCACTTCCAACGGCAAGAAGGAAGTGACCGGGGCCAATGTCCTGGTGGCGATTTTTGGCGAGAAGGACTCGCACGCGGTGTACTACCTCCAGCAGCAGGGCGTGACCCGGCTGGATGTGGTCAATTTCATCAGCCATGGCATCCGCAAGGACCAGGCCGAGCCCGCCAAGCATGGCGACGGCACGGCCGAGGGCGAAGGCGGCGATGGCAAGGAAAGCCCGCTAGAGCAGTTCACCCAGAACCTGAACACGCTGGCCAAGGCCGGCAAGATCGATCCGCTGATCGGGCGCGAAAGCGAGGTCGAGCGGGTGGTCCAGGTGCTGTGCCGCCGCCGCAAGAACAACCCGCTGCTGGTGGGCGAGGCCGGGGTCGGCAAGACCGCGATCGCCGAAGGCCTGGCTTGGCGCATCACCAAGAACGAAGTGCCCGACATCCTGGAAAAGGCGGTCGTGTACTCGCTCGACATGGGCGCCCTGCTGGCCGGCACCAAGTACCGCGGGGACTTCGAGCAGCGCCTGAAAGGCGTGCTCAAGTCGCTCAAGGACAATCCGAACGCGATCCTGTTCATCGACGAGATCCACACGCTGATCGGCGCGGGCGCCGCTTCGGGCGGGACGCTGGACGCGCGGCCCTGTCGCGCCGTTTCCAGAAGATCGACGTGGTGGAGCCGTCGGTCGACCAGACCGTGCAGATCCTGCGCGGCCTGAAGTCGCGCTTCGAAGAGCACCATGGCGTCAAGTACGCAGCGGCGGCTCTGACCGCGGCGGCCGAGCTGTCGGCACGCTTCATCACCGACCGCCACCTGCCTGACAAGGCCATCGATGTGATCGACGAGGCCGGTGCGGCCCAGCGCATCCTGCCGAAGTCCAAGCAGAAGAAGACCATCGGCAAGGGCGAGATCGAGGACATCGTCTCGCGCATTGCCCGCATCCCGCCGCAGAGTGTCAACCAGGACGACCGCAGCAAGCTGCAGACCCTGGACCGCGACCTGAAATCCGTGGTGTTCGGCCAGGAGCCGGCCATCGAGGCGCTGGCTTCGGCCATCAAGATGTCGCGCGCGGGCCTGGGCAAGACGGACAAGCCGATCGGCTCCTTCCTGTTCTCCGGCCCGACCGGTGTGGGCAAGACCGAAGTGGCCAAGCAACTCGCCTTCATCATGGGCATCGAGTTGCTGCGCTTCGACATGTCCGAATACATGGAACGCCACGCGGTGAGCCGGCTGATCGGCGCGCCGCCGGGATATGTGGGCTTTGACCAGGGCGGCCTCTTGACCGAGGCCGTTACCAAGAAGCCGCACTGCGTGCTGCTGCTGGACGAAATCGAGAAGGCGCATCCGGATATCTTCAATATCCTGCTGCAGGTGATGGACCATGGCGCGCTGACCGATAACAACGGCCGCCGTGCCGATTTCCGCAACGTGATCATCATCATGACCACCAATGCGGGAGCGGAAACCATGAACCGGGCCACCATCGGCTTCACGTCCTCGCGCGAGCAGGGCGACGAGATGGTCGACATCAAGCGCATGTTCACGCCGGAGTTCCGTAACCGGCTGGATGCCATCATCAGCTTCCGCTCGCTTGACGAGGAGATCATCCTGCGCGTGGTCGACAAGTTCCTGATGCAGCTTGAGGAGCAGCTTCACGAGAAGAAGGTGGAGGCCAGCTTCAGCGACCATCTGCGCAAGTTCCTGGCCAAGAAGGGCTTCGACCCGCTGATGGGCGCGCGGCCGATGCAGCGCCTGATCCAGGACCTGATCCGCAAGGCGCTGGCTGACGAACTGCTGTTCGGCAAGCTGGTGTCCGGTGGCCGGGTCGTGGTGGATCTCGACGAGCAGGACCAGATCAAGCTGGACTTTGCCGAGGCTGCCGCGGAACCGCCGGAAGCGCCGGAAAACGAGAAGGTGGAAGTCTAGGACGAAGCGCGAGGGGCGGGCAGAGCGGACCTTGCCTGCAATTCGTGCTATCCTCGGGCAAAATACAGGGCGGCAGCGATGCCGCCCTTTTGTTTTGGCCGGGTGCGGCTGCGTACCGCAGTTGTGTTCCCGCCATCCGTCTGAGTACCCGATGTCCCAATCCCAACGCTCGCGGCAGCGCCGCCTGCTGCTCAAATCGCTGCCGCTTGGCGCGATGCCCCTGATTCCGGTGCCTGGGCTGGCTGCCCTGGGTGGCGATGCCACGACAGGTGCGTCCGGCCGTCCGATCGCCATGGTGTTGCCGTTCCCTCCGGGTGGCAGCGTCGATATCGTCGCGCGCCAACTGCAGCCTGGCCTTAAGAGCGGGCTCGGGCAGACGGTGGTGATCGACAACAAGCCAGGCGCTGGTGGCCTGATTGCGTCGAATACCGTGGCCCGGGCCAAGCCGGACGGTACCACGCTGTTGATGGCGTTCGACACCCATGCCATCAACCCGTTTGCCTACAAGAACCTGCCCTACGACACCTTCCGCGACTTCACGCCGATCTCGCAGCTGGTGCGTTTTCCGCTGGTGATCGCGGCCAACCCGTCGTTGCCCGCGTCCAACGTGAAGGAACTTGTCGCCATGGCGCGGCAAAAGCCGGAGAGCATCCACTATGCGTCCTCCGGCATCGGCAGCCTTAACCAGCTCGCCGCCGAGGCGCTGGCGACCGAGGCCGGCGTGCGCTTTCTCCACGTGCCGTACAAGGGCGGTGGACCGGCGGTGCAGGCTGTACTGTCCAATGAAGTCGACGTATTTTTCTCCAGCTATGCGGCGGTGCAGGCGCATGTGGCTGCCAAGACGATCAAGCTGCTCGGCGTGACCGGCAATACCCGCCTGCGCCAGTTCCCGCAGTTGCCAACCGTGGCCGAGCAGGGCTATCGCGGTTTCGAAGCCTATTCCTGGATCGGCGTGTTCGGCCCGGCCGGATTGCCGGAGCCGGTCGTGGCGCGCCTGCACGACGCCCTGGTCAAGTCGCTACGGCAGCAGCGCGTGGTCGATGCGTTGGCCACGCAAGGGTTCGAGATCGTGGGCGGCAGCCCCGCCGAGCTGGCCAGCCTGGTGCGCCACGAGCACGACAAATGGCAGGCGGTGGCGCGCAAGGCCAATATCCAGTTCGATTGAAGCGAGAGGTTGCGATGACGATGGAACCGCTAGACCACGCCGTGATGGTGTGTCCCGACCTTGACGCCGCGGCGCAAGCCTGGCGCGGGTTTGGTTTCACGCTGACGCCGCGCGGTTACCACACGCTTGGCTCGCAGAACCATTGCGTCATGTTGACGCGCGACTATCTTGAGCTGCTGCATGTCACCGCGCCCAGCCCGATGCGGCAGTATTACTGGGACGCGCAGGAGGCCGGCGGCGGTTGCGCGGGGCTGTCCTGCAAGAGCAGCGACACCTTCACCGCCGCGGCGCAGCTGCGCGGTGGGGGCTGGCACACGTCGGACCCGATCGAGTTCTCGCGGCCGGTGCGGCTGGACGATGGCACGGAGCATCCCGCCACCTTCCGCGTTGCCGCGATCGACGATGCACCGGGCGCGCGCTTCTTTATCTGCGAGCACCGCACTCCGGAATTGCTATGGCGCCCGGAGTGGACCACGCACGCCAACGGTGCCTTGGGCATTGCCACCATGTTCCTGGTGGTGGCGCCGTGCCTGGTGGAGGCTGCCGGGCGCGCCTATGCCGAACTGACCGGCGGCGAGATGACGCAACTGAGCGATCACATCTGCAGCCTGGCGCTGGATGGCGCCACGCTGGTGATGACCACGCCGCAGGCGCTGGCCGCCGCGACCGGCACCGAGCATGTACGCCGCGCCGTGCCGGGGTATGCTGCTATCCGGCTGCGGACCAGCGACCTGGCCGCGGCCCGCCGCGGCTGGCGCGAGGCGCGCGTCGGCGCGCTTGACCTCGGGCCCGACGAGAGCCTGATTCCTGCCGCGGCGGCCGGCGGCGTGGCCCTGCTGTTCGAGCAGGCGCGCTAACGTCACACCGCCCAAGCGCGGCCCTCCGGCCCTGCTTAGCTGCCGCTCTTGGCGTGATGCACGCCGGTGGAGCCGAAGCCGCCCGCGCCGCGCACGGTGTCTTCGGAGAATACTTCCACGGTCTTGAACACGGGCCGCAGCACCGGCACGAACATCATCTGTGCGATGCGCTCGCCCGGCTGGATCACGATCGGCTCGGTGCCGGGCGCATTGCGGTTCCACACGCTTACCATGATCGGGCCCTGGTAGTCGGCATCGATCACGCCGATCGAGTTGCCCAGCACCAGCCCTTTCTTGTGGCCCAGGCCCGAGCGCGGCGCGATGGTGGCCGCCATATAGGGGTTGCCCATGTGCACGGAGATGCCGGCAGGCACCAGTTGCGCCGGCGTGCCGGGCTCGATGGTGAGCGCGGCATCGAGGCAGGCGTGCAGGTCGATCGCCGCCGCCATATCGCTCTGGTAAGCCGGCAGGCCCCATTCGTGCAGGCGTGCGTCAAGCACCTTGATTTCGACGGTGGGGTTGGCTTCGAATGTCATGGCTGGTCGGTCCCGGAAAAACTAAAAACGTTGGCAACCCGAGATGATAGCCGAGCTTGGCGGCACCCTAGCCGCCCTTGGTCGCCCTTAGTCGCCCGACAGGTCGAACGCCTGCGCCAGCAACTCGTAGGTGCGCAGGCGCGCCGCGTAGCTGGCGGCCACGCTCAGCACCACCAGTTCGTCGGCAAGGAAGCGCTCGCGCAGGGCCAGCATGCGCTGCGCCACCTGCTCGGGCGTGCCGCAGATGGTGCGCGGGCGCTCGCGCTCGACGATCAGCCGGTCGCGCTCGCTGAGTTCGTGCTGCGCGGCCTGCGTGAGCGAGGGGATCGGCGCGTTGACGCCATAGGCCATCTGCAGCCGGCGCAGGTCCACGGCGCGCTCCAGCGCCGCCGCCTCGGCCTCGGTGTCGGCGCAGATCACGAAGATGGCCGCCGCGCTATAGGGCCGCTCGTCATAGCCTGCCGCGAAATCGCGGCGGTACTGCTGGGCGACGGCGTGCCCCGCATGCGCATTGATAAAGTGGGCAAAGGCAAAGCGCAGCCCCAGGCGCGCCGCCAGGGCGCCGCCGAAGTCGCTTGATCCCAGCACCCACAGCTCCGGCCGCGTGTCGATCTCGGGCTGCAGCACCACGCCCTCGGCGATATGGCCGGGCGGCACCTCGCCACGGAACAGCCAGGACAGGTCCCGCACTTGCTCCTCGAACTGGTCGCCCCGGTTGTACTGGCCCATGGCCACCGCCTGCGCGGTACGCATGTCGCCGCCCGGCGCGCGGCCCACGCCAAGATCGATGCGGCCCGGGAACAGGCCCTCCAGCATGCGGAACTGCTCCGCCACCTTGAACGGGCTGTAGTAAGGCAGCATGACGCCGCCCGAGCCCAGCCGGATGCGCTTGGTGACGCTGCCAAGCCGCGCCAGCATGACTTCTGGCGCTGGATTGCACACGCCGCGCAGCCCGTGGTGCTCGGCGCACCAGTAGCGGGTGTAGCCCAGCGCGTCGGCGGCCTGCGCCAGCTCCACGGTGGCGGCCAGCGCGTCGCGCGCGTTATGGCCGGCGATGACCGGGCTCTGGTCAAGTACCGAGAGGCGCAGTTTGGGTTTGCTTGCGGACATGTTCAGGGTCGGGGCCGGAGGATGTTCGGGGGCAGGGCGCGCGGATTCAATGGCACGCGGGCAGGCGCTGGGCGATGGCCGCAACCAGGTCGCGCGCCAGCGTCAGCTTGTCGGCGCGTGGCAGGCGCGTCATGCCATGGGCATCGAACAGCACGATCTCGTTGTCGTCCATGCCGAAAGTGTGGTGGCCGATATTGCCCACCAGCAGCGGCACGTTCTTGCGCTGGCGTTTTTGCTCGCCATATTGCTCGAGCTTTTCGCTCTCGGCGGCAAAACCCACGCAATAGGGCGCGTCCGGCTTTGCGGCCACGGCGGCGAGGATGTCGGGGTTCTGCACGAAGTGCAGCGTCGGCGTGTCGCTATCGTTGGCCTTCTTCAGCTTCTGGCTGGCGACTTCGGCGGGCCGCCAGTCGGCTACCGCCGCAACCGCGATAAACACATCGGCGCCTGGCAAGCCCGCCATCACCGCATCGTGCATCTGCTGCGCGCTTTCCACGTCGGTGCGGGCAACGCCGCGCGGCGTAGGCTGGCCAGTCGGGCCGGCCACCAGCACCACCTCGGCGCCGGCCTCGCGGGCCGCGCGCGCGATGGCAAAGCCCATCTTGCCGGAGGAACGGTTGGTAATGCCGCGCACCGGGTCGATGGCTTCAAAGGTGGGCCCGGCCGTGATGACCACGCGCCGCCCCGCCAGCGGCTTGGGCTGGAAGAAGGCGATGATGTCGGCAAGCAGTTCCGAAGGCTCCAGCATGCGGCCGTCGCCGACTTCGCCGCACGCCTGGTCGCCGCTGCCGGGCCCCAGCAGGGTCACGCCATCCTTGCGCAACTGGGCGGCGTTGCGCTGGGTGGCGGGGGCCTGCCACATCTGCAGGTTCATGGCCGGCGCCACCAGCAACGGACAGTCGCGGGCGATGCACAGGGTGGTCAGCAGGTCGTCGCACAGGCCATGCGTCAGCTTGGCAAGGAAATCGGTGGAGGCAGGTGCGACCACGATGGCGTCGGCTTCGCGTGAGAGATCGATATGGGCCATGTTGTTGCCCACGCGCGCGTCCCATTGGGAGGTGAAGACCGTACGCCCGGAGAGTGCCTGCATGGTCACCGGCGTGATGAACTGGGTGGCGCCTTCGGTCATGACCACCTGCACGGTGGCGCCGGCCTTGGTCAGCAGGCGGACCAGCTCGGCCGATTTATAGCAGGCGATGCCGCCAGTCAGGCCAAGGACGAGATGCTTGCCTCGCAGATCCATGGATATGCTCTTCGCTTGAAGTGGTTGTCCGGCAGTCGCGGCAGGCGGCAGCGCTTGCTACCCCTGCCTCGCCGGAGAAACATCAATAATACCGGCTTGCCCGCGCGCGCGTTGGCGGCGCTGGCGGCGCGCCTTGTGCGCCGCCAGCCTGCCAGTCGGGCAGCACCATGAAAAACGCCCGCATGACGCGGGCGCGGTTGGCGTGCCGGTGTGGCCTCAGTGCCGGCGAACGCGGCGCAGTTCGTCCACGATCAGCAGCACAGCGCCCACCGTGATGGCGCAGTCCGCCACGTTGAAGGCCGGCCAGTGGTAGTTGCGCACATAGAAGTCGAGGAAATCGACCACATGGCCGTACACCACGCGGTCCACCACATTGCCGATGGCGCCGCCAAGGATCAGCGAGATCGCGAAGCAGAACAGGCGCTGTCCGGTATGGCGGTACAGCATCCAGATGATGAACAGTCCCACCACCACGCCAAGGCCGGTGAAGAACCAGCGCTGCCAGCCGCCCGCGTCCGCCAGGAAGCTGAAGGCGGCGCCTTTGTTATAGACCAGCACCAGGTTGAAGAAGCGCGTCACCGGACGGGATTCGCCGTAGGCGAAGGTCCGCACGATGACGATCTTCAAGGCATGGTCCAGTTGTTCGGCCCGGCAGCGGCCATCAGGCGTGGCTCCTGTGTTCACCGGCGCCGAACAGGTTGCTGTCGCAGCGGCCGCAAAGGGTGGGGTGGGCCGGGTCGCGGCCGACGTCGGCGCGGTAGTGCCAGCAGCGCTCGCACTTGGCGTGCACCGAAGGCGTCACGGTGACCAGCAGGTCGCCGCCTTCCGGCGCCGGGGCTACCTTGGCGGCGGAGGTCAGCAGCACGAAGCGCAGGTCGTCGGACAGGCTTTCCAGTGCGGCCAGCACGGGGCCACCGGCCTGGATGGTGACTTCCGCCTGCAGCGAGGAACCGATCTCGCCATCCACGCGCACCGCTTCGAGCTGCTTGGTGACTTCGGCGCGCGCTTCGCGGATCACGTGCCACTTCTGCAGCAGGTCGTCGGCCTGGTCAATCGCCGGCACGCCGTAGTAGGTGCTGGTGAAGATGGTGTCGGTGTGCTCGGTGCCATGGCCGAAGATCTGCCAGGCCTCTTCCGCCGTGAACGACAGGAACGGTGCCATCCAGTGCAGCATCGCCTGGGTGATGTGGTACACGGCGTTCTGCGCGGCGCGGCGTTCCTTCGAGTTGGCCGCGGTGGTGTAGAGGCGGTCCTTCAGCACGTCCAGGTAGAAGCCGCCCAGGTCTTCCGAGCAGAAGGTCTGCAGCTTGGCGACCACCGGGTGGAATTCGTAGCCGTCGTAGTGCGACAGGATCTCCTGCTGCAGGCGCCCGGTCAGGGCGACGGCGTAGCGGTCGATTTCCAGCCATTCGGACGCCGGCAGCGCATGTTGCGCATGGTCGTAGTCGGCCAGGTTGGCCAGCAGGAAGCGCAGCGTGTTGCGGATGCGGCGATAGCCCTCCACCACGCGCTTCAGGATCTCGTCGGAGATCGACAGCTCGCCCGAGTAGTCGGTCGAGGCCACCCACAGGCGGATGATCTCGGCGCCCATCTTGTTCGACACGTCCTGCGGCGACACCGTATTGCCGACCGACTTCGACATCTTGCGGCCTTCGCCGTCCACCGTGAAGCCGTGGGTCAGCAGTGCCTTGTAGGGCGGCTTGCCATACAGCATCGAGGCGGTCAGCAGCGACGAATGGAACCAGCCGCGATGCTGGTCCGAGCCTTCCAGGTACAGGTCCGCCAGGCGGCCGTCCGGCAGGTCGGCCGACGCGTCGTACAAGTCTTCGCGGTGGGAGCCGCGGATCACGGTCCAGTGCGTGGTGCCGGAGTCGAACCAGACGTCGAGCGTGTCGCGGTTCTTCTCATACATGGCCGCTTCTTCGCCCAGCAGTTCCTCGGGGTCGAGCGTCTGCCAGGCTTCGATGCCGTGCACCTCCACGCGCTTGGCGATTGCCTCCAGCAATTCCGGCGTGCGCGGGTGCAGCGCGCCGGTTTCCTTGTGCAGGAAGAAGGCCATCGGCACGCCCCACTGCCGCTGGCGCGACAGGGTCCAGTCGGGCCGGTTGGCGATCATGTTGTGCAGGCGCTGCTTGCCCCAGGCGGGGAAGAACTCCGTCGCCTCGATGCCGGCCAGCGCGGTTTCGCGCAGGGTCGGGCCGTTGGTGCCGTCTTCATTGACCGGATCCACGTCCATGCCCGCGAACCATTGCGAGGTGGCACGGTAGATGATCGGCGTCTTGTGACGCCAGCAGTGCATGTAGCTGTGGGTGTACTTGTGCGAGTTGAACAAGTTGCCCGAGGCCTTCAGCACTTCGACGATCTTGGGGTTGGCGTCCCAGATCTTCTGGCCGCCGAACAGCGGCAGCGTGCTGGCATAGACGCCATCGCCCATGACAGGGCTGATGATGTCCTTGTCGTTCATGCCGTGCGCCTTGCACGACTGGAAATCCTCCACGCCGTAGGCGGGCGCCGAGTGCACGATGCCGGTGCCGGTATCGGTGGTGACGTAGTCGCCCAGGTAGATCGGCGAGAGGCGGTCGTAGCCCGCGTCCATCTTCGACAGCGGGTGGTGGAAGCGGATCTCCGAAAGCGCCGCGCCGGTCGTGGTCGCCAGCACCTTGCCTTCGAGCTCGTACACCTTGAGCTGCTCTTCGACGCGCTCGGTGGCCAGGATCAGGAAGCCGCGCGCGGTATCGACCAGCGCGTACTCGACTTCCGGATGCATGTTCAGCGCCTGGTTGGACGGGATGGTCCACGGCGTGGTGGTCCAGATCACGACCCAGCCCGGCTTGGCGGCGAGCTGCTCGGCCGGCACCTTGAAGGCGTGGGCGAGCTTGTCGGTCTCGGCGAAGGGGAAACCCACGTCGATGGAGAGATCGGTCTTGTCCTTGTACTCGACCTCGGCCTCGGCCAGTGCCGAGCCGCAGTCGAAGCACCAGTTCACCGGCTTCAGGCCGCGGAACACGTAGCCTTTTTCCATGATCTTGCCCAGCGCGCGCAGCTCGTCGGCTTCGTTGCTGTAGTTCATGGTCAGGTAGGGATGTTCCCAGTCACCCAGCACGCCCAGGCGCTCGAAGTCCAGCTTCTGGCGCGCGATCTGCTCGGTGGCGTAGGCACGGGCGCGCGATTGCACTTCCTGCACCGGCAGGCCCTTGCCGAACTGCTTTTCGATCTGGATCTCGATCGGCATGCCGTGGCAGTCCCAGCCCGGCACATAGACGGCATCCAGCCCGGTCAGGCCGCGCGCCTTGACGATCATGTCCTTGAGGACCTTGTTGACCGCGTGGCCGATGTGGATGTCACCGTTGGCATACGGGGGGCCGTCGTGCAGGATGAACTTCTTGGCGCCCTTGCGAGCAGCCCGGATCTTCTTGTAGAGCTGCTTGTCCTGCCATTGCTTGACCCACAGCGGCTCGCGCTTGGGCAGGTCGCCGCGCATCGGGAAGGGGGTCTCGAGCAGGTTGACCGGGTACTTGCTTTTTTCGGGCTTGGCGCGTTTGTCGTTGGACATGTCGATTCTCGGGGCAATTCGGTTGGCGCGCGGCACTAGCTCGGCTGGGTGCGGGCGCGCGGTACGGCGTGGACCGGCTGCGGAGGATGCCGCGGGCTGGCTTCGGGTTGGGGTAGCGACCCGGGTCCCGCCGCGCGGGAACGGGGCGCTAGCTAATTCGGTCGGTGGCGGAGGTGGCGAAGTCGCGGCTGCCCGCGGCCGGGGGTGTGTCCTCGGGCAAGCCTGGCACCGTCAGGCCGAAGAAGCTGCGGGCATCCGCGCTGTCCTTGGCAATGGCGGCTGTCAGCGCCTCCAGCCCGTCGAAACGTGCTTCGTCGCGCAGCTTCTTCATGAACTCGACCCGCACCAGCTTGCCGTAGACATTCTGCTGGAAGTCAAACAAGTGGACTTCCAGCAACACCCGCCCGGCATCCTCGATGGTCGGCCGCACCCCGATACTGGCCACGCCCGGTATGGCGTGCTCGGCCAGCCCGTGCACTTGCACCACGAAGATGCCGCTGACTGCCGGCCGCTTGTGGGAAATACGCAGGTTGATGGTGGGGAAGCCCAGGTCGCGCCCGAGCTTGCGGCCGTGGACCACATGCCCGCTGATGGCATAGCCATGGCCAAGCAGGCGGCGCGCGTGTTCGAGATCGCCATCGCCGAGCGCCTGCCGCACGGCGGAGCTGGAGATGCGCACGCCGCCTTCGGAGACCGAGCCCATCTGCTCCACGTCGAAGCCGAACTGGCCGCCGGCCTGTTGCAGATAGGCGAAATCGCCGGCGCGCTTCGCACCGAAGCGGAAGTCGTCGCCGACCAGCAGCCAGCGCGTGTGCAGGCCGTGCCACAGCACGTTCTCGACAAAAGCCTGGGGGGATTGCGCGGCGAAGTGTGCGTTGAAGTGCTCAACGACGACACGGTCGACACCGTTGCGGCGCAGGCTTTCCAGCTTGTCGCGCAGCAGCGCAATGCGCGTTGGCGCCTTTTCCGGCGTGAAGAATTCACGCGGATGCGGCTCGAACGTCATCACGCATAGCGGTAGCCCGCGTGCATCCGCCGCAGCGCGCGCGCGGGCGAGCAGCGACTGGTGGCCGCGGTGCACACCGTCAAAATTGCCGATGGTGAGGGCGCAGGGCGCCCGGCTCTCGGCGTTGGGCAGGCCACGGAAGACTTTCACGAGGACGGCAACAAGCGTTTGGGTAAAGCGAGCATTATAAGGCGAATGGGGGACAAATTTGGCCTGGCGGCGGTGGCGGACGTGCCGGGACTGGCGTTTTTGTGCACGGATCGACCCATTGGCGTGGCGTTGCGCCCCAAAAGGCGGCATGATACGGCGGATCGCACTCGCTGCCTCCAGCCCTCTCTTGAACGCGCTGCTAAACCGAATCCTGCTGCCGCCAGGGCCTCCGCTCGATACCGAAACGCGGGCCAAGCTGCTGGCGACCATCCATCGTGTCTCCCCCACCGCCATCGTCGCGTCGGTGGTGCTGCCGGCATTGACCGCGATCGCCTTCTGGTCGGCCGCCGATCACAGTGCCCTGGTCGGCTGGTGCGGCGTCATGCTAGTGCTGACCGCGGCCACCAGCTGGTTCTATTTCGGCTACCTGCGCGATTGCGCCACCATGAGCCGCTCGGCGCACACCCGCAAATGGTGGGCCAATATGCGCGCGATGGCCTTCCTGACCGGGCTGACCTGGGGCAGCTCCGCGCTGCTGCATCTCTATACCGGCTCCACCGTCTTTTCCAGCGTGCTGTACCTGCTGGCGCTTGGCGTGCTGGCGGGCGGCGTTACCGCGCAGTCGCCGGTGCCGTCCAACCTGGTCTACGCCGGCATCCCGATCCTGGTGCCGAATATCCTGCTGGCCGAGTACGCGTTCCCGGGCCACGGCACCTATGTGCAGTTGCTGCTGGTGGTCTATGCCATCATGCTCACGCGCCATGCCCTGAACCTGCAGCGCACGCTGGTGCGGGCCATCCAGCTGGAAAGCGACAGCCGCAAGCTGGCCAAGCAATTCCAGGAGGAGAAGGAGAGGGCGCTGCATGCCAGCGAGGAAAAGTCGCGCTTCCTGGCCGCCGCGAGCCATGACCTGCGCCAGCCGGTGCATGCGCTGGTGATGCTGGTGGAGGCGCTGCGCGCCCGCAACAAATCATCCTCGCTCCATCCGCTGGTGGAGCAAGTGGCCGCCGGCACCCAGACCATCGACCTGCTGTTCCGCTCGCTGCTGGACCTGTCCAAGCTCGAAGGCCGCAAGGTGCTGCCCACGCTGGAGCCGTGCGAGCTCAGCCACCTGATCAGCGAGGTCATGAGCCAGTTCGCCGCCGACGCGCGCGAGAGCGGCCTGACCTTGACCCCGCGGGTGCCGGAAGAGCTGTACGCCATGGCCGAGCCGGTGCTGCTGCGCCGCGCGCTGTTTAATCTAGTGCAGAACGCCTTGCGCTATACCCGGCGCGGCGGCGTGCTGGTGACCGCGCGGGAGCGCCGCAAGCATATTCGCGTGGAAGTGTGGGACACCGGGGCCGGGATCACGCCCGAGCACCTGCCGGATATCTTCTCGCCGTACTACCAGGTGCACAACCCGCAGCGCGATCCGTCGCAGGGCCTGGGACTCGGGCTGGCGATCTTCAAGGAATGCGTGCGGCTGATGCGCGGCACCTACGGCGTGCGCTCGGTGCCGGGCCGGGGGTCGGTGTTCTGGTTCTCGCTGGCGCCGGTGGCGGCCGAGACTGTGGCGACCATCCGTACCGTGCGCGCCAACGCGCAGGCCGAGGACGCCAAGCCCGACAACCTGCGCGGCACCGTGCTGGTGGTCGACGACGACACCCAGATCCGCAAGGCGTGGATTAAAAAATGGGCCGGCGCATGACGCGCCGGCCCATTTTTCATTGGTCGCCTGCAACCCGCGTTACTGGCGCAGGCGGAATCGTTCCATGCGCGACATGACCTGCATGCGGGTTCGCACGCCGAGCCGCTGCAGGATGGCCGACACGTGTTCCTTGACCGTGTTCTCCGTCAGGCCGAGCCGCCGCGCAATGACCTTGTTGGGCAGGCCTTCCAGCACCAGCGCCAGCACCGAGCCCTGGCGCGGGGTCAGGCCCAGCTCCGCCGGCGTGACCGGAATGCCGTGCGCCGGCCCGAAGGATTGGGCGCGGCCATTGAGGGCTTCGTCCGAGGGGAAGGAGGTGTCACCTGCCAGCACCTTGCGCACGGCGGCGGTGAATGCGTTGGCGTCCAGGTGCTTGCCGACGAAACCATAGGCGGCGAGCGCACGCGCGCGGCCTACGATTTCAGGCGTGGCCTCGGCCGACATAAAAATAAAGCGAGCGGAAGGTACCAGCGTCTTGAGCGCCTGCATGGCGTCGAAGCCGGTACCATCGGTTAGCCAGATATCCAGCAGCACGATGTCAGGCCTGAGCCCTTGCTGCAAGGTATTCAACGCCTCTTTGGCGCTCCCGGCGGCATGGACGGCGACGTCAGGCATCACTTCCGCCAAAAACGCGGTAGTGCCAGACAAGGCCATAGGATGATCATCGACCACCAACAAGGTCGGTGCAGCGTTCGACATGCGATTTCCCGTCTAATTTCCCAGTTCGTCCTTGTTGTCACTTGAAGCCGTGTTAACGGACTGCGCGTGGACGATAGCAGCCACTCTAGCAGAGCGGGCGAGGCGTCACAATCCACCGGGCGGGGGTTCACGTTGCGTATAGGCCATGCGAAATGGCGCTGCGGCGGGGGTTTCGCGTGTTTTAAGCGCCTAATGCGCTCGCTTTGGTCGTGTACTGGCCCCGGCTTGGTAGAATTGCGCGATGAAAAATATCGTTATCCTGATTTCCGGGCGAGGCTCCAATATGGAAGCCATCGTCAGCGCTTGCGCCGCCGAAGGCTGGCCGGCGCGCGTAGCGGCGGTCTTGTCCAACCGGCCAGACGCCGAAGGCCTTAAATTTGCCGCCGACCATGGCGTGGCTACCGGCGTGGTGGACCACAAGCTTTATGATGATCGCGCCACTTTTGATGCCGCGCTCGCCGATGCCATCGACGCATGCGCGCCGGACCTGGTGGTCCTGGCCGGCTTCATGCGCATCCTGACGCCGGGCTTTGTCAACAAATACGCCGGGCGCATGCTGAATATCCATCCATCTCTGCTGCCGTGCTTTCCGGGGCTGCATACGCACCGGCAAGCCATCGAGGCGGGCGTCAAGGTCCACGGCGCCAGCGTGCATTTCGTCACGCCCGAGCTCGATCACGGCCCCGTCATCGTCCAGGCCGCGCTTGACGTGCTGCCGGGCGACACGCCCGAGAGCCTGGCCACGCGGCTGTTGCCGAGCGAACACGTTATCTACCCGCGCGCTGTGCGCTGGTTTGTCGAAGACCGGCTGCAGGTGCATGCCGGCGTAGTCCGGGTCGAACCACCCGAATCCCAGCTGTTTACGGCCTTTGCTGCCGCTACGGAGGTGCAGTCATGAGCCGCAATACCGCAGGGGCCCGCCAGCCCGTTCGCAACAAGAACAAAGATCACAAGGGCACGCCCATCCGCCAGGCCCGCTCGCGCGACGCGAACGACAGCCAGGCCCCGCAACAAGGCCGCGGACCGCATGGCGGCTTGCATGCCGTGCATATCCAGCACATCGACCGCCTGCTGGGCAAGGTGCTGATGTTCACGCGCCCGTCCGACGTGGTGGTGAGCTACTACTTCCGCGAAAACCCCAAGCTGGGCCATCGCGAGCGCGGCATCATCGCTGAAGCCGTGTTTGCCGTGCTGCGCCGGCGCGTGGAGTTCGCGCAGTTCGCAGCCAGCGGCACCGGGGCTTCGCAGCGCCGCCTGGCCCTGCTGGGCCTGGCCGCCACACTGGGCCGCGATGTGCTGACGCCGTTCCTGTTGCCGGAAGAGGGCGAATGGCTCGATCGCCTGACCACGATCGAGCGTTCCAGCCTGGCACCGCGCGTGCGCGCCAACCTGCCCGAATGGCTGTTCGACCAGCTCGCCGCCCGCCACGACGAAGCCTTTGTCGAAGCGCTGGGCGATGCCTGGCTGCGCCCAGCGCCGCTGGACCTGCGCGCCAACCTGGTCAAGACCACGCAGGAGGCCGCACTGGCCGAACTGACCGCCGCGGGGCTGAAGGCCGAGCTGACGCCGATAGCGCCGTCCGGCATCCGCCTGGCCGGCAAGCCGGCGCTCAACCAGCTGCCGCTGTTCGTCAATGGCCTGGTGGAAGTGCAGGATGAAGGCAGCCAGCTGCTGTGTAACCTGGTCGGGCCCAAGCGCGGCGAGATGGTGGTCGATTTCTGCGCGGGCGCGGGCGGCAAGACGCTTGCCCTGGGCGCGCTGATGCGCTCCACCGGCCGCCTCTATGCGTTCGACGTGTCCGAGAAGCGCTTGTCCAACCTCAAGCCGCGCCTGGCGCGCAGCGGGTTGTCCAACGTGCACCCCGTGCTGATCGACTCTGAGCACGATGCCAAGATCAAGCGCCTGGCCGGCAAGATCGACCGCGTGCTGGTGGATGCGCCTTGCAGCGGCCTGGGCACGCTGCGGCGCAATCCGGACCTGAAGTGGCGCCAGTCGCCACAATCGGTGCTGGAGCTGACCGTCAAGCAGGCGGCCATCCTCGAATCCGCCGCACGCCTGGTGAAGGTGGGCGGGCGCGTGGTCTACGCAACCTGCAGCGTGCTGGAGGCCGAAAACGAAGGCATTGTGCGCGGCTTCCTGGCCTCGCACCCGGCCTTCCGCCTGGTGCCCGCCGCACAGGTGCTGGCCGAGCAAAAGATCACGGTGCCCGGCTTGCCGGAGGATGCCGAGATGCTGGCGCTTTACCCGCATCTGCACCAGACCGACGGCTTCTTTGCCGCCGTGCTGGAGCGCGTCAGCTAAAGCCGGAGCCAGCAGGAGGCCGCGCCGGGGGAAGCATCCCCGTGGCGTCGGCCGATTGGCGATTTTGCGGGGCTGGGGCCGTCCGGCCCCAGTCACCCCTCCCGCCCCCCCCTTTCTTTTGCCACCCGCCATCCCGGGCAGTCACGCAATGCGCTTGCGTCGCCCGGTCTGCGCGCCCGGTTGCCTGGCAGGTCAAGCGCCAATCCTGCGCCGTGCGGGGCAGGGCGGCTAGAATGGCTGACTTTTTGGTCGCGGGGCACGTGCCTCCCGCTTACCTTGCCAGGGACCGCTGTCTTGACGGAGGGGTCCCTGCCAGCCACGGCAGAGCATGAATCCCACTTCCCTGAACGAACTCCATGTCGAGCATCCGGCTTTTGGCAAGATGCTCGATGACCTGATCCGCGATGCGGGTGGCCCCGGCTTCATCTGGCAGTTGGTGGTCCTCGCCACTTGCCTTGCGGTGGCGTGGCCGCTGGCGCGGCTCGTCATCAAGCGGCTCGAAGCCCGCTACGCCGGATCGAGCTTCGCCCTGCGCTTCGCCGCGGCCAGCCTGGAGCGCGCCATGTTCCCGTTGTTCGGCTGGCTGTTGGTGATGGGCGCACGCTTCGGGCTGGAGCCCATGATGTCCATCAGCGTGCTACGGCTCGCATTGGTGCCCCTATCTGGTATTACCTTCCTCTATTTCGCGTTCTACATCCTTCGTCGCGTGATGCCCAGCAACGGCCAGCTGAAAGGCATGCTGCTACTGGTCGAGAAGGTGCTGACCACGCTGGTTTGGGCCGCGATGGCGCTTTATGTGCTGGGATTGCTGTGGGATGTGATGCATTGGATGGACAGCATCCGCTTTTCGCTGGGCGGCCGACACGCTGGTGGCGGCGGTGTGGATCCTGGTCACCGTGCTGGTGGCAATGTGGTTCGGCTCATGGCTGGAAGAGCGCCTGATGCGGTCGACCGGGCTGGATAGCAACTTGAAGGTCGTGCTGAGCCGGATTTCAAAGGCACTGCTGTTGCTGGTGTCCCTATTGCTGAGCCTGTCGCTGGTCGGCATCGATCTCACCGTGCTGTCCGTGTTCGGCGGCGCGCTGGGCGTTGGCCTGGGACTGGGCTTGCAAAAGATCGCCAGCAACTACATCTCCGGATTCATCATCCTGCTGGACCGCTCGGTCAAGCTGGGCGACCAGATCACCGTCGACAAGTACACGGGAATCGTGTCGCAGATCCGGACGCGGTACACCGTGGTGCGCAACGGCGATGGCGAAACCCTGGTGCCGAATGAGCAACTGGTGGCGCAGGCGGTGCAGAACCATTCGTTCTCCAACACCAATGTGCGCGTAGCAACACGCGTGCAGGCCGATTACGCGGCCGATCCCGAAATGGTGCTCGCCTTGCTCGTCGAGGCAGCCCAGGATATTCCGCGCTTGCTGCCGCAGCCGGGTCCCTCGGCATTTCTGGTGCTGTTCGGCGACAATGGCATCGAATACGAGCTGGCTGGCTATATCGCCGATCCCCAGAATGGCAAGCTGGGCGTGCAATCGGCGATGAACCGGGCGATATGGCGGAAGTTCAGGGAGCATGGCATCTCGATCCCGTATCCGCAGCGAGAGGTGCGGGTGCTGGGGAACGTGGCGATGGGCGGCCATGGTGGTGCTGTTGAAGAGCTGCAAAAGGCATATAACGATCTGGCAAGTGCCGCCGGCGGAGCGGCACCCTGAGCGTTCGCGGGGCGTTTAGGCCACCTTATGGAACAATCCGTGTTGCTTAGCGTCAAACTGAGGGAAAAAGCGGATGTCCGCGCGATGCGGTTCCGGTAGAATCCAGGGTAGTTGCGGGTTCATTCGAAAAGCACGTTTCGTTCGGGTGAGTTTGTTCGACCTCCCGCCCCCACACCAGACAGCCGCCAGATTGCAGCGGCTCGTGTCCAGTCCCGCCGGCAGGCAGCAGTTTTGCCCAAGGCGCCAGACGCGCATGCCTTGGGGGCTCCGGCGAGTGCCGGGGTTTCTGGCAGGCGCCACATGACGCAATCATTGAATTTGCAGTCCTTTTTCTGCACCTTGTTTGCGGCTCGCCCTGTCGTGCCGCACTGAATGCCCCTGTTTAATCGACGGAGAACAGTTTGTTCGACACTATTCTTGACTGGGCCGCTAATGGCCTCGCCAACTGGTCCTGGTGGGAGATCGTGATCTACACCCTCGTGGTGACGCACATCACCATCGCGGGCGTGACCATCTACCTGCACCGCTGCATGGCGCACCGGTCGCTGGACCTGCACCCTATCGTTTCGCATTTCTTCCGTGGCTGGCTGTGGCTGACCACCGGCATGGTCACCAAAGAGTGGACCGCCATTCACCGCAAGCACCACGCCAAGTGCGAGACCGAAGACGATCCCCACAGCCCGCAGACCCGCGGCATCCGCAAGGTGCTGCTGGAAGGCGCGGAACTGTATCGCGCCGAGTCCAAGAACAAGGAAACCATCACCAAGTTTGGTCATGGCACGCCTGACGACTGGGTCGAGCGCAATGTCTACTCGCGCTTTGGCTGGCAAGGCGTTGGCCTGATGCTGATCATCGACGTCGCCTTGTTCGGCGTGATCGGCCTGAGCGTGTGGGCTGTGCAGATGCTGTGGATCCCGATCCACGCCGCCGGCATCATCAATGGCCTGGGCCACTGGTGGGGCTATCGCAACTACGATTGCGAGGACGCTTCGACCAATGTCTCGCCGTGGGGCATCATCATCGGCGGCGAAGAGCTGCACAACAACCACCACACCTACCCAACGTCGGCCAAATTCTCGATCAAGTGGTACGAGTTCGATATCGGCTGGGGCTACATCCGCGCCATGCAGGCTGTTGGCCTGGCCAAGGTCAAGAAGACTCCGCCCAAGGCGCGCCTGGTGGATGCCCGCCCGGTTGACCACAACACGCTGGAAGCCATCATTGCCAACCGCTATGACGTGATGGCGCGCTATGCCAAGGCGGTCAAGAGCGCCTACAAGCAGGAACTGGAAAAGCTGAAGGAAGCCCGTGTGGCCGAGTACAGCAGCTTCAAGCCTGCGCGCAAGTGGTTCCACCGCGAAGAAGCCAAGCTGGCCGATCCGCAGCGCCAGCAACTGGCCAGCATCGTGGAGCAGAACAAGTCGCTGCATACCTTCGTGGAAATGCGCCGCGAGCTGGCCGCGATCTGGGGCCGCTCCAACCTGACGCGCGAACAGTTGCTGCAGCAGCTGCAGGTCTGGTGCCAGCGCGCGGAGGCCAGCGGCATCCAGGCACTGCACGATTTCTCGCTGCGCCTGCGCCGTTATGCCTGATGCGCCTGATGCGCCTGGTGCGGGCTGATGCCCGAGCTGGCGTGGCCTGATACAATTTAGCTCGCCCAAAAGCCCCGCCTCTGGCGGGGCTTTTGTTTTCGCTAAACTCCCCCAATATCAGGGCCAACAGCGATGCGGAAGATACCGAGGCGCGCTGTCCAAGAGGAGTATTGGAGATGACCCCCCAAACGATCAAAGCCGTCGAGTTCGAAAAGCCGAACCTCTCGATGGCGTCCCCCGAAGGCGGCAGCTGTGTCGCCCACGCATGGGCCAAAGTGCCTCCCGTGCTGTCGCCGCAGGAGCGCACGGCGCTCAAAGAGCGCATCAAGACCCTGCTGAAGCAACGTAATGCAGTGCTTGTTGCGCACTATTACGTCGATTCCGACCTGCAGGACCTGGCCGAGGAAACCGGCGGCTGTGTGTCGGACTCGCTCGAAATGGCGCGCTTCGGCCGCGATCATCCTGCCAAGACGCTGGTGGTGGCGGGGGTTCGCTTCATGGGTGAGACCGCCAAGATCCTCAGCCCGGAAAAGACCGTGCTGATGCCCGACCTGGACGCAACCTGCTCGCTGGACCTGGGCTGCCCGTCGGACGAATTCGCCGCGTTCTGCGATGCGCATCCCGATCGCACGGTGGTGGTCTATGCCAACACCAGCGCCGCCGTGAAGGCGCGCGCCGACTGGATGGTGACCTCCAGCATCGGCCTGAAGATCGTCGAGCACCTGCATGCGCGTGGCGAGAAGATCCTATGGGCCCCGGACAAGCACCTGGGCGGCTATATCCAGAAGCAGACCGGCGCCGACATGCTGTTGTGGCAGGGATCCTGCCTGGTGCATGACGAGTTCAAGGGCATCGAGCTGGACCTGCTGCGCCGCGAGTTTCCCAACGCCAAGATCCTGGTGCACCCGGAGTCGCCGGCCAATGTGGTCGAGCAGGCCGACGTGGTGGGCTCGACATCGCAGCTGATCGCCGCGGTCCAGGAACTGGACGCCCGCGAGTTCATTGTCGCCACCGACAACGGCATCCTGCACAAGATGCGCCTGGCCGCGCCCGACAAGCATTTCATCGAAGCCCCGACCGCCGGCAACGGCGCGACCTGCAAGAGCTGCGCGCACTGCCCGTGGATGGCGATGAATGCACTGACCAACCTGGCCGAAGTGCTTGAGAACGGCCATAACGAAATCCATGTCGACGCGGACATCGGCCGCCAGGCCGTGACCTGCATTGACCGCATGCTTGACTTCGCCGCACGGCAGAAGGCCAATGTGCGGCCCAAGGCAGACCTGGCGAGCGAGCAGGCCTTGTTCAAGGGAATCGGTCCGGCATGAGCAGCAATCCAAACGTGAATACCGTCAATTCGAGCCGCAACGCCATCTTCGACAGCTACGGCCCGGCACTCGCCGAGGCGCTCCTGGCCAATGTTGGCGCCGCCATTGCCGAAGATGTCGGCAGCGGTGACCTGACCGGCCTGCTGGTGCCCGTGGGCAAGCCAGCGCGGGCCCGCGTGATCGTGCGCGAGCAAGCCGTGCTGTGCGGCCAGCCATGGTTCGAGGCATGCATGCGCGCGGTCGATCCCGCGCTGCAGGTGGTCTGGCGGCAGGCCGAAGGCGCCCGCATGGCGCCGGACTCGGTGGTCTGCGAGATCACTGGCCCGGCCCGCTCGCTGCTGACCGCGGAGCGTCCGTCGCTGAATTTCCTGCAACTGTTGTCCGGCGTGGCGACCGCCACGCGCCGCTATGCCGACCTCGTCGAAGGCACCAGCGCACGCGTGCTCGATACCCGCAAGACGTTGCCTGGCCTGCGCCTGGCGCAGAAGTACGCGGTCAGGGTCGGTGGTGGCGACAACCAGCGCCTGGCGTTGTACGACGGCATCCTGATCAAGGAAAACCACATTGCCGCGGCCGGCAGCATCACTGCCGCCATGCAGGCTGCGGCCGCGCTGGATGCGGGCGTGTCGGTCCAGGTCGAGGTGGAGAACCTGGCCGAGCTGGAAGAAGCATTGGCGGCCGGTGCGAAGTCGATCCTGATCGACAACTTTACCGAGACGATGATGCGCGATGCCGTGCGTATCAATGCCGGGCGTGCCTTGCTGGAAGTCTCGGGGGGGGTCAATGCCGATACGATCCGCGTTTTCGCCGAGACGGGCGTGGACCGCATCTCGGTGGGGGCGCTGACCAAGGATGTGCGCGCGACGGACTATTCGCTGCGCATCATCGAGTAATCGGGGCTGCCCGAGCATGAAAAAAGCGCGCCTGGGCGCGCTTTTTTCATGGCGAATCCGGCGCAGGCTTACTTCGCCCGTTCTCGCTTGAACACCGGCTGCATCACCGTGGGCAGCGCCTTCGGCAAGGTCTCCGGATAGTCGCGGCTAAAGTGCAAACCGCGGCTTTCATGGCGCGAATACGCGCTATCCACGATCAACGAGGCGACTTCCACCAGGTTGCGCAGCTCCAGCAGGTCGCGGGTGACGCGGAAGTTAGCGTAGTACTCCGCGATTTCTTCGCGTAGCAGGGTGATGCGGTGTTGGGCGCGCTCGAGCCGCTTGCTGGTGCGCACGATGCCGACGTAATTCCACATCATGCGGCGCAACTCGTCCCAGTTGTGCGAGACCACGACTTCCTCGTCGGCATCCGCCACCCGGCTTTCATCCCACTGAGGCAGCGCGATGTCCGGCTGCCCGGCCTTGTCCTGCCCGGCAATGTCGAGGGCTGCCGCGCGCCCGATCACCATGCATTCGAGCAGCGAATTGGAGGCCAGCCGGTTGGCGCCGTGCAGGCCGGTGCAGCCGGTCTCGCCCACGGCATAGAGGTTGGCCAGATCGGTGCGCCCCGCGGTGTCGGTCACCACGCCGCCGCAGGTATAGTGCGCCGCCGGCACCACCGGGATGGGCTCGCGGGCGATATCGATGCCGAGTTCCAGGCACCGTGCGTGGATGGTCGGGAAATGCTCGCGCAGGAAGGACTCGGGTTGGTGGCTGATGTCCAGGTGCACATAATCCAGGCCGCGCTTCTTCATTTCGAAGTCGATCGCGCGCGCCACCACGTCGCGCGGGGCCAGTTCGGCGCGCTCGTCGTGTTCGGGCATGAAGCGTGTGCCGTCGGGCAGCTTGAGCAGGCCGCCTTCGCCACGCACCGCTTCCGAAATCAGGAACGACTTGGCGTAGGGGTGATACAGGCAGGTCGGGTGGAACTGGATGAACTCCATGTTCGATACCCGGCAGCCCGCGCGCCAGGCCATGGCGATGCCATCGCCAGTGGCCGTGTCGGGGTTGGTGGTATAGAGATAGACCTTGCCCGCGCCGCCTGTCGCCAGTACGGTGTGGGTGGCGGTAATGGTCTGCACGTCGCCGCTGGCATCTTCCAGCACGTAGAGGCCGTAGCATCGGTTACCCGGCAGGCCGAGCTTGCGCGAGGTAATCAGGTCTACCGCGAAGTGGTCCTCGATGATGGTGATATTGGGATGCTGGCGCGCCTGCTCGCTTAACGTGGACACGACGGCGTGGCCGGTGGCATCCGCCGCGTGGATGATGCGCCGGCGGCTATGGCCGCCTTCCCGTGTCAGGTGATAGCCCAGTTCTGCCTGGTCGTCGCGGGTGAACGGCACGCCGCGATCGATCAGCCACTGGATGGCCTCACGCCCGTGTTCGACGATATAGCGCGTGGCGCTGTCATCGCAAAGGCCGGCGCCCGCCACCAAGGTGTCCTGCGTGTGCTCATCGTGGCTGTCGCCTGAGTCCAGGACCGCGGCAATGCCGCCCTGGGCCCAATCGCTGGCGCCTTGCGTCATGGCACGTTTGCAAATGATGACAACCCGATGGGTGTCGGCCAGTTGCAGCGCGACCGTCAGACCGGCCAGTCCGCTGCCGACAATGGCGACATCGAAGTTCATGGTGCGAGAGACGCGCGCGGCACGCGGTCGGGAGGCAGGAAAGCTGGAAAGTGTACACCGCCAGCGGGCTTGCGTGGGTAGGCAAACAACGCGGGGCAAGGCGCCGAGAGGCGTTGGCTGCGCAACGCGGCATCGGCGGCCCGGAAAAGCAAAAACCCCGCCTAAGCGGGGTTTCTACCGACATGCCGCGCGATCGGCATGAGGAAGACAGGATCAATTACTTGATCTTGGTTTCCTTGTACGACACGTGCTTGCGGGCGACGGGATCGAACTTCATGATCTCCATCTTTTCCGGCATCGTGCGCTTGTTCTTGGTGGTCGTGTAGAAGTGACCCGTACCTGCAGTCGACTCCAACTTGATTTTATCGCGTCCGCCTTTGCTGGCCATGATGTGCTCCTAATTAGACTTCGCCACGTGCGCGCAGATCCACGAGCACGGTGTCGATGCCTTTCTTGTCGATCAGGCGCAGGCCGGCGTTCGAGACGCGCAGGCTCACCCAGCGGTTTTCCGATTCAACAAAGAAACGGCGATTCTGCAGATTGGGCAGAAAACGACGCTTGGTCTTGTTGTTTGCGTGGGAAACGTTGTTGCCGACCATCGGCGCTTTCCCGGTCACTTGACAGACGCGTGCCATGAAGCACTCCTAACTCTTCTACGTGGACAATGTTCGCAACAGATCAACAAAAGGCGCGCTGGCCCGGACTGCAGCGGTTGAGACTTCAGCAAACGAGCATTATAGACCGGAAAGCACTGGTGAATCAATGCCTTCTCTCGTTTACCGTTCAGGGGTGTGCATCCGTGCGGTGCGCATCACTACACGCATCGCATCTTGCATCACAGCTGGCCGTGTTCGGCGAAGGAGTGGATGTTACTACCTGCGACGATGAAATGGTCAAGAACTTGCACGTCGATCAGGGCCAGGGAGCGGGACAGTGCGCGGGTCATGGCGAGGTCGGCGGCACTGGGCGTGGTGTTCCCCGACGGGTGGTTGTGCGCGACGATGACTGCCGCGGCATTGTGCGAAAGTGCCCTTCGAGCTACTTCGCGTGGATAGACGCTGGTTTGGGTCAGCGTGCCGCGAAACAGCTCCTCGCTGGCGAGCAGGCGGTTGCGCGCGTCCAGGAACAGGCACAGGAACACTTCGTGGGCCAGTCCCGACAGTGACAGGCGCAGAAAGTCGCGCACCGCCGTGGGGGAATCCAGTGCCCCGGGCAGTTGCAACTGCTCGCCCAGCGCGCGCCGGGTCAGCTCGCGGGCCGCCTGCAACTGCGCGTACTTGGCGCTGCCAACGCCCTTGACGCGGGCCAGCTGCCCGGCGTCGGCCGCAAACAGGCCGCTGAGCGTGCCGAAATCGTTCAGCAGCTCACGGGCGACGTCTACAGCACTTTTTCCCGTCACGCCCACGCGCAGGAACACGGCGAGCAGTTCGGCGTCTGAGAGCGTGGCGGCCCCGCCGCTCAGCAGCTTCTCGCGTGGCCGCTCGCTGCTGGGCCAATCGGTAATGCGCATGGCTCGATCCCCTCGGAACAATGGCACCGCGGACAAGGCGGCGCTCGTTGGAGTCGCTTACAATACGGGTTGTTGACTGGTTGAGCACCTATGACTTTGCAAACTTTTGCTTCCGGCCCGATGGGCGGGGACGGCACCTTGGATGGCCGCAAGACTGTGCAGGCGGATTCCTTCCTGACCCTCCACTACAGCATCTCCATGGAGAACGGCACTGAGATCGTCAGTACCTTCGCGGAGAAGCCCGCCACGCTGCTGCTGGGGCAAGGGCAGTTCGCGCCTACGCTGGAGCAGGCGCTGCTGGGCATGCCCGAGGGCGAGCGCATGACTTACCGGCTGGCGCCCGAGCACGCCTTCGGCCCGCGCAACCCCGATCTGCTGCAGCGGGTTTCGCTGGCGACGCTGCGCGAGAACTCTTCGTTCGAAGAGGACTACGCCCCGGGCGACCTGGTCGAGTTCAATGCGCCTGGCGGTGGTAAGTACGCCGGCGTGCTCAAGGAGATCGGCGAGACGTCGGCGCTGTTCGACTTCAACCACCCGCTGGCCGGACAGACGATCCTGTTCGATGTCCAACTGATTGGCATTCTTTAAGCAGACCACCGGCCGGCCTTGCGCCAGCACCCTTGAGTCGAATCCTTGCATGTCTGAACTCACCACAGCCCCCGATGCCGAAATCCTGATGGCGCAGCCCCGCGGCTTTTGCGCCGGCGTGGATCGAGCCATCGAGATCGTCGAGCGCGCCCTTGCACGCTACGGCGCGCCGATCTACGTGCGCCACGAAATCGTCCACAACGCCTATGTGGTGGAAGACCTGCGCCGCAAGGGCGCGGTCTTCGTGCAGGAGCTCGAGGAAGTGCCACCCGGCTCGACCGTGATCTTCAGCGCGCACCAAGGTGCATGTGGAGGTCGGCAAGATGCGCACCGAGGGTTGCGAGATCATCATGATCGGGCACAGGGGCCATCCTGAAGTCGAGGGCACCATGGGGCAGGCCGAAGGCGGCATGCTGCTGGTCGAGTCCTCCGAGGATGTCGCCAAGCTGCATGTGGCCGATCCCGGGCGCCTGGCATTCGTGACCCAGACCACGCTCTCGGTGGACGAAACGCTGGAGATCGTCGCTGCGCTCAAGGCGCGCTTCCCGCTGATCCGCGAGCCCAAGAAGCAGGACATCTGCTATGCCACGCAGAACCGCCAGGATGCCGTGAAGTTCATGGCGCCCCAGGTGGAGGTGGTGATCGTGGTGGGCAGCCCCAACAGCTCGAACTCCAACCGCTTGCGCGAGCTCGCGGAGCGCCTGGGCGTGCCGGCCTACATGATCGACTCGCCCGATCAGCTCCAGCCGGAATGGATCGCGGGCAAGCGCCGCATCGGCCTGACCGCCGGCGCGTCCGCCCCCGAGGCCCTGGCCCAGGCCATCGTTGCGCGCCTGCACCTTCTGGGTGCGCGCAACGTACGCGCGCTGGACGGGATCGAGGAGAAGATGTCATTCCCCTTGCCGCGCGGCCTGCAGCAGGTCACGCCAGCCTGATCACCTGCTCCACCTGTTCGTCCCGCAAAACGGCCCGCTCTCGCGGGCCGTTGCTTTTTGCGCTGCCGCCAGTGGCAGGCAGGCGCTCCTCCCTCGCGCCGGTTGCACGCCGTTTCGCACCATTCTCTCGCCAGGGTTGCACCAATATATAGCACGCTATATTGCCTGCTATCCCTTGGGTAATGCACGAGCCTGGCAGGAACGGCCTTATGCTTGTCTGTTCAAAAAGACAAATAAGGGAAATCCCTGTAATTGGGGATTTCCCTATTATGGTGCCGGCGCACTAGTTCGTTGTATATGAATGAGCTAGTTGATATTAAATGAAATGCCTATTTAATACGTGGCCTCCGAGAGTGACTTAAGAGTAGCAAAGCCGCCTTGTGACAAGCGGTAGGCATGAATCTTGTTAGTACCAACGGCTAGCCTCCATGTAGCGGGAATTGCCCCAATGCGTGCATTGGGGAAATTCCCTAGCTCATTTGGTGGGTTAATCCTTCAGGTTGTTGCGTCGCATATTGCATCCGTATAAAAAGGGAATACAATTCGCGCGTTTCAAATTGAAACTAAACTAAGGCGGTTCAGGGGGGGCGTCCGGGGGGCGTTGGTTTACCCTGATCATGTGAATCCTAGGAGATCACTCATGCAAATCACGTTTGCCAAGATTCTGCCGATCGCAGCCGCAGTAGCGCTGGTTACTGCTTGCGGCAAGAAA
>NZ_AHJE01000021.1 GCF_000243095.1 Cupriavidus basilensis OR16 | reverse complement strand
TTGCGCCGGACAGCAGGCCCACGTCACCATGATGCGGGCGATCCAGAGGCGCGCGCCCACTTTTTGCAGCACCAGGTTGCTGGGCACCTCGAACAGGATGTAGCCCACGAAGAACAGGCCCGCGCCCAGCCCGTAGATTGTCTCGCTGAAGTGCAGGTCGTCCAGCATCTGCAGCTTGGCCAGCCCGACGTTGATGCGGTCGAGATAGGCGGCGAGATAGCAGGCGCAGAAGAACGGGATCAGGCGCCAGGTCACCTTGCGGTAGATGTCTGGCTCGGCCGCCGCGGGTAGTACGCCCGCCGCGCCGTCTTGATACTGATACGACATGTTCACTCCTTTACTGTTTACCGTTGTCTACCGTTTGTATGTCTTTGCCACCGCTGCGGGCGGCTGGCTTGTGCTGTCTCTTATGCAAGCAGCGGGCCAGGCCTGTTCAGTGATGGATGTGTTGTTTTTTCTGGTTTCCGGCGGGCTGGCCGGGGTGTTACGCGCCGTCCTTGTGCAGGGGCGGCACCGCTTTCCTTCATCCGGCACTCATGTAGTGCCCGCTACATGATCGTTCAGCGTAAGCTACATAAAACAAGCTAGCAAGAGCGTGGCTGCGGTTTTCTCCTTGGGGTTTTCCCCTGCCGCGCGGCGTATGCATCGCGTACGCGCGGCAGGGGGGGGCGGCAAGGTGGCTTGCCGGAAAAATGGCGGCCCGATGGCTTCAGGCCAGCCTTGTTTTGTTCAGTGCCTGCTTAATGACTGGATGGGTGAGTGGGAGCCGCGCGCAGCCGCGCGAGCGTATCGTCCACGTTGTCCCAGGCGGGTTTGTCGGGGGCGAAGCGCGCGCGCAGGTAATGCACCAGCTGCGTCAGTTGGTGGTCGTCCAGGCTCTCGCCATAGGCCGGCATATAGCCCAGTTCGCTCGCCGCCGGTGCGGGAATGCCATCGAGCAGCACGCGGATCAGGTTGTCGGGCTTGTCGCCGTGCAGGTTGGTATTGAGCGCAAGCGACGGCTTGATGCCGAATTGCCTGATGCCCTGGTCGCTCTGGTGGCAGACCGCGCATGCATTCTGGTAGAGGCGCGCGGCAGGCCCGCCAAGCGTGCGCGCGGCATCTGCGCTGCGTTGCTCGAGGCGTTGCGCCTGCGCGCTGGCCGCCGCCGCATCGGGCTGCGCGTCGCCGAACGACGCGACATAGTGCGCAATGGCACGCACATCGTCCTCGGGCAGCAGCGCCAGCTCTTGGACCACCGGCGCCATCGGCCCGGCCGCCGCGCCGTGATGCGGGGCGTAGCCGGTGCGCAGGTAGGCGAACAGCGATTGTTCCGTCCACGGCACCGGCGCGTGCGACAGCTTGCCCAGCGCCGGCGCTTCCCAGCCCTCGGCCTCGCCGCCGCCAAGATAACGGCGCCCGCCTTGTTCGGCGCCGAGCGCGTTGCGCGGCGAATGGCAGGCGCTACAGTGGCCCAGGCCTTCGGCGAGGTAGGCGCCGCGGTTCCATTGCGCCGAGCGGGCCGGGTTGGCCGCGAAGGGCTTGGGGCTGTGGAACAGCAGGTTCCAACCGGCCATCAGCGGGCGCAGGTTGTAGGGGAAGGCCAGCGCGGTCTCGGGCGCCTTGGCGCGCACCGGCTCGGCGGCCATCAGGTAAGCGTAGAGCGCCTGCAAGTCGCCATCGCTGGTCTTGGCGAAGGCGGTGTAGGGAAACGCCGGGTAAAGATGCCGGCCATCGCGATGAATGCCCTGGCGCATGGCGCGCTCGAACGCCGCGTAGGACCAGTTGCCGAGGCCGGTCTCAGTGTCGGGCGTGATGTTGGTGCTGTAGATGGTGCCAAACGGCGTGTCCAGCGCCAGCCCGCCCGCATTGCGCACGCCATTGGGCGCGGTGTGGCAGACCGCGCAATCCCCGGCCGCCGCCACCAGCCGGCCGCGCTCGATGGTGGCGGCCGAGTAGAAGCCGGCCCCCGGCGGGGCCACCGGGGCGATGGGCGCGCGCCAAGGCATGGCCGTGGCAAACAAGCCGGCCGCGGCGGTGGCGCCGGCCAGCAGCCAGTTGCGCTTGCGGGCGCCACCGCGCTTGGGCGTGCCCTCGGGATCGGCCTGCGCGGCCAGCGCGAGCCGGATACGTTCGCCGCTGAAGGGCGGCTCGCGCAGGCGCACGCCAGTGGCGTCGAAGATGGCGTTGGCCACGGCCGGCGCGGCGGGCAGGGTGGCCGCTGCGCTCGTGCCAAGCGTGGCGTTGGCGGGGCTCAGCGCGCCGGCAATGCGCACTTCCGGCAACTGCGCCGTGGCCAGCGCTGGCAGGCTGGCATCGTGTGCCGCGGGCACGTCGGCGGCGGGCCAGCTATCGAAGCGGCTGCCGTCGACGGTGAGTTGCTGCGCGGCGCGCGCGGCTTGCCGCTGCAAGGCCAGGGCGTCGGCCCCGCCTGGTTCACCCGCATCGCTGTCGTGTCCCAGCGTAACACCGGTGACACTGACCTCGCCGGTGGTGGCATCCACTTCGACTTCCGCCACCCATGCGGACCAGCTATGCACGGGCTGGCCGCCATCGGCCTGGCCGGCTTCGATGGTGCTGGCGTACGCAAAGCCGCGTCCGCGCCGTACGTTCTGCTGTGCCTGCGGGCGCACGCCGCGTGGCTGCCAGTTGGCCAGCGCCGCAACGCGGCGCACGAGGCCAGCGCCGCGTACGTCGTCGAGATGGCGCAGCCGCAAGGCCACGGGATCTTGCGCACTGGCTGCGGCTACCTCGTCCAGGTGCGACTCATGCGCGAAGACGTGGGCGCGCGCTGTCTGCGCCGGCGTGCCCGCCGCGCGCGGCTGTCCCGGCAGGTCGGCCCGCGCCACGCTCAGGCTGTCAAAGCGGTAGGGGGGCACGATGGCATCGTCGCGCGCGTCGTGTCCGGCGGATGCTTCCGGCTCCATTTCACTGACCGGCGCTGTCGTGTGGGTCAGCCACAAGGCCAGCGGTGGCGCATGCATGACCGCCGCGCTGCCGCGTGCATCCACGGCTGTGTTGACGGCATAGGCGGCGATTGCGCCAGCGCGCGTCCAGGCGCTTTCGATATGGGTGTTGACCACGGCCTGCGTGGCACCAAGCTCATGGGCCTCCACGCGCACGCGCACCGGGCGCCCGGCCGAATGCGCCAGCAGGGCGGCATCGGCGGCGGCGTGGTGGGCGTACAGGGGATCTTCGTCGTGGCTCGGAGCCTGCCAGCAGATCAAGGTGATGCGGTCTTCGCCGATGCCGAGCAGGGCGGCGAGTTCGGCCCGCAGCGCGCCGGGGCGGCGGCTGGACAGCCACACGCGCAGCGCGCCGTCGCGCCAGTCCGCAATCGCGGAGCAGCCGGCGGCCTGCAGGCCGGCAAGTGGCCATTGATAATCCTGCACGCTCCGGCCAGCGGCATCCGCCATGGCCTGCGCGGTGTCGCCGTGTTCGGCAACGATGCGGCGGGCGAGCGGAAGGCTCGAGCCTGCCGCTTTCGGCGGGGCCTGCCAGCGGGCACGCAGCGCGTTGGCGGCTTGCAGCGCTTGTCGCGCGGTATCGGCGGCGATGCCGAGAAAGTCGCCCCGGCGCAGTACCGTGGCAACGCCGGGCAACGCGCGCGCGGCCGCATCGTCGCAATCGATCAGGCGGGCGCTGCGCAAGGCGCCGGCGTGCCATGCCAGCACGGGCGGGCGGATGACGTGCCCGGCAAGCCACAGGCGCTCGGGCGGCGGCTGCCATGCGGCGGGGCCGGCCTGCCATGGCGAGGTCATCGCGCGCGCTCATGCCGCCCCATCCTGGCCGGCGGCCTGGCGCAGCAGCACGGCGGCGCGCTGCACTGCGCGCAGGATCTCCACGTGCGTGCCGCAGCGGCAAAGGTTGAAGCGCAGCGCCTCGCGGATCTGCGCTTCATCGGGGTCGGGGTGTTCCGCGAGGAGTGCCTTGGCGGTCATGATCATGCCGTTCAGGCAATAGCCGCACTGCGCGGCCTGCTCATCGATAAAGGCTTGCTGCACCGGGTCGGGCTGCCCGGCGCTGGCCAGCCCGTCGAGCGTGGTGATGGCACGCTGCACCACCGCCTTGACGGGAATCACGCAGGAGCGCGCCGCCACCCCGTCCACCAGCACCGTGCACGCACCGCACTGGCCCAGCCCGCAGCCGTACTTCGGCCCGTTGCAGGCGAGGTCATTGCGCAGGACGTAGAGCAGCGGCGTGTCGGGATCGACCTCGGCATCGAGCTGGTACGTGGTCCGGTTGACCCGGAGGCACAGGGGGCGGGGCGTGTTCATTCGGGGGCTGGGGGCGTTGTAGAACATCACTCGCTGGGGCCGGGGCGCCCGAAGGCGCCCGGCGGCCTGGCTGGGGCGTGGCTCAGGCTGCGACGGCCACGCGCCCGGCTTCCACCAGCGGCTCGTTGAACACATCGTAACCGAAGCACCAGTCCGGGTTCTCGTTGGTGCGCAGCCACGTGTTGTTATGCGAGACCAGTTGCACCTTGCCGGCACGTTCGGCGCGGTTGGCTTCGTACAGCGAAAACGCGGCGCTGAAGTCCGACAGCCCGGTTTGCTGCAGGCAGCGGGTCAGCATGGCCGCGTCTTCGATGGCCATGGCCGCGCCCTGCGCCATATGCGGCTTCATCGGGTGGCAGGCATCGCCAAGCAGCACCAGGCGGCCGCGGCTCCACACCGGCAACGGATCGCGCTCCAGCAGCGGCCACTTCGTCACTTCCACGGTGCCTTCGATCAGCGATTGCACGCCTTCGTGCCAGCCGTCGAACGCGGCGCGCATTTCCTCGATGCTGCTGGGCAGCCAGCTCTTGGTCATGTCCCAGGTGGGCTCGGGCACGCCGGTGACGTAGTAGATCTCGTCAAGCTTGCTGGTGTCGAAGTACACCATCATATGGCGGTCGTCGGACCACCACTTGGTGCAGCGCTCGTGGGTGAAGCCTTTGACGCGCGCGATCGGGAATACCGCGCGGTGTGCCACGTAGCCGGTGTACTTGGGCGGCTCGGCGCCCAGCAGGGTCTCGCGGATGCGGGAGTTCACGCCATCCGCGCCGATCACGATGTCGGCTTCGTCCACCGTGCCGTCGGCAAACGTCAGGCGCACCACATGGCCCAGGTCTTCCACGCCGGCCAGTTTTTTGTCGAACAGCAGCGTGCCGGGGGCCACCGCGTCGGTCAGCAGGGCGTGGAAATCGCCACGGTGCACGGTGAGGTAGCTGGCGCCGTAATGCGAAAGCGCGTAGTCACCAAGCGGGATCTGGGCGACCACTTCGCCGCTTTGCCAGTCGCGGCTGTACCAGAAGTCCGGGTGGCAGCCCATGTCGTTGAGCGCGTCCTCGAGGCCTAGCCGGCGCATGATCTTCATCACGTTCGGCCCGACGTGGATGCCGGCGCCCAGGCGCGAGAACGCCGGCGCCTGCTCATACAGCTTGACTTGGAATCCGGCGCGCTGCAGCAGGGCGGCCGCAACCGTCCCCCCCAGTCCGGCGCCGATCACTGCGATCCGTGGTTTGCCTTGCACGATATTTCTCCTGGCGGTGTGATGTGGGTCTGAAGAGGCCGTCTGGCCAATCGATAAATCGAGTGTACACACGAGAAATTTGCTTGTAAAGAAATGACAATGCACTCCTATGGAAAACCCTTATATCAAAGTGCCTGAGTCGATTCAATGCCAGCAAACTGTGAAAACAAGCACCAAATCAGGAGTTTATTCATTCAGTGGGCACTGAAACAGTGCGTCATCGGCAAGCGAAGGCCTTGTTGTGAAAATAGCATGTGTACACTACAATCGTTCGCAGGACACGGAGACCGCTGAAGGCTCCGGTCCGGCCGTGCAGGGCGCTTCTCCGCTAAGACGGGCGCCAGGGCGGGTGGACAGAACAGACAGATGACGGAGTCGACAGTGCAGAAAATTTTCCGTATCGGCCAGATCGTGCCGAGCTCGAACACCACCATGGAAACCGAGATCCCGGCGATGCTGACGTTGCGCCAGCAGGTGCGCCCCGAACGCTTTACCTTCCATTCCAGCCGCATGCGCATGAAGAAGGTGGTCAAGGAGGAACTCGCGGCCATGGATGCCGAGTCCGACCGCTGCGCGCTGGAACTGAGCGACGCCCGCGTCGACGTGCTGGGCTATGCCTGCCTGGTGGCCATTATGGCGATGGGCCACGGCTACCATCGCGTCTCTGAAAAGCGCCTGCAGGCCCATACCGCTGCCAACGGCGCTGATGCGCCCGTGATCACCAGCGCCGGCGCGCTGATTGACGCGCTCAAGGTCATCGGCGCCAAGCGCATCGCCGTGGTCGCGCCGTACATGAAGCCGCTGACGGAGCTGGTGGTGGACTACATCCGCAACGAAGGCTATGAAGTGGTGGACTGGCGCGCGCTGGAAATCCCGGACAACCTGGAAGTGGGCCGCCATGATCCGGCCAAGCTGCCCGGCATCGTGGCGCAGATGAACACCAAGGACGTGGACGCCATCGTGCTGTCGGCCTGCGTGCAGATGCCGTCCCTGCCGGCGGTGGCCAAGGTGGAAGCCATGACCGGCAAGCCGGTGATCACCGCCGCCATCGCCACCACCTACGCGCTCCTCAAGCAGCTCGACCTGGAGCCGATCGTGCCCGGCGCGGGCGCATTGCTTTCGGGAGCCTACTGACATGAGCACCTTTGTTTGTGGCGGCAACGTCCATGCCAACGGCATCCGCCAGCAGCGCAGATGAACACCAAGGACGTGGACGCCATCGTGCTGTCGGCCTGCGTGCAGATGCCGTCCCTGCCGGCGGTGGCCAAGGTGGAAGCCATGACCGGCAAGCCGGTGATCACCGCCGCCATCGCCACCACCTACGCGCTCCTCAAGCAGCTCGACCTGGAGCCGATCGTGCCCGGCGCGGGCGCATTGCTTTCGGGAGCCTACTGACATGAGCACCTTTGTTTGTGGCGGCAACGTCCATGCCAACGGCATCCGCCAGCATTACCTGCGTTACGGCGGCAGCATCGGCGCGCGCGCGCAGCGCGACGCCGTGGTGATCGTGCCCGGCATCACCAGCCCGGCGGTCACCTGGGGCTTTGTCGGCGAGCAGTTCGGCAAGCACTTCGATACCTACATCCTGGACGTGCGTGGGCGCGGCCTGTCCGAGGCCGGCGATGCGCTGGACTACGGCCTGGACGCACAGGCGGCGGATGTGGTTGCCTTTGCGCAGGCGCTCGGCCTGGCGCGCTATGCCATCGTCGGTCATTCCATGGGCGCGCGCATCGGCATCCGCGCCGCGCGTGGCAAGCCCGCCGGGCTGACCCGCCTGGTCATGGTGGACCCGCCGGTATCCGGCCCGGGACGGCGTGCCTATCCGTCGCAACTGCCGTGGTACGTGGATTCGATCCGCCTGGCGCGCCAGGGCATCGACGCGCAAGGCATGCGCCGTTTTTGCCCGACGTGGACGGATGAGCAACTGCGCCTGCGCGCCGAGTGGCTGCACACCTGCGACGAGCGCGCCATCGTGGCGAGCTTCGAGGACTTCCATCGCGACGACGTGCATGCGGACATGCCGTCGGTGCAGGTCCCCGCGCTGCTGATGGTGGCCGGCCGCGGCGACGTGATCCGCGCCGCGGACATCGAGGAAATCCGCGGCTTGCTGCCTGCCGTGCAGGTTGCACACGTGCCGGACGCCGGCCACATGATCCCGTGGGACGACGAGGCGGGCTTCTACCGCGCCTTCGGCGACTTCCTCGGTGCGCCGCTGCTGCCGGACCAGGCCGCGGCCTGATCCGGCTGATCCGCTGCTTCACCCGAAAAGGAGAGAAAATGCCAGTAAGCGATCACGACCTGACCCAGGCCTGGCGCCAGGTGCTCACGCTATCCAGGCTGCAGCCCGGGCAGACCGTCACGGTGCTGACCGGCGCCGCCACCCATCCGCAAACGCTGCGCACCGCGCAGCTGGCGGCCGCCGCGATGGGTGCCATCGTCAACCGCCTGGACCTGCCGCCGGTCAACGCAGACAAGGCGCTGAGCCGTGACGCGCTGGCGTACCTCGGCACCACGCCGCTGACCGGCAACCCGGCCGCCATTGCCGCGCTCAAGGCCAGCGACCTGGTGCTGGACCTGATGACGCTGCTGTTCTCGCCCGAGCAGCACGAGATCCTTTCCGGCGGCACCAAGATCCTGCTGGCGGTGGAGCCGCCCGAGGTGCTGGTGCGGCTGGTGCCCACCGAAGGGGACCGCACCCGCGTGAAAGCCGCCACGGCGCGGCTGGCGCGCGCGCGGGAGATGCACATCACGTCCGATGCCGGCACCGACCTGCGCTGCGCGCTGGGGGAGTTTCCCGCCATCAGCGAGTATGGCTTTGTCGATGAGCCGGGCCGCTGGGACCACTGGCCAAGCGGCTTCGTGCTGACCTGGCCGGACGAGGGCGGCACCAACGGGCGCATCGTGCTTGATCGCGGCGACATCCTGCTGCCGATGAAGTCTTACGTGCAGGAGCCGATCGACATTACGGTAAAGAAGGGCTACGTCACCAGCATCGCAGGCGGCCTGGATGCCGAACTGCTGAGCGACTACATGGCCTCGTTCAACGACCCCGAGGCCTATGCCATGTCGCATATTGGGTTGGGGCTGCAGCCGCGCGCGCGCTGGTCCACGCTCGCCATGTATGACCGCGAGGCCACCATCGGCATGGATGCGCGCGCGTTCGAAGGCAACTTCCTGTGCTCCTTCGGCCCGAACAACGAAGCCGGCGGCAGCCGCACCACGGCCTGCCATATCGATATCCCCGTGCGCCATTGCACGGTGCGGCTGGACGGCGAGGCGGTGGTTGAGCAAGGCAAGGTGCTGGATGACGAAACCCAGCAAGCGCAGCAACGAGATGCCAAGGGAGCCATCCATGCATGACGAAGTGAAGACCTACCAGCGCCAGGGCTTCGGCGCCACGCTGGAACCCAAGGCACCCTACGGCCTGCTGATCATCGATTTCGTCAACGGCTTCGCCGATCCGGCTGTCTTCGGCGGCGGCAATATCCCGCAGGCCATCGCCAATACCGTGCCGCTGCTGGCCATGGCGCGCGAGCAGGACTGGCCGGTGGCGCACAGCCGCATTGTGTTTGCCGACGACGACAGCGACGAGAATATCTTCACGCTGAAAGTGCCCGGCCTGCTCGGCCTGAAGGAAGACAGCCACAACAGCGCCATCGTCGAGCAACTGGCGCCGCGCGCGGGTGAACTGGTGGTGCGCAAGACCGTGCCATCTGCCTTTTTCGGCACCTCGCTCGCCGCGTGGCTGACGCAGCGTGGCGTGCACACGCTGGTGGTGGCCGGCGCGGTCACCAGTGGCTGCGTGCGCGCCAGTGTGGTCGATGCCATGTCGTACGGCTTCCGGCCGCTGGTGCTGTCCGATTGCGTGGGCGACCGCGCCATCGGGCCGCACGACGCCAACCTGTTCGATATGGCGCAGAAGAACGCCACGGTGATGCCGCGCGACGAAGCGCTGGCGATGCTGGCGCGGGCTACGGCTACCGCTGTGGATTAAGCAAAAGCATCCGGCGCTGCGCGATGACCGCCGGATGCGAGGCTCAGGCGCGCTTGGCGCGCGCCGGCTTCTTGCGGGCGACGAGTGCCGCCGCCTCCGCTTCTGCCGGGGTCTCCCCAGCCGGGGCGAGCCCGGTGCCCGGCACGCAAACCGTGTTCAGCACCGTACGCTGGATCACATCGCGCCAATGCTCCAGCGCCGGCTTGCTCATCATGGGCTCGCCGAGGAAAGCGCTGAGCGTATGATGATTCGAGTTGTAGAAGTAGCCCAGCGACGCGATCACCAGATAGATATCGCGGGCCAGCACGTCGGGCTGGAACAGCCCGGCGGCCTTGCCGCGCGCCAGGATTGCGTCGAGTACCGAGAGGGCGTAGCTGGAGATCTCCCGCAGCCGGCTCGATTTCTTGGCGTGCTTGCCCTGGCTCATGTTCTCGCTGGACAGGATGGCGACGAACTCGGGATGATCGAGGTAGTAGCCCCAGACGAAGTCAATCAGCTGGGTCAGCGCACGTACCGGATCCTCGGGGTCGAGCTTGAGCGCCTGCTCGGCCTCGTTGAGCTGGATGTAGATGGTTTCGAGCACTTCGACGAACAGCTTTTCCTTGCTGCCGAAGTAGTAATAGATCATCCGGTCGTAGGTCTTGGCCAGCGAGGAGATCTTCTCCACGCGCCCGCCTTCGTAGCCGCGCAAGGCGAAGACCTTGATGGCGGCCTTGAGGATCTTGGCTCGGGTGTCCTGAGCTTGCCGGGCCCGGCGGCTGCCGCGCTTTTCTTAGCGGTCGGGGTGCTCATATGTTTGATACGTATTGCTTGTTCGAGGCTGGCAGTATAACGGCCAAGGCGGGCGGCGCCGGAATCCGGCAGCCCGCCAGCGTGCCCACCTGAGACATGGAACGAATGGAATCGACCCCCGGCACCGGACCCCAGTCCGCGTCACTTCCCGCATCGGCGCCGATGTCCCCCGGCGCGCAGCGCGACGCCCTGCTGCAGGCGCGCGGCGTGCTGCTGGTGACGCGCGCGCCGCAAGCCGCGCCGCGGCCCGCGCCCGGCCAGCCCGGCGCGGCCTCCGACTACATCGCCGCGCAGCCCGACATCTTCGTGGCGGTGCGCGACACCGGCGAGATCCTGGCCTTCAACGGGCACGTCGACCTGGGCACCGGCATTCGCACCTCGCTGGCGCAGATCGTGGCCGAGGAACTCGAGGTGCCGGTGGCGCGCGTGGCGATGACGCTGGGCCATACCGAGGCAACGCCCAACCAGGGCCCCACCATTGCCAGCGCCACCATCCAGATTTCAGCGCTGCCGCTGCGCCGCGCGGCGGCGCAGGCCATGGCCTGGCTGCGCGAGCGCGCTGCACAGCGTCTTGGCGTGGCGCCCGAAGCGCTGATCGCCGAAGATGGCCGCTTGCGTGTGCGCGGCGAAGGCAATGAGAAGGCCAAAGGCCTGGCCTACGGCGACCTGCTGGCCGGCGAGCATATCGAGCTGCCGCTGGCCGACGCCATCGCCACCAAGCCGGTCAGCGAATACCGCGTGGTCGGGCGCGCCGCGCCGCGCGTGGACATTCCCGCCAAGGCCACGGCGCAGCTCACCTTCGTGCACGACGTGCGCGTGCCCGGCATGCTGCACGGGCGCGTGGTGCGCCCGCCTTACGCCGGGCGCGACAGCGGGGACTTTGTCGGCACCAGCCTGCGCGGCGTGGACCGCGCATCGATCCGCGACGTACGCGGTGTCGTCGACGTGGTGGTGCAGGGCGATTTCATCGGCGTGGTCGCGCAGCGCGAGGAGCAAGCCATGCAGGCGGCGCGCCGCCTGCGCGTGGACTGGATGCCGGCGCCGCCGTTGCCCCCGCTTACCGAGCCGGAAGACACCGAGGCCGCGCTGCGCGCCAATCCCGCGACGCGCCGCACGCTGGTGGAGCAGGGCGATGCGCAAGGCGGTTTCGATGCCGCGGGCCACGTGCTGTCGCGCGGCTACGCGTGGCCCTACCAGATGCACGGCTCCATCGGCCCGTCCTGCGCCGTGGCGGACTACCGCGAAGATGGCCTCACGGTCTGGTCCGGCACGCAAAACCCGCATGTACTGCGCATCGACCTGGCGCGCCTGACTGGCTTGGATGAAGGCCGCATCGAGATCGTGCGGATGGAAGCCGCCGGCTGTTATGGCCGCAATTGCGCCGACGACGTTTGCGCCGACGCCGTGCTGCTGTCGCGCGCGGTGGGCCGCCCGGTGCGCGTGCAGCTCAGCCGCGAGCAGGAACATCTCTGGGAACCCAAGGGCGCGGCGCAGCTGATGGACGTGCGCGGCGCTATCGGTCCCGACGGCGAGTTGCTGGCCTACGATTTCGTCAGCCGCTATCCGTCCAACGACGCGCCCACGCTGGCGCTGCTGCTGACCGGCGTGGTCGGCAACGCGCCGCGCATGCTGCAGATGGGCGACCGCACCGCGGTGCCGCCTTACCAGTACGCTGCCATGCGCATCGGCTGTGACGACACGCCGGCCATCGTGCGCGCTTCCTGGCTGCGCGGCGTCTCCGCTTTGCCCAATGTGTTCGCGCATGAGTCCTTTATCGACGAGCTCGCACACGCGGCCGGCGCCGATCCGCTGGCCTTCCGCCTGCGCCACCTGCCCGACGCGCGTGCCACGGACCTGCTGCGCGCGCTGGCGGCGCACGCCGGCTGGCGCGAAGGCGCGCGCGGCTCGCGTGGCAAGCCCGATGCGGATGGGCTGCTGCGCGGGCGCGGCGTGGCCTATGCCCGCTATATCCACAGCAAATTCCCCGGCTTCGGCGCCGCCTGGGCCGCCTGGGTAATGGACCTGGCTGTCGCGCCGGATACCGGCCAGATCGTGGTGGAGCGGCTGGTGGTGGCGCAGGACACCGGCATGATGGTCAACCCCGACGGCGTGCGCCACCAGGTGCAGGGCAATGTGGTGCAGGCGCTTGGCCGCGTGCTCAAGGAGCAGGTGCGCTTTGACGCCGCCGGCGTCGCCAGCCGCGAATGGGGTAGCTATCCGCTGCTGACCTTTCCCGAGCTGCCGCCCATCGAGGTGCTGCTGCTGCCGCGCCAGGAGGAAGCGCCGATGGGCGCGGGCGAATCCGCATCGCTGCCGGGTGCGCCGGCCATTGCCAATGCGTTGTTCGATGCCACGGGGGTGCGGCTGCGGCGCGCGCCCTTCACGCCGGAGACGGTGCTCGCGGCGCTGGCTGGCCAGCTCGGCCAGCTCGGCCAGCCGGCCTGAGGCGCGCTTACTCCGGCTCGCCGTCCGGTGTGTTGCCGCGCTCGTCGCGGTCGTCGAACTCGCTCATCTTGCGCAGCAGGTAGGTGATCGCCACCCGCTCGGCGGGATTGAGGTCGCCAAAGGTCTGCTCGGAGATCTTGTGCGCGAACGGCACGGTTTCCTCGATCAGCGCATGGCCGGCCAGCGTCACCGTGACCACCACCTTGCGGCGGTCGTTGGTGTCGTGCGAAACCGCCACCAGCTCGCGCGCCTTGAGGCGCTCGATGATGCCGCGCACGGTGGCCTGGTCGATGGCCGTGGCCCGCACGATTTCGCTGAGCGAGCACGAGCCGCGCTCGTTGACCGCGCACATCACTACGAATTGCGCCGCGGTCAGCTGCGAATCGGCAATGGTCTGCTGGAAGATCGCCACATGGCGCTGGTAGGCGCGCCGCAGCAGGTGCCCGACTTGCTCGGTGAAATCGTAATCGGCGGCGGCGGCTTTTTGCGCGGCGGTCTTGCGCGCGGAGGAGTTGGACACGATGGGCGGTCTGCAGGCATGAGATAGACGTGCTTCGGAGTATACCGAGTGGGGCCGCGCGCGGCGGTTTTTTTGCGCGTGCACAGCCCCTCGCCGCGCAATCCGCTCAATCTGCTTAATCCGCGCAGCGGTGAATTTCCACAGTGATGTGCACCAGTTCTTCATGCACTGCAAGGGCGTTCCTGATGCGAGCTGCCGTCAGCGCGGCGTCGTGAGTCACCAGGCTGACAAGGCAGGAGAATTTCTCCTTGCCCACGCGCCAGACATGAAGGTCGGCAATACGGGTACCCTCGTCGCCGGTATCGAAGGCCTGCAACACGTCGCGTACCTCATCCACGACCGGATGGTCCATTTCGCGATCGAGCAGGACGACGCCGGTTTGTTTCAACAGGCCGAAGGCCCATGTGCCGACCAGCCCGGCGCCAACGATGCCCATGACCGGGTCGAGCCAACGCCACCCCAGCAGCCAGCCCCCAGCGAGTGCCAGAATGGCGAGCACCGATGTCGCGGCATCCGCCAGCACATGGACGTATGCCGAGCGCAGATTCAAGTCATGCTGGTGATGGCCGCCGTGGCCGTGCTCGTGCCCATGTTGGTGCCCATGTTCGTGGCCATGGTCATGCGCATCGCCCAGTATCAGCGCGCATCCTATATTGACAAGAAGCCCGATGACCGTGACTGCCATGGCCTCCTTGTAGTGAATTGCCTGCGGGCTGAAGATCCGTTCAACGGACCCGAAGACCATCAAGGCTGCGATGCCGAGAAGAAAGATCGCACTGGCGAATCCCGCCAGGATTTCAATCTTCCAGGTGCCGAACGCGAATCGATGGTCATGCGCATAGCGCCGCGCCGCCACATAGGCAAAGGCGCTCAACCCGATGGCAAGCGCGTGGGAGCTCATATGCCACCCGTCAGCCAGCAGCGCCATCGAGTTGAACCAGAGGCCGGCGGCGATTTCAACAACCATCATCGCGGCGGTGATCAGCATGACGAGGCGCGTTCCTCGCTCAGCGGCCTTGTTGCCTGAGTCGAATACGTGGGTATGCGTCCACGGGGTGATGTCATGTGTATGCATGGTCGGTCTGTTTGGGTTTTGCCCAGGTAGCCACAGGCTTGGGCAGTTTTACGGCGATTCGGGCGTGAAGCGGGTGAAAAACGAAGTGATCCGGGCCACTCACTTGAAGTAGCTGTGCACGACCTCGATGAGTTGTTCCCGGGCGTCGCCCTCGGACTCGCCATGGGCAGGTTCGGCTTCAACAAGGTGCGTGCGGATGTGGTCTTCCAGTACCACCGCCAACAGGCCGTTCATGGCACCGCGGCAACTCGTGATTTGCTGCAGCACGCCCACGCAGCCTTGTTCCTCCTCGAGTGCGCGCTCGATGGCATCAATCTGACCCCGGATGCGGCGCACCCGGTTCAGCAACTTCTGTTTCTCGCGGATTGTGTGGCTCACGGCTTCATCCCAGATATAGTATGGGGGAGTATATATTGTCTGCCGGGGCGAGTCGCAAGATTAGCTAACGCGACATGCCAAGCTTGCCATTTGTCAGATTTGCCCCGTCCCTGCTCGCATGCCTGGACATGTTCCAGAAGCGACCGGCACCGACGGAGGGAGGGTGCCAAGGTCCGCCCTGTGGCCCGCTGCCACGGTAGACGTGGCAGCGGGCCAGATGTGCACATTCGAATTCACCGCCAGTAACCTGGGAGCAAATACATATGAAAACACTGACGCAGAAGACGTGGTTGGGCATGATGACCGCCATCGCTATCGGTATCGGGCTTGCGCCTGCACTCGCGTTCGCGCACGGCAAGCTCGAACGCGCGGAACCGGCGGCAGGCAGCATAGGCGATGCGCCCGCGAGTCCGCTTCGGCTGACATTCAACGAGGACCTTGAACCCGCGTTCAGCAATGCGAACGTTGTGGACGCCAGTGGCACGGCTGTCAGCAAGGAGAAGGCCAAGGTCGACTCGTCCAATCCGCGCGTGCTGACCGTTGCCGTCCCGAAACTGCTGCCGGGTTCCTACGCCGTGCACTGGAGCGTGATGACGCGCGACGGCCACAAGGTCAAGGGCGAGTACAAATTCGCGGTGAAGCGATGAACGACGGTTTCCTTGGCGTTGCGCGCCTTGCCTTGACGGCCTTGCAGAACCTCGGTTTCGCGGTGCTTGTCGGCACGTTGTTGAGCGACCGCTGGCTGGCCCGGTCCCCGTCCCCGTGGCAAGCTCGCATGAGCCAGCACCTGGCAAGGGGTTTCCGGGTTGGCGCTATCGTTGCGCTCCTGTCCGGCGGACTCGCTTTCTGGATACATTGCGCGTTGATGAGTGAATCTTCGCTGGTTGACGCAGGGCCGGCGGTACGCTCGATGCTAATGGATACCGGTTTCGGTCACGCTTGGGCCGTTGGTGCCGCCCTGATGCTTTGCGTCACTATCGCTGCATTTTTCCGGTGGACCGGAAGAGGCCGTGGCTTCAAGTCGTCTCTGTGGCTGGCGCTTGCAGGCTTTGCGCTGAGCCGAAGCCATGCCGGCCATCCGGTCGATGCCGGGGCGTTCAGCTTGCCCGTCTGGGTCGACTGGGTTCACCTTCTGGCCGTTAGCGCATGGGTTGGCATCGTGTGCGTCGCCGCATTCATGGTGGCGCCGAGGATGGCAGAGGCGCCCGAGGGTGACCGCCGCAACGGTGCGTCGTTCATTCAATCGCTGTCGGATACGGCCACGTGCGCGCTCGTCGCGCTCTTTGTCACCGGCGCCTATGGCGGGTGGCACGGGGTCGGTTCGCCAGGCAAGTTGCTCGATTCCACGTACGGTCGGCTGCTAGTGCTCAAGCTCGGCCTCGTGTTGGTTGCCGTGACCCTCGGTGGACACAACCGGTTCCGCGGTGCTGGTGGCCAGTCCGTTGCCCGGTACGTCCTGAGATGCGCGAACCTAAGCGGACGCCAGCGTCCGTGGGTACCATGAGCGAAATAGGCGTCGCGCAGGACCTGGGATGCCATCGCTGCCATATTGCCTGTAGAGCAGGTAGTCCGGCGACTGGTGCCACGTTTCGTGCCCAGCGAAGGAATCCGGCTGCGCACATGAGGCGTTGACCACCTGCATCTCCCGCGTGGACAATGGGGCCAGCCTTGCCCTCTGCCAGAACCGAGAGAATTGCCACATGCCTTCTGCCGTTGCCGCGGCGGCCGCCGCCGCCATCAGGCTTGCACCGCCGCAGCGCCACTTCGCACCGCGGTGACCGATCTTGGATGACGCCGATACGGCTTCGCCGATGCCGCCTGGCGCCAACGCAAGCGATCCGCCGCTGCGGCTGGCGCGCACCCGCACGGCGCGCGTGCTGCTGACCGCGCTGGCGCTGCTGAGCCTCGGGGTGGCCATCCTCGGGCTGTTCGTGCCCGGCTTGCCCAGCACCGAATTCGTCCTGCTGTCCGCCTGGGCCGCGGCCAAGGGATCGCCGCGCCTGCATGCCTGGTTGCTCGGCCATCGCGTGTTCGGACCGATGCTCTACAACTGGCACAACGGCCGCATGGTGAGCCGCCGCGCCAAGTGGAGCGCCACGGCGGCCATGAGCGTTTGCAGTGCCGTGCTGTTGTTCGGCACGCATCGGCCCTGGCTGGCCTACGGGGCGATTGCCTGCATGGCTTGTGTGCTGGCGTGGCTGTGGCGCCGGCCCGAGCCGGCCGCCTGATGCCGTGCCCGCACGTTACGCTGTCTGGGTTGCCCGCGGCCTGGGCGTCTTTGCCGCCTTGACTGGCGTGGCCGGCGCCGCTGGCCACGCCAGCATCGCGCTAGCCGCCAAGGCTTCCAGCGCGGCGCGCGGCGCGCCATCGCGCGCCTGCATCGACATCCCCTGCATCACCGTGTTGAAGAACTTGGCCAGCGCGGCCGCATCGGTGCCGGGCGGCAGCTCGCCGCGCTGGATGCCCTGCTGGATGCAGGCCTGCAAGGCTTGCTCCTTCTCCTTGCGCCGCTCGCGCAGCGTGTCTTCGATGTAGGCGCAGTCGGCCGAGCAACTGGTGCCGGTCATCAGGAAGCAGCCGGCGGGGTTGCCCTTGGCGCTGAACAAGGCGGCCGCGCCGGCGAGCAGGCCGTGCACGGCGTCATGCGCGCTGCCGGCGCCTTGCAGCGGCGCATAGAGCAGCGCACCGTGGGTATCCGCATAGCGGTCCACGGCTTCGTAGAACAACTGCTCCTTGCTGCCGAACGCGGCGTACAGGCTGGGCGCGGTGATTGCCATGGCCTCCGTGAGCGCGGAGATCGAAGTGGAGCTATAGCCATAGCGCCAGAACAGCGACAAGGCCTGGCCCAGCGCCTCGTCGCGATCGAACTGCCTGGGCCGCCCGCGGCCCGCACCGGAAACACTCTTTTTCATAGTGGTCATTATATTTTTCCGTTGCCAGTGACGCCAGTGGTGATTAGTATAGTGATCGTTCAATAAATTGCTGCGCCGCAGTCGCTCGCCATGATCCCCTATTCCCTGCTTGACCTGTCGCCCATCGTGGAAGGCGGCGACGCCGGCCAGGCCATGCGCAATTCGCTCGCGACGCTGGCCTCGCTGTTCCCGGGCCGCATCGACCTTGGCCTGGGCCGCGCGCCCGGCACCGACCAGTCCACCGCGCGCGCGCTGCGCCGCAGCGCCACGCAGGACACGGCCGATGCGTTCCCGCAGGACGTGGAGGAGTTGCAGGCGTACTTCGACGACCCGCGCCCCGGCCAGCGCCTGCGCGCGGTGCCCGGCGCGGGCCTGAAGGTGCCGTTGTGGCTGCTCGGGTCGAGCCTGTTCAGCGCACAGTTGTCGGCGGCAATGGGCCTGCCCTTTGCTTTTGCCTCGCACTTCGCGCCGGGTTTCATGCGCCAGGCCGTGGACATGTATCGCAAGACCTTCCAGCCGTCCGCCCAGCTCTCCAAGCCGCACGTGATGCTCGGCCTGAATGTGTTCGCGGCGGATACCGACGCGCAGGCGCGCCGGCTGTTCAGTTCGCTGCAGCAGCAGTTCCTGGCGCTGGTGCGCGGCAGCCCCGGCTTCCGGCCCCCGGTGGACAACATCGAGCTGATGTGGACGGAGACCGAGGCCACGCATATCCGGCGCTCGCTGGCGTGCTCGGTGGTGGGCGGCCCGGAAGGCGTGCGCAACGGCCTGCGCGCTTTCATCGAGGACCTGCAGCCCGATGAGCTGATGCTCACCGCGCAGATCCATGATCACGAGGCGCGCCTGCGCTCGTTTGAGATCGCGGCGCAGGCGATGCGGGCGGTGGAATCGACGGCCAGGATCACGATCTGAAGCGCCGAGCGCGCCGAGCTTGCCGATTGAGCCGATCGAGCCGATTCGCTCAGAGGTGCTTGTAGAAGAACGTGGTCCCGCAGAACGCGCCATCGGGCATCAGCGCGTATTTGGGCACCACGCCGGCGCGCTGCCAACCCGCGCGCTCGTACAGGCGTTCGGCATCGCCGCCGGTCACCGTGTCGAGCACCAGCACGGTCTTGCCTTGCGCGCGCGCGGCATCGTCCAGGGCCGCCAGCAGCCGCTGTGCCACGCCGCGGCGGCGCGCTCTGCGGTGCACGAGCATCTTGGCCACGTCGGCGCGGTGGGGCTGGTTGTCAGGCATCGACAGGATGATCTGCACGGTGCCAAGGATTTGCCCCTCCCGGTCCTGCGCGATCAGCAGCACGCGCTCGCCACGCGCCACGCCATCGGCCACGCCGCGCCAGAAGTGCGTGGCCTTCTCGCGCGGCAGCGGCAGCATGAAGCTCACCGACGCGCCACCTTCCACGCAATCGATCAGCACATCGGCCAGCGGCTCGATGCAAGCCGCGGCCTCATCGGCACCGACGCGGCGCACGGTGATGGGTTCGGTCATCCGTTTCTCCTGGCTGGCGTGAGGGGCAATGTGGCCAGCGCCACGACGTAGCGCGCCGGCTTGCGGGTAGGATTCTTGTAGACGATGGGGCGGTCCAGCCGCATGGACAGGCAGTCGCCGGCCTCCAGGCGCCAGTGCGTGTCGCCCACCGTCATTTCCATGACACCTTCGATCATCCAGACCTGCTGGTGGATGTCGGCTTCGCGGGCAGCGGTTTCATAGGCCACGCGCTTGCCCGCGGGGAAGACCACCTCGACCAGCTGGATCGCAGAGGGCGCCGCCGGGGGGGGAGAGGTTGCGGCGGATGTAGCCCGAGGCGGGATCGGTCCACACCGGCTGCTCCGCCACGCGGGCCATGGGTGATGGCTCGGCCCGCGGCATGCTGTGCTCGAACAGCGACGCCACGGTGACGCCCAGCGCAGCAGACAGCTTGTCGAGCACCGTGGCCGTGGCGCTGCTCTGGCCACGCTCGATCAGCGAGATATTGGAGCGGCTCACGCCGCTGCGCTCAGCCAGCGCGGCCAGCGAGAAGCCCTGGGCGTCCCGCAGTGTCCGCACGCGCCGGGCGACGAGATCGTTGATGTCCATGCTTGTCCAGTATGCTGGATGTCAATGTCCGGTAAACTGACATACATCGCGACGCAAGGCAACTGGAACTTGCCAATGCCCGTGGCGCGTTGCAGACGTCGAAAGACCGGAGCCCGTGCCGGGCTGGGCCGGTGCCGCTCAAGGCTCCCTCATGGGGACTCGGCTTTCAAGCGGCCGGCGCGCAACGGGCCGCCTTGTCAGCAAGATGCGGCCCTGCTTCACGCCGACGGCGAGTGCCAGCAGGATCAGCGCAATGGAGACGCCATCCGGGGCACTGGGGCGTTGGCCGATGATGAACATGGAACTGATGATGCCGAACACCGGAATCAGCAGCGACAGGGGCGCAACCCGCGACACCGGGTACTCGCGCAACAGCAGGTTCCATCCCCAATAGCAGAAATGCGTCGCGCCGTAGACCTGGAACGCCAGTGAAAACATGGCGACGCCGTTCAAATGCGAGGGCAACGCGGTGAACGGCGCCGGCCCATGCAGCAGCCAGGTCAACAGAAACAGCGGAATCGGCGGGAACAGGCTGGCCCACACCACGAAGGCGAGAATCTCGCGTACCTTGGAGACCTTGATGACGATATTGCCGATGCTCCATGCCACGGCGCTGACCATCACCAATACAAAACCAATCGTGGTGGCTTTGCCGGGACTGCCCAGCAGGATGCCCGCCAGCCCGATGGCAGCCAGCATGACGCCGATCAACTGGGGCAATGCCAGGCTTTCACGGAACAACAACACGCCCCAGCCCAACGTGAAGAATGCGCTGAACTGGATCAACAATGAGGCGCTGCCGGGCGGTACGCCCATCGCGATCCCCAGGTTGATCAATGCCCACATCGCCACCCCGAAGATCAATCCATAGATCGCTAGCCAGTGGAAGGCCACTTGCGGTCGTTTCACGAAGAAGACCCACGGCAAAGCGGCCAGCGTGAAACGCATGGCCGTCAACAGCAGTGGATCGATCTCGGCTAGCCCGAGTTTGGTGATGGGGAAGTTGAATCCCCAAACGGCCGTCACGACGACGGCCAGCAACAGGTGTTTTCTCTGCATGGTCGGTGTGCCTCTTCCTGGGTTGCAAGGCGTAAAGCCTCGGCATCGACGGAAATTTGCCGGAAATCCGCATGGCCTGCATTCGATTGCGGGTCAGAAAGCAATAGAATCAGGCCATGCTGAAAACCACGATCGATCCCTACGAGAACACGCCGCGCGATGCCGTCGTGACGGCACGAGACTACGCGGACGGCGCGCTTTTCCCATCGCACCTCCATCAGCGCGGGCAATTCGCCTATGCCGCGCGTGGTGTCATCACGGTACTCACCGAAGAAGGCAACTGGGTGGTGCCGCCCCAGCGCGCTGTCTGGGTGCCGGCCCGGCTGCCTCACGCCATGCAGATGCGCGGGCCGGTCACCATGCTCAATACCTACATCCGCAAGCAGGCCGCGCAGCGCCTGGGCCTGCCTGCGCATTGCCAGGTCTTCGATGTGTCGCCGCTGTTGAAGCAATTGCTGCAGAAGGCGCGCGACGTGCCCGCGCTCTATGCGACCGATGGGCGCGATGGCCATCTGATGGGTCTGTTGCTGCACGAGATCGCCGAGATGCCCGCGCTACGTCTCAATGCGCCATTGCCAGCCCGGCCGTGGTTCGGCTCGGCAAAGGCGAACCCGTTACGCGCGTTGCAATGGAGCTGGGTTACAGCAGCGCAAGTGCATTCGCGACGGCCTTCAAGCATGTGCTGGGGGAGGTGCCCAGCCGATACTTCGCAGAACGAGGCGCTTAGGCATCCAATCCCGATCCGAACTTGGGTGATCTCCTTCGGTGGCGCGCAGAAATCTCGGGGGGGTATCTACGGCGGGCCAGGTGATGAACCGTGGGAGAACACGCCGTGTACGGCCTCGGCGCAGATCAGCCAATGCGGTGCCGGCGTCGGCATGAAACGAAAAAGCCCGCTGCCGGTGAGGCGCGGGCTTCTGACCATCCCCTCGGTCCTGCCTTCCTGGTTTCCCTTATCCCCTATCCCCTATCCCCTATGCAGCCAGTCGGAACGACGCCACCGAGCGCATCATCGATTGCGCCTGTTCGGCCAGCGCTGCGGCCGCGGCGGCGGCCTGTTCCACCAGCGCCGCGTTTTGCTGGGTCACCGTGTCCATCTGGTTGACCGCCTGGCCGACCTGCTCGATGCCGGCGCTCTGCTCGTTCGAGGCCGCGCTGATCTCGCCCATGATGTCGGTCACGCGCTTGACGGCGCCGACGATGTCTTGCATGGTCTGGCCGGCCTTGGCGACCAGCGCGGAGCCGTTGTCCACCTGGGCCACCGAGTTGTCGATCAGGCCCTTGATCTCCTTGGCGGCGGTAGCGGAGCGCTGGGCCAGGCTGCGCACCTCGCCCGCCACCACGGCGAAGCCGCGGCCTTGTTCGCCGGCGCGGGCCGCTTCCACGGCGGCGTTCAGCGCCAGGATATTGGTCTGGAAGGCGATGCCTTCGATCACGCCGATGATGTCGACGATCTGGCGCGAGGCGCCGTTGATCTCGCCCATGGTGGTCACCACCTGGTTGACCACCTGCCCGCCGCGTTGCGCGATATCGGAGGCGTTGACCGCCAGCGAGCTGGCCTGGCGCGCATTGTCCGCGTTCTGGCGCACGATGCCCGTCAGCTCTTCCATGCTCGACGCGGTTTGCTCCAGCGCCGAGGCTTGTTCCTCGGTGCGTTGCGACAGGTCGGTATTGCCGGCGGAAATCTGCTGCGTGGCCGAGGCGATCGAGTCCGCCGCGCCGCGGATCTCGCCGAGCGTGCCGGACAGGCGCTGCTGCATGCGTTGCATGGCTGCCAGCAGGCTGGTCTGGTCGCCGGCGTGGATGCGCACGGGCACGGTGAAGTCGCCCTCGGCGATGCGCGTGACCACCTCGGTGGCGTAGGCCGGATCGCCGCCCAGGCTCCTGCGCACGGTGCGCATGATGGCCAGCATGAATACCGACACCAGCGCGCCGATCAGCAAGGTGCTGACGGCCACCGAGATCAGGTTGTCCTGGAAGCTGTTTTCGATGTCCTTGAGGTACACGCCGGTGGCCACGTGCCAGTCCCAGGCCGGCACATAGCGCACGTAGGTCAGCTTGCGCGCGGGGGTTTCCGTGCCCGGGATGCGGCCGCGGTAGGTGACGAAGCTGTCATCGGGGCTGGCGCCGGCGCGCGCGCCCGCCTTGCCCGCATCGACGATGCTCTGGTAGACCAGCTTGCCGTCGGGGTCCTTGAAGTCGCCCACGATCTTGCCTTCCGTATCCGGCAGGCCGGGGTTGAGCACCACCTGTGGCTTGGAGTTGAGCAGGAACAGGTAGCCCTTGTCGCCGAAGCGCATCACGCGCAGCGTGTCCTTGGCCGCTGCCTGCGCGGCTTCAAGGCTCATGGTGCCGTTGGCGGTGCGGTCCACGTAGAGCTTGATGACGCCTTCGGCGGTGGCCACCAGCGACTGCAGGCTCTCGCGGCGCTCGGCCATCATGGTGGCGCGGGTGTGCACGGCGCCCCAGGTGCCCAGCGCCAGCAGGGCCAGCCACATCGCCACCAGCGCGGCCCAGAGTTTGGCGTTCAACGAGATTCGATTCATGATCATGCTTAGCGGGAACGGGCAGCCGTTCGCGCCTGCGGCGCGGCATCGGCCTGACCTTGGTGTTGACAGAGGGGGCACAGCGGGGACGATTCCGCTCGCTGCGCGGAGCCTGGCCACAGCCGGTTAACGACGCATCGCCGGTGGGACTTGAATGGCAGATTGAAAAGTGCCTTAAGAGATTCTCGATTCTCGATTCCGAGCCGGCAGGCTTTTCGATCCCTGCCTACAATGTGCCTTTCGCCGCGCCCGGATCACGGCCGGCTCGATGCAACCCGCGGAGCAAAACGCATGACCTCAAGCATCACCACGCGCAAACTGGGCCGGTCCGGGCTGGAAGTCTCGCCCCTGGCATTCGGCGGCAATGTGTTCGGCTGGAGCGCCGACGAGGCCACTTCCTTCAAGCTGCTCGATGCCTTTGCCGGTGCCGGCCTCAACTTCATCGATACGGCCGACGTGTATTCGCGCTGGGTGCCAGGCAACCAGGGGGGCGAGTCCGAAGCCATCCTCGGCAGGTGGTTCAAGCGCAGCGGCAAGCGTGCCAGCGTGGTGCTGGCCACCAAGGTGGGCATGGACATGGGCGAAGGCCGCAAGGGCTTGTCGCGTGCCTATATCGAACGGGCCGTCGACGCTTCGCTGCAACGCCTGCAGACCGACTACATCGATCTCTACCAGTCGCATACCGACGACCCGGACACCCCGCTGGAAGAAACGCTGGACACCTACGACCGCCTGATCAAGGCTGGCAAGGTGCGCGCCATAGGCGCCTCCAACTACACCGCCGCGCGCCTGGCCGAGGCGCTGGAAACCAGCCGCCGCTACAACCTGCCACGCTATGAAAGCCTGCAGCCGCACTACAACCTCTATACCCGCAGCGAATATGAGAGCGAGCTGGAGCCGCTGGTGCTGCGTGAAGGCCTGGGCGTGTTCAACTACTATGCGCTGGCTAGCGGCTTTCTGAGCGGCAAGTACCGCTCCGAGGCCGACCTGGACAAGAGCGGCGCGCGCGGGCAGCGCGTGAAGGCCTACCTGGACGCGCGCGGGCTGCGCATCCTGGCGGCGCTGGACGAAGTCGCGGCGCGCACCGCCACCAACCCGACGCAGGTTGCGCTGGCCTGGCAGATCGCGCGCCCCAGCATTACCGCGCCAATTGCCAGCGCGACCTCGCTGGCGCAGCTGGATGACCTGATTGCCGCCACGCGCCTGCAACTGGGCGCCGCCGATATCGCGTTGCTGGATCAGGCCAGCGCCTGAGCGCGGCCAGCCTGGAGGAGACACGGGATGCATGAGAACAGGAAGAGCCACGCTCATGGCGCCAATGGGAACACGCCGGACCTGAGCGCGGTCAAGGCGCTGGTGTTCGACGTATTCGGCACCGTGGTGGACTGGCGCACCAGCGTCATCGCCGAGCTGTCCGCGTTCGGGCGGAAGAAGGGCATCGAAGCCGACTGGACCGCCTTCGCCGACGCCTGGCGCGCCGGCTATGTGCCCGGCATGGAGCGCGTGCGCAAGGGTGAGCGGCCATGGGCCAATATCGACGTGCTGCATCGCGAGCGGCTCGATGCGCTGCTCGATCAGTTCGGCATCGAGGACCTGGGCGAAACGGAGAAAGACCACCTCAACCGCGCCTGGCACCGCCTGCGCGGCTGGCCGGATACCGTGCCCGGCCTCACGCGGCTAAAGCAGCGCTATATCATCTCGACCTTTTCCAATGGCAGCGTGCAGTGCCTGGTCGATACGGCCAAGCATGCCGGCCTGCCGTGGGACGCGGTGTTCAGCGCGGACATCGTGCGCCACTTCAAGCCGGAGGCGGAGATCTACCAAGGCGTGATTGCCTTCTTCGACCTGCAGCCGTCCGAGGTGATGCTGGTTGCGGCGCACAACAATGACCTGCGGCATGGCCGCTCGCACGGCATGCGCACCGCCTATGTCAACCGGCCGACGGAGTACGGGCCGAACCAGTCGAAGGATCTGGCGGCCGAGTCGGACTGGGACGTGGTGGTGGATAGCTTGACGGCGCTGGCGGGCCGGCTGGGCGCTTGAGCGCTTGAGCGCCTGCATGCGCTGGCTCGCGCACTTCCGGCGGTGCAAGCCCGGCGCCTGCGCCTGGCCGGCGCATTCGGGTTTGCCCAAGGTGCTCCCTGTCGGATACATTAAGACTCCCGGCCGCCCACGCCGCAACCCCGCGGCGCACAGAGGCCACGCCAGAGCCGGGAGTTGGCGCGCCGGCAGGGCCACGCGCCAGGAGACGACAAGGAGACCACGATGGACCTGCGGCAACGCGAGCACATCGACACGGTAGTCCGGCTCACCACCCGCGCCAGCGCGCCGATGGTGCGTGCGCCGGAAACCATCATCCAGAATTCGTGGCGGCGCTGCGTGCATCAGTACGGGCTGGATCCGGCGCGCATGCAAGAGGCGCGCATCCTGCCGCAGACCCGGCTGCGCGAGCATCAGCAGCGCATCGACGATTTCGCACGGATCGCCCGCCACGGGCTGCAGACGCTCTATAGCCAGGTGGCCGGCATGGGCTACGTGGTGCTGCTGACCGATGCGCAGGGCGTGACGGTGGATTACCTGGGCGACGCCAACGCCGATAATGGAGCGAATCCGGCGCCGGCACCTGTGCGGTGGGTACCGCGCTGGCCACCGGCCAGGCGCTGACCGTGCACCAGGCGGATCATTTCGATGCCACGCATATCCCGCTGACCTGCACCGCCGCGCCGCTGTTCGATTCGCACGGCAGTCTCTGCGCCATCCTCGATATTTCCGCGCTGACTTCGCCGCAGGCCAAGGATAGCCAGGGCCTGGCGCTGCAGATGGTGCGCATCTACGCCAGCCGGATCGAGAACGCCAGCTTCGTGCGCAGCCACCGCGAAGACTGGATCCTCAAGCTCAATGCCGCGCCGGAGTTCGTCGACGTCAACCCGGAATACCTGCTGGCGCTCGATGCCGGTGGCCGCATCGTCGGCCATAACCGCCGCGCGCAGCAGATGCTGGAGGCGGAACTGGGGGTAGCCCCCGGCGGCGCGGCGCTGCTGGGCATGCCGTTCGAGTCGCTGTTCGAGGCGCGGCTCGATGAGCTGGGCCGCTTCGTCCATTCGCGCCCCAGCGAACAGCGCGCGCTGGCGCTGGCCCGCAGCGGCGCGCGGCTATACCTGAGCGTGATGCCGCCGGCCCTGCGCTGGCAACGCGCGCGCGACAACGCTGGGCGGGCCACGCCGCTGCAGGCGCCACTGGCTGCGCTGTGCGGTGGCGACGCCGCGCTGCAGCAGCAATTGCTGCGCGCCGCCAAGCTGGTCGATTCGCCCATCAACCTGCTGATCAACGGCGAAACCGGCAGCGGCAAGGAATACCTGGCCAAGGCCCTGCACCAGGCCAGCGCGCGCCGCGACGGCCCCTTCGTGGCAGTGAATTGCGCGGCGATTCCCGAATCCCTGATCGAGAGCGAGCTGTTTGGCCATCTGCCCAACAGCTTCTCGGGCGCCGGCTCCCGGCCCAAGCGCGGGCTGATCCAGGAGGCCGACGGCGGCACGCTGTTCCTCGACGAGATCGGCGATATGCCGCGCGAGCTGCAATCGCGCCTGCTGCGCGTGCTGGCCGAAGGCGAGGTGCTCTCCATCGGCGCGGCGCGCCCGGTGCCGGTCAACCTGCGGGTGATTTCCGCCACGCACCATCCGCTGGACCAGCTGGTGAGCAGCGGGCGCTTCCGTGAGGACTTGTACTACCGGCTCAACGGCGCGCGGCTGATGCTGCCACCGCTGCGCGAGCGCACGGACCTGGATTGGCTGATCGGCAAGATGCTGGATGGCGGCGGCAAGCCGGCTACCATGAGCCTGTCGCCCGCAGCGCGTGCGCGGCTGCACGCGCACCGCTGGCCCGGCAACCTGCGCGAGCTGCGCAATGCGCTGGAGTACGCGCGGGCGGTCTGCGACGACGGCCACATCGAGGTGGAGGATCTCCCGGAAGGGATTGGCGAGGGGACGGCGCAGCAGGGCTGGCTTGCGGTTTGCGCCAGCGTCCCGCCGGGCAGCGCGGCCGTCGAAGCCGCCTGCGCGCCGGCCTTGCCAGCCGCTGGCTTCGATCCGCATCCATTGCCGCCGGAAGTGCAATACCTGCGCGCGGCTGGCTGGAACCTGAGCGCGGTGGCCCGCCAGATCGGCGTGAGCAGGATGACGCTGTACCGCCGCATGGCGCGCTACGGCATCGCGTCGCCCAACCAGCGCGACGCGGCGCATTAGCCAGCCAGCCAGCGAGCATGGCGGCGCGGCTCGCCCGCACCGCCTTCCCTGCCCAGCGCAAGATCCCCGCGACACTTGCTACACCCGCTACACCCGCTACACACCCGCTACACCCGCTACACCTGTTCACCCCTCTGTACACGTGATGCTGTGACACCTGTCACGCCGCGGCGTGCGCATGGCCCGCAATATCCCTGCACGCCCCGCATTTTCCTGGGGTAATCCCGAGTTTTTTCCGCCTCCGACGTGCTGATACGGGTTGGCACGGCCGTTGCGATATGCCTGTCATAACCAGAAAGACAGGAGACAGGCATGGGTGAGCAAGCGCTGGCCGGCCGGCCACTGGTCGGCATCATCGCCAACCCGATTTCCGCGCGCGATATCCGCCGCGTGATCGCCAACGCCAACACGCTGCAGCTGGCCGATCGCGTCAATATCGTGCTGCGCCTGCTGGCCGCGCTGGCCGCCTGTGGCGTTGGCCGCGTGCTGATGATGCCGGACCGCGAAGGCATGCGCGTGCTGCTGGCGCGCCACCTGTCGCGCCGCCAGGGGCCGGACGCCGCGCTGCCGGAAGTGGCGTACCTCGACATGCCGGTCACCGCGCGCGTCGACGACACCTTGCTGGCCGCGCGCATGCTGCGCGAGGCGGGCGTTGCCGCCATCATCGTGCTCGGTGGCGATGGCACCCACCGCGCGGTGGTGCGCGAATGCGGCAACGTGCCGATTGCCGGCATCTCTACCGGCACCAACAACGCCTATCCCGAAATGCGCGAGCCCACCATCACCGGGCTGGCCACGGGGCTGTTTGCCAGCGGCCGCATTCCCGCCGCGCATGCGCTGGCCGGCAACAAGCGGCTGGACATCGCGATTGCCGGCGACGACGAGGTGCGCCGCGACATCGCCCTGGTCGACGCCGTGATCTCCCACGAGCATTTCATCGGCGCACGCGCCTTGTGGAAGACCGAGACGCTGGGCGCGGTCTACGTGTCCTTCGCCGATCCGCAGGCGATTGGCCTGTCCGCCATCGGCGGCTTGCTGGAACCCGTGGGCAGGCATGAGTCCGGCGGCCTGGCGATCGAGCTGGCGGCACCCGGCGAAGGCCGCTTCGCGCTGCGCGCGCCAATCGCGCCGGGCCTGCTGCGCGCGGTGCCCATCGCGGGCTGGGAGCGCCTGACCAACGGTGTTGCGCACCGCGTGCGCCAGCGCGCCGGCATCGTCGCGCTCGACGGCGAGCGCGAGCTGGTATTCGGCCCGCGGGACGAAGTCACCGTGACGTTGCGCGAGCACGCCTTCCTGAGCATCGACGTGGCGGCCTGCATGCGCTACGCCGCCGCGGCGGGGCTGATGCGCGGCGAGTGTGCGCCGCCGCAGCAACCCCCACCCCCACCCCAGCCACTCACCGAGCTTTTTACCGCCACCACAAAATCATGAAATCATGAAGGAGACAGACATGACAGCCAACGCATCCGGTACCACCGGGAACACGCTGCCCCTCGACAAGCAGGAACTGCTCGCCGTCTATCGCAGGATGCGCACCATCCGCGATTTCGAAGAGCGCCTGCACGTGGACTTCGGGCGTGGCGATATCCCCGGCTTCGTCCACCTCTACGCCGGCGAGGAAGCCGCCGGGGTCGGCATCCTGCATCACCTGGGCGACGGCGACCGCATCGCCAGCACGCACCGCGGCCACGGCCACTGCATCGCCAAGGGCGTGGATCCGGTGGCGATGATGAAGGAGATCTACGGGCGCAAGGGCGGCTCCTGCAACGGCAAGGGCGGCTCCATGCATATCGCCGACCTGTCCAAGGGCATGATGGGCGCCAATGGCATCCTGGGCGCGGGCGCGCCGCTGGTCTGCGGTGCCGCGCTGGCCGCCAAGTTCCGCGGCAAGGGCGAGATCGGCATCACCTTTGCCGGTGACGGCGCGTCCAACCAAGGCACCTTCCTGGAGAGCCTGAACCTGGCCGCGGTGTGGAACCTGCCGGTGATCTTCGTGATCGAGAACAACGGCTATGCCGAATCCACCGCGCGCGACTACGGCACGGCAGTGGACAGCTACGTGGACCGCGCCGCCGGTTTCGGCATTCCCGGCGTGACGGTGGATGGCACTGATTTCTTCGCCGTGCACGAGGCTGCGGGCGAAGTCATCAAGCGTGCCCGCGAAGGCGGCGGCCCGGCCCTGCTGGAATGCAAGATGGTCCGCTTCTACGGCCACTTCGAAGGCGACGCGCAAACCTATCGTGCCGCCGGCGAGCTCGACGATATCCGCGCCAACAAGGATTGCCTGAAGAAGTTCACCGCCACCGTGACCCAGGCCGGCGTGATCGCGCTGGAGGAGCTCAAGGCCATCGACGAGCAGGTTGCCGCGCTGATCGAGGACGCGGTGCAGCAGGCCAAGGCGGCGCCGTTCCCCACGCCCGCCGACCTGCTGACCGATGTGTACGTCAGCTACTGAGCGCCCGGCCTCAGCCATTCCAAGACATAACGACAGCAAGCACGATCAGGAGACCACACCATGTCCCGCAAATTAAGCATGAAGCTGGCGATCAACGAGGCGATCGACCAGGAAATGACCCGTGACCCGAGCGTGATCATGCTCGGCGAAGACATCGTCGGCGGCGCCGGCGCGGACGGGGAGAAAGACGCCTGGGGCGGCGTGCTCGGCGTGACCAAGGGCTTGTACGCCAAGCACGGCGACAGGTTGCTCGACACGCCGTTGTCTGAATCCGCCTATGTGGGCGCGGCCATCGGCGCCGCCGCTTGCGGCATGCGCCCGATTGCCGAACTGATGTTCATCGATTTCATGGGCGTGTGCTTCGACCAGATCTTCAACCAGGCGGCCAAGTTCCGCTACATGTTTGGCGGCAAGGCCGAGACGCCGGTGGTGATCCGCGCCATGGTGGGCGCGGGCTTTCGCGCGGCGGCCCAGCACAGCCAGATGCTGACGCCGCTGTTCACGCATATCCCAGGCCTCAAGGTGGTGTGCCCCAGCACGCCGTATGACACCAAGGGCCTGCTGATCCAGGCGATCCGCGACAACGATCCGGTGATCTTCTGCGAGCACAAGAACCTCTACGGCTTCGAAGGCGAGGTGCCGGAGAACTCATACGCAATCCCCTTTGGCGAGGCCAACATCGTGCGCGACGGCAAGGACGTCTCCATCGTCACCTATGGCCTGATGGTGCACCGCGCGCTGGAAGCCGCGGCCACGCTGGCCAAGGAAGGCATCGAGGCGGAAATCGTGGATCTGCGCACGCTCTCGCCGCTGGATATCGACACCGTGCTGGAGTCGGTGGAACACACGGGCCGCCTGGTGGTGGTGGACGAAGCCAGCCCGCGTTGCAATATCGCTACCGACATCTCGGCACAGGTGGCGCAGCGCGCGTTCGGCGCGCTCAAGGCCGGCATCGAGATGGTCTGCCCGCCGCACACGCCGGTGCCGTTTTCGCCCGCGCTGGAAGACCTCTACATCCCCAGCGCGGCGCACATCGCCGACGCCGCGCGCAAGACCGTGAAGGGAGGGAAACACTGATGGCCGATATCACTCCGATCGTCATGCCCAAATGGGGCCTGTCGATGAAAGAGGGCACGATCAACGACTGGCTGGTCGAGGAAGGTACGCAGATCACGGTCGGCATGCCGATCCTGGACGTGGAGACCGACAAGATCGCCAATGCGGTGGAAGCACCGGACGCCGGCACCCTGCGCCGCAAGGTGGCGGCCGTGGGCGACATCCTGCCGGTCAAGGCGCTGCTCGGTGTGCTGGCGCCGCCCGAGGTCAGCGACGCGGACATCGACGCCTTTGTCGCCGCCTATGAAACGCCCGCCGCCGATGAGCAAGACGAGGGCGCCGCAGCAGCCGCCTATCAGTTCATCGATGTCGACGGCATTCGCGTGCGCTACGCAAAGCGCGGGGAGGGCGCGGACACCGTACTGTTCATCCATGGCTTCGGCGGGGATCTGGACAACTGGCTGTTCAACCTCGACGCACTGGCCGATGCGCACACCGTCATCGCGCTGGACCTGCCGGCGCACGGACACGCCACGCCCAGGCTGCCCGGCACCACGCTGGCATCGCTGGCAGGGTTCGTCGCGCATTTCATGGATGCACTCGACATCGGGCAGGCCCACCTGGTGGGCCATTCGATGGGCGGCGGCGTAGCCGCGCAGCTAGCGGTGGACGCGCCGCAACGCGTGCGCTCGGTCGCGCTGGTGGAACTCCTGTTCGCCGATGCCGGGCTGGTCAGCCGCCAGATGCTGGACGACCTGCTCAGGTACAAGCGGCTGGACGGCGTTACGGAAGCGCTCGGCGCGCTCGGCGCCAGCCTGTTCGGTGGCGGCCGGCAAACCGAACTGCCCGGTCACAGGCTGGGAGGCACCGGCAAGCCGGTGCTGGTGATCTGGGGCGCGCAGGATCAGATCATCCCCGCGTCGCATGCGGCCAATGCGCCAGCCGGCGCGACGGTGAAGGTGTTCGACGATGCGGGCCATATGAGCCAGATGGAGAAAGCCAACGAGGTGAATGCGCTGCTCAAGCGGCATATCGGCGGCTGACGACCTTGAATTCCGCCGGTTAGCTCCCCTCTCCCGCAAGCGGGAGAGGGGAGAAGGCCAGCGCGTCGCGCGACGTATTTCGTTGCTGTATGCACTGAAGAAAATCAACAAAACAAGCAAAGGAGACCACCCATGGACGAATCCCTGAAGGGACAAGTAGCCGTCATCACCGGCGGTGCCCGTGGCATCGGCCGAGGCATCGCCCTGACACTCGCCAAAGCCGGCGCCGACATCCTGATCGCCGACCTTCTCGAAGACGCCATGCGCGAAACCGCGGAAGAAGTGCGCGCGCTCGGCCGCCGGGTGAGCACCCTCAAGGTCGACGTGACGAAGGCCGAGATGCACCGCGCCATGATCGGGCAAGCACTCGACCAGCTCGGCGGCCTGGATATCCTGGTCAACTGCGCAGGTGTCATCAGCATCCACCCGGTCGATGCACTCAGCGAGCGTGACTGGGACTTCGTCATGGACGTCAACGCCAAAGGCACCTTCCTCGGCTGCCAGGCCGCGCTAGAGCACATGAAAGCACAGCGCAAGGGCCGCATCATCAACGTCGCCTCGATCGCCGGCAAGGAGGGTTTCCCCAACCTTGCCCACTACAGCGCCTCCAAGTTCGCGGTGGTCGGCTTCACCAACGCCCTGGCCAAGGAAGTCGCACGCGACGGCATCACCGTCAAGCTGATCCCGCAGGGGCGGGCGCAGACGCCCGAAGACATGGGGCGGATGGCGTTGTTCTTCGCGACCATGGACAATGTGACCGGGCAGTCGGTCAACGTCGACGGTGGCTTCACCTTCCATTGACCGGCACCGGGCCGCGGTGCGGCCCGGCATGCGCGCCTTGCGCCCCGGCGCTTACCGGTCATGCCATGCGCTTTGAATTCCTCGATCCCGATCCATCCGACCCCAATCCCCTGCACGCCGAGCAGGCGCTGCTGGAACAGGCATCCGCCGGCCGCTGGCTGGCGCACCTGTGGCAGGCGCCGGTTTCGCTGGTGGTGCCGCGCAGCTACCTGCGGCATGCGCAACTGGAGGCCGCGCGCGCCGATTTTGCCGCGCGTGGCTGCCCGGTCTGGCTGCGCCTGTCAGGCGGAGGCCTGGTGCCGCAGGGCCCGGGCATCGTCAACCTGAGCCTGGCCTACCCGGTGCGCGGGGGCGCTGGGACCCATGCCGAGCCGGTCTATCTGCATCTGTGCGCGGTGCTGGCCGCCGCGTTGCGCCGCCTTGGGTTGCGCACGCACTGGCAGGCAGTGGACGGCTCGTTTTGCGATGGCCGTTTCAACCTGGCCTGGGGCCCGCCGGAGCAGGCCCGCAAGATTGCCGGCACCGCGCAATACTGGCGCCGCGTGGCGGGCGCAGGCGACGCTAGCCTGCACGTGGTGCTGGCGCACGCTGTGCTGCTGGTCAGCGCCGATCCGCAGGAGATCAACGGCCGCGCCAACCATTTCGAGGCCGCTATAGGCAGCGGGCGCCACTACCGTGCCGACAAGGTGGTCAGCGTGGCCCAGGCGCTGGCCGATAGTGGGCAGCCGGTGCCCGGCGATCTCGCCGAGCGCACGTCGCAAGCGCTCGGCGAGGCGCTTGCCGCGACACCGCCGGCTTTCGCGGCGACGATTCCGGCCCAGGCCTAGGCCGTCGTCGCGCGCGGTTTCGTCGTTATTGACGATTCCGTATCCCGGCGAGCGTGGCAAACTGACCGGCAAGACGCTTCCTTCGCGGGAGCGCACAACCGGAGACAGGACATGGCGGGACCGTTGGCTGGACTGAAAGTGGTGGAAATGGTTGGGATCGGCCCGGCGCCGTTCTGCGCGATGATGCTGGCCGACCAGGGCGCCGAGGTGATCCGCATCGACCGCCCGCGCCCAGCCAAGCCGGGCGAGGCGCCGGCCACCGGCGCCGGCCGCGCGCAATGCGACGTGACCGCGCGCGGCAGGCGCTCCCTGGCCATCGACCTGCGCAAGCCCGGCGCGGCCGAGGTCGTGCTGGACCTGATCGCCAAGGCCGACGTGCTGATCGAAGGCTTCCGCCCTGGCGTGATGGAACGCCTGGGCCTGGGGCCGCAGCCTTGCCTGGCGCGCAATCCGGCGCTGGTGTACGGCCGCATGACCGGCTGGGGCCAGCATGGCCCGCTGGCCCAGGCCGCCGGCCACGATATCAACTACATCGCCATTGGCGGCGCCCTGCACGCCATCGGCCGGGCGGGGGAGCCGCCCGTGGTGCCGCTCAACTACGTTGGCGACTTTGGCGGCGGCGGCATGCTGCTGGCGTTTGGCGTGATGTGTGCCGTCAACGAAGCCCGCAACTCCGGCAAGGGGCAAGTGGTGGACGCGGCCATGACCGACGGCACGGCCTTGCTGTCCGCCATGATGTACGGCTTCAAGGCCGCCGGGCGCTGGACCAACCAGCGCGGCGACAACCTGCTGGACGGGGCGGCGCATTTCTATGACACCTATGCGTGCGCGGATGGCAAGTATGTGGCGGTAGGCGCCATCGAGCCGCAGTTCTACGCGCTGCTGCGCGAGCGCTGCGGCCTGGACGACCCGCTCTTCGACAAGCAGCTCGACAAGCGCCACTGGCCCGAGCTCAAGGCCCGCATGACCACGCTGTTCCTCACCCGCACGCGCGCGCAGTGGTGCGAGCTGCTGGAAGGCAGCGACGCCTGCTTTGCGCCGGTGCTGGACTGGGACGAGGCGCCGCAGCATCCGCACAATCGCGCGCGGGAAACCTTCCTGGAAATCGACGGCGTGATGCAGCCGGCCCCGGCGCCGCGCTTCAGCCGCACGCCGGCTGCCGTGCCTCAGGCGCCTGTGGAGCCCGGTGCGGATAGCGAGGCGGTGTTGCGGGATTGGGGCGTGGCGGGGGAGGTGATTAGCGGGTTGCGGAGGGATGGGGTGATTTGATACTGCAACTGCAACTGCAACTGCAACTGCAACTGCAACTGCAACTGCAACTGCAGCTGCTTAACGTCAAAGGCAGTTTCACCCCCCTGCGGGGGGCGACCTACTTTTTTGTCTTGCAGGCAAAAAAGGCGCGCCGGATGGGGCGACACCCTCCTCGTCGGCAGGCAAAAAGAGCGGCCGGGCCCCAAACTCGCATCGCCTTAAGGCGATACTCAAACATGGGTCCCTCTTTTCCGCTCTTTTTGCCTGCCGACGAGGCGCCCCATACGGCCTGGTACACCTTGACGGCTCGCTTCGCATCGCGCTGGGGTGTGGCCCGCCCCTGGGGGCGCTCCACACGGCTACGCCGAATCGTTGATCTGGCGGCGGCGCTCTTGCCTTGGTCCTCGGATGTCGAACGTTTGGGCTTTCGCGCGGGGCGGCATCTGCCGGCACGCTACCGTCTGCCATCCACCAGTTTGTTCCCCTCTCCCGCGTGGCGGGAGAGCAACCGGGGGAGAGGGCGGGCGTTCACTCTCGCATGCCGCGTGCCGGAGGCCCCACGCCCGGAACCCCCGGTGGGCTCGCATGACGTGGGGGAGGCCAGGCGCTAAGCGGCGATGGCATGCTCCTTGATCGCTGCCAATTTCTCCGCGCCGATCTTTTCCTTTGCCATCTCGGTGTCGTAGTGGGTTTGGAGGTTCATCCAGTTTTGGGCATCGGTGCCGAAGAACACGCCGAGTCGGACGGCCGTATCGGCGGTAATGGCGCGCTCGCCCTTGACGATTTCGTTGATACGCCGAGGTGGGACATCGATTGCCTTGGCGAGCGCGTATTGGCTGATCCCAAGCGGCTCAAGCCAGTCCAGTTGCAGGATCTCGCCTGGCGTGGCCAGCGGAATGTCTCGTGCCATGGATTGCTCCTTTAGTGGTAGTCGACGATCTCGACGTCGGTCGCGTTGCCGTTGGCGAAACGAAAGCAGATGCGCCATTGATCGTTGATGCGGATGCTGAACTGTCCCGCGCGATCTCCTTTTAGCGCTTCCAGCCTGTTGTTCGGTGGGATGCGCAAGAAGTTGAGTTCAGTGGCGGCATGCAGTTGCTGTAGCTTTCGCATCGCGACCTTCTCGATGTTGGCGAACCGGGCAACCCGGGTACCAGCAAAGACCGTCTCAGTATCCCGGCAATTGAACGAGGTGATCATGGATTGATAGTAACGTCATGCGTTATTAACGTCAAGCGTTATTATCTTCGGGGTTTGTGGCATGCCGGTGTCTTTCCGGCCGCCCTTTTTGCCTGCCGACGAGGCGCCCCATACAGCCTGGTACGCCTTGACGACTCGCTTCGCATCGCGCTGGGGTGTGGCCCGCCCCTGGGGGCGCTCCACACGGCTACACCGAATCGTTGATCTGGCGGCAGCGCTCTATCCGGGCATTTCGAAGGTTGCCGCGCTCAGTCCGCTGGCCCCAGGATCCGTTCGACAAACTCAGGTGCCAGCGGAACGCCAAGGAAGCGCGAGATTTCCACGATCTGACCGTACAGCATCCACTGCCCGTGGTGCACCGTGCAACCTAGTTCGCGCGCGGCTTTGAGCAGGGGCGTATCGCCATCGCGCACCACCGCTTCGCACACCAGCGTGCCTGCGCTCAGCTGTTGCGCGGGTACTGGCGTGGGGTCCGTGTCGCGCAGGCCGAGGGCCGTGGCGTTGACGACTACTTCGAAGCCGGAGGGGTTGTTGTCGCCGCTGCGGATCGGGACGGATGGCAGCGCTTTGCTCAGGCTCGCGGCGAGCTCTTCGGCCTTGCCGGCGGAGCGGTTGTAGATGACCAGTTCTGCGGGGCTCTCGCGGGCGATGGCGTAGGCCATCGATTTGCCGGCGCCGCCGGCGCCAAGCTGCAGCACGCGCTTGCCGGACAAGCTGTGGCCGCGTTCGCGTGGCCTTTCTCGCGGTCCAAGCGCATGGCGTTGACGGAGCCGACCAGGCGGGCGGTGTCAGTCAGCTCGCCACAGGCGGCGACCACGTTTTCCTTGTGCGGGATGGTGACCACCAGGCCTTGCAGGTTTTGCGCGGCCGGCGCACCGGCAAGGAATGCCTGCAATTGCGCTGAATCCACATGGAAGGGCACGCAGATGGCGTTCAGGCCCTGGCGGGCGACCGAGGCATTGAAGAGTTGCGGCGTGCGCACGTGCGCGATGGGGGCGGCGATGATGCCGACAAGCTGGGTACTGCCATCGATCTGCATTGCGGGATTGTGGGTAATGTGGAGGAAGGGGGAGGGAGAAGGGAGGCGGGACGGACGCGCTCCGTCCCGCGGGCATGCCGATGGCTTAGATGCCGGCCATGCAGGTGTACTTGATGACCAGGTAGTCCTCGATGCCGTAGTGAGAGCCTTCGCGTCCCACGCCCGATTGCTTGACACCGCCGAAGGGCGCCACCTCGTTCGAGATCAGGCCGGTGTTGACGCCGACCATGCCGTACTCGAGCCGCTCGGAAACGCGCCACACGCGGCCGAGATCGCGTGCGTAGAAATAGCTCGCCAGGCCGAATTCCGTGTCGTTGGCCATGGCGACCACTTCGTCCTCGGTCTCGAAGCGGAACAGCGGCGCGAGCGGGCCGAAGGTTTCCTCACGCGCTACCAGCATGCCGGGCTTCACGTCGGCCAGCACGGTAGGCTCGAAAAACGATTGCCCGAGCGCGTGACGCTTGCCGCCTTGCAGCACGCGCGCACCCTTGGAGATCGCGTCGGTGATGTGTTCCTCGACTTTGGTGACGGCCTTGCCGTCGATCAGCGGTCCGATGCGCACGCCGTCTTCCATGCCGTTGCCCACCTTCAGAGCGCGCACCGCCGCGACCAGCTTTTCGGCGAAGGCGTCATAGACCTTGCTGTGCACATAAAGGCGATTGGCGCAGACGCAGGTCTGTCCCGCGTTGCGGTACTTGGACACGATGGCGCCTTCCACGGCGGCATCCAGGTCGGCATCCTCGAACACGATGAAGGGCGCGTTGCCGCCGAGTTCCATCGAGACCTTCTTGACGGTGGATGCCGTTTGCGCCATCAGCGTGCGGCCGACTTCGGTGGAGCCGGTGAAGGTGAGCTTGCGCACCAGCGGGTTGGTGCTGAGCTCGCTGCCGATGGCGGCGGCCGAGCCGGTCACCACCGACAACACGCCGGCCGGGATGCCGGCGCGCTCGGCCAGCACCACCATGGCCAGCGCGGTCAGCGGGGTTTGCGAGGCGGGCTTGACCACCATGGTGCAACCGGCCGCCAGCGCAGGGCCAGCCTTGCGCGTGATCATGGCCGCCGGGAAATTCCACGGTGTGATGGCCGCGCACACGCCCACCGGTTCCTTGGTGACAACGATGCGCTGGTTGCTCACTGGCGCGGGAATGGTCTCGCCGTACACGCGCTTGCCTTCCTCGGCGAACCACTCGATGAAGGAGGCGGCGTAGCCGATCTCGCCGCGCGCTTCTGCAAAGGGCTTGCCTTGCTCGGCGGTCATGATGCGGGCCAGGTCGTCCTGGTTCGCCAGCAGCAATTCGAACCACTTGCGCAGCAGCGCGGAGCGCTCCTTGGCGGTACGCGCGCGCCAGGCCGGCAGGGCGCGGCTGGCGGCCTCGATGGCCTGGCGGGTTTCATCCGCGCCCAGCACAGGCACCTGCCCGACGCGCTCGCCGGTGGCGGGATTAGTCACGTCGATATGGCGCTCTGCATCGATCCAGCAGCCATCGACATAGCACTGCTGGCGCAGCAGGGAGGGGTCTTGGAGTTGCAACATGGTCTGGTTCCGGTTCCGTAGCGATGTTGGGGGGATTCGGCGCAGCGCCGCTGACGGCAGGTTAGCAGGATCCGGCGATCTTGTTGGCCGCCGGACCGATGATCAGCCCGCGATATACAGCCCGCCATTGACGTGCAGCACCTCGCCGGTGACAAAGCTGGCCGCGTCGCTGCACAGGAAGCCGATGGCGGTGGCGATCTCGCGCGGGTGGCCGAGGCGCTTGAGCGGTGTCTGCTCGACGGAATCGGCGCCACGTTTCTGGACCAGCTCGGTGGTCATGGGGGTTTCGATCACCCCCGGCGATACCGCATTGACACGGGTGCGCGGCCCGAGTTCCCGCGCCAGGCTGCGGGTGAGGCTGAGCAGCCCGCCCTTGGAGGCCGAATAGTGCGCATTGTAGTAAGCGCCCCGATGCGCAGCCACCGACGTCAGGTTGACAATGGCGCTGTTCTCGCGCAGCGCGGGAATGGCGCGGCGCACAAGATAGAACACGCCATCCAGGTTGATGGACAGCGTCTGCCGCCATTGCGCATCGCTCATCTGCGCGACCGGCTGGGCCTGGTACAAGCCGGCCGACGGCACCAGGAAATCGATGCCGCCGAAGCGGTCCTGCGCCAGTGCCACGGCGCGGGCGCAATCGTCGGGGTTGGCGGCGTCCATGCGCAGCGTGGCGATGCGCTCGCCGGTGGGGTCCAGCTCGCGCGCAAAGCCAGCGAGGCCGGGTTCGTCGAGATCCGTCAGTACCAGGTTGGCGCCGTGCGCCAGGAACAACTTGGCGGTTTCACGGCCGATGCCGCCATTGGCGCCGGTCAGCAACAGGGTGCGTTGATCGAAGTTGTACATGTTCTCTCCGGGAGGTCAGATATGCAGCGCGCGCCCGTAGGCCGCAAGCACGGCTTCGTGCATGGCCTCGGACATGGTCGGGTGCGGCAGGACGGCGGACATCAGGTCGGCCTCGGTGGTCTCCAACGTCTGCGCGATGGCGTAGCCCTGGATCATCTCGGTGACCTCGTCGCCCACCATATGGGCGCCGAGCAGTTCGCCGCTGCCTTCGTCGAATATGACTTTCACCAGGCCCGCGGTGCTGCCCATGGCAATGGCCTTGCCGTTGCCGACGAAAGGAAACTTGCCGACCTTGACCTGATGGCCGCGCTCCCTGGCCTGTGCCTCGGTCAGGCCTACGCTGGCCACTTGCGGATGGCTGTACGTGCAGGCCGGGATGCGCGTTGTATCGAGTGCATGCGGGTGCAGCCCGGCGATCTGTTCCACGCAGATCACGCCTTCGTGGCTAGCCTTGTGCGCCAGCCAGGGCGGGCCCGCCACGTCACCGATGGCGTACACGCCGGGCTCTGCCGTGCGGCAGAACGCGTCGGTCACGATATGCGTCTTCTCGACCCTGACGGCGGTCTTCTCCAGGCCGAGGTCTTCCACGTTGCCGACGATACCTGCCGCCACCAGCACGACATCGGCCTCGATCTTCGCGCCGCCGGGCTTGCCGCCTCGCAGCTCGACGGACCAGCCGGACGCCTTGCGTTCCGCGCTCCCGATGCTGGCAGCCGTATGCAGCACGATGCCTTCCCGACGCAGGCTGTTGGCCACCTGCGCGGAGATGTCGGCATCCTCCGCTGGCAGGATGCTGGCAGGATGCGGTCCGCCATCTCGATCACCGTCACCTCGACGCCCACCGCCTGATAGAAGCTGGCGAACTCGATGCCGATGGCACCGGCACCGACGATCAGCATGCGCTTTGGCACCACGGGCGGCGCCAGCGCCTCGCGATAGGTCCAGACCGTCTTGCCGTCCGCCGGCAGCGCGGGCAGCTGGCGGGCGCGCGCGCCGGTGGCAAGCAGGATGTGGGCGGACGACACGGTACTCGTCTTGCCATCCGGCGCGGTGACGTCCAGCTTGCCCTTGCCCGCTAACCGTCCGTGGCCGTTGAGCACGGTGACGCCATGCTTCTTCATCAGGTGGACCACGCCCTTGTTGAGCTGCGCGGCAACCGCGCGGGAGCGGGCCACCATGGCCGGCAGGTCGGCAGTGGGCGCGGCTGCGCGCACGCCAAAGGACGCCGCGTTCCTGACCAGGCGCAGCACATCGGCGGAGCGCAGGAGCGCCTTGGTGGGAATGCAGCCCCAGTTCAGGCAGACGCCGCCCAGGTGCTCTTTCTCGACCAGCGCGGTTTTCATGCCGAGCTGCGTGGCACGGATCGCTGCCACATAGCCGCCGGGGCCGCCGCCGACGACGATCAGGTCAAAGGAGGAATTTGCCACGTCATGGTCCTCAGATCAGCATCGACAATGGGTTTTCAAGCAGGCGCTTGAACGCGGCCAACCATTGCGCAGCCAGCGCGCCGTCGATGGCGCGGTGGTCCACCGACAGCGTGCAGCGCATGACCTGCCCGACCTTCAGTTCGCCGTCTTCCACCACCGGCACTGCCTGCGTGGCGCCCACGGCAAGGATGGCGGCCTGTGGCGGATTGATGATGGCGGAGAACTCGGACACACCGAACATGCCCAGGTTGCTCACGCTGAAGCTGCCGCCCTGGTACTCCTCGGGCCGCAGTTGCGAAGCACGCGCGCGCGTCGCCAGGTCGGCGATCTCGGTGCTGATCAGCGACAGCGGCTTCGTGTCTGCCGCGCGCACGATGGGCGTGATCAGGCCGGCGTCGGTGGACACCGCCACGGCGATATCCGCTTGTTGGAAATGCCGCATGGCCGCGTCGGTCCAGCCGACGTTGGCGTCCGGGACCTCGCGCAAGGCAACTGCCACGGCGCGCACGATGAAGTCGTTGAGCGAGATCTTGCGCGGCGCATTGGCATTGATCTCCGTGCGCAGCGCCAGCAGCCGCTCCATGCGGCAATCTGCCGTGAGGTAGAAATGCGGGATGGTGGACTTGCTCTCGCTCAGGCGGCGCGCAATGGTGCGGCGCATATTGCTGTGCGGGACTTCGGTGAGCGCTTCCCTGGGCTGGGCCTGCGGTGCGGCCGGGGGCGCGACGGCAGGTGCGACGGCAGCGGCAGGAACCGCGGCGGCCTGTTCGATATCGCGCTTGACGATGCGGCCGTTGGGGCCACTGCCGCGCAATGCCGCAAGGTCCAGTCCGCGTTGGGCAGCCAGGCGGCGGGCAAGGGGGCTGGCGAAGATGCGCACGGCCTGCGGTGCGGCAGTCTTGGAAGCAGCAACAGCCTCGCCAGCGGATGCCGCCACGGCTTCCTGCGCTTGCGTGCTGCCACCGGAGGCCGCGATCAGCGCATCGATGTCCACGCTGGTTTCGCCGTTGACCAGCAGGACCCCGATCGGCGCGCCCACTTCCACGTCCTGGCCCGCCGCGACCAGGCGGCGGCCGAGTACGCCGGCCGAGTCGGCATTGAGTTCGACCACGGCCTTGTCGGTTTCGATCTCGGCGATGCAGTCGCCCACGGCAATCGTATCGCCTTCGTTCTTGGTCCACGCTTGCAGCGTGGCCTGGGTGGCATTGGCCGCCACCTCAGGCATGCGTAGCAGGGTGGCCATGTCAGGCATTCCTCGGCTGTTGCAGGTCGGGGCGATAAGTCGCGATATCCGCGTACTGCACGATCTCGAGCACATTGCCTTCGGGGTCGCGGCAGAACGCGAGGTAAGTGCCGGGGCGCACCTCAATGCGCTGCGGACCGGTCAGGAACGCCACGCCGGCGGCGATCAGCCTGTCGACCGCGGCCTGGATGTCGTCCACGATAAACGTGAGGTAGGTGGCGTTTGCTTTGTCGAGGATGTATTGGGGAGCGGGCTCGGCTGCCGGCGCTTGCACCGGGGCCAGCAGCTTGATGCGCTCGCCATGGTTCGTCTGCAGGCGCACGGCGGTGTAACCGCCGGCATGCATCGCGGCCTGCACGGCGTTGGCCGCGGGCACGGCAACTTCGCTCACGAAGGTGAAGCCCAGCACCTGCTCATAGAAGCGGCGCATGCGCGGCAGGTCGCGCACGGCGATGCCGACCTCCAGGGGAACAATCATGTTCAGGGTCATTGGAATTCCTTGGATTTCCTTGGATTCGTTCAATTGGCTTGCCGGGTAAGCCCCGGGGCTCAGGTCGCGCCTTTTTCGCGCATCACTTGCCGCAGGCCTTCCACCACTTCCTCGGTGCGGGCGGCAGCGGCACGCTCCAGCACCTTGGAAATGCTCGGCGCGGCTTCCGCCCCGGTCACGCGCTGCACCGGCTGGTCCAGCCAGTCGAAGTAGCGGCGCTGGATCTCGTCGGCCAGCCAGCCGCCGTAGGACGTGCCACGCGCGCCTTGCTCCGCGATCAGCACATTGTTGGTCTTCCTGATGCTCTGCTCGATGGTGTCCCAGTCCAGGCTGGCGCGGTCCAGCCAGCGCAGGTCGATCACTTCGGCGTCGATGCCGGTCTGCTCCACCGCTTCGAGCGAATGGGCGACCATCGACAGGTAGGTGATGACGGTGACGTCGCTGCCGTTGCGGCGCACCGCCGCCTTGCCCACCGGCAGGTGGTAGTCGAAATCGTCGACCGGCCCGACGCCCGATGCGTTGTACAGGTCCACGTGCTCGATCACCAGCACAGGGTCCTTGCACGCCAGCGCCGTGTTCATCAGGCCCACGTAGTCGAACGGCGTGGACGGCGCCACGATGCGCCAGCCCGGGTTGGTGGCGAAGATGCCGGCTGGGTCCATCGAATGCTGCGAGCCGTAGCCCGTGCCCATCGCCACCTTGGTGCGCAGCACCAGCGGCACGTCGCTCTCGCCGCCGAACATATGGCGCGCCTTGCCGATCTGGTTGAAGACCTGGTCGGCGGCCACCCACATGAAGTCCGGGTACATGAACTCGACCACGGGCTTGTAGCGGCCATCCAGCGCCAGCCCGCCGCCGAGGCCCACGAACGCGTTCTCGCTGATCGGCGTGCCCAGCACGCGGTCCGGGAAGGTGTCGCGCAGGCCGCGCGTGGCGCCGTTGGTGCCGCCCTTGAGGCGGTGCACGTCCTCGCCCATCACCACCACCGACCGGTCGGTCTCCATGCGGCGGTGCATGACGTCCGCCACCACGTCGATGAACTTGCGCTTGTCCAGCTTGCCGGAGAAGCCCGCTTCGTCCTCGCAGCGCAGGCCTTCCAGTTCGCTCAGGTCGCCACGGACGCCCACGTCGCGGAAATCCGGGCTCGGCCACAGCTCAGGCCGGATGCGGCGCCTGCCAGGCTTGCCGGAAGGATCGGCCTCGGTCAGCGCGGCCATGGCGTCGCGCATGCCTTGCTTGATGCGCTCGCGCAGCGCGGCGATGTCGTCGGCGCTGATCAGGCCGCGTTCCTGCATGCGGCGCGCCATCAGTTCGAGCGGATCGCGCGCGCGCCATTGCTGTTCTTCTTCCTTGGTGCGGTAGCCAAAGGCGCTCCCCGGGAACGGGCCGTTCTGGTGGAAGAAACGGTAGAGATCGGCTTCGATGACCGTGGGACCCTTGCCGGCGCGCATGTGTGCCAGGGCTTCCTGCGTGGCGAGATACACCGCCAGCGGGTCCATGCCATCGACCTTCCAGCTCGGGATATTGAAGCCCATGCCGCGCGCGGACAGGCGCGGCTCGGCGGTGGATTCTTCCACCGTGGTGGAGACGGCGTAGCGGTTGTTCTCGATAAAGAAGCACAGCGGCAGCTTCCACGCAGCCGCCAGGTTCATGGTCTCCAGCACCGAGCCGATATTGACCGCACCATCGCCGAAGTAGGTGATGGCCACCGCATCCGTGCCCGCGTGCCGGTGCGACCACGCCGCCCCGGCAGCCATCGGCACGCCGCCGCCCACGATGGCGTTGGTCCCCAGCGCGCCAGCCTCGGCCCACTGCAAATGCATGGAGCCGCCACGGCCTTTGCAATAGCCCTGCGCTAGCCCGAGGATTTCCGCAAGCGTGCGCTGCAGCAGGGTTTGCACATCTGCCGACAGCGGTGCGCGCGGGTCGATGCCGTTGGGCGCGAGATAGCCCAGCGCCTTGGAGATGAACTGGTGATGCCCGCGGTGCGAGCCGTTGATCTGGTCGGCACCGGTCAACGACACGATCGAGCCGGCGGCGCCGCCTTCCTGCCCGATGCTGGAGTGCGCTGGGCCGTGGACCAGGCCTTCGGCGGCGAGTTCGAGCACGGCTTCCTCGAAGCCGCGGATCAGGTGCAGGTGGCTTAGCAACGTGCCGAGCAGGGCGGGGTCGGCCTTGGCCCAGTCTTCATCGGTGGTGCGCAGTTCCACCCATTCGGCGGCAGGGCGCAGGGCGTTACGTTCAGACATTTGAGAATCCTTGATTACCGGTCGAAGGTGTATTCAATCGTGTTGGGAACAGCGTGCTCAGAAGCCGTCGGCGGTCCAGCCGCCGTCAGAGACCAGCGCATGGCCGGTGATGAACGCGGCCGAGTCCGAAGCCAGGAAGAGCGCGACTTCCGCCATCTCCTGCGGCGCGCCGAAGCGCCGCAGCGGCGTGCGCGCCAGCAAGGCTTCGCCGTCGATGGCCTTGCTGGCCAGCAACGTTTCCATCAGCGCGGTGCTGGTGTAGCCTGGGCATACGGCGTTGACGTACCCAGGCAGCGGCACGCCGCCCTGGCGCACCATGCGGCGTGCCGCTGCCTGGGTAC
>NZ_AHJE01000022.1 GCF_000243095.1 Cupriavidus basilensis OR16 | reverse complement strand
AGCAGCGTGGACTTGCCGCAGCCCGAGGGGCCGACGATGACGATGAATTCGCCATCATTGATTTCCATATCGATGCCGTGCACAACCTGGACGTTGCCGGCGTAAGTCTTCTGTACGTTGCGAAGCGACAGTTTTGCCATTGCTATTCTTTCTCGCTGGGCAAGCGTGGCGGGCGCGTCATCACATGAGCGCCCCGCCCCGCCCGCTTATTTTTCGGTTTCGACCAGGCCCTTGACGAACCACTTCTGCATCAGCACCACCACGATCGCGGGCGGCACCATGGCCAGCATCACGGTCGCCATCACCAGGTTCCAGTCGGTCGCTGCATCCCCGGAGCGGGAGATCATCTGCGTGACACCCACCACCACCGGCGTCATCGACTTCTGCGTGGTGATCAGCAGCGGCCACAGATATTGGTTCCAGCCGTAGATGAACTGGATCACAAAGAGTGCCGCGATGCTGGTCTTGGACAGCGGCAGCACCACGTCCTTGAAGAAGCGCAGCGGCCCCGCGCCGTCGATGCGCGCGGCCTCGGCCAGCTCGTCCGGAATGGTCAGGAAGAACTGGCGGAACAGGAAGGTCGCGGTCGCCGAGGCGATGATCGGGATGGTCAGGCCGAAGTAGCTATCCAGCATCCCCAGATCCGACACCACCTTGTAGGTCGGCAGGATCCGCACTTCCACCGGCAGCATCAGCGTGATGAAGATCATCCAGAAGAAGGTCTTGCGCAGCGGGAACTTGAAGTACACCACCGCGAAGGCCGAGATGATGGAAATAGTGATCTTGCCCAGCGCGATGCCCAGCGCCATGATCAAGCTGTTCAACATCATGGTGGAGACCGGCGAGGCGGCATTGCCCACGCCGGCTACCAGCACGGTGCGATAGTTCTCCAGAAAGTGGCTACCCGGTAGCAGCGTCATCGGCGCCTGCAGCACCTCGTCGGCAGTCAGCGTCGAGGCAACAAACGTGACATAGACGGGGAAAGCCACTACCACTACGCCCAGCACCAGCATCAGGTGCGAGAGGAAATCTAGAAAGGGTCGTCGTTCTACCATTTTGCCAATCCTTCAGTACTGCACCTTGCGTTCCACGTAGCGGAACTGCACCACCGTGAGAACAATCACGATCCCCATCAGCACAACCGACTGCGCGGCCGAGCCGCCGATATCGAGTCCGCGGAAGCCATCCTGGTAGACCTTGTAGACCAGCGTATTGGTAGCGTTGACGGGGCCGCCATGTGTCACCGCGTCGATGATGGCAAAGGTGTCGAAGAAGGCGTACACCACATTGATCACCATCAGGAAAAAAGTGGTCGGCGACAGTAACGGGAAGATGATCGACCAGAACCGGCGCCAAGGCCCGCCCCGCACAACGCGATCGGCGAAGTAGGCGAGCATCAGCGAGACCGTCAGCCCGACCAGCGTCACGCCGACGGCGAACACCCCCGTGACGCGAAACGAGTTCAGGTACTGCGCATCGCTGAACAGATCGCGGAAGTTCTCCAGGCCAACGAACTGGAGATCAATGCCGAAGGCATCCTGGCGCAGCACAGACTGGTACAGCGCCTGTCCGGCCGGCCAAAAAAAGAAGATCAGCGTCACCGCCATCTGCGGTAGCACCAGCAGATAAGGCAACCATGAAGATCGGAATACGACCCGTTTTTCCATCACGCATCCAAGCCACCGCTACGCGCGGCGCGTCATCAGTCATAGGCAGTGCGGCCGGGCGGCCGCACAAACCAAAGACGGAGGCACAGCCTCCGCCTCCCAAACACACAAGAAGCCGCGGTGCTTATTCGCGGACCGTCTTCTGGAAGCGCTCCAGCAATTCATTGCCACGCGCAACCGCCGAATCCAGTGCCTCCTTAGGTTGCTTCTTGCCGGTCCACACCGCTTCGAGCTCTTCGTCGATCACCGTACGGATCTGTGGGAAGTTGCCCAGGCGGATGCCGCGCGACTTGTCGGTGGTCTTGACGATCATCTGCTTGACCGCCACGTCCGCGCCGGGGTTCTTGTCGTAGAAGCCCGATTTCTTGGTGAGTTCGTAGGCCGCCGTCGTCACCGGCAGGTAGCCGGTCGACTGGTGCCAGTCGGCCTGCACCTCGGGGCGCGACAGATAGGTGAAGAACTTGGCTACGCCCTTGTATTCCTCAGCCTTCTTGCCGCCCATCACCCACAACGAAGCGCCGCCGATGATGGTATTTTGCGGGGCGCCCGGCACGCCTTGCTCGTACGGCAGCTGCGCTGCGGTGAAATCGAACTTGGCGTTCTTGCGAATGTTCGCCAGCGCCGCCGAGGAACCAGTCAGCATCGCGCACTGGCCCGCAATGAACTTCGCCTTCGGCTCGTCCTTGCGGCCGCCGTAGACAAAGTAGCCCTTCTGCTGCATATCGAGCAGGTTGGCAATATGCTTGACGTGCAGCGGCGAATTGAACACCAGGCGCGCGCCCGTGCCACCAAAGCCGTTGTTCTCGGTGGCGAACGAGACGTTGTGCCAGGCCGAGAAGCTCTCCAGCTGCACCCACGATTGCCAGTCGGTGGTGTAACCACAAGAGATGCCGGCAGCCTTGAGCTTGGCGGAATCAGTGGCCACCTCTTGCCAGGTCACGGGCGGCTTGTTCGGATCCAGCCCGGCCTTCCTGAAGGCGTCCTTGTTGTAGTACATCACCGTGGTGGAGCTATTGAACGGGAACGACAGCATCTCACCCTTGTTCGAGGTGTAGTAGCCAGCCACCGCCGGGATGTACATCTTGGCATCGAACTTCTCGCCAGCGTCCTTCATGACCGTCGCCACCGGTTTAATGGCACCCTTGGCGCTCATCATGGTAGCCGTGCCCACCTCAAATACCTGCAGGATCGCCGGCGCGTTGCCCGAGCGGAAAGCAGCGATGCCCGCGGCCAGCGACTCGTCGTACTGGCCCTTGTAGATCGGTACGATCTTGTAGTCGGACTGGCTGGCATTGAACTGCGTGGCGATCGCGTTCACCTTGTCGTTGAGCGCACCTTCCATCGAATGCCACCACTGGATCTCGACGGCGGCATTGGCCGATCCTGCGCCGGCCAGCATGGCGAAGGCGGCCAGGGTCAACGCGGTACGTTTTACGGTCATGGAAATCTCTCCTCTTCTATCTTGCGGCATTGGACAAAAATCGTCCGACTGTATGCAGTTTTTGTGACAGGCGGATGTTACCGCGCCTTGTTGGATTGGCAAACCGGGCATTTCCACTAAATTACAATAATATGACAACATTTTATCGTCAGCTTGACAGGGTAGAATCTCGCGCCATGCAAGCCATACAGACCCTTCCCGCCCCGGCACTACGACGGATTCGCGGCGTACTGACCGATATCGACGGCACCATCACCACCGACGGCAGGCTGCCGGCGGCCACCTACCTGGCGCTCGACCGCCTCAAGGCAGCCGGGCTGCACGTGATCCCGGTCACGGGCCGCTGCATCGCCTGGGCCGAGATCCTGACGCGGCTATGGCCGGTGGACGCCATCATCGGCGAGAACGGCGCCTTCTACTCGCACCTGCGCGCGGGCAAGCTGGTGACCCGATACCTGGACGATGCCGCCACCCGGGCCGACAACCTGTCGCGCATCCACGCCCTTGGCGAGCGCATCGTGAAAGAAGTGCCGGGCTGCGCACTGGCCTCGGACCAAGCCTGGCACGCCGCCGACCTGGCCGTCGACCATGCCGAGGACGTCGCGCCCTTGCCGCCCGCCGCGGTCGAGCGCATCGCCGGCCTGATGCGGGAAGCCGGCATGACCGCCACGGTCTCGTCCATCCACGTCAACGGCTGGTTCGGGGAGCACGACAAGCTCAGCATGAGCCGTTTGTGCGCCGCGGAATTGCTGGGCGCCGACCTGGATGCCGAGCGGGAGGCGTGGTTGTTTATCGGCGACTCCGCGAACGACGCCAGCATGTTTGCCCATTTTCCGCTGTCGGTCGGGGTTGCCAATATCCGCGACATCCTGCCGCAGCTGCCGGCAAAGCCCGCCTATATCACCGAGGCGGCCTGCGGCGAGGGCTTTGCGGAAATGGCGGCGCTGCTGCTTGCCGCGCGCGGCTGACCCCCAGCGGGCGCGCGGCCAATAAGAAAACAGCCGGGACAAGCCCGGCTGTTTTCTTGCGCGCTGCAACGGCCCGCATCAATCGAAGCCCAGCTCCTGCAGCTTGCGGGTAATGGTGTTGCGGCCGATGCCGAGGCGGGTGGCCGCCTCGACGCGACGCCCGCGGGTGACGCCCAGCGCGGCCTCCAGCACCGCCTTCTCGAAACGCCGCGTCAGCGCGTCCATGACTTCCGGCTGGCCGGACTCCAGCATGGCGCGGGCTTCCCCGGCCAACAGGTGTTCCCAGCCGGCCAGCGCGCTGGCCGCGGCCGAGCGGCCAGCGTAAGCCAGCGCGGTGTCTGGCTCCCCGCCCAGGGCGGAAGGCGCGGCGCCGTAGTCGACGGCGTCATGGCCGTCCGCATCGTCCGCCCTGCCCTCTGCCCGGAACTCCGCCTGGCGCGGCACATTGCCGCCGCGCGACGTACCGGTACCGGTCATCTCGGCCGGCATGTCCTTGACCTCGATGGTCTGCGCGGGCGCCATCACGGTCAGCCAGTTGCAGAGGTTTTCCAGTTGGCGCACGTTACCGGGGAACGGCAGCGTGCTGACATAGGCCAGGGCCTCGTCCGACATGCGCTTGGGCTCCACGCCCAGTTCCTTGGCACTCTTCTGCAGGAAATGACGAGCCAGCAGCGTGATGTCTTCCGGCCGTTCGCGCAGCGGCGGCAGGCGCAGGCGGATCACGTTGAGGCGGTGGAACAAGTCCTCGCGGAACAGCCCTTCCTTGACGCGCGTTTCCAGGTTCTGGTGGGTGGCGGCAATCACGCGCACATTGGCGCGCAGCGGGTTGTGGCCGCCCACGCGGTAGAAGTTGCCATCCGACAGCACGCGCAGCAAGCGCGTTTGCAGGTCGAACGGCATATCGCCGATTTCGTCGAGGAACAACGTGCCGCCCTCGGCCTGCTCGAAGCGGCCGCGGCGCATGGTCTGCGCGCCGGTAAAAGCGCCGCGCTCATGGCCGAACAGCTCCGACTCCAGCAAGTCCTTCGGAATGGCCGCGGTATTCAGCGCAATAAAGGGCCCATTGGCGCGCGGGCTATGCTTGTGCAGGGCCTGCGCCACCAACTCCTTGCCGGTACCGGACTCGCCGGTAATCAGCACCGTCACGTTCGATTGCGACAGGCGGCCGATGGCGCGGAACACGTCCTGCATGGCCGGTGCCTGGCCGAGGATCTCCGGGGCGTCGACCAGGCGGTCTTCGAGCTCCTCCTCGCGCAGGCTTTCCTGCAGCGCGCGGCGGATCAACTCGACCGCCTTGTCCACATCGAACGGCTTGGCCAGGTATTCGAAGGCACCGCCCTGGAAGGCCGCTACCGCGCTATCCAGGTCGGAGTACGCCGTCATCACGATGACGGGCAGCCCCGGGTGCCGCGCCTTGAGCGCTTGCAGCAAGTCCAGGCCCGAGCCGCCCGGCATGCGGATATCCGATATCAGGACCTGCGGCTCATCGTCTTCCAGCGCGGCCAGTACGTCGCGCACGTTGGTAAAGCTGCGTGAGAGCAGGCTTTCGCGGGCGAGAGCCTTCTCAAGAACCCAGCGGATTGATTGATCGTCGTCGACTATCCAGATCGGCTTCATGTGCGTCGCTTGTCTGCTCGGTGTCATTTGGTCTTCCGTGAACCTGGCCGCACACCGCCGGCAAGCCGGTCGGCAGCAATCATTGGGGCAGTTCCAATTGCTGTCGCCGATGCGATCAATGCAGGGGCAGCAGGATACGGAAGTCGGTACAGCCCGGCCGGCTCTCACATTCGATCAAGCCCTCGTGCTGCTGCACGAAGGTTTGAGCGAGTGTGAGACCGAGGCCGCTACCGCCGTCCCTGCCCGACACCAGCGGGTAGAAGATGCGTTCGCGAATATCCTCGGGGATGCCCGGACCGTTATCGATGACATGCAAGTCCAATGCCAGCTTGAATAATCGCTTCGCAATGGTGACCTGGCGGGCCACCCGGGTACGCAGGATGATCTGCGCATCGCCCCGCGCCACGCGCTCCGCGAGTGCCTGGGCAGCGTTGTGGACGATGTTGAGCACGGCCTGGATCAACTGCTCCATGTCGCCGCGCAGGTCGGGCAGGCTCGCGTCGTAGTCGCGCACGATATCCAGCCCGGAGGGAAATTCGGCCAGCACCACCGAGCGCACGCGCTCCAGCACCTCGTGGATATTGAGGTCGGACACGATATGCGGGTGGCGGTGCGGCTCCAGCAGGCGGTCCACCAGCGTCTGCAGGCGGTCCGACTCCTTGATGATGACCTGGGTGTACTCCCGCAGCGAACGGTCGGGCAACTCGAACTCGAGCAACTGCGCCGCGCCGCGGATACCGCCCAGCGGATTCTTGATCTCGTGCGCGAGATTGCGGATGAGTTCCTTGTTGGCCGAAGTCAGGTCGAGGATGCGCTCCTCGCGGTCGCTGCGGACCTTTTGCTCGTTGGGCAGCACTTCCACCAGCACTGTGTCGGCGGTGGCATCCAGCGCGCCAATCACCACGTGCGCGTGCATCGGCTCCTGCAAGGGCGGGTGCAGCACCACATCCTGCCGGCGCGCATCGAACTGCCGCGAAATCACGGTTTCGATCATGCTGCCGAGCTCTTCCGAAGCGCCAAACAGGTCCGCCAGCGACAGCTCCACCATGGCTTTGCGCGACACCGCGAAGCTCGCCTCGGCAGCGGGATTGGCATAGACGATGCGCAGGCCCGGCTGGCGCACCAGCAGCACGGGGTTGGCGACCACGTCCAGCCCCTGGTGGTAGGACACATCGCCCAATGGCAGCACCACGGCGCCGCCCTCGGCCGGCGTGCCAGCCCCGGCCGAAGCCACTTTGCGCGAGACGCTGCGAATCAGGCGACGCATGGTACTAGTCCTTCAAATTGGAGAGTTCGCGCCGCAGCGAAGCGGCATTGGCCTCGCCGCGCGCGATGTCGTCGCGCAGCGTGGCAGTGCGGTCAAGGTACTTCTGGTAGTTGCGCTCATTGCCCTGGCGCTCGGGCTGGCCGTTGTTGAACTCGGCGCGCAGCGCGGCCAGCTTGGCCTCCTCGCTTTGCAGCTCCTGCTCGAGCACGGCGCGGCGCTCGCCGTCGCGGCTTTTCTGGGTGGCGCTATCCACGCGCGGAAACGCGGCCGGCGCGATGGCGGGTGCGGCACCCTTGCCTGCCGGCGGGGCGCTGACGCGCCCGCCCGGCACCGTCGTGACTTCCGGCAGGCTGAGCCGCTTGCAGCCCTTGCCCCCGTTGCCGTTGCGGTATTCAGGCACGCCGTTGGGGCCGGCACAGACATAGATATCCGACTGCGCCGGGGCCGGCCGGCTCCAGCACAGCAGCACAAGCGCCAGCATGGCGCAGGCGGCCGCCGAACCGTGCACGGGAGCACCGAACCGGTGCATCGGTCGAAGCGAGGAAAGCGGGAATTCGAACGCGTCCATTGACATCAGCGGGGATGGTGGGAAAGGAGCCCCATTCTAGCGATCAAACCAGCGAACAAAACAAAAAGGGACAGCCGAGGCCGCCCCTTCCTGGTGCAACTGTTGCCCGGTCACAACCTGGCAACGCCTCGCCTTACAGCGAGTAGTACATGTCGAACTCGATCGGGTGAGTCGTCATGCGGAAGCGGGTCACTTCTTCCATCTTCAGCTCGATGTAAGCATCGATCATGGAGTTGGAGAAGACGCCGCCGCGCGTCAGGAACTCGCGGTCGTTGTCGAGGTATTCCAGGGCCTGGTCGAGGCTGTTACACACGGTCGGGATCTTTGCGTCCTCTTCCGGCGGCAGGTCGTACAGGTTCTTGTCGGCAGCTTCGCCCGGGTGGATCTTGTTTTGCACGCCGTCCAGGCCAGCCATCAGCAGCGCGGAGAAGCCCAGGTACGGGTTCATCAGCGGATCCGGGAAGCGGGTCTCGATGCGGCGGCCCTTCGGGTTGGCAACGTACGGAATACGGATCGATGCCGAACGGTTGCGAGCCGAGTAAGCCAGCTTGACCGGTGCTTCGAAGCCCGGCACCAGACGCTTGTACGAGTTCGTGCCCGGGTTGGTCAGGGCGTTCAGCGCGCGAGCGTGCTTGATGATGCCGCCGATGTAGTACAGGGCAAATTCCGACAGGCCGGCGTAGCCGTTGCCCGCGAACAGGTTCTGGCCGTCCTTCCATACGGACTGGTGCACGTGCATGCCCGAACCGTTGTCGCCAACGACCGGCTTCGGCATGAAGGTGGCGGTCTTGCCGTAGGTGTGGGCGACGTTCTGGATCACGTACTTTTGCAGCTGGGTCCAGTCGGCGCGCTGCACCAGCGTGCTGAAGCGGGTGCCGATTTCATTCTGGCCCTGGCCGGCGACTTCGTGGTGGTGCACTTCCACGGGAATGCCCAGCGATTCCAGAATCAGGCACATTTCCGAACGGATGTCCTGGAACGTGTCGATCGGGGCGACCGGGAAGTAGCCGCCCTTCTTGCCCGGACGGTGACCGCTGTTGCCGTGCTCGAATTCCTTGCCCGACGACCACGGTGCTTCTTCCGAGTGGATCTTGACGGAGCAACCCTGCATGTCAATGTTCCAGGTCACGCCGTCGAAGATGAAGAATTCGGGTTCCGGGCCAAAGTAGGCGGTATCGCCCAGGCCGGTGCTCTTCAGGTAAGCCTCGGCGCGCTTGGCGATCGAACGCGGGTCGCGGTCGTAGCCCTTGCCATCCGACGGCTCAACCACGTCGCAGGTCAGGATCAGGGTCGGTTCTTCGTAAAACGGATCAACGTTAGCGGTATTCGGATCCGGCATCAGCAGCATGTCCGAAGCCTCAATACCCTTCCAGCCGGCGATCGACGAACCGTCGAAAGCGTGGCCGCTTTCAAACTTGTCTTCATCGAAGTGCGACACGGGTACCGACACGTGCTGCTCTTTGCCTTTGGTATCGGTGAAACGGAAATCGACGAACTTGACGTCGTTTTCCTTCACAAGCTTCATCACATCTGCAACGCTGTGGGCCATGCCTATCTCCTGGAAATTCGGCTGAATCTAGAAAAGCCATTCTTGCGTCGAGCCTTGTGGTGCAGCGCCTGAGAGGCGATTGCGACAACACGAGGATCGGCCACGAAAGGGACGAGGAATGTTAGCAGAAAGCATGCCAAGGCAACCCCCTGGTTACCCCTGCGCTCCCGAAAAAAGTGCAGCCAGATGGCGCGATACGGGGGGCGAGGCGCGTTCTGGGTGCCGCATATGGCATACGCCAAAATCCAGCCACCTCCCGCCAGATCCCGAATACCGTGTGCGCCATCCCTGAGCGCGCGCAAAAACACCAAAATAGTGCATCCGCGCACTTTAGCGCCCTTGTTTGGTGCTATCGCACCAGTTTGGAACAATTTAACGCGGACCGAGCCGTGTTGCCTGCTTGCGGTGCAAAACGTGGCGGCCGGGAAGCCACAGCGCGTGGCCAAACCAGCGCATGCGACACCGTTCACTGCCGAACCCGCCGGCCAGCAGGCCCGGCGCGCTAGAATAGCCGGCAGGCTCTCCCTGACGCCATTTCACCTATCGATTTTGTCACCCAGATGACCACCCGAGACGATCTACTTCAAGTGGCGCGCGTACGCCAGCAGCAAGACCAACTGCCCTACTTCGGCGCCCTCTCCCCGCAGGAAGCGTTCGCGCTGCTGCAAACCGACCCGTCGGCCGTCATGGTGGATGTGCGCACCCAGGCAGAGCTGGACTGGATCGGCGCGCCGGACCTGCCGGAAGCCCAGTCGGTGCATGTGGAATGGATGAGCTATCCGGGCGGCGCGCAGAACGCTGGGTTCATCGCCCAGCTCAAGGCCCGCGTGCCCGCCGACGTACCCGTGCTGTTCCTGTGCCGCAGCGCGGCGCGCTCCAAGCATGCCGCCCGCATCGCGACGGAGGCTGGCTACCAGTTCGCCATGGACGTGCTGGAAGGCTTCGAAGGCAATCGCGACGAGCAGCACCATCGCAAGACGGTGGAAGGCTGGTGCGTACGCGGCCTGCCCTGGCACGGCGCCTGAACGCAGGAAACACCTGAATGGCAAAACGGGACAGCCACGCTGTCCCGTTTTGCATTGCCCTGCCGATCCGGCACTCAGTCCCCCGCCGGATCTCCCGGGCGCCGCGCGGCAACCTCCACCAGCTCGAAGCCCATCGCCCGCACGCCTTCGCGCAGCATCGCATAGGCCGGCTCGACCTGATCGGCCAGGCCCTTCACGCCGAGGTCGATATGGCGCCGCGCATAGAGCTCGCCGCGCTTGGCGTCGCCCACAGACGGCAGGCTGAACACCCGGATCCCTTCGAACGCGGCCTCGACCCGCTCCATCAACGGCGTCAGCGTGGATTCCGGCGCCTCGAACACCAGGAACGACCGCTCCACCTGCACCGCCTGATGAAACAAGTGCGCGTAGTAGGTATCCAGCACCCACTCCATCATCGGCCACGCCATGACCGGGAAGCCCGGCATGAAGTGATGGTCGGCCACGGAAAAGCCTGGGATGCGGTTGTAGCTGTTCGGGATGATGCGCGCCCCGGCGGGGAATTCGCCCATCTTGAAGCGATGCTGGTTCTCCGGCAGGTTCAGGTCGGCCTTGGCCAGATCGCCTGCCGCGGTCTCCGCGATCCGCAGGGCGATCTGCTCGCGGGCGTCGGGATGCAGCGCCAGCGGCACGCCGAGCGCGGCCGCGGCGCACTGCCGGGTGTGGTCATCGGGCGTGGCGCCGATGCCGCCGGTGCAGAACACGACATCGTTGCCGGCGAACGTACGGCGTAGCGTGGCGGTGATGCGCGCGCGCTCATCGCCCACGTACTCCGCCCAGTCCAGCGCCAGCCCGCGCGCCGCCAGCAGTTCGATGGCGCGGCGCATATGCTTGTCCTCGCGCCGCCCCGACAGAATTTCGTCACCAATGACGATCAGGCCGAAACCCATGATGCCCTCGCTTCAGGATTGTTCAATGCGCCGTACGTCGGACGGCGCCAGATCGATCACGTCCACCACCGGTGCCGCCGCGGCTGCCGCGGCGGCACGCTCGGCGCGCAATTGCTCCAGCGCGCGCAGGCAGAAATGGCCAAACCACAGTGCCGAGAAAATAAAGATCAGCACGTACAGCCACAGCGTGCCCGCGAGCACGAACGGGAACAGGAAAATCAGCGCCGCCGAAGCCACCCAGATCAGCGTCGGCGCAGATCCCAGCAGGCCCACCGCCACGCCGATGGAGAGCAACGCCATGCGATGGCGCTTCATCAGTGTCTTGCGCTCCTCCGGAGTGGCATGCTGCGCCAGCGCATCGTAGGTCATCACGCGGTAGGTCAGCCAGCCCCACAGCAAAGGCGGAATCAAGGCAAAGAAAGGCGGAATCAGCCATAGCGGCAGCGTCACCAGCGCCAGCAACAGGAACACCATGGTGCTGCCCAGCGCCTGGAACACGCTGCCCACCATGCTGCCGCCTTTGGCCTTGACCAGGTCCGGATAGCTGCGCTCCAGGTGCCGCACCGCGGCCGGCACCGAGAACAAGCTGATAAACACCAGCATGGATGCGATCACCAGCGGGATCATCAGCGCGATCACAAACAGCGGCGCCACCACCGTGCGCAGGGATTGCAGGCCGAACCAGTCGAGCGCGCCATAGATCCAGCTGGTCAGCACCGACGTCTCGAGCACGCCGCGTGCTGCCGTCATGATCGGCTCCCATCCCCACAGCAGCAGGCCGCCCCACAGCCCGGTGGCGAGCAGGAAAGGAATGACGGTAAGCATCAGCATGCGCGGATGCAGCTGGCTGATCAGGGCACGGCCTAGCGCGCGAAAAATATCGTTCATGCAGTAAATTGGGTTTCCACAAAGGCGGGGATAACTAGACTAGCACACGTCATAAGTGCCGCGGGGGACGCGTGCGCCGCTAGCGCAGGACGATCGCGCGCGGGAGCGCGCCTTGCGGGGAATGCGCGCCTCCGGGGCCGCCCCGGAGGCGCGCCGCCGCTTCAGCCGAGCCGCAACAGGCGCTTGATCCCGTACCACTGCTGGGCCAGGAAGCCGGCGCCGTAGTCGCGCCCCTTGCCTGCGGGTGGCGGCATCTGGTCGCGCACGCCGGTGGGGTAGCACGCCGGTGGGGTAGTAGGCGTCGGTGAACACGGCGGTGCGGAACAACATGTCCCACCAGGGAAAGATCACGCCGTAGTTGCATCCGCCCAGCTTGGTCGGCCGGCCGATGGCCTCGTGGCCAACGCCCACCGCATGGTGGGTGCGGTGAAAGCGCGGCGAGACCAGCAGCCGTTCGCCCAGTGCGCCAAAGTGCAAGCGCAGGTTGGCATGCTGCAAGCTCTGCAGCAGTTGCGACAGCGCCACCAGCAGCACGTACTGGGAAGGCTCCACGCCCACCGCCAGCGCCGCCACCGCAAACACCACGTCGCGCAGCATGTCGTCGAGCAGGTGGTTGCGGTTATCGCTCCACAGCGTCATCTGGCGCTGGCTGTGATGCAGCGAATGCAGGCTCCACCACCAGCGGTAGGTATGCGAGAGGCGGTGGTACCAGTAGTCGAGCAGGTCGAACAGCAGCAGGTAGATAAAGAAGCTGACCAGCGGGATCGACGTCACCGCCGGCCACCAGTCTTCCACATTGACCCGCTGCCAGCCAAGCAGGCGCAGATGCCCTTCCAGCCCGTCCATCAGCGGACCCAGCAGGAAGAACATGGCCAGCCGGAACAGGCCGAGGCGATGCACGACGGTGTAGAGGATATCGGTGCGAATGGCGGCGCGGTCGGTCACGGCTTCAACCGGGCGGAGCTTTTCCAGCGGCCCGAGGATCAGCACCATCACGACGATCTGCACCAGCCCGACCAGCAGCCATTCGGTGCCGGTGAAGGCGTCCTCGGCATAGCCGCCCAGGCCAAGCTGGTAGACCACCGGCAGGATCACGTCCTGAAACAGCGTGGCTTCAATCTGGCCGATCCAGCCGTTGAGCAGATCAAGCATCAGCGGCTCCCGGCTGGTTGCCCGGCCACGGCCGCGGACTGCCCGCGCAGCCAGTCGCGATAGGCGGGATGCTCGCGCAGCGTGGCAAAGCAGAAGCCCTTACGCTCCAGGCCGCTGAGCAGCGGCTCGAGCACGCCGGGCGCCCAGGGATCCTTGCGCGACCAGATGCCGAGGTGCGCCATGGCGATGTCGCCATCGCGCAAGTCGCGCAATGCGCGCTCCAGCAGCACCTTGTTCGGGAAACGCTCGGAGGAAAGCTCGTCACCCAGGAAGCCGGCCGGCGCCCAGGCCACGTGCTTGAACCCGCACTGCTCGGCCCATTGCACCGTCTGCGGCGCGGTATGCCCGCCCGGCGCCCGCCACAGCGGCGACATGGTCGCGCCGCTGAGGCTCTTCAGCGCCTGCGCGCTGCGGTTCAGCTCGCTGCAAAAGCTCTGCTGGTCCATCGCCACGTCCTGCCCCGCCTGCGCGCCGAACTGCGGCCGCATGGTGACCTTGCCGTCGCGTACGCCGCGCAGGTAGACGTGATCGAACGTATGGCTGCCAAAAACATGGCCATCGGCGGCCAACGTCTTCCAGTACGCGGCCCAGCCTGGGTCGAGCGAACTGTCCTTGTTGATGGTGGGTTCGTTGGCGAGGAAGAAGGTGGCCTTGATATGGTGCCGGCGCAGCGTATCGGCGATCAGCGCCGCCTGGCTCATGCTGCCGGTGTCGAAGGTCAGGTAGAGCGTGCCGGCGCGGCAGGCCTGGGGCGCGGCTGCAGGCACCGGGCCCGCCGAACTGGCCGGCCCGGCGGCCAGCGCCAGCCCGGTGGCTGCAAGCCCGGCAGCCACCGCGCGGATCACTGCGCGGGGCAACCGGGGCTGCGAATGCTTGCTCATGATGCCTGTCCTGATTGCCTGTGACTGCATTGGAGTGGTGGCAGCCATGCTAGTTCGATGCCGCGCCCGCCGCGGCGTTCCCGCACGGGCGCCCTCTCTCAATAAAGCGGTGCGCGGGTACGGAAATAAATGCCGTGCGGCGAGCGGCCCACGCGGATGGTCTTGACCAGCTTGCGGCTGGCCACGTCGATCAGGCCCACCGAACGCGCCCAGCGGAAGCTCACCCACAAGGTCTTGCCGTCGGCGGTCAGTTCCATGTCGTCAGGTCCGGCCGGCAGGCCGGTGATGTCGCCAACCTTGGTCAGGGTCTGCTGGTCGATGATGCTGATGGTGCCGGAGACCCGGTTGGACAGGAACAAGTGGCGCTTGTCGCCGACCGCGCGGAAATTGTGGGCGCCCTTGCCGGTCTGGATCTGCTTGACCACGGTGCGGGTATGCCAGTCGATCACGGCGACATAGTCGGCGCCGGTCATGCCCACCAGCAGGTATTTCTGGTCCGGCGTAACCCACACGCCCGCCGGCGCCGAACCGGCGTTCATGCGCCACATCACGGTCTGCGTGGGCAGGTCGATGGCGACCACCTCGTTGGAGTCCTGCAGCGTGACGAAGGCGACGCGGCTGTCGGCGGTAAAGGCGATATGGCTCGGCGTCTTGGCCAGCGGCAATTGCTTGGCGATCTTGAGCGCCTTGCCGTCCCAGCGATACACGTCGACGCGATCGAGGCGGTTGCCCGTGGTCAGGAACCACTTCTGGTCGGGCGAGAAGCCGATCTGGTAAGGATCGTCGATATTGGGCACGCGCTGCTGGACCTTGCCGGTGACCGGGTCGAGGAACACGAGGTCATTGCCGACCGCATTGGCGACGATCAGCGATTTATCGTCGGGGTTGGGGTCTGGTGTGGTTGCGGTTCTTTCCCGACCGGGAACGTCTCCAGCACCTTCTGGGTGTCCTTGTCGATCAAAGTGACTGTGGCATCACCCGAATTGAGCACCACCACCACTTCCGCCAAGGCCGGCGCCGCTACCATCCCCAGGGCCAGGGTGCCGATGGCGGCAATCCCGGAAACTACACGACGCAATGCGAGCATAAGACTGTTAAACAATGACTTAATCGACCATTCTAACGTTTCCGGACTGCGATCCGATGACCTAGCGCAACAAACTAACATTTGGTCACAATCTCCGCGCGGGCCATTGCTCAAGCGAAAACCAGGCGGCACCCGCCTCAGCGCTGCATCGCCTCCCACACCTTCTGCAGACGCTTGACCGACATTGGCACCGGCGTGCGCAGCTCCTGCGCGAACAGTGCCACGCGGAGCTCTTCCAGCATCCAGCGGAACTCGTCCAGGCGCGCGTCTTCCACGCCCCGCCCCTGCTGCCGCAACTGCGCCTCGGCCCGCTGCCATTGCTGCAGCAGCGGCGTGATTTCCTGCAGCCGCTGGGTGTCGCGCGCCGGATCGCCCTTGATCTTGTCGATGCGCATGGCGATGCCCTTCAGGTAGCGCGGGAAATGCACCAGCTGCTGGTATGGCGTATTGGCCACAAAGTTCTTGCCCATCAGCCGCGTCAGTTGCGCCTGCATGTCGGCGTGCGCCGCGGCGAACGGCTTGGCCTGGATCAGCTTGCGCGGCAGCGCCGCGTACTCGGCCAGCACCGCCCCCACCAGCCGGGCGATCTCCTGCGCCAGCAGGCTCAGGCGCGAGCGTCCTTCTTCCTTGCGCGCGGCAAATTCAGCCTCGTTGCGCGGCAACGGCGCCTGCAGGCAGGCCCGCTCCAGCGCCAGCATCACGATCTGGTCGCGCAGCATCTCCTGCGTGCCCAGCGTCATGTACTGCATCGCCATCTGCTGCATGCCGGCAATGTTCTTCTCCAGGAACTTCACCTGCTCGCGCAACTGCAGCGCAAACAGGCGGCGCAGCCCGGCTTGATGGATGCGCGCGGCTTCCTGCGGATCGGCGGCTTCCTGCGGATCGTCGAACACCTCGACGTCGCAATGCGTGGTGTGGTCGACCAGCGCCGGATAGCCGTACAGCGTCTGGTTGCCCTTGCGGACTTCCAGCAACTCGGGCAGCTCGCCGAAGGACCAGCTGGTCAGGTTCTCGTATTGCCCCGCCTCTGCCGCCGGCACGTCGCGCGCAGCGATGCTCTGGAACGACTGCTGCGCCTGCCCGCCGAACTCGGCGCGCAACTGCGCCAGGTTGCGGCCCATGTCCAGCTGCCGGCCATGCTCGTCCACCACCTTGAAATTCATGGCGTGGTGGGCGGGCAAGGTCTCCAGCTTGAAATCGGCGCGCTTGACCATGGTGCCGGTCTGCTCGCGGATGTCAGCGATCAGCACATCCAGCAACTCGCCCTCGCCGAAGGCATGGCGATCGACGAAGCCCGCCGCGTAGTCCGGCAGCGGCACGCAATGGCGGCGCAGCTTCTGCGGCAACGACTTGAGCAGCAGGTGCACCTTCTCCTTGACCATGCCCGGCACCAGCCAGTCCGCGCGCTCCTGGCGCACCTGGTTGAGCGCGTACAGCGGCACCGTCAGCGTTACGCCGTCGCGATGGCTGCCGGGCTCGAAGTGGTACGTCAGCGACATATCCACGCCCGCCACCGGCATCAGCTTGGGAAACAGGTCCGTGGTAATGCCGGCCGCTTCGTGCCGCATCAGCTCTTCGCGGTTCAGGTAGAGCAGCTTGCGGTCGCGCGCGCTCTCGGCCTGGTACCACTGCTCGAAGGTGGCCTGCTGGTGAATCTCGGCGGGGACCAGGCGATCGTAGAACGCGAAGATCAGCTCGTCGTCGACCAGCACGTCCTGGCGGCGCGCCTTGTGCTCGAGGTTTTCGATCTCGCGCGTCAGGCGCTGGTTATGGGCGAAGAACGGCAGCTTGGTATCGAACTCGCCCTCCACCAGCCCGCGGCGGATAAACAGCTCGCGCGCCTCGGCCGGGTTCATCGGCCCGTAGTGCACGCGCCGGTGCTGGTAGACCACCAGCCCGTACAGCGTGGCGCGCTCCATCGCCATCACCTGGCCGGATTTCTTCTCCCAGTGCGGATCGCTCCAGCTCACGCGGAGCAAATGGCGGCCTACCTGCTCCAGCCATTCCGGCTCGATCTTGGCCAGTGTGCGCGCAAACAGCCGGCTGGTCTCGATCAGCTCGGCGCCGATGATCCAGCGGCCGACCTTGCGGGCGATCAGCGAGCCCGGCCACAGGTGGAACTTGATGCCCCGCGCGCCCAGGTACTCGCGCCCGCGGCCGTCTGCGTCTTCAATCTTGCAACCTACGTTGCCGAGCAAACCCGTGAGCAGCGCCTTGTGCACCTGTTCATAGGTGGGCTCGCTCTCGTTGAGCTTCCAGCCCTGCTCGGTGACGGTAGTCAGCAGTTGCGAATGCACGTCGCGCCATTCGCGCAGGCGCACATGCGACAGGAAACTGGCGCGGCACTGGTCCTGCAACTGGCGGTTGGTCTTCTTGTGCGCCACCGCGTCCTCGAACCACTTCCACATCTTGACCCAGCCCAGGAACTCGGAACGCTCGTCCATGAACTTGCGGTGGGCCTGGTCGGCGGCCTCCTGCGCCTCTTGCGGACGGTCGCGCGGATCCTGCACCGACAACGCGCTAGCGATGATCAACACCTCGCGCAGGCAATGGTGCTCGCGCGCGGCTAGCGTCATGCGCGCCACGCGGGGGTCCAGCGGCAGGCGGGCCAGCTGGCGGCCAACCTGGGTCAGCGCGTTGGCGTCGTCGCCCACGCTTTCCACGGCACCCAGTTCCTGCAGCAACTGGTAGCCGTCAGCGATGGCGCGGCCCAGCGGCGGCTCGATAAAGGGGAATTCCTCGATCGCCGTCAGCTTCAGCGCCTTCATGCGCAAGATCACCGCGGCCAGCGACGAGCGCAGGATTTCCGGATCGGTAAAGCGCGCCCGGCTGATGAAATCGGCCTCCTCGTACAACCGGATGCACACGCCATCGGCCACCCGGCCGCAACGCCCGGCACGCTGGTTGGCGGCGGCCTGCGAGATCGCCTCGATCTGCAGCTGCTCGACCTTGTTGCGGTAGGAATAGCGCTTGACCCGCGCCATCCCGGTATCCACCACATAGCGGATGCCCGGCACGGTCAGCGAGGTTTCGGCCACGTTGGTGGCCAGCACGATGCGCCGCGCGTTGGACGGCCGGAACACGCGCTCCTGCTCCTGCACCGACAACCGCGCGAACAGCGGCAGGATCTCGGTATGGGGCGGATGGTGCTTGCGCAGCGCCTCCGCGGCCTCGCGGATCTCGCGCTCGCCGGGCAGGAACACCAGCACATCCCCCGGGCCGAGGCGGCACAGTTCGTCCACGGCCTCGACAATACCGTCGAACAGGTCGCGGTCCTTCGCTTGCGCCGACTTGGGCGCGCCCTCGCCGGGCGCCGCCTTGTCCTTCTCGATCGGCCGGTAACGGACCTCCACCGGGTACAGGCGTCCGCTGACCTCGATCACTGGCGCTGGCTTGCCACCCTGCGCGAAGTGCTCTGCAAAGCGGTTGGCGTCGATGGTGGCCGAGGTGATGACCAGCTTGAGGTCCGGCCGCCTCGGCAGGATCTCCTTCAGGTAGCCGATCAGGAAATCGATATTGAGGCTGCGTTCGTGCGCCTCGTCGATGATGATGGTGTCGTAGGCGCGCAGCAGCGGATCGTTCTGCGTCTCGGCCAGCAAGATGCCGTCGGTCATCAGCTTGACCGACGCGCCCGCCGACATGGTGTCGTTGAAGCGCACCTGGTAGCCCACGTGTTCGCCGAGCGGCGTGCCGATCTCCTGCGCGATGCGCTTGGCCGTGGAAGTGGCGGCAATCCGGCGCGGCTGCGTATGGCCGATCAGGCCACCGCTGCCATCCGTGCCCGGGCCACGCCCGATCGACAGGCAGATCTTGGGCAACTGGGTGGTCTTGCCGGAGCCGGTCTCGCCGGAGACGATCACCACCTGGTTGGCCAGCAGCGCCTGCGCGATCTCCTCGCGGCGGCCGGATACCGGCAGCGCCTCAGGAAAGGTGATGGGCGGCAGCGGGTTGGCCTGACGCACCGGGCGGCGTGCCTCGCGCGGCGGGCGTTCGGCGCGTTCGGTGCGCTCCGGGCGCGGCGGCCGGAGCGCACCGTCCGCGGGCTGCGGCCTGGCTTGCCGGTTCTGGCCGGGCTGGCGCTCGGCCGCCGGGCCGGAGCGGGCGGCGCCGGGTGCCCCCTGAGGCGGGCGGCGGCCTACCAGGCGTGCGTCCGGGCGCTGGCCGGTGGCCGGCGCCGTCGTTACGGCCGGCGCGCGCGCCGGCCTGGCGACGGGCTGGACAGCAGGCTGGGCTGGCGACGGGGCGGCCTTGGGCGCGGGGCGGCCGGCATCGGTTTTCCGATCCGGCGACAAAGGTTTGGCGGGGCGTTGTGCTGACATTGGCCGGGATTATAATCCGCGGCATGAATGCGAGAACCGACACGCCAGCCGACGCGCCCGCGCCGTCCGAAATGGACGAGCCCCTGCCCGTCACCGACCCTTCCGCGCTCCCCGCGCCTGCCACCAGCGCCGACCCAGTCGAGCGCGGCGGCCCTGACCACCAGCAGTTCGTCGACTGGCTGCGAGCGGTCGCGCCTTATATCCACGCTTTCCGCGGCAAGACCTTCGTGATCGCCTTTGGCGGCGAACTGGTCAAAGCCAACATCCTCAATGCGCTGGTCAATGACGTGGCCCTGCTGCATGCCATGGGCATGCAGATCGTGCTGGTGCACGGCTCGCGCCCGCAAGTGGAAGAGCAACTGGCGCTGCGCCATGTCGAGTCGCAGTTCGCCGAAGGCGTACGCGTTACCGACAACGCGGCGCTGGAGTGCGCCAAGGAAGCCGCCGGCGAGCTGCGCCTGGATATCGAGGCCGCGTTCAGCCAGGGCTTGCCGAACACGCCCATGGCGGGCGCCCAGTTGTCGGTGATCTCCGGCAACTTCGTCACCGCGCGCCCGCTCGGCATTGTCGATGGCATCGATTACCAGCACACCGGGCTGGTGCGCAAGATCGACGGTGAATCGGTTCGCATGTCGCTGTCGCACGGCAAGATCGTGCTGCTCTCGCCGCTTGGCTTCTCGCCCACCGGCCAGGCCTTCAACCTGTCGATGGAAGACGTGGCCAGTGCCACCGCCATTGCCCTGAAGGCCGACAAGCTGGTCTTTATCACCGAGGTCCCCGGCGTGCAGGACCCGGTCGGCAAGCTGATGCCGGAAATGTCGCTGCGCACCGCCATCGAGCGGCTGCAGAACAACCACCTGCCACCCGACGTCTCCTATTACCTGGAACACCTGGTCAAGGCGCTCAAGGGCGGCGTGCCGCGCGCCCACCTGATTCCCTTCGACCTGGACGGCTCGGTGCTGCTGGAACTGTTCCTGCACGACGGCGTCGGCACGATGATCTCCGACACCGACCTCGAGAGCCTGCGCGAAGCCACGCTAGATGACGTCGGCGGCATCCTGCAGCTGATCGCCCCGCTGGAGCAGGACGGCACGCTGGTGCCGCGCGGGCGCCACCTGATCGAGCGCGATATCGCCAACTTCTCGGTGATCGAGCACGACGGCGTGCTGTTCGGTTGTGCCGCGCTCTACCCCTACCCACGCGAAGGCATGGCCGAAATGGCCTGCCTCACGGTGTCATCCGAAGCCCAGGGCACCGGCGACGGCGAGCGCCTGCTCAAGCGCATCGAGCGCCGCGCCCGCAGCCTGGGCCTTGACCGCCTGTTCGTGCTCACCACCCGCACGGAACACTGGTTCCTCAAACGCGGCTTTGTCCACGCCACCGTGGACGACCTGCCGGAAGACAAGCGCAAGCTCTACAACTGGCAGCGCAAGTCGATGGTGCTGATGAAGAAACTGTGACGGCTGTGGGGGTAGCCTGAAGGCCGGCCCCCGCTTCGTTACAATAGCGGCACCACAACGGCCGGCCCCTCGCCGCGCCGGCTACATCACACGACAACAAGGAGTTCCCCCATGGCCCGCATGGTTCAATGCGTCAAGCTCAACAAAGAAGCCGAAGGGCTAGACCTGCCGCCGCTGCCGGGCGAACTCGGCAAGAAGATCTGGCAAAGCGTGTCAAAGGAAGCCTGGGCCGGCTGGCTCAAGCACCAGACCATGCTGATCAACGAAAACCGCCTGAATATGGCCGACACCCGGGCTCGCCAGTACCTGCTCAAGCAGACCGAGAAGTACTTCTTCGGCGAAGGCGCGGACCAGGCACAGGGCTACGTGCCGCCGCCGGCTGCCTGATCCTGGCTGGGCGCGGCCTTGCGCCGCACGGCGCGCAAGCCGCGTGAAGCGTTCGGCCGCCCGTATGGATTGCGAAAAGCCCCTCGCCTAACGGTCGAGGGGCTTTTTGTTGCCGCGATGTCCTCCATATAGCGCGGAATGATCGGAATCGTGATTCAAGACCCGTTTCGAGCCAAGAGTGATCTGCGATGGCCCCAAAACAAAAAAGCCCTCGAAACCTCGAGAGCCCTTCATGCAATCCGGCTGGACGGTCCGGCTGCCTTGGTCGGCAAGCCAGCCCGGCCATACTCAATAGTCGCTACGCTTGACGCCATCCGGCGTGCCCAGCAGCAGCACGTCCGCGCCGCGCAGGGCAAACAGCCCCACCGTGACCACGCCGGGCATGTGATTGATGGCTTCTTCCATGCCCTTCGGGTCGCCGATCTTCAGGCCGGCCACATCGAGAATCACATTGCCGTTATCGGTCTTGAAGATGCCGCCTTCCTTGGTCATGCGCAGGCGCGGCTGGCCGCCCAGCGCCGCCAGCTTGCGTGCGACTGCAGCGCGTGCCATCGGGATCACCTCCACGGGCAGGGGAAACGCACCCATCACTTCCACCAGCTTGCTGCCGTCGGCGATGCAGACAAAGCGCTTGGCCACCGAGGCCACGATCTTCTCGCGCGTCAGCGCGCCGCCACCGCCCTTGATCATGGCGCCGCTGGCATCGATCTCGTCCGCGCCGTCGACGTACACGGGGATCTCATCGACCTCATTGAGGTCCAGTACCGTGAAACCGTGCTGCTGCAGGCGGCGCGTGGAAGCCTCCGAGCTGGAGACCGCGCCGGAAAAGCGTTCCTTGAACGCCGCCACGGCATCGATAAAGAGGTTGGCCGTGGAGCCCGTGCCCACGCCTAGCACCGCACCCGCCGGCACCACCTCTTTGACATAGTCGGCCGCGGCTTGCGCCACCAGCGCCTTGAGTTCATCCTGTGTCATGACAACAGCCCGTCTGCTTTGGGGGAAACCGCATAGTGTACCGGAATGCCGTGACATCACCGGCGTGGGCGCGAGCCGACGGTACAATGGCCCGAGGCATGCATCAGCGCGGCGCCCAGGGCCTGCCGTTTTGGTCCTGCGCCATCACCAACCCTTAAAAGCAACTCACTGACCATGAACCAGCTCGATCAGCTCAAGCAGTTCACCACCGTGGTGGCGGACACCGGCGATTTCCAGGTGATGAAGCAGTACACGCCGCAGGACGCCACCACCAATCCCTCCCTGATTCTCAAGGCCGTCCAGAAGGCCGAGTACCGTCCTCTGCTGGAAAAGGCCGTGCGCGGCAATGAAGGCACCGACGCCGTGATGGACGCGCTGCTGATCGCCTTCGGCTGCGAGATCCTGGCGATCGTGCCTGGCCGTGTGTCGACCGAGGTCGACGCCCGCCTGTCCTTCAACACCGAAGCCACGGTGGCCAAGGCACGGCACCTGATCTCGCTGTACGAGCAGCGCGGCGTGGCCCGCGAGCGCGTGCTGATCAAGATCGCCTCCACCTGGGAAGGCATCCGCGCCGCCGAAGTGCTGCAGCGCGAAGGCATCAGCTGCAATATGACGCTGCTGTTCTCGCTGGCCCAGGCCGTTGCCTGCGCCGAGGCCGGCGCGCAACTGATCTCGCCCTTCGTCGGCCGCATCCTGGACTGGCACAAGAAGCAAGCCGGCGACAAATGGGATGCTGCCGCCAACGCGGGCGACAACGATCCCGGCGTGCGTTCCGTGCGCCAGATCTACGACTACTACAAGAAGTTCGGCCACCCCACCGAAGTGATGGGTGCCAGCTTCCGCAGCACCGAGCAGATCCTGGCGCTGGCCGGCTGCGATCTGCTCACCATCAGCCCCGACCTGCTGGAGCAGCTCGCCGCCAGCGAAGGCACCGTGGAGCGCAAGCTGTCGGTCGACCAGGCGCAGGCCGGCAATATCGCCCGCATCGAGTGCGGTGAGGCGGCTTTCCGCTGGCAGCTCAATGAAGACGCGATGGCGACGGAAAAGCTGGCTGAGGGGATCCGCGCATTTGCCGCGGATGCGGTCAAGCTGGAGGCGTTGATCACGGCCTGATGGGCGTGGCGCCGGATGGCACCGCCACGGACTGGCTCAGAGCCCCGGTGGCGCGGACCAGTCCTCTACGCGCACACCAGGATACGCGGCGAAATCCCGCACGTTGTTCGTTACCACGATCACGTTTTCCGCGACCGCGTGCGCGGCGATCAGTTTGTCCAGCGCGTCGGACTTGCGCTCCCGCGTCGCCGCGCGAATCGGCCCGTAGGCTTGCGCCGCCGCGCTTGACAGCGGCAGTACCGGGACGCGGGCCACTAGTGCCTGCAGCGCCCGGCGGGCCGCTTCAGGCTCGCGCGACACGGCAACCCCGTACTCCAATTCCGCAAGCGTCACCGACGACAAGACCACGTCTCCCTCGAAGCAGGATGCCAGCCGCTCAGCAACATGAGGCGGCTGGTTCTTCATGAGATAGATGCACATGTTGGTGTCGAGCATGTACTTGGCCATCAGAGTGCGTCTCGCTCGGCCTGCCCCTGGTCGCCGCGCCCTTCGGCCAGGAAATCCTTCGGGAACGAGGCGAACACATCCAGCAGGCCAGTCAGGCGCTTGCGCGCCGGACGGATGCGCAGTTCATCGCCGACGCGCTCGATCTCGACAGACATATCGCTATCGGGATAGGCAAGTTCAGCCGGGATTCGCACAGCCTGTGAGTTGCCGTTCCGGAAGATGCGGCTTTGATGCATGGCGAGTTCAAGATGTGTGTACTGGATGTACAGAGTCTAGCACAAGACCACGCGGCCTGAAGATGTACATCCGGGATGCGCGCACATCGACGCGGCGCACCCTCCCAGCGCGAAACGTGAACGACTTTGTGGATTGCGGAATCGATATCGTCGATCCGTGGGGGACATCAGCCCGGACCTGTTGGAGAAGCTCACCGCCAGCGAAGGGACCGCGGAGCGCAAGCTGTCGCCAGCGCTCCCCGCCGCGTCAATCCGGCCCCGCTCCGAAGCCGATCGGCTTGCGATACCGCGCCGCCGCCGGCGCGATCGCCGCGGCCAGCAAGCCCAGCGCGGCCGGCACATAGATCATCGCCCAGCGATCGAAATGCGCGAGCGAGGCCATCAGCACCGGCAACAAGCCGCCCACCAGTGCCTGCGCCACGTTGTAGGTCAGCGCGATGCCGGTCACCCGCACTGGCGCGGTAAAGCTGCGCACCAGCAGGTTGTACATCATCGGCGTCAGCCCGGTACCAAAGCCGATGATGGCAAACCCATAGCGCAGCGTGGCCGGATCCGGCGCCACATAGGTAAATAGCAACCCTGCCAGCAGGATGGCCGCGAACATCCCGGTCGCCTTGAACCAGCCCAGCACATCGATCAGGTAGCCACCGGCCAGCGTGCCGGCCAGCATGCTCGCCAGCAACCACAGCTGGGCCTGGTTGACCACCGCGCGCGCAAAGCCCAGTTCGACCTGCAGATAGGTCATCGGATACAGCGCCGCGCTTGCCAGCACCCCGGCCGTCGACGCGCTCGCCAGCAGGCACAGCACCACCTCGACTGGGTAACGCCGGAACAGCGTGCGAAAGGGCATGGCCTGCGATAGCTGCTTGCGCTGGCGCATCTCCTCGAACACCGGCGTCTCGCTCACATAGCGCCGCAGGTAGGCCGAGAGGAAGCCGAACACGCCGCCGGCGATAAACGGCAGGCGCCAGCCGAACTCCTGCAATGCCGCGCCGGGGAACGCCGTGCTCACCCCGATCACCGCCAACAAGCCGGCCAGCGAGCCTACCGTGAACGCCGCGCCGAGAGACCCGGTGGCCAAGCCCAGTCGCCGCGTGGGCACATGCTCGGCGATAAACGTCAGCGCGATCGGCAACTCCCCGCCCATTGCCAGTCCCTGGCACATACGCAGCAACAGCAGTAGCAAGGGCGCCGCCACCCCGACCTGCGCGTAGCCCGGCAACAGGCCGATCGCGAAGGTAGGCGCCGCCATCAGAATCAAGCTGACCGCGAAGATGCGCTTGCGCCCGACCCGGTCGCCCAGCATCGACAGCAGGATGCCGCCAAAGGGCCGGATCAGGTAGCCGGCGGCGAAGATGCCCAGCGTCTGCAGTTGCCGGATCCACGCCGGCACCTCGGCCGGGAACATCACGGCGCTGAGTACCGGCGCCAAGTAGATGAAGATGATGAACTCATAGAACTCGAGCGCACCGCCAAGGGTGGACAGGCCGAGCACCCGAAGGTGCTCGCGGCCTAGCCTGGGCAGCGCGGCTTCGGTTTCGGCGGGAGGCACGGCGCCTCCCGCCCGCGCTGGGATCTCTTGCATAGGGTCTCTCCGGAGTCAGGCAATTGTCAGGTGAGCATCAGGCAGGCAATGCGGCGCGGACGCTCAGAACAGGTGTTTCATGCCGAGGTAGAACATGCGGCTGCGCGCACCGGCATCCTGCGCCGCCAGTTGCGGGGAGCCGTTGAGCGCGCCGCCCCAGAAGTTGTAGCGGCCCTTGCTCTGGTTGCGCAGCTCGATCGCGGACACGTCCAGCGAGGTCCGCTTGCTGAGCCGGTACTGGTAGCTGATCGAGAGCATTCGTGCGCCGGTGCCACCGACCGTCTGCCCACCGTCTTTCATCGACAGCGCCTGGCCATACGTCAGCGCCACGCCATGCGGGCCAGTGTTGTAGTTCAGCGGTACAGCGAAAGCGTAGCGGCTCTGGGTCCGGCCGCTGGCGCGATCCTGCACGCGATTGCGGTCGGCCAGCAACCCGAAGCTGAAGCCCTGCCAGGTATATCCCAGCGCCAGCCGGTCCGCGGTCTGGTCGAGCTGGCCGACCGTCTGCGCCGGCAGCACGCCCTGGCTGTCCCGCTGCATATGGAAGAAGCCGGCTTTGAAAGCGCCACGCGTGTAGGTCGGCGCGATGTACCAGGTGTGGTTGCGGCCGGCCCCGGGCTGCTCGGCATCGAAGGAGTACGACGCCATGCCGCTGAAGCCGTAGATGTCCGGCGCCTCGTAACGCACGGTGTTGTTGAGGAAGTTGCCGGCGAAGTACGCGCCGTTGACGGTGCCCAGCACGTTGAGCGAGTTGGCGGCCAGCGGTGCGGCGTCGAAGGCGCCATGCGGATCGTTGATAAACCAGTGGTGGCTGAAGTACACGGATTGCCGCCCCATTTGCAGCCGCCCCCAGCGCTCACTGTCCAGCCCCATGTAGATGCCGCGTCCCGCGCCTTGCACGCCGGTGTCGGCGCTGAAATTCCACTCCAAGTGATAAAAGGCCTTGAGCCCCCGGCCCAGGTCCTCCTTGCCGTCAAAGAAAAAATAACTGGTGTTGTCCGTCAACCGCGCGGCGCGATTGCCGCCGGTCGAGGTGGAATCCAGGCCGAGCTTGATCTGTCCGCCCAACAGTACGCTCTGCGCCTCGCCCCGCCCGGGGACCGACAACAACACGGCCAGAACGGCCGGGACCATCACTCTCATCTTGTCTCCTTGTTGACATGCGACCCGCGCCCCTCGCCCCTAGCCGGGAGCGTTTTGACGGTGCGAATCTTGTTCGCCTTCTTCTTTTTCACTTTCTATATTAGCAATGACAGGATGCATGATGGAATACCCGCATAAATCAGCAGAATTATGCGATTTTCCACGATCACGCCAAGCGCAACAACCGCTTGCAACCAGATCGCATCGTCGCTAACATAAGTCCATCATACGAAGTAATATGCACGGCACCCGGCAAAAATCCGGCTGCAGGCAAACAACAAGGAGACCGCGTTGACCACCCCACTCCCGGACGCTCTGTTCGCCCGGCATGCGCCCCGGCTTGAACGTGCGTGGCAAGCCTGCCGCGAACGCCATTGCTGGAGCCCTTTCCCCGAAATGCCGGCACGCTATCCGGACAGCGAAGCCGCCCAGGCCGCAAGCCAGGCCGCGTTGGACGCCATGCTGGACCAGCCCTTCACGCTGGCGCAGCCCGGCATCACTGGCTGGCTGGGTTATCCCGACCTGCCCGAGGTATCACCCTATACGCGCCGCCCGCTTGGTATCCGTTATCCGCAATCCGATCCGGACGCTCTGTTCGAGGCAGCCAGCGCCGCCATCTCCGCGGGCTGGCGGCAGGCCACGCCGCAGCAGCGCGTCGGCGTGCTGATGGAGATCGTCGAGCAGCTCTATGTGCAGTTGTTCGACACGGTCCAGGCCGTGTTCCACACCACCGGGCAGAGCTTCAACATGAGCTACGCCGGCTCGGGCGTGAACGCGCTGGACCGCGCCATCGAAGCCATTGCCCACGCGTGGGACGCGATGCGCCAGGTGCCTGCCAGCGCGACCTGGGAACGCCAGTTCGGCACCACCCCGATCGCGCTGGACAAACGCTATCGCTTGATGCCGCGCGGCGTGGCCGTGTGCTTTGCCTGCGCCAGCTTTCCCACCTGGAACGCCTGGCCTTCGATCATGGCGAGCCTGGCCACCGGCAACGCGGTGATCGTCAAGCCGCATCCGGCCACGGTGTTGCCCATGGCGCTGACGGTGCGGCTGATGCGCGCGCAACTGGCTGCTGCCGGCTTCGACCCCAACCTGGTCACGCTGGCGCTGGACACGCCCGCCGCGCCGCTGGGCAAGGTGCTGGTCAGGCATCCGCGCGCGGCCATCGTGGATTTCACCGGCAGCGCGCGCTTCGGGCAGTGGGTGGAACGCAACGCCCATCCCGCGCTGTGCTTCACCGAGACCAGCGGCTGCAATACCGTGGTGCTGGAATCCTGCGACGACCTCGATGCCGTGCTGCGCAGCCTGGCCACCACGCTATGCATGTTCTCCGCGCAGATGTGCACCAGCCCGCAGAACCTCTACGTGCCGCGCCAGGGCGTGCGCACGCCCGCGGGCGTGGTGCCGCTGGACGTGGTCGCGCAACGCCTGGCGCAGGCAGTCGCCACGCTGATCGACTCGCCCGCGCGTGCGGCCATGATCCTGGCCGCCATCCAGTCCGATGAAACGCTGGCGCTGCTCGACACGCTGCAGGCCCAGGGCGCGGCGCGCGGCAAGGTATTGCTGGCGCCAGCGCCCTACCCGCACCCGCACTATCCGCAGGCACGCACGGCCACGCCGCTGATGCTGCAACTCACCACCGCGGAGCGCGACCTGTATGCGCAAGAGCGATTCGGGCCCGTGTCTTTCGTGATCGCCTGCGACGATGCCGCCGACGCGCTGAAGCAAGCCACCAGCGACGTCCGCGTGGCCGGTGGCCTGACTGCGTTCCTCTACTCGACCGACGCTGGTTTCATTGCGCGCGCCGAGGACGCCTATGCCGAGGCCGGCGCGCAGCTGACCATCAACCTGAGCGGGCCGATGCCGCTGAACTTCGCCGCGGCCTATAGCGATTACCACGTCAGCGGGCTGAATCCCGCTGGCAACGCCAGCCTGACCGACCACGCCTTTGTCGCCTCGCGCTTTCGCATCGCGCAGGCACGCTGGCCACGGCAGGCCTGATCGGCTCACTCTGACACGCTTCCCCATACCAAACCCAAAGGAGAGCATCACCATGGGCATCAACGACGTTCCGGTCCTGCATGGCGGCTATGGCCCCATCGACCATGAAGTGATCTGCGACGATCTGCAGGTGATCGGCGAAATTCCCGCCGACCTGAACGGCCTGTACGTGCGCAACGGCCCCAACCGGCGCTTCGAGGCGGAGGGCCGCTATCACTGGTTTGACGGCGACGGCATGCTGCACTCGGTGCGCTTCGAGCGCGGGCGCGTGCAGTACCGCAACCGCTGGGTCATGACCGACTCGCTGAAGGAAGAGATCGCCGCCGGCCATGCGCTATGGAAAGGCGTGAAGGAACCGCCGCGGCGCGACCGGCCGGAGATGCCGCTGAAAAACACCTCCAACACCGACGTCAAGTTCCACAACGGCAAGCTGGTATCGATGTGGTATCTGGGCGGCACCGTGTACCAGTGCGACGCCGGCACGCTCGATACGCTGGGCAAGCTGGAGCCCGATCCGCGCCTGGCGGGCCTGCCGGTCTCGGCGCACTCCCGCGTCGACGAGCGCACCGGCGAGTTCCTGTTCTTCGCCTACGGCAAAGAACATCCCTATATGCACTACGGCGTGATCGGCGCCGACGGCGCGCTCAAGCACCTGACGCCGGTGGAACTGCCCGGGCCGCGCCTGCCGCACGACATGGCGATCACGCCCAACTACAGCATCCTGCACGACTTCCCGCTGTTCTACGACATGGACGCCCTGTCCGCAGGCCGCCACAAGCTGGAGTTCCATCACACGCTGCCCAGCCGCTTCGCCGTGGTGCCGCGCTACGGCGACGCCAGCCAGATCCGCTGGTTTGAGGCCGAGCCAGCCTACATGTATCACGTATCGAACGCGTGGGAAGAAGTCAACGCGCGCGGCGAGACCGAGATCGTCATGACCGGCACGCCGTTTCGGCTGCCGCGCGACCGCGATGGCTACATCGACGCCGCGCGCGTGCCGCGCATGCCGGCCAGCCTGGAGCACGACTTCCTGTTCTACGAGTGGCGCTTCAACCTCGCCACCGGGCAGACGCGCGAACGCCTGCTGGACGACATCGTCAACAGCGAGTTCCCGGTCATCAACTCCTGGATGCAGGGACACCGCACGCGCTACTCGTGGAACGTGCTGATGGGCCGTAACCGCATGCCCGAAGAACCACGCTTTTGCGGACTGACGCGCTTCGACCTGCAGACCGGGTCGGTACAGGCGTATTCGGGGGGCGTGGACTTCTGGTACAGCGAGGCGCCCTTTGCCCCGCGCGACAACTGGAAGGAAGAGGACGACGGCTACCTGGTGGGATTCGTATGGAACGGCCGCGACGAGCGTTCCGAAGTGCATGTATTCGATGCCAGGGACGTCGGCCAGGGGCCAATAGCGCGCGTGCTGCTGCCACAGCGCGTGCCGCATGGTTTCCATGCGACCTGGGTCAGCCAGGCGCGGCTGGACAGCGGGCGCTAGCCAGCGCCAGCGCCGCACCCGTCACCGGCCCCGACAAGCCGCGTGAATCAGAACGATAACAAGGAGACAGCGTGATTCTCGTACCACAAGACAAGATCGACGCCTGCACCGCGCGCGGCTGGTGGGGCACGCAGACGCTATGGGACCTGTTCCAGCGCAACCTGGCCGCGCACCCGGAACACGAAGCCGTCGTCGACGCGCCGAACCGCCAGCTCCACATGGAAGGCGCGCCGCGCCGGCTGACCTATGCGCAACTCGCCGATGAGGCGCTGCGCATGGCGTCGGTGCTGAGCGGCGCCGGCCTGGCCAAGGACGACGTGATCGCCGTCCAGCTCCCCAACGGCGTGGAACAGTTCGCCGTCTATCTCGCCTGCGCGCGGCTTGGCATCATCGTCACACCCGTGCCGGTGCAGTACCGCGAGCATGAGCTGGCATACATCCTCAACCATGTCTCGGCACGCGCCATCGTCACCGTCACGCAGATCGGCAAGCATGCGCACGCGGACATGGCGCTGGCGCTGCGCCAGCAGACGCCTTCGCTTGCCCACGTCTTCGCCTATGGCAGCTCGCCGCCTACCGGCGCGCGGGCGCTGGAGCGCCTGCTGCGAGAGCCCGCCGACGCGGCCCGCGTGGAACAAGCCACGCAAGTCGCCGCGGTCACAGCCAACGACGTGTTCACCATCTGCTGGACATCGGGCACCGAGGCGCGGCCCAAGGGCGTGCCGCGCAGCCACAACGAATGGCTGATCATCGCACCGTCGATCATCGAGGCCGCGGGCCTCGCGCCTGGCAGCCGGTTGCTCAACCCCTTTCCCTTCGTCAATATGGCCGGGCTGTCCACCAATTTCGCCGCCTGGCTGCAACTGGGCGGCACGGTGGTACAGCATCATCCGTTCGACCTCTCCGTATTCCTGCAGCAATTGCGCGAGGAGCGCATCGACTACACCGTGGCGCCGCCCGCGGTGCTCAACATGCTGCTGCAGAACCCGCCGCTGCTCGAAGGCATCGACTTTCAACGGCTGCGCAGCATCGGCTCCGGCTCGGCGCCGCTGTCGGACTGGATGGTGGAAACATTTCATCGCCGCTTTGGCGTGCAGATCGTCAACTACTTCGGCTCCAATGAGGGCGCAGCGCTGTCGGGCAACGCCACCGACATCCCCGACCCCACGCAGCGCGCGGCGTTCTTTCCGCGCGCCGGCGTCAAGCGCTTCACCTGGTCGGTCTCGACCGCGCAGAAGATCGAATCGCGCCTGGTCGATCCCGCCAGCGGGGAGATCATCGAGCAAGGCGGCGTGCCGGGCGAACTGCGCTTTCGCGGCCCGACCATCTTCAGCCGCTACTGGAATGCGCCCGAACTGACGCGCGGCGCCTTCGATGCCGACGGCTTCTACAAGACCGGCGACCTGTTCGAGATCGCCGGCGAGAACCAGCAGTTCTATCGCTATGTCGGGCGCTCCAAGGACGTGGTGATACGCGGGGGCATGAATATCTCGCCGGAAGAACTCGAGGGTCTGATTGTCGGCCACCCGAAGGTACGCGAAGTGGCAGTGGTGGGCTATCCGGACGGGCTGCTGGGCGAGCGCCTGTGCGCTTGCGTCGTGGCGCGCGCGGACACGGCGCCAACCCTGCCGGAACTCGTGGACTACCTGCGCGAGCAGCATCGCATCGCCACCTTCAAGCTACCCGAGCGCCTGCTGGTGCTCGATGCCTTGCCGCGCAATCCCGTTGGCAAGATCGTCAAGCATGCGCTGCGGGACCTGCTGGCCAGCAAGGAGGCGGCATGACGCGCCCATCCTTGCTGCTGGTGCCGGGCATGCTCAACGACGCGCGCGTGTGGGATGCCGTGCGCGGCGCGCTCGAACCGCTGGCCGACCTGCATGTTGCCGCGGTGGACCGCCACGACCGCATTGACGCCATGGCCACCACTGCGGCCGCCGGCATGCCGGCGCGCTTTGCCGTGGCGGGCTTTTCGATGGGCGGCTATGTGGCGCTGGAAATGGCCCGGCAATTGCCAGGCAGGATCAGTGGCGTGGCCTTGCTGGGCACCTCGTGCCGCGCGGAGCATGCCGACGCCGCGCCCCGGCGGCGCGCGCTGCTGGAAAGAGCGCGCGCGGATTTCGATGGCGCCGTCGACAGCGTGCTGCCCTATACCATCCATCCCTCGCGCCAGCAGGATGCGGCTTTCACGGCTGGCCTGCGCGCCATGATGCTGGCGACCGGCATCGAGGGCTACGCACGGCAGGTGCAGGCCCTGCTCCACCGCCACGACCAGAGCGCCACCGCGCGGCATTTCCCGGCGGCAGCGGCGTGATCGCCGCGCGTGCCGGCGCCACAGCGGCGCCCGACGGCTATACGCTCCTGCTGGCCAATACCGGCATGCTGACCATCAATCCCCACACCTTCGCGAGCCTGCCCTACGACGCGGTGCGCGACTTCAGGCCAGTCAGCGGCTTCCTCGGTTCGTCCCTGGTGTTTGCCGTGCATCCCTCGGTGCCGGCCAGCACGCTGCCGGCATTTGTCGCCTGGGCCCGCGCCAGGCCCGGCAAGCTGTCGTTCGCCTCGTTCACGGCAGGCAACAGCTCGCATCTGGCCGGCGTGTTGCTGAACCAGCGCGCCGGGCTGGACATGGTGCACGTGCCCTACAACGGCACCCCGCCGGCCGTGCAGAACCTGGTCGGTGGCCAGGTGCAAGCGGCCTTCCTGCCGCTGCTGGCGGTGCAGCCGCACCTGGAGGCCGGTCGCCTCAAGGTACTAGCTACCACCGCCGCGGCACGCTCGCCGCTGGCGGCGTCGGTGCCGACCTTCCGCGAGCTGGGCTACCCCGACTTGGAGATCGACATCTGGGCCGCGCTGGTCGCGCCGGCAGGCACACCGGATGCCGTGGTCGCCCGCCTCAACGGCGACTTCGCCGCCATCCTGCGCGGCGCCGACCTGCGTCGGCGCTGGCAAGCCTGGGACTTTGTCGCGCAGCCCAGCACGCCACAGGCGCTGGCAGCGCGGATCCAGGACGAGTCCGGCCGCTGGGCCGAGGCCGTCAGGCTGTCCGGTTTCCGCGCCACCCAGTAACGCTTTGCCTTGCTTTGCCTTGCCTTTGTCCAACTCCCGATCGAACCTGCCCATGCAACCAGACCCCTTTTACAACACGCTGCGCCTGCCTGTGTTCGCCGCGCCGATGTTCCTGATCTCCGGCCCTGAGCTGGTGATTGCCGCGTGCCGCGCCGGCATCGTCGGCTCCTTTCCCACGCCCAATGCGCGGCCCATCGAGACGCTGGACGCCTGGATGCGCGACATCACCGAAGGCCTGGCCGCGGCGCGCGCCGCCGATCCCGCCGCGCGCATCGCGCCGTGGGCGGCAAACCTGGTCACACATTCGTCCAACCAGCGCTTGCCGCAAGATCTGGAGCTGATCGCCCGCTACCAGCCCCCCATTGTCATCACCGCGCTGGGCAGCCCCAAGCCGGCGCTAGAGGTGGTACACGGCTATGGCGGCCTGGTCTTCGCCGATGTCGTCAATATCGGCCTCGCCAGGAAAGCGGCGGCGGCAGGCGTCGATGGCCTGGCCTGCGTCTCAGCCGGTGCCGGCGGGCATACGGGAGCGCTGTCGCCTTTCGCCTTTGTCTCGGCGGTGCGCGAGTTCTTCGACGGCTACCTGGTGATCGGCGGCGGCATTGCCGACGGCTGGGGCGTGGCTGGCGCGCTCGCGGCCGGCGCGGATTTCGTCTACATGGGCACGCGCTTCATCGCCACCGACGAAAGCCTGGCCCCCGAGGCTTACAAGCGCATGCTGGTCGACAGCGATGCCGACGATGTGCTGGTCAGCGACTGCATCACCGGCACGCCGGCAAGCTGGCTCAAACCCAGCTTGGTCGCCAACGGGCTGGATCCTGCCAACCTGCCGCCGCCGCCCGGGCGCAACTACGACAGCAGCCAGTCCTTCGCCGGCAAGCGCTGGACCGAGGTGTGGGCCGCGGGCCAGGGGCTGGGCGCCATCCGCCGCGTCGAACCCGTGGCGGCCGTGGTGGACCGCCTGGAGCACGAGTACCGGCAGGCGGCACGGCGGTTTGGCGGCGCGCCCTATCCCGTCCATGACGCGCGCACCGCGGTTGCCACCGATGCCGTCAACCACCCTGCGGGAGCCACGGCATGACCCATAGCGTCTATATCCTGGGCGGCTACCAGACCGATTTCGCGCGCGCATGGTCGCGCCAGGGGCTGGACATCAGCGACATGATGCGCGACGCCACGCTGGGTGCGCTGGCCGACTGCCAGCTCGACCCTGCCGCCATCGAATCCATCCACGTTGGCAACGCGTTTGGCGAGATGCAGCGCCAGCAGGCCCACCTGGGCGCCATGGTGGCGCAGGTGGTACCTGAGCTCTGGGGCGTGCCCGCCATGCGCCATGAAGGCGCGTGCGCGTCGTCATCGCTGGCAACGCTGGCTGCCATGGCAGAGATCGAGGCCGGGCGCTACGACTGCGTGCTGGTGCTGGGCGCGGAGGAGTTCAAGAACCTGCCCGGCGACGTCGCTTCGCGTAACCAGAACGGTGCTGCGTGGCAAGGCCGGGAGGAGATCGAATGCACCTATATGTGGCCCGCCGTGTTCGGCCGTCTGGCCGGCGAATATGCGCGCCGCTACGGGCTGGACCGCCGCCACCTGAATCGCATCGCCGAGATCAACTACGGCAACGCGCGCCGCAATCCGCTGGCACAGACGCGCAACTGGCGGTTCGAGGCTGCCAGCTTTACCGACGACGACCAGGCCAACCCGCTGATCGAACCTGGCACCCGCCGCCAGGATTGCGGCCAGGTGACCGACGGCGCCTGCGCCATCGTAGTCGCCTCGGCGCGCTTCGCGCAGGCGCATGCGGCGCGGCGTGGCGTGCGGCTGGCTGACCTGCCGCGCATCCTCGGCTGGGGTCATCGCAATGCCGGCATCCGCTTTCTCGACAAGCTCGAACGCAGCCGGGACGCGCAGTACGTGTTCCCTCATGTGCGCGACACCATCACGGACGCGTGGCGGCGCGCGGGCATTGCCGGCCCGCGACAACTCGACGGCATCGAAACCCATGACTGCTTCACCACCACCGAGTACATGGCGATCGACCACTTCGGGCTGACCCCGCCGGGGCAGAGCTGGCAGGCCATCGAGTCCGGCCTGATCGAGCCGGACGGCGGCCTTCCGCTAAACCCGTCGGGGGGCCTGATCGGCTGTGGCCATCCGGTGGGCGCCACGGGGGCGCGCATGCTGCTCGACGCCGCGCGCCAGGTCACCGGCCGCGCCGGCGATTGCCAGGTGGGCGGCGCGCGCACCTTTGCCACGCTCAATATCGGTGGCTCGTGTGCCACGGTGGCGAGCTTCGTGGTTGGCGTGAGGGATTAACCTGAAAAGCCGGCCGGCCTCAGGACCGGCCGGGATAGCTCACGTCCTGGGGTAGCAACGCGACTTCGCAGCGATCGCAAACCACCGTGGGCACCAGCGGCGCCCCGCAGCTGCGATGAACCAGGCGCAGGCTGTCCGGGCAACCCGGCAGATGACTGCGCGCCCAATATCCCAGCGTGGCGATATACGAGAACAGGTCGCGGCTGCGCGGCGTGAGCCGGTAGACAAAGCGGCGCGCGTCGTCGCGCGAGGCTTCGCGGCTGAGCATGCCCGTGTTCGACAGCATCTTCAAGCGCGCGGCAAGCACGCTGGAGCCGATGCCCAGTACCGACTGCAGCGCGTCGTAGCTATGGCAGCCGACCATCACGGCAGCCAGCAGCAGCAAGACCCAGCGGTCGTTGAGCAGCTCCACGATGTTTTCCTGCGATTGCCCTGCCTTGCCCTCGCTCAGCGCCTGGCCCGCCCAGCGGCGCGCCCGTGCCGGCTGGCCTGCCTGCGCCGCGTCCGTGTCCGTGTCCGTGTCCGTGTCATTGCGCAAGCCGTCCAGGTTATAGGACGGCATCACATCCTCCACCAGCACCTCGGCACGGCAATGCGCGCATACCATCAGCGGGGTCATCTGGTGACCGCAGGCGCGATGTGTCAGCCGGTCCGGCAACGCCGCGCTCGGCCGCCCCCAGCGCTTCTCCCAGCGCCAGCTCATCAGCACGCATGGATACATCGCCAGCCCCATCCCGGTCAGCCGGTACTCCAGCCGCAGCGCGTGCTCTTGATAGGGGCGCGTGCGCAGCATGCCCAGCTCCACCAGGGCCTTGAGCCGTACGCTCAGGGTCTGGCGCGGAATGCCGAGCTGCTGCTGAAAATCGTCGAAACGGCTGGTGCCGAGGAATGCGCGCAGCAAAATGGAAAGCGTCCACCTGTCTCCCACATGCTGCATGGCGTGGTTGACAGAACTGTTGAGCAGGACCAGGTGGAGTGCGGCGGTATCGATAGGCTGCGGCATTGCTAGGGATGAAGTGGCTGCAACTCCGCCATGTTAATCCCTTCGCAACATTTCACTTCGATAACTGGACGATAACCAGATGATTTTCTCGGCGCGCTGAATTTCTCGGCGCGCCGCCTAGCCGCCCGGGGGCCAAGGGATTCAGGCGGGCATGCCGCCCCACAGCATAGGCAAGACCACCCCGGCCGGTCCGCGCAGCACCAGATCGGCAGTCTGGTCCAGCGCCGAAGGCTCGGGATTGACCACGATGACATGCGCGCCCTGATCCTTGGCGGCGCCGGGCAAGCCGGCTGCCGGGTAGACCAGGCCAGAGGTGCCCACCACGATGCACAGATCGCACTGCTCGGCCGCGTGCTCGGCGCGATAGCGCGCCACGCGCGGCAGTTCCTCGCCAAACCACACCACGCCGGGGCGCATCATGGCGTTGCAAAGCGAGCAGCGCGGCGGCTTGCCCGGCACGGCGGTCGCCGCATCGCAACGGCCGCAGCCGTCCAGCCACTTGTTGGCGAACAGATTGCCGTGCAACTCGATCACATCGCGGCTGCCGGCGCGCTGGTGCAGGCCATCCACGTTTTGCGTGACCAGGGTGACGGCTTTCTGCGCGGCGAGCGCCACCAGCGCGATGTGCGCCGGGTTGGGATGCGTGGCCGCCACCAGCTCGCGCCGGTGCAGGTACCACTCCCAGACCAGCGCGGGCTGGCGCCGGTAGGCGTCTTCCTGGGCCAGCTCTTCAGGATTGAAGCGCGACCACAAGCCGGTCATGGCATCGCGGAACGTGGGCACGCCGGACTCGGCGGATACGCCCGCGCCGGTGAGCACCATGATGTTGGTCGCTTCGCCGATCAGGCGGCGCGATGCCGCGAGCGCCTGCGCGTCGATATCCGCCATCACGGATTGCTCCCCAACGTTCAGCGCTTAAGGCGGCGCTGGCGCACCGCCTCATACAGGCACACGCCGCTGGCCACGGAAACGTTCAGGCTTTCCACGCCGCCGGCCATCGGGATGCTGACGAGCTCGTCGCAGGTTTCGCGGGTGAGGCGGCGCATGCCTTCGCCTTCGGCGCCCATTACCAGGGCGATCGGGCCCTTGAAGTCGACGTCGTAGAGCGTCTTTTCCGTGCCATCGGCAGTGCCGATCACCCAGATGCCGCGCTCCTGCAACTCGCGCAGGGTGCGCGCCAGGTTGGTGACGGTGATGTAGGGGACGGTTTCCGCGGCGCCGCTGGCCACCTTGGCCACCGTCGTGTTCAAGCCCACGCTGCCGTCCTTCGGGGGGTCACGGCTTGCGCGCCGGCGCCATCGGCCACGCGCAGGCAAGCACCCAGGTTGTGCGGATCGGTGACACCGTCGAGCACCAGCAGCAAGGGCGTGCCCTCGATGCCGTCGAGCAGCTCGTCAAGATTGAGGGCCAGCGCCACATCTTCGGCGCGGGCGACCACGCCCTGGTGACGGTCGGTGCCGGCCATGCCACGCAGGCGCTCGGCGTCCACCGGATGCAGGCGGACGTTGAGGCTTTCGGCAAGGCGGATGAAGTCCTGCATGCGGCGGTCACGCCGCGCGGATTCTACGTAGACATCGGTGACGCCAGTGGCGTCCTGGCGCAGGCGCGCGGTGACGGCGTGAAAGCCGATCAGGAGTTTTTGTTTAGCCATGGCGAGATTGTACATTCCCGCCGGGGCTTGCCTGGCGTCTGCAGCGCGAGAGCCGGAACCGGACAAACCGGCGCCGGCTCCCTGGCCATCAGGTGCGCTTGCGCGAAGCGCGGCTGCTCTTGCCGGCCGGCTTGGCGCCGCCCTTGTGCGTCGAGCCCAGATGCTGCGGCTTGGGCTTGGCGGCGTGCTTGGCTGGCTTGCCGCCGGCCTTGGCGCCCTGCCCCACGTGCGGCTTGACCGGCGTCATGACTGCCTCGAACACCGGCTGCTCTTCGATCACGCGATCCAGCGTCTCGTCGAACGACTCTTCCGGCTTGGAGCTGCCACCCAGCAGCGCGGCCAGCTGACGGCCCTTCTTGCGCGCGGGCACGGCATGCGCTGCGGGCACGCGCGGCGCAGCGTCGGCGGTCGGGGCGCGCCCACGCAGGTTCTTGGCCGAGGGCTCCTGCACCAGGCGGAAGTCGATCTTGCGCGCATCGAGATCCACGCGCGAAACCTGCACGCGGACGCGATCGGTCAGGCGGTAGCGGATGCCGGTACGCTCGCCACGCAGTTCATTGCGCGCTTCGTCGTACTGGAAGTAATCGCTGCCCAGCTCGGTGACATGGACCAGGCCTTCGACGTAGAGCTCGTCGAGCTGCACGAAGATGCCGAACGAGGTGACCGAGCTGATGGTGCCCGAATACTCGCTGCCAAGCTTGTCGCGCATGAAGTAGCACTTGAGCCAGGCTTCCACATCGCGCGAGGCTTCATCGGCGCGGCGCTCGTTGGCCGAGCAGTGCAGGCCGAGCTCGTCCCAGATGGCTTCGTTGCGCTGGGCCCGCGCTGCGCTGCGCTCTGCCTTCTCGGCGGCATCCTTGGCCTGCATGCGGCGCGCCTTGGGCGCGATCGCGGTGTTCAGCGCGGTGCCCGGGGGGCAAATGCCGGCCTGTACTTGGTATGTGCCAGCACGGCCTTGATGGCGCGGTGCGTCAGCAAGTCCGGGTAACGGCGGATCGGGCTGGTGAAGTGAGCGTAAGCCTCGTACGACAAGCCAAAGTGGCCAATGTTGTCCGGGCTGTAGACCGCCTGCTGCATCGAGCGCAGCAGCATGGTCTGCAGCATCGGCGCGTCGGGACGGCTCTTGATCTTGTCCATCACATCGGCGTAATCGCCTGCCTGCGGCTTGTCGCCACCGGCCAGTGAAAGCCCGACGGTGCGCAGGAACTCGCGCAGATTCTTCAGCTTTTCCTCGCTCGGGCCGGCGTGGATCCGGTACAGCGTGGGATGCTTGAAGCGTTCGAGGAAGTCGGCGGCGCACACGTTCGCGGCCAGCATGCATTCCTCGATCAGGCGGTGGGCATCGTTGCGGGTGCGCGGCAGGATCTGCTCGATCTTGCCCTGCGCGTTGCAGACGATATAGGTCTCGGTGGTGTCGAAATCGATCGCGCCACGCTCGCGCCGCGCCTTGAGCAGGACCTGGAACAACTCGTACAGGTTCTGCAGGTGCGGCACCAGGTCAGCGCGCTTGTGCGCCTCCGGGCCCTTGGTATTGGACAGCACGGACCAGACCTCGTTATAGGTCAGGCGCGCCGCCGAATGCATCACGGCGGGATAGAACTGATAGCCCTTGAGTTCGCCCTTGGCGGTAATCACCGCATCGCACACCATGCACAGGCGGTCGACTTGCGGGTTCAGCGAGCACAGGCCGTTGGAGAGCTTTTCCGGCAGCATCGGGATGACGCGGCGCGGGAAGTACACCGAAGTGGCGCGATCCAGCGCATCGGCGTCGAGCGCCGTGCCCGGACGCACGTAGTGCGACACATCGGCAATCGCCACCACCAGGCGCCAGCCCTTCGAGCGGCCAATCTTGACGGGTTCGCAGTAGACGGCGTCGTCGAAGTCGCGCGCGTCTTCGCCGTCGATCGTCACCAGCGGCACGTCGCGCAGGTCGATGCGGTGCTCCAGGTCGGACTCGCGCACCTCGTCGGGCAGTTTGGCGGCTTCATTGGCGCACGCATCCGAGAATTCGTGCGGCACGCCGTACTTGCGCACGGCGATCTCGATTTCCATGCCGGGATCGTCGAAGTCGCCCAGCACTTCCACCACGCGGCCCACGGGCTGCACGTAGCGATCGGGGTAGTCGATGATCTCGACGCTGACCACCTGGCCGACTTGCGCCTTGCCTTGCGACTTCGGCGGGATCAGGATGTCCTGGCTGATGCGCTTGTCTTCGGGCGCCACCACCAGCACGCCGCCTTCGCTCAGCAGGCGGCCGATCACGTAGCGGTTGGCGCGCTCGAGGATCTCGACGATCTGGCCTTCGGGCCGGCCGCGCCGGTCATAGCCGATCACGCGCACCTGGGCGCGGTCGTTGTGCATGGCCTTCTGCAGCTCGCGCTCCGGCAGGAAGACGTCGTCATCGCCATCGTCGCGGATCAGGAAGCCGAAGCCATCGCGGTGGCCCTGCACACGGCCGACCACAAAGTTAGGCTGGTTGGCCAGCTCGTAGCGGCCCTTGCGGTTCAGTTCAATCTGGCCGTCGCGCTCCATGGCGGCGAGGCGTTTCTGGAAGCCGTCGTGTTCTTTGCGCGTGACGGCGAGCGCCTTGGCGATATCGCCGCCCGACAACGGCGACCCCGACGTCCTCAGGACGCCAAGGATTTCTTCCCGACTAGGGATCGGATAGTTATTCTGATTCAATTTTTTCTAGAATTATTTGACAAACGATTTGCGGTCGCTATAATGAGCGCTTCGGTTGTTTCGACGCCCGCCCAGGTGGCGAAATTGGTAGACGCACTAGGTTCAGGTCCTAGCGGTGGCAACACTGTGGAGGTTCGAGTCCTCTCCTGGGCACCAGATCAAACGGGAAACCCGCAGCGCTTTCGAGCCCTGCGGGTTTTTTGTTTTCCGGCGTCTGATCTTGCAACTTGGTACTCCCGATTCGATATTGGCGCGACTGCGCGACTTAACTAAATACTAAATACCAGTCGCAGCAACGACCGCTCCGGGGCTTGGAGTCCGCTCTTGCCTGCTGAGGCAGAGACATCCACACGGCCTGGCGCTCACACGAATTGCCAGGGCGCAGCCGGAGCAGCAGCCGACTGCTGCGCTGCGGGTGAGTGTATCAGTTTCAGTGGCGCTCCCGGCATTCTTCCGCCACTCACATGCCGGAATGTCGCGTTTTCCGACGTTTTCAGGCGCAAACCACCCTATTGCTGCAGGCGCATGTCACACCGGCACGCCTGCGTGGCCCGCTCGTCGCTTGACGCGACCGCCATCTGTAACTAAGATAGTTCCATATTGCCTCACCCACCATGACCACCAGCAGCCGATTCGCCGTCGCCGTTCATATCCTCACCTTGCTGGCCAGCGCCGCCGAGCCCTTGCCGTCGTCGCTGATCGCGGGCAGCGTGGGTACGAACCCGGTCCTGATCCGCCGCCTGGTCAGCCAGTTGGCGGAGGCGGGACTGGTGAGCACGGTGATGGGAAGCAACGGCGGCGCCTCGCTGGCGCGTGCGGCGACATCGATCACGTTGCTTGACGTGTTCCGCGCGGTGGAGTCGGCCACGCTGATCGCGCCGCACCACAGCGTGCCAAACCCGGCGTGCATGGTGGGGCGGGAAATTACCGGCGCGCTGAAGCACGCCGCGGACCGCGCCCAGGCCGCGATGGATGGCGCGCTGGCCGGGATCACGATTGCCGGCATGCTCGCCGATGTGGAGCGCGCGGCCCGGCAACGCAAGCCGTAAAAATTTTTGTCCCAATATGTAACCAAAATGGTTTCATATATATTCAACAGCGCAACAAAGGAGTCAACATGAAAATCGCCATCATCGGCGCCACCGGCCGTGTCGGTACCCGCCTCATCGACGAAGCCCTGAGCCGCGGCCACACGGTCACCGCTATCGCGCGCCAGGCAGACAAGCTGGCCGCGCGGCCAGGCCTCGCCACTGCCAACGTGGACGCGGCAGACACCAAGGCCCTGGCAGCCGCCCTCGCCGGCCATGATGTCGCCATCAGCACGGTGCGCTTCCTGCAGACCAGCGCCGCGCAGATCGTTGGCGCGGTCAAGGCCGCTGCCGTGCCACGCCTGCTGGTGGTCGGCGGCGCCGGCAGCCTCTTCGTTGCACCGGGCGCCCAACTGGTCGACACGCCGCAGTTCCCGGAAGCCTACAAGGCGGAGGCCCTGGCCGGACGCGACTTCCTCAACGCCCTGCGCAACGAAACAGCGATCGACTGGAACTTCCTGTCCCCCGCCGCCCTGTTCGAGCCGGGCACGCGCACGGGCAAATTCCGCGTGGGCGAGGAAACGCTGCTCTCCGACGCCAGCGGCAAGAGCTGGATCTCGATGGAGGACTATGCCATCGCCATGATCGATGAAGTGGAAAAACCGGCGCACTCGCGCCAGCGCTACACGGTCGCGTACTAAGCAGGAAACGGGCGGGCATCTCCGAAACATGCGTGCCATGGCGCGTGGCCATCGCGGGAAGCACGACGGAGGGCATAAAGAATAATGGCCGCCCTGCTGGCGGCCATTTGCGGCGAGTCACGAAGGCGCAGGCCAGCCGAAGCGCCTCTCGCCGCTGCGAGGCGTTGCGCACTGCCTGCTCGAGCCGCTCGGTAGTGAGCCGGGTCACCTCGGCGCGGCCATCTTCGCTATGCGCGGGCCGCCCGCGGATCAGGCCTGCGAGCTGCCGGCGGCGTGCTTGCCGCGCTTGAGCCAGGCCGCCAGGTTGTGCGGACGCAGCGTGTCGTATTCTTCGAACGGCTGGTGAATCCAGGGGTTCGTCGGCAGGAAGGTCACGTGGTAGTCCGGCTTGACCTTGGAGCAGGCCTTGTACCACAGCACGGACGAACGGACTTCCGTCACGGCGGGATAGCGCTCCTGCAGATGGCGGCCCACGCGCTCCAGCGTGACGCCGGAATCCACCAGGTCATCGACCAGAAGGATCTTGCCGGAGAGGTCACCCTTGGTCATGGTGATGTACTGCGCGATATCAAGGTCGCCTTGCTGGGTGCCCGCCGCCTCGCGGTAGCTGCTGGTGGCCAGGATGGCAAGCGGCACGTCGAAAATACGCGACATCTGGTCGCCAACGCGCAGGCCGCCGCGGGCCAGGCAGAGTATCTTGTCGAACTTCCAGCCCGACTCATGGACGGTCAGCGCCAGGCGGGCGATCAGGCTGTGGTAGTCGTCCCACGAGATCCACAGGTTCTCTTCGTCGTTCGATGGCAGGGTCATGATTGTTTTAGCTCTTCGGCTTTAGGCTTAAGGCATAAGGTCTGTCGACCGATAAAGTTTCGGCCCGCTTGCGCGGGCCGATTTGCTCTTGTTCTGCTGCCCTCTTCTGCCGGCGCGGCTTCGTTCAGCCGCGCGGCGCCATTACGGGCAAGACAACATCAGGCTACGTACGGGTGACGCAGCAGGATGGTTTCGTCGCGGTCCGGGCCGGTCGAGATCATGTCGATCGGGATGCCGACCACTTCCTCGACGCGCTTCAGGTAGGTGCGAGCCTGTTCCGGCAACGCAAACGCGTAGATCTGTTCCGGCAACGCATCCCAGGCTTTCACGCCGAAGGTGGACTCGTTCCAGCCCGGGAATTCCTCGTACACCGGCACGCAACGCGCCACGGCATCCGAGCCACGCGGCAGGATGTCGACGGTCTTGCCGTCCAGCTCGTAGCCCACGCACAGCTTGAGGGTTTCGAGGCCGTCCAGCACGTCGAGTTTGGTCATGCACAGACCCGACACACCGTTGATCTGCACCGAACGCTTGAGCGCGGCCGCATCGAGCCAGCCAGTGCGGCGCGGGCGCCCCGTCACCGAGCCGAATTCCTTGCCGACGTTGGCCAGGCGCACGCCCACCGGGTCCTGGCGCTTGGGGTTGTCGTTGTCGTACAGCTCGCTGGGGAACGGGCCTGCGCCCACGCGGGTGCAGTAGGCCTTGGTGATGCCCAGGATGTAGTTCAGGCGGCCCGGGCCAACACCAGCGCCAGCGGCGGCCGCACCGGCCACGCAGTTGCTGGAGGTGACGAACGGATAGGTGCCGTGGTCGACGTCGAGCAGCGTGCCTTGCGCGCCTTCGAACATCAGGTTGCCGCCGGCGGCGTTGACCGCGTACAGCTCGGCCGACACGTCGGCCACCATCGGGGCCAGGCGCGGCGCGTACGCCAGCATTTCGTCGAGCGTCTGCTGGTAGTCGACCGCTTCTGCGCCCAGGTACTGGGTCAGCATGAAGTTATGCAGGTCGAGGTTCTCGCGCAACTTGTCGGCGAAGCACTTGGGATCGAACAGGTCCTGCACGCGCAGCGCGCGGCGGGCCACCTTGTCTTCATAGGCCGGGCCGATGCCGCGGCCGGTGGTGCCGATCTTGTCGGCGCCACGGCGCACTTCACGGGCCTTGTCGATGGCAACGTGGTACGGCAGGATCAGCGTGGTCGCTTCGGAAATGCGCAGGCGGCTCTGCACCTGCAGGCCGGCGCTTTCCAGTTCCTCGATCTCACGGAACAGCGCCTCCGGCGACAGCACGACGCCGTTGCCGATGTAGCAGATCGTGCTTTCACGCATGATGCCCGAGGGGATCAGGCGCAGGATGGTCTTCTTGCCGCCGATGATGAGCGTATGGCCAGCATTGTGGCCGCCCTGGAACCGCACCACGCCCTTTGCATGATCGGTAAGCCAATCGACGATTTTTCCCTTGCCTTCGTCACCCCATTGGGTGCCGATCACGACGACATTGCGTCCCTGGCTTACTGCAGAAGCGGACATGTTGATTTTGGTCAGTGGGTTAAAAACGTATTTTACTCTCGTTGCAGGTCAACTCCCCGATTTTGGGGAGATCGGCCTGCAACGCAGGGGAATTCCGCGGCCCGGAGCTTGCGCTCAGGCCCCGGCGCTGCGCGGAATCACCGTCCAGCCGCCGTCCTGGCGGACCAGCTGGCGGTCGCAGTTGAACTCGTCGAGCTGGTGCGTGTGCCCCGGCAGCGACTGGATGACGATCTCGCCGGCGGCGCGCAGCGCGGTAATCGCGGCACGCAAGGCAGGATCCGCATCCCACGGCGCGAAGATGGCAAAAGCACGCACCTCCAGCGGCGAAAGCGAGGCAACTTCTCGCAAATCCAGTGAGAAACCGGTTGCCGGCCGCGCGCGGCCAAAGGCCTCGCCGACCTTGTCGTAGCGGCCACCGCGCGCCACGTAGTTGGGCAAGCCGGCCACATAGGCGGTGAACATCACACCACTGTGATAGTGGTAGCCGCGCAGATCGGACAAGTCGATATTGACGGTCGCCCCGCTCACTTCCGCGGCCAGCGCGGCCAGTTCGTCCAGCGCACGGCCAATCATCGGGCTCGCCGGCAGGGTCGCGCGGGCGCGCTCGATCACCTCCACGCCGCCGTACAGCGTCGGCAGCGCCAGCAGCGCCTCGCGCTCGGCCTGCGGCATGCCTTCGGTCAACTCGCGCAGCGCCGGCACATCCTTGGTTTCCAGGGCCGCAAACAGCGCGTCCTCGATCTTGCGGCTGGACGGCAGGCCGTCCAGCAAGGCTTCCAGGATGCCAGCGTGGCAAAGGTCGAGGCGGATCTCGGTCAGCCCGGCAACCTGCAGCGCGGCCAGCATCAGGGCCTGGATTTCCACGTCGGCTTCCAGGCCGGCATGGCCGTAGATCTCCGCGCCAACCTGGATCGGCTCGCGGGTTGCGCGAAAGCCAGCCGGGCGGGCATGCAGCACATTGCCCGCGTAGCACAGCCGGGTCACGCCGGAGCGGTTAAGCAAGTGGGCGTCGATGCGGGCGACCTGGGGCGTGATGTCGGCGCGCAGGCCCATGGTGCGCCCGGAGAGCTGGTCGACCAGCTTGAGGGTACGCAGGTCAAGATCGTGCCCGGTCCCGGTGAGCAGCGATTCCAGGTATTCCAGCATCGGCGGCATGACCAGTTCGTAGCCGTAGGTGCGGAACAAGTCCAGCATGCGGCGGCGCAGTTCTTCGATCTTGCGAGCCTCCGACGGCAGCACGTCGGCGATGTTTTCAGGCAGGAGCCAGTGATTGGACATGGTAAATCTCTTCACTTCACACAGTTGCCGGGCGGCCTGGAGCCACCCGTTGAAATTCGATCCCGCCGCGCGCCGTGCCGGCGGGCACCGGCCGCAAGCGGGGAGCCAGTCACCTGGCATGGTGAATGAGACGGCAGCGACGCCCCTCTGGAGCCTCCCTTGCCGCCCCTCCAGCCGGACAAAACCCCGGCAAGCCGGGGTTTTGTCGAAGCGCCTGGCGGACTGAGCCGCCTGGCTTAGCGACGGCTCGCCGGAGGCGCTGCCGCCGGCGCCGCGGCGCCGCCCGACGACCGCATATAGCGGAAGAAGTCGGAATTCGGCTCCAGCACCAGCACGTCGCGCTTATCGCGGAACGTATTGCGGTAAGCCTCCATGCTGCGCCAGAACTGCGCGAACTGGGGATCGCGGCCAAACGATTCGGCGTAGATCTGCGACGCCCGGGCGTCGCCCTCGCCCTTGATCTTCTGCGCATCGCGGTAGGCCTCGGCCAGCACGACTTCCCGCTGACGGTCGGCATCGGCGCGGATCTTCTCGCCTTCGGCCGCGCCGGTGGAGCGCAGCTCATTGGCCACGCGCTTGCGCTCGGCCTCCATGCGGCGATACACCGATTCGCTGATCGCGGGCAGCAGGTCGACACGCTTCAGGCGCACATCGATGATTTCGACGCCCACGGACTGGGCGTAGTCGGCCATCGCGGCGCGGATATTCTGCATTACCTTCTCACGCTCGCCGGCCACCAGCTCCGCCACCGTGCGCTTGCCGAATTCCTCGCGGGCAACGGAGTCGATACGCTGGGTCATGCGGTCCTGCGCGCCACGGATGTTGCCATTGAAGGCCACGTAGAACTTGCGCGGATCGGTGATGCGCCATTTGACGAACCAGTCCACCACCATGCTCTTCTTCTCGGCCGTCAGGAAGCGCTCCGAAGCCGCCACGTCGATCGTCAGCAGGCGGCGATCCATGAAAATCACGTTCTGCAGCGGCGGCGGCAACTTGAAGTGCAGGCCTGGCTCGTTCACCACTTGCTTGATCTGGCCAAAGGCGAACACCACGGCATACTGCCGCTGGTCCACCACGAACACCATCGAGGAGCCGATCGCCAGCACGATGAAGAGGCCGATTACTACGGAAATCAGTCGGTTCATGTCGGGGCTCCTCAGCGCGAATCGCGGTCACGGTTGCGCAACAGCTCGCGCGACCGGTTATCGCCGTTGGCATCGGGCGCGGGAGACGTGCCGCTTCCCGCGGCGGGGGCCTGCGCGGTGCCGGCAGCCGGCGCGCGCGCATCCACGGCCGATTGCGACATCAGCTTGTCCAGCGGCAGGTAGAGGAGATTGTTACCCTGGCGTGAATCCACCAGCACCTTGGTCGAATTGGTATAGATCTGCTGCATGGTCTCGATATAGATGCGATCACGCGTCACCTGCGGGGCCTTGGCATACTCGGCCTGGACCTGGCGGAAACGCGAGGCATCGCCTTCGGCCTGGGCGGTCACCCGCGCCTTGTAGGCTTCGGCTTCTTCGTTCAGGCGCGCGGCAGTACCCTTGGCGCGCGGAATCACGTCATTGGCGTAGGCCTGGCCTTCGCTGATGGCGCGTTCGCGGTCCTGGCTGGCCTTGTTGACATCGTCAAAGGCGGCCTGGACCTGCTCGGGCGGCTGCACGCTCTGCACGTTGACGGAAATCACGCGGATACCGGTCTTGTACGCGGTCAGGATCGACTGGATCGACTTGGCCAGGTTCTGGGCGATCTGTTCGCGGTTCTCGTAGAGCACCGCGTCCATCTTGTTGCGCCCGACGATCTCGCGCACCGAGGTTTCGGCAGCCTGGGTCACCAGCTCTTCGTCGCCACCGCGGTCGGTCTTGTTGTAGAACAGGAATTCGCTCGCGTCCTGGATGTCGTACTGCACCGTGAAGCGGACGTCGATGATGTTCTCGTCCTGCGTCAGCATCGACGCGTCCTTCAGGTTGCTGTCCTTGATCGAGGTGGAACGGCCCACTTCAACCGAGCGCACGCCCGACAGGTTGACGATCTCGGCAGACTGGATCGGGTATGGCAGGCGCCAGTTGATACCGGGGCCCGTGGTGTACTTGAACTTGCCGAACTGGAGGATGACCGCGGTCTGGCCTTCCTGCACCATGAAGAAACCGCTGGCCAGCCAGATGCCGAGCGCTGCGATCACCACCACGCCGGCGCCAATCCCCGAGCCCTTGCCCGGCGTGCGCGCGCCGCCGCCGAAGCCCTGGTTGCCGCCACCGCCATTCTCCTTGCGGCCAAGCAGGCCGTTCAGGCGACGGTTGAAATCGCGCCAGAGCTCGTCGAGGTCGGGAGGGCCATCCTGGGGCGGACGCTGGTTTTGCTGGCGATTGTTATCGCGACTGTCCTTGTCCTTGTCTTTGTCTTCGTCATCCGGGCCGCCCCGACCCCAACGTGGATCGTTCAACGACAGGATCGCGCGCAAACGCTGCCAGGCCGTTCGCGACGGCGCATGGCCGCCGTTGCGGCCACCTGCGCGGCTGCCAAAGGCATGGCTCGATTCAGAATTCCGGGGAAACAGGGGCATGAAGTGCACGGGTCCGGGATAGTTGGAACAAGGGGATTCTAACAGTCATCGACGCCACTTTTGCCCATTTGGGGCAATCTGGCCGTGATTTCCATCGAACTGGCTCACTGCGTGTCGGGTTCTTCCGGATCCACCCGGGTGGCATCGCCGTCAAAATCGTCGTCAAGATCGCTGTCGAGATCTTCGTCTTGGTAAGGCTGCGCGCCGGCCAGGCGCGGATCCAGCGGGGGGCGCTCTGGCGGGCGCTCGGCCAGCCAGCGCGCCACTTCCACCAGCGCCTCGCGCAAGGCATCCAGGCCAATGCCGTCGCGCGCGCTGACGAACACGCGGGTCGGCACGCCCTGCTCGTTGCGCTCCACGCGGGGGCCCTGCTCGAGCAGCTCCGGCGACGCATCGATCTTGTTCATCACCACGATCTGCGGGATGTCGTCGGCATTGATTTCGGCCAGCACGCGATTGACCTGCTCGACCTGCTCATGGCGCACGGGGCTGGAGGCGTCGACCACATGCAGCAGCAGGTCCGCATGCACGGTTTCCTCCAGCGTGGCGCGGAATGCCGCGACCAGCTGGGTCGGCAGGTCGCGGATGAAACCCACGGTATCCGACAGCACCACGTTGCCCACGCCTTCCAGGTAAAGCCGGCGCGAGGTGGTATCCAGCGTGGCGAACAGCTGGTCGGCAGCGTAGGCACGCGCCTTGGTCAGGGCATTGAACAGCGTCGACTTGCCGGCATTGGTATAGCCGACCAGCGAGATGCTCAGGGTGTCGTTGCGCGCGCGCGCGCGCCGCTGGGTGCTGTGCTGGCGCTGCAACCGCGTCAGGTCAGCCTTCAGTCGCTTGGCCCGCTCATCCAGCAGACGGCGGTCGAGCTCGAGCTGACGCTCGCCCGGGCCGCCGCGCATGCCGATACCGCCCTTCTGCCGCTCCAGGTGGCTCCAGGCCCGGACCAGCCGCGAAGCCTGGTACTGGACCTGGGCGAGCTCGACCTGCACCTTACCAACGTGGCTCTGCGCCCGCTGGCCGAAGATGTCCAGGATCAGCCCGGTGCGGTCGATGACGTGACGTTGCAGGAAGCGCTCGAGATTGCGTTGCTGGGCAGGACTGAGCGAGTGGTTGAACACCACCACGTCGGCATCGAGTGCATCGGCGGCCTCCTTCAGTTCCTCCGCCTTGCCGGAGCCGATAAACAGCGCCGGATCGGGCCGCGACCTGCGCCCGGTCAGCGTGTGAACCGGCGTGGAGCCCGCAGTCGACGTCAGCAACGCCAGCTCGCTCAGGCTTTCCTGGAAATCATGCTTGCCGAAATCGACACCAACGAGGATGGCGCGGGAAGACTCGGAATTGGAGGTGGCTCTAGATTGCAAACGGGAGGGTCGCGAAACGCGAGAAAGGAAAACGGGTTGGAGGCGACTGGGAGGCAGTGGCTGGTGCCGTGAGGCAGGAGCCTTGGCCTGGGAAGACGCTTGAAGCTGGGATGCCGTCCGTGGCGGAATGCACCAGGGTGAAGCATGTTCGTGCCCTTGGCCACTTTGCAGCCAGGATGGGCTGGCATCTTTTGGTGTCGCGCCGGCGCATCTGGCCCCGGTGCGACACCGGCAACTGGCGGCCGTGTCGTGGTAAGACTAGCCTGCCGGAAATCTGCGGAGCTATCCGCGAATGATCAGCCTTCAGCCGTTTCGTCCACGCGGAAATTCACGGCGCGGGCCGGCACGACAGTGGAAATTGCATGCTTGTAGACCATCTGCGTCACGGTGTTGCGCAACAGGACGACGTACTGGTCGAACGACTCGATATTGCCTTGCAGCTTGATGCCATTGACGAGGTAGATTGAAACCGGTACGTGCTCTTTGCGCAGCGCGTTCAGGAACGGGTCTTGTAGCAATTGCCCTTTGTTGCTCATGGCACACTCCAAATTTATAGATTTAGTGATAGATGATGGGGACGGTAATCCCCGATTCAAGTCAAACGGCGCAAACCGCGCCAAAAAAAGATCAAAACGGTACCAAGCTAGCATCGCCTCGCAGGGAAGCCCCTGCTACCGTGAATTTAGCCTCAGTTCCAAACGAACGCAAACGAAACTTGCCCGCCTGGACTCCCGCTGCCTGACTCAATCCTTCGAGTCCGCATATGGGTTTTTGTTCGTACGAAATTCGATGCGAAGCGGTGTGCCCTTCAGTTTGAAAGCCGAGCGGAAACGGTTTTCGAGATAGCGCCGATAGGTGTCGGCGATGCCGGAAAGCGAATTGCCGTGCACGATGATGATGGGCGGATTGGAGCCGCCCTGGTGCGCGTAGCGCAGCTTGGGCCGGGTGGCGCCGACACGCCGCGGCTGCTGGAACTCGACGGCTTCCTGCAGGATCCGCGTGAGCTGCGGCGTAGGCAGCTTGACCATCGCCGCAGCGTACGCGTCATCCACCGAGCGCAGCAGCGCGCTGATGCCCGTGCGCTGTTGCGCGGACACAAAGTGGAAGTTGGCGAAGTCCAGGAACTGCAGCTTGCGCTCCAGATCATGCTTGATGCGGTCGCGGCTGTGGCCGTCGAGGCCGTCCCACTTGTTGACGCCGACCACCAGCGCGCGCCCGGATTCCACAATGAAGCCCGCGATGTGCGCATCCTGCTCCGACACGTCCTGCTGCGCATCGAGCAGCAGCACCACGACGTTCGCATCGGCGATCGATTGCAGCGTCTTGACCACCGAGAACTTCTCGATTGCCTCGAACACCTTGCCGCGCTTGCGCAGGCCGGCCGTGTCGATCAACGTGTAGGGCTTGCCGCCGCGCTCGAACTCCACGTAGATGGCGTCGCGCGTGGTACCGGGCATGTCGAACGCGATCACGCGCTCTTCACCGATCAGGGTGTTGACCAGGGTGGACTTGCCCACGTTGGGCCGGCCCACGATGGCGATCTTGACGCCGCGCTGGTCGCCCTCGTCTTCCTCGGCGAGTTCCGGGCGTTCCTTCACCGCCAGCTCGAGCGCCTCGTCGACGAGCTCGCGCACACCGTCGCCGTGAGTCGACGAAATGGCATAGGGGTCGCCCATGCCCAGCTCGTAGAACTCCGACACCACGTTGGTGTACTTCATGCCCTCGGCCTTGTTCACGGCCAGCATGACGCGGCGCCCGGTCTTGCGCAGGTAATCGGCGATCACCCGGTCCTGGGGCGCCAGCCCGAGGCGGCCGTCGACGAGGAAGATCACCACGTCGGCCTCGACCACGGCCTGGCGGGTCTGCTTGGCCATCTCGGCAACGATGCCTTCCTTGGCCACCGGCTCGAAGCCGCCGGTGTCGATGGCGATGAACGGACGTTCACCGATGCGGCCTTCGCCATAGTGGCGATCGCGCGTGAGCCCGGGCAGATCGGCGACAAGCGCGTCGCGCGACCGGGTCATGCGGTTGAATAGCGTCGACTTGCCCACATTGGGACGGCCGACCAGAGCGATAACTGGTTTCATGCAATAAACGGAAATGGGGGCCGGCAGATGCCGCCCCCCAGGAACTCCGGAGTGATATGGGTCCGACGGCCGGGCGTCGCGCGCCTGGCCACTTTTCCTGTCGGGCGGCCGGGTTAGCGTTGCAACCCGACCTCGTTCACCTGCACGACCAGGAGGATCGTGCTACCGGACTGGCGCCACCCATGCCGACAGGTGCACGGGCAGTCGCCATGATGTTGACCGCCTCAGTCCGGCACGAAGCCGTAGAGGTTGCCGTCGCGCGTCTGCACCACCAGGGACGCACCCGCCACCACCGGCGCAGCGGTAATCTCGCTGCCATCGGTCTTCATGCGGGCCACGAACTGGCCGTCGTCGCGCGAGAGGAAGTGTACATTGCCTTCAAAATCGCCCATGACAACCGAGCGGCCCAGCGCCAGCGGCGCGCCCAGGCGACGATACAGGAGCTGGTCGTTCTTCCAGCGCTCCGTGCCGTTCTGGCGATCGAAAGCATGCACCACCGAGCGCTCGTCGCTGGCGTACAGCGAGCCGTCATCCTGAGCGGGGCCGGTCGGCGACGAGAAATCCTTGCCCCATTGCGGCTGGCCATTGGCAAGCTCCAGGCAGGCCACACGGCCCTGGAACGTGGTGGCGCAGACCTGGCGCCCGTTGACCATGGGCTGGCCCGTGACGTCGTTGAGCCGCTCGATCTCGGACACACCCTTGGGATAGGACACCGTGCTTTCCCAGCGCAGCACACCGTTGCCGGGAGCGAGCACGCCGAGCTTGCCACCGGGAAAGCCCATCACAATGCCGTCGCCGGCAAACACCATGCCCATCGACGCGCGCAGGTTGAGCGCGGTCTGCGAGCGCTGGTAGATCCAGCGGCGCTCGCCGGTCTGCGCATCCAGGCCAAGCACACGGGTGTCGGTCGTGCGCACGACCACCAGGCCGTTGCCGACCAGCGGCGCGGAGAGGACTTCGCCGTTGACCTGCTTCTTCCAGATCTGCTTGCCGCTGGCGTCAAAGGCAAAGACCGCGCCCTTCTCGCCAGCCACCGCCGTGACGGTGCCGTCGCTGCCCGGGCCGGTGGTCAGGTCCGTATCGGTCTTGGCTTCCCACAACGTACGGCCGGTGCCGCCATCGAACGCCAGCACCTTGCCACCGTTCGAAGAGGCATAAACCGTGCTGCCGGAGACGCCCGGCTGCAGCGAGTACGGGCCGCTCTTGCCGACGCTGGCCTTCCAGGCCTGGCGCACCGACAGCGTCTGGGTGATCGGCTTGAGTTCGACCGGCGTGCGCTTGTCAGCCTTGCTGAACAGCGAGCAGCCGCCCAGGCTGGCGACGCTGGCCGCACAAGCGGCGGCCACCACCAGGCCGCGGACAAATTTGCCGTGTTGCTGGTTCTGGGCCGTGCCGGAAAACAATGACTTCATGAGGTTCCGATCCTGATTTAAGTTGAGGCGCAAGAGTGCGGGCATGCGGGGCATGCATGGCATGCGAATCCCGCGGGCCTGCCAGCGAGCCGGGCCAACCGCCTTCAGGCGGTGCCCAGCGCGTCAAGCTTGAACTGAATGATCTGGCGCATGGCCGCGTCGTTGGCGCTCAGCTTGTCGAGCGCCTTCTGGTAGGCCGAGCGGGCTTCCGCGCGCTTTTCCTGCGCGGCCAGCAAATCGCCGCGGCGGTCCGCATACAGCGCCACGAACGGTGCCGGCGGCTCGTCCTTGAGCAATGCCAGGCCTTGCTCGTAGGCCTTTTCGTCAAGCAGCACGCCGGCCAGGCGCACGCGTGCGAGGTGAGCATACTCGCCTTCGCCATGGTCGATCGCCCATTGCAACTGAGTCTTCGTAGCGGCCAGGTCGCCTGCATCGTACAGCACCTTGGCCGACACCAGCGCGGTCATGGGGCCATAGGCCGTCTTGCCGAACTTGTCCTCGAGGTCGCCCGCAGCGCGCTTGATGCGCTCGACATCGCGGCTCTCGGCGGCCTTGACCACCTGTTCGTACAGCAGCGCCGCTTCTCCGGCCTGCTTGCGCTGCCAGTAGTTCCAGCCGCTCCAGGCAGCGAAAACCAGCAAGCCGGCGATCAGGGCCCAGGTCACGGTATTGCCGTACTGGCGCCACCAGGCCTTGAGGCTCTCAAGCTGTTCCTGTTCTTCTAGATCGTAAGCCATGTCGAGGGATCCACCCGCGTTTGTTTGTCTGAAGGACCGCGCTCTTGCGGTCCCTGGTTCCGGTGCTGCCGGCGTACCTGCCTGCGTACCTGCCTGATTACTCGCTGGCGCCAACCATGGCGTCGATGATGTGGTCAACCAGCTTTTCAGCCGCCACCGTCACCTGCGCGCCACCGCCTTCGCCCTGGGTGCCCTGGCGCAGGTCCTTGACCTGTGCCGTGCCCGCCACGACTTCGTCCTCGCCAATGATAACGGCATAGGCCGCGCCGCTACCGTCGGCGCGCTTCATCTGCGACTTGAAGCTGCCGCTCTTGCCGTCCGGCGTGGCATGCAGCAGCACATCGAGGCCCGCATCGCGCAGGCGCTCGGCAATCATCATGGCCTGCTGGCCGGCTGCTTCGCCCTGGTGGACGAGGTACACGTCGGCGCCTTCGGCCTGCGGCACGAGATTCTCCTCGCGCAGCAATTCGATGATGCGCTCGATGCCCATCGCCCAGCCGCAAGCCGGTGCCGCCTTGCCGCCCATCCGCGCGATCAGCGGATCATAGCGGCCGCCCCCGGCGATGGTGCCTTGCGCGCCGAGCTTGTCAGTGATCCACTCGAACACGGTCAGGTTGTAATAGTCCAGCCCGCGCACCAGGCGCGGATTGATCTTGAACGGGATGTTGTTGGCCTTGAGCAGACGCTGCACGCCGTCGAAGTGAGCCAACGACTCCGCTCCCAGGAAGTCGATCAGCTTGGGCGCGTTGCTTGCCATTTCCTGCAACGCGGGATTCTTGGTATCCAGCACGCGCAGCGGGTTGGTGTACAGGCGGCGCTGGCTGTCTTCATCAAGAATGTCCTGGAAGCCCTCCAGGTACTTGATCAGTTCTTCGCGGTGCGCGGCGCGCTCTTCCGCCTGGCCCAGCGAATTGAGTTCGAGGCGCACGCCGACCAGGCCGAGGTCGTCCCACAGGCGCTGGCACATCATGATGATCTCTGCGTCCACGTCCGGGCCGGCAAAGCCGAGGGCCTCGGCGCCGAGCTGGTGGAACTGGCGATAGCGCCCGCGCTGGGGACGCTCGTGGCGGAACATCGGGCCGGTGTACCACAGGCGCTTGGGGCCGTCGTACAGCAGGTTGTGCTCGATGGTGGCGCGCACCGCGGCCGCCGTGCCCTCGGGGCGCAGCGTCAGTTGCTCGCCGTTGAGCGCGTCGGTGAAGGAATACATTTCCTTCTCGACGATGTCGGTCACTTCGCCGATGCCGCGCACGAACAGTTGCGTGTGCTCGACGATGGGCGTGCGGACCTGCTGATAGCCGTAGGCGCGCAGCATCGCGCGCGAGGCATTCTCGAAATGCTCCCACAGCGGCGCATCGGCGGGCAGCATGTCGTTCATGCCCTTGACGCCCTGCAGTGCTTTCATCGCCTTGCTCTTGCTCTCTGCCTTGCTGTCGGCAGCCTTGGCGCCATCGCTGGCGGCCGCCGGATTCACGGGTTGGTTCATTGTCTCTTGTCTTTCCCTGTGGCGCCTGGCCGCAATGGCTCAGGCTGCCACCTCATTGCTGGCGCTCCCGGCCTTGTTGCCGTAGCGGGTGCGCACATAGTCATCCACAATCGCCTGGAATTCCTCGGCGATGCGATCGCCGCGCAGCGTCTTGACCTTGACGCCGTCGACAAACACCGGCGCCGCCGGCGATTCGCCCGAACCTGGCAGCGAGATGCCGATGTTGGCATGCTTGCTTTCGCCTGGCCCGTTCACGATGCAGCCCATCACGGCCACGTCCATTTCCCATCACGGCCACGTCCATTTCTTCCACGCCGGGGTAGGCGGTCTTCCAGGTCGGCATCTGCTCGCGCAGGTAGCTCTGGATGCTCGACGCCAGTTCCTGGAAGGTCGTGCTGGTGGTACGGCCGCAGCCCGGGCAGGCAATCACCATCGGGGTGAAGTTGCGCAGGCCCATGGTCTGCAGGATCTCCTGCCCCACATAGACCTCCTTCTCGCGCGCGGCGCCGGGCTCCGGCGTCAGCGAGATGCGGATCGTGTCGCCGATGCCTTCCTGGAGCAGCACCGACAGCGCGGCGGTAGAGGCCACAATGCCCTTGCTGCCCATGCCGGCCTCCGTCAGCCCGAGGTGCAGCGCGTAGTCGCAGCGCTTGGTCAGCTCGCGGTACACCGCGATCAGTTCCTGCACTTGCGAGACCTTGCACGACAGGATGATCTGGTCGCCCGAGAGGCCGATTTCCTCGGCCTTCTTCGCTGACTCGATGGCGGAGGTGATCAGCGCCTCCACCATCACGTTCTGCGCCGGCCACGGCTCCGCGCGCAGGGCGTTTTCGTCCATGATGCGCGCCAGCAGCGACTGGTCCAGGCTGCCCCAGTTCACGCCGATGCGCACCGGCTTGTCATAGCGGCAGGCCATCTCGATCATCTGCGCGAATTGCGTGTCGCGCTTGGCGCCCTGCCCCACGTTGCCGGGGTTGATGCGGTACTTCGACAGCGCCTGGGCGCAGTCTGGATAATCGTGCAGCAGCTTATGGCCGTTATAGTGGAAATCGCCCACCAGCGGCACGTTCACGCCCATGCGGTCGAGTTGCTCGCGCAGGGCGGGCACGGCCGCCGCGGCTTCCGGCGTGTTGACCGTAATGCGCACGATCTCGGAGCCGGCACGCGCCAGTTCCTTGACCTGGATCGCGGTGCCGATGGCGTCCACCGTGTCGGTGTTCGTCATCGACTGCACGCGCACGGGGGCGTCACCACCGATGGTGACCACGTTGTCGCCCCACACCACGCGCGCCTGGCGCGTCTTGCGGCGGGGCAACGGGCCGGGCAGCACCGGCATACAAGCCTGTTGGTTCATAGCATTACCACCTTGCAATGCGGCGTCGCGCATGGCTGGAGAAACAATGTTCAGGGCAGCGTCAGGCGCGCCACATTATTGCGGTTGGCCGCCCGCAGGTCGACCGGCGTGCCGTTGCGCGTCAGCGACTCGACGCCCTTGACGTTGCCGATCACGATTTTGTACGGCGGCGTGCCGCCACCGCTCAGATCCTGGCCGGCGCGCGCGGTACCGCCGAGCACAACCTTGCCACTACGGTCGCGGATCTCGTACCAGGTATCCGAGGCAAAACGGATACGTAGTTCGCCCGTGCCCGCAGCCGCCACAGGCACTGGCACCGACGCAGCCATGGTGGCCGGAACCGGCGCGGCCGCCACGGCGGGTGCAGCGGATGCAGCGGGCGCTACCGCCTCCACCGCCGCCGGGCCGCTGGCAGGCAACGCCTCGGAAGGCGCGGGGGCGTCGGACGAAGCCATCACGGGCGGCAGCGCCGCCGTGACGGTACCAGGCTCTGCGCCCTGCACCGTGGCTTGTGTCACCGCAGGCGCCGTGAGGGTTTCCTTGCGCGCCTCGATCCATTGCTTGAAATGGTCCAGCCCGAACAAGGCCCCGCCGCCGATGCCGGCGACCACCAGGGCCAGCCAGATCCACCGGCCACCGGAGCCGCCGGAGCCAAAGCGGTTACGATCGTCGAAGCTCTCGTTCAGGCCGCCTTCGCGGCGCATGCCGATTTCCACCACCGGCACGGCCTGCGCGTGGAATCGCGCCAGCAAGGCATCGATGTCGATCTGGAGCATGCGCGCGTAGGCGCGCATCACGCCCTTGGCAAAGGTCACGTCGGGCAGTGCCGCGACGTCACCCTGCTCGATGGCGGCCAGCTTGTGCGAGGCGACCTTCAGCCGCGCGCTGACATCGTCCAGCGAGAAACGCTGATCCTTGCGCCCTTGCGCCAGGCGCTCGCCAATCTCGCGCGCCACCGCCTCGCGCCCGGCATCCGCGGGGCTACCGCCCGCATGACCCGTCGCCGCAGTCTGGCCTTCGGCGCGCTCGTGCTCACTCATCCCATGCTCCTTGTTCGTATGCGGTCAACTCACGCGAATCGGGGAAACGGCTGCGCAACTGTGCCACCAGGGCATTCTGCGCGGCGACGTCGCCCTGACGGCGGGCAATGCGCGCACCCAGCCAGAGGGATTGCGCGCTGACGAAATTGCTGCTGTTGATGCGGCCGACATACTGCTGGGCCCGCTGGTAGTCCCCGCGCCGGTAATACAGCAGCGCCAGGTTGTTGTTTGCTACCGGGTTGTTGCGATCGAAGCGCAACGCGCCGAACAAGCTCTTCTCGGCTGCCTCGCTGTCGCCATTGCGCAGCTGGCAGGCGCCAAGGCTCGTCAGGGCCTTGCCCGGCCCATTGGCGGAGGGCGCGTTGACCGCGCGCTCGAGGTAAGGCACGGCCTCCGCATAGCGCCCGTTCACGCACAGGAACCAGCCGAAGTTGTTCAGCACGTCGCCGTCGTTGGCGCGCATGGCCAGCGCACTGCGAAAGCTCTCTTCGGCAAGCGCCCGCTCATTCATGTTCATGTAGACCAGCGCACGGATATGGTACGCATCGACCAGCGCCGGATCGATCGCGATCGCCTGCTTGGCCTCGTCCAGCGCGACGCTGTACTGGCCAGCCTCCAGGTAGCTGGTCGCCAGCTGGAGACGGATCGTGGCACGCCGGCTGACGTCGGTCTGGTCCGATGCCGTCTGCAATTCGGGCTTGAGCGGCGGCGGCAACTGGCACGCGGACAGCAGCACCAGCCCCATCAGGACCGCAACGATCAGACGGGTCATGCAGGCCGGGCCTCTTGCGGCTGGCCGGCCGCGGGCGCCGCCACGATCGGCGTGATCTTGCCGAACTTGCCGCGCTGGGCCAGCCGGGTGCGGTCCTTGACCTCACCCGCCAGCTGGCCACAGGCTGCGTCGATATCGTCGCCGCGCGTCTTGCGGATGGTGGTGACGATGCCGGCATCCATCAGGACCTGGGCGAAGCGGCGGATCTGCTCGTTGTTCGAGCGCTTGAGACCCGACTCCGGGAAGGGGTTGAACGGGATCAGGTTGAACTTGCAAGGCACGTCGGCCACAAGCTTCAGCAGTTCCCGCGCATGCTCGACGCCGTCGTTGACGCCATCCAGCATGCAGTATTCGAAAGTGATGAAATCGCGCGGGGCGAATTCCAGGTAACGACGGCAAGCCGCCATCAGCTCGGCAAGAGGGTACTTCTTGTTGAGCGGCACCAGCATGTCGCGCAACGGATCGTTAGACGCGTGCAGCGATACCGCCAACGCCACAGGCAAATCCTTGGCCAGGCGGTCCATCATCGGCACCACGCCGGACGTGGACAGTGTCACGCGCCGGCGCGACAGCCCGTAGGCATGGTCGTCCAGCATCAGGCGCATGGCCGGCACAACCTGGTCATAGTTGAGCAGCGGCTCGCCCATGCCCATCATCACCACATTGGAGATGACGCGGTCGTCCTTGGCACCACGGCCTAGTTGGGCACGCATGGCAAACTCGGCCATCCACAGCTGGCCGATGATCTCGCCAGTGGACAGGTTGCGCGAGAAACCTTGCTTGCCGGTCGAGCAGAACCGGCAATTGACGGCGCACCCCGCCTGCGAAGACACGCACAGCGTGCCGCGCGTCTCCTCAGGGATGTACACCGTCTCCACCGCATCGCCGGCGCCAACGTCAAGCAGCCACTTGCGCGTGCCGTCGGCCGACAGGTTGTCGGTGATGACGGCAGGCGAACGGATCTCGGCGCGCGTGGCGAGCTTTTCGCGCAGCGACTTGGCGAGATCCGACATGGCATCGAAACGGCTGGCGCCGAACTGGTGAATCCAGCGCTGCAGCTGCCGCGCACGAAACGGCTTCTCGCCGAGCTCTCCACAATAAGCGGTGAGCGCGTCCGCATCCAGGTCGAGCAGGTTGACGAGAGTGTTCATGACGGCAGTATCAACTTCTAAATCAGTCTAGTCTTGAGGAATAGACCAGACAATCAGCGGCTGTAAACGTTCATGCCGGGGAAGAAGAAAGCGATTTCGACGGCAGCGGTTTCTGCTGCGTCCGAGCCGTGAACGGCGTTGGCGTCGATGCTGTCAGCGAAGTCAGCGCGGATCGTGCCGGCTTCAGCCTTCTTCGGGTCGGTTGCGCCCATCAGGTCGCGATGCTTGGCGATGGCGTTTTCGCCTTCCAGGGCCTGGATGATGACCGGGCCGGAAACCATGAAGTCCACCAGGTCCTTGAAGAACGGGCGGGCAGCGTGCACTGCGTAGAATTGCTCGGCTTCGCCGCGCGACAGGTGAACCATCTTGGCAGCCACGATCTTCAGGCCGGCGGCCTCGAAACGAGCGTAAATCTGGCCGATGACATTCTTTGCCACGGCATCCGGCTTGATAATCGACAGGGTGCGTTCGATCGCCATAAAAACTCCGAAAAATGAAGGGGTTACAATTGGAATAAACGTGCAATTCTAGCACGAGACGGTTATGGTTTCGAGAATGCCCATGGCTGCCGGTCCCCGGGAGTCAGCCGAGGCATGGCGCACACCACAAAGATGCTTGAAAGCCACTTAGAATGGCATGCCGCGTGCAGGGAACGCACGAGGCCGATTGCGATCAAATCATCACTGACAGCGCGGATTTTGCGGAAAAGTGGCTGATACGTTCCCTCAACCCTTGCAATTCCCCTACTGCGATGCCACATTGGCGTTGTGCCCGCCTGGGTTACCCCGGCGCCTCACCGTTTTGAGACAGGAGTCACCATGGATAACAAGCTGAACACATACAGTTTCGGCAGCGGCACCGCGACGAGCGACGTCGTGGTGCGCAATCGGGTCATGCGCAACACCTACTGGTTGCTTGCGATTTCGATGATTCCCACCGTCATCGGTGCGTGGATCGGCGTCACCACGGGCTTCAGCCTGATGAAAGGCAGCCCCGGCCTGTCGATGATCCTGTTCCTGGGCATCGCGTTCGGCTTCTTCTATGCCATCGAGAAGACCAAGAACAGCAGCATGGGCGTGGTCCTGCTGCTGGCCTTCACCTTCTTCATGGGCCTGATGCTGTCGCGCCTGATCGGCTCGGTGCTGCAGTTCTCCAATGGCCCGGCGCTGATCATGTATGCCTTCGGCGGCACAGCGGCGGTGTTCGGCGCCATGGCCACCATTGCTACCGTCAGCAAGCGCGACTTCTCCGGGCTGAGCAAATTCCTGTTCGTCGGTGTGATCCTGCTGATACTGGCCAGTGTCGCCAACATCTGGCTGCAGCTGCCGTCGCTGATGATCACGGTTTCGGTGATCGCCATCGGCATCTTCTCCGCCTACATCCTCTTTGACGTCCAGCGCGTGCTGAACGGCGGCGAGACCAACTACATCACGGCCACGCTGGCGATCTACCTGGACGTGTACAACGTCTTTGCCAACCTGCTGGCGCTGCTGGGCATCTTCGGCGGCAACCGCGACTAAGGCGGGCGGCCCGGCCGCCCTGTCCCAGACGAAAAAGGCCAGCGCATCCGCGCTGGCCTTTTTCTTTGCCGAGGCCGCTCCACCAGCAAGCCGGCATCGCGCGCCAGCGTGGCCGGGTTGCAGGAGACGTAGACGATACGCTTGGGCAGCACGTCGCTGCCGGCCTGGGCCAGTTCGGCCAGCGCCTTGCTGACCGCCAATGCGCCTTCGCGCGGCGGGTCGACCAGCCAGCGGTCGAAACGGCCCAGCGCGGCAATGTCCGCGGCCCCCACCTCGAAGAGGTTGCGGCAGGCGAATTCGGTCTTGTGGTCCAGCCCGTTGATGGCCGCATTGGCCAGTGCCCGGGTGGTCAGGACCTCGCTGCCTTCGATGCCCATCACCGAGCGGCCGAGCGTGGCCAGCGGCAACGTGAAATTGCCGATGCCACAGAACAGGTCGAGCAGCCGGTCGTCCGGGCTGGCCTCCAGCAGGCGCAGCGCCCGCCCAATCAGCGCGCGGTTGATCTGGTGGTTGACCTGGGTAAAGTCGGTCGGCTTGAACGGCATGCGGATGTTGAATTCCGGCAGCGTATAGGCCAGCTCGCGGTCCCGCGGGTAGAACGGCGCCACCGTGTCCGGCCCCTTGGGCTGCAACCAGAACTGCACGCCATGCTGGTCCGCGAAGGCCCGCAGCAGCGCCTCGTCGGCTTCGGTCAGGGGCATCAGGATGCGCAACACCAGCGCCGTCACGTCCTGCCCCACGGCCAGCTCGACCTGCGGCAGGCGGTCGCGGATCGACAAGCCCGCGATGAGCCCGCGCAGCGGCACAAGCAGGGCGGATACGTGCGGCGGCAGCACTTTGCAACGGGTCATGTCGGCCACATAGCTGCTCTTGCGCTCATGGAAACCGACCAGCGCCATGCCCTTCTTTGCCATGTAACGCACCGAAAGGCGCGCCCGGTAGCGGTAACCCCAGTCCGGGCCGGCGATCGGGCGGAACACCACGTCCGGGCGCAGCTTCGACAGATGCCAGAGATCGTCTTCCAGCACGCGTTGCTTGATGGCCACTTGCGCGCGCGCGTCCAGGTGCTGCATCGAACAACCGCCGCAAACGCCAAAATACTCGCAGCCCGGCTTCACGCGCATCGACGAGGCTTTCTTGATCGTGCCCAGGTTTGCCTGCTCGAAACTGGCCTTGCGCTTGAAGCTGCTGTAGCTGACGGTCTCGCCCGGCAGCGCGCCCTCGACGAAGATCACCTTGCCCGGGCTGCCATCTTCATTGACCAGCCGGCCGACGCCGCGCGCCTCCATGTCGAGGCTGTGGATCTGCACGATGGGCAACTGCGCGGGCGCAGGCTTGACCGATGCGGGGACGGCCGGAGAGGCGGAAACGCCACCTTTTGGCGCGGAATGAGCTTGCGAAAGAGTCACGGCTTGAGACACCTGGGGAACCTGACGTATTGTTTTGTAAAAGCGCGATTGTAGTCCAGACGCACAGCCGGGCGGCTCCGCGGCAAACTCGGCGCAACGAGGACTGGGACAAGCGCGCCAGATAGGCGCAACATGGGTGCAGCACGCGCGTGGCACAGCCGGCACTGAGCACCGGCACCACGCGCCGCGGCAAACGAGCAGGGGGCGACATGGAACTGATTTCCTGGAATATCCAGTGGGGCCGTGGCGCCGACGGGCGCGTCGACCTGGCCCGCATGGTCAGGACGCTGCATGCCATCGCCGATGCCGATGTGCTGTGCCTGCAGGAGGTGACGCGCGGCTACTCCGACCTCGCGGGCGAACCTGGTCCCGACCAGGTGGCCGAGCTGGCGGCGCTGTTGCCCGGCTACCGGATCCTCTACGCCCCAGCGGTGGACCGTTTCGCCACGGACGGCTCGCCGCGCCAGTTCGGCAACCTCATCGCCACCCGCCTGCCCCTGTTCGAGGTATTTCGCCACGCCCTGCCCTGGCCGGCCGACCCGGCTGTCCCGTCGATGCCGCGCGTGGCGCTGGAAGCCACGGTGTTGGCGGGAGACCGGCGCCTGCGCGTGATCTGCACCCACCTGGAGTACTACTCGACGCACCAGCGCGCGGCCCAGACCGACGCATTGCGTGCCTGGCACCGCGAGGCCTGCGAGCACGCCAGCCAGCCCGGCTTGCGCGAGACCGCCGCTGGCCCGTTCACGCCGGAGGCACGGCCCGCTTCCGCCGTGCTATGCGGCGATTTCAACGGCGCCCCGGACGATATCGCTTACCTGCGCATGCTGGCGCCATACGACGGCTGCCACGAAACCGGCATCATAGGCTGGCACGATGCCTGGACGCATCGCCACCCCGGCAAGCCTCATGCACCAACTTGCGGCTTGTATGACAGGGACCAATGGCCGCAGGCGCCGTTTGCCTGCGATTTTGCCTTCCTGACGGAGGACCTGCTGCCGCGCGTGCTGTACTGCGAGGTGGATGGCGAAACACGGGCATCCGACCACCAGCCGATCTATCTTTCGCTGGCGGACGAATAAGGGCCTGTCATGGGATGTGGGATGCGCCTAGATTTCCGGTTCTTCGTCGTCATCGCCGCCGGCATACACCGGCTTGATGCGGAAGGACTGGAGATCGGCGAGCGACTCCTGCACGAATTCGATTTAGGTGTTGACGACGTCGGTCTCGCAGTAATCGCGGATCGCGGCCAGTTGGCCATCCTGGTAGGCCTGCCAGACCTTGCTGCCGTCCATCCCCATCTTGCCGGGAAAGCCGCATAGCTTGGCGAGGTCGTCCAGCGGCGCGCTGGCGCGGGGCTGGTACAGCGCCAGCAGGTCCATCAGGTCCAGGTGCCGCATGTGGTAACGGCTGATATAGTTGTTCCACTTGAACTCGCGGCTGTCGGATTCGCTGCCTTCGCCCATTTCCCAGTAGCGCGGCGCGACGATGCCATGCACCAGGCCGCGATAATGCAGCACGGGCAGGTCGAAGCCGCCGCCGTTCCACGACACCATCTGGGGCGAGTAGCGTGCCACCAGGTCATAGAACTTCTGGATCAGCACCGCCTCGCCGTCCTCTAGCGTGCCAAGCGAGCCCACGTGGAAGACCGGCGTGCCATCGCGCTGGTTACGGCGCAGCACGCAGGAGATAGCCGCGATGCGCTGCAGGTAGTGGGGTAGGAAATCGGTGCCGTTTTTCTCGCGGCGGGCCGCGAAAGCATGTTCGGCGACCTCGGCATCGGTCATGGAATCGGGATGGTCGTGCAGACGACGCAATCCATCGACATCGGGAATCGTCTCGATGTCGAATACCAGCACAGGTGTCATAGAACAGCGTCCTTGCGCACGCCTTGTGAAGCAAAATGGCGTTTGAGCTTGACCAGCGCCTCTTGCTGGATCTGGCGCACGCGCTCGCGCGTCAGCCCCATTTCCTCGGCAAGTTCTTCCAGCGTGGCGGGCTCGATATGATTAAGTCCGAAGCGGCGCTCGACAACATAGCGGTGCTTTTCGGACAAACGCGCCAACCATTGTTTCATCAGGTTTTCCAGCTCGCGGTGCGCGACCTCCTGGTCGGGTGCCGCGTTATGCTCGTCCGAGAGGAAATCAAGCAGGCTGGATCCGGGATCGAGATCGAATGGCGTGTCGAGCGAGGTGGTGTGCTCGTTGAGCGCGAGCACGTCTTGTATTTCGTCAGGCGTCTTGCCCAGCAGGTGGGCAATGTCTTCCAGGCTGGCATCGCGGCCGTCGGTGCCGCCCTTCTCCAGATGGCGCTTGGCGCGCAGCACCTGGTTGAGTTCGCGGATGACGTGGACCGGCAGGCGTACGGTGCGCGCCTGGTTCATGATGGCGCGCTCGATGCTCTGGCGGATCCACCATGTGGCGTAGGTCGAGAAACGGAAACCGCGGGAAGGATCGAATTTCTCGATGGCATGCATCAGGCCGAGATTGCCTTCCTCGATCAGGTCCAGCAGCGGTACGCCGCGATTGAGGTAGCCCTTGGCGATGCTGACCACCAGCCGCAGGTTGCGCTCGATCATGACCTGCCGCGCCGAGAAATCACCGCCCTTGGCCAGCGTGGAGAAATGCAACTCTTCGGGCGCGGACAGCAGTGGCTTGATGCTGATGCGGTTCAGGTAATGCTGGACGGTATCGGCTGCCAACTCGGTATGCAGCACGGTCCGGAAATCGTCGTGATCGGGCGCGGCGGGCTCGGCAGCGGCCTCACCCTCCTCTTCGTCCTCGGACTCGTCTTCGTCCTCGTCGCGAGCCTGGCGCTCGACTTCCTCGACCATCAGGTCGGCCTCGCGCAGGCCAACCGCCGTACCCGTGGTGATTGGCTCATCGGTCAGCGGAACCAGGTCTGCGGCCGGGTCCTGGCCGTAGGCCTCGGAATCGGCATCGGCTTGCGCCACGCCAGCGGACTGCTGCAACTCCGGCTGCTTGGGACGCCGAGCGCGGCTGGTGCTTCCGGTGGAGACAGTTTTCTGGCGTGGCATGAACCCTCACTGTGGCGGCAGATACCGCATCGGATCGACTGGTTTCCCGTTCTTGCGTACCTCGAAATGCAGCTTCACACGATCGGTGTCACTGTTGCCCATCTCTGCAATCTTCTGTCCCTTGCGGACCGTTGCCTGCTCCGTCACCAACACTTTGTCGTTGTGACCGTAAGCAGTGAGATATGTATCGTTGTGTTTGATGATGACAAGATTCCCGTAGCCGCGCAAGGGGCCAACGTGAATCACGCGGCCATCATCGGCTGCTTGCACCGAATCGCCCTTTTTACCGGCAATATCGATGCCCTTGTTGCCTTTTTCGTCGAAACGCCCAATCAACTGGCCGGTGACCGGCCATGCCAGCTTGACCGACCCGTCGGCGGCGGACGCGGAGGCGGCCGCCACGGGCGCGGAAGCCCCACCAGCCGTGGCTGTCGACGGCACTGGCGTGGCTACCGGGCGGGCCTGATCGATCGGCTGGCCCTGTACGCTGCCTGGCGCCACCGGCATGGTGGCCACGCCGGTGCCCGCGTTGACGTCGGCACCAGGAGGCGCCACGCGCAACAATTGGCCCACTTCGATCTGGTTGGCATTGGCCAGCGAATTCCAGGCCGCGACATCGCGATAGGACTGCCCGTTCTCGAGCGCGATTCGATAAAGCGTATCGCCTCGCTTGACGCGATAGTATCCAGGCGGCGCGGGCTCCAGCGGTACGACCCCGGCGACGCCGGCGCCGGAGGTGCGATCCACCACGGGCGCCGGCATGGGCGAGGAAGCGCAGGCGGCCAGCAAGGCCAGCAGCAGGGAGGCGGTAGCGAGCTGCCCGGCGCGGGCGAAACGTTCCGTGTTCACGATATTGTGCATAGTTCGACTCAGATAGTGCCCGATTTTAATGGCACAAAGAAAACAGCTTCAAGCGCGGTCCGGTGAAATCGATGCCGGTTACGCCGCTCGATCAACAATAATTGCTGTGTGACGGTCTGCCCGGGCCCGCCGGCCGAGGGAGCCACCGCCACGGGCGCGATCAGCCGGCCGCCAATGGCAAGCTGCTCCAGCAACGCCTGAGGCACCTCCATGCCGGCCGCCGCCAGGATAATCGACGAAAACGGCGCCGCCTGGGGTAAACCCAGCATGCCGTCGCCATAATGCAGGCGCAGGTTTGGCACGCGCAGCGGCCGCAAGTTCGCCTTGGCTTGTTCGTGTAGCGGACGAATCCGCTCGATAGAGAACACTTCGCGCGCCACCAGGCTCAGTACCGCCGCCTGGTAGCCGCAGCCGGTGCCGATTTCCAGCACACGCTCCAGCGGCTCATCCGCGCCAAGGCCCTCGCGCAACAGCTCGATCATGCGTGCCACTACCGACGGCTTGGAGATGGTCTGCTGGTGGCCGATCGGCAACGCCGCGTCTTCATACGCTTGCGATGACAGGCCGGGCTCGACAAACAGGTGGCGCGGGATGGTGGCGATCGCGTCAAGCACACGCTCGTCGCGGATGCCGGCCGCGACCAGGCGCGCCGCCAGCGCGCCGCGCGCCCGCTCGGAGGCCATGCCGCCGCCGCCAGCGGTGGCGGCGCTGGCGCGAGCCTGCACGGCGCTCGCTGCCGGGGTGGGCGTGGCAGGAGCCTTGGCCGCGCGCGATTTGGCGGCCATCGCCGCGCCGCGCGCACCGCCCACGGCGGCCATGCCGGCGGTACGTGCCGGCGCGGGCTTGCGCTCGACCACCGCGTCCAGCGACAGGGGAAACTTTGGGCGACGCGGGACGGAACTCATGACGGCCGGCTGCGCGGGCAGGGGCTTATGCCAGCCACTGGTTGATCTGCTCGAGCTGCCCGCGGTGAGTCAGGTCCAGCTGCAAAGGGGTCAGCGACACGAAGCCTTCGCCCGTGGCATGGAAATCCGTGCCCTCGCTCGCATCGCGCGCATCGCCGGCGGGCCCGATCCAGTAATTGGTATCGCCGCGCGGGTTGACCTGCGTGATCACCGGCTGGGACGGATGGCGCTTGCCGAGCCGGGTGGCACGGTAGCCTTTGATGTGTTCGAACGGCAGGCTGGGAATATTGACGTTGAGAAGGAACGGCTCGGCCGCGGGCTTGGCGATATAGCGCTCGACGATGTCGCGCGCCACGCGCGCGGCGGCGTCGAGATGGGTCCAGCCCTTGTCCACCTGCGAAAAGGCGATCGAGGGAATGCCGAGCAGGAAGCCCTCGATGGCGGCGGCGACGGTACCGGAATACAGCACGTCCTCGCCCATGTTCTGGCCCTGGTTGATGCCGGACACCACCAGGTCGGGTTTCTCGTCGAGCAGGCCGGTCAGCGCGATATGCACGCAATCGGTCGGCGTGCCGTTGACGAAGCGGAACCCCTTCTGCACGCCCTCCCGGGCTTCATAGATGGACAGTGGCCGCTGCAAGGTCAGCGAGTTGGAAGCACCGCTGTGGTTTTGCTCAGGCGCAATCACCGTGATGCGCGCCAGCGGCGCCAGCGCGGCATGTAGCGCGGCTAGCCCCGGCGCCAGGTAACCGTCATCGTTTGCGAGGAGGATATGCATGGCCGGGATTGTACCTGACAAGGCTGCCGCGAGCGCCCTGTCCGCCGTGCAAATCCTGCCGCAAAACCGGCACCCGGCGGCGGCTCGCCAGCTTGTAACAGAACGACCGTGCTATTTTGCGCTACACTTGCCCGGGCCTGCCTGGCGCAACTGGCATGAACCACGCATGCACCCTTTTGCGCCTTCTTCTGCCGGGCACCGAACATATCACCGGAGACATGATGAAAGCCGTACTTTGCAAAGCCTGGGGCCCGCCTGATTCGCTGGTTCTCGAAACCCTGCCTGACCTGGTGCCCGGCGCGGGCGAAGTGGTCATCGACGTAAAGGCGGCCGGCGTGAATTTCCCCGACGTCCTCATCATCCAGAACAAATACCAGGCCAAGCCGCAACTGCCCTTCTCGCCCGGTTCGGAACTGGCCGGCGTGGTCAACGCGGTGGGCGAAGGCGTGACCCACGTCAAGCCCGGCGACAATGTCATCGCCTACCTGGGCAACGGCGCCTTCGCCTCGCAGGCCAAGGCCCCCGCGGCGGCCGTGGTGCCGATGCCGCCGGGCATCGATTTCGAGACCGCCGCGGCGTTCACCCTCACCTACGGCACCTCGCACCATGCGGTGATCGACCGGGGTGAGCTGAAGGCGGGCCAGACCATGCTGGTGCTCGGCGCTGCCGGCGGCGTGGGCCTGGCCGCCATCGAAATCGGCAAGGCCATCGGCGCCCGCGTGATCGCGGCGGCATCGACCGACGAGAAGCTCGCGGTCTGCAAGGATCATGGCGCCGACGCACTGATCAACTACAGCACCGAAGACCTGCGTGAACGCGTGAAGGCGCTGACCGATGGCCGCGGCCCCGACGTGATCTATGACCCGGTGGGCGGCATCTACGCCGAGCCGGCGTTCCGCTCGATCGGCTGGCTGAACCTGGCGCTGCTCAAGGGCGCTTCGCTAGTGGGCGTGTTCTGGGGCGACTTTGCGCGGCGCGAGCCCAAGGCCAACCAGGCCAACATGGCGCAGATGCTGGGCTGGATGAAGGAAGGCAAGATCCGCCCGCACATCTCCGCGCGCTATGCGCTGGAGCAGGCGCCGCAAGCCCTGAAAGACATGGAAGCCCGCAAGGTCACCGGCAAGATCGTCATCGTGCCCTGATGCAGCGCGCCTGTGGCGCGATGCAAGAAAAAACAGCGCCTGGGGCCGTAGCCCCAGGCGCTGTTTTTTTGCAGTGACGTGTCACGCAGCCATCGCCGCGCGCATCAGAAGCGATGCTGCAAGCCGGCGGTCACGCCCACCTGATTGTTGGCATAGCCGATGAAGTCGCGGGACAAGCTCACGTTCTGCCCGTTGCGCGCCTTGGCATAGCCGCCAGACAAGTAAGCCGTGGTGCGCTTTGACAGCGCGTACTGGGCGCGCATCGAGAACAGGATCGGATCGGCGTCGCTGCCGCCCTTGATATTCTGCTTGTAGACCGCGCCATACAACGTGAACGCCGGCGTGAAGTCATAGGACGCGCCGCCCCAGTACATATCGCTGCGGTGAGACGCGGCGGCCGTGGTGAAGGTCCGCTTGTAGTTGCGGTAGCCCGCGTAGAGCTTGAGGTCGCCGAAGTCATAGCTGGCGCCGGCGTGGATGCCCTGAATGTAGTCCGTGACATCGGCGGGCGTGGTGCTCGTGCCAGCGCCGTTCTGGCGATCCCAGGTGGCGGCCGCGGCAAACCCGCCTGCGCTGTAGCCCACGCCGAGATCGTACTTGGACGAGCGCTTGAAGCTGCCGGCCACTTCGCCCAGCGCCACCGTGGCGCCAAGCTTCGCGCCGCCAAAGGTGCCGTCGTAGCGGATCGCGTTGGACGCGCGCGAGAACAAGCCATCCTTGCGGTCGCCGGTAGCGGTCGCTGAGGTCGCCCACGAGTAATTCGGTGCGTAGCCCATCGGGTCGAACGGCAGCATGAAGTCATAGGTGGTGGTGAAGGTGCGGCCCAGCACCACCTGGCCATACTTGCTGGACAAGCCAACGATGGCGCGGCGATCGAACAGCGTGCCGTCGGAATCCAGCCGCCCGGTGTCGATGGCGATGCCGCTCTCCAGCTGGAACAGTGCCTTGAGCCCGCCGCCAAGGTCCTCGCTGCCGCGCATGCCCCAGCGCGACGTGTTCTTGCCGCCCGAGGTCATCTTGAGCACCGAGCCATTCGGGCCGGCATGGCTGGCATACTCGATGCCGGCATCCATGATGCCGTACAGGGTCACGCTGGATTGCGCCGCGGCGCCACCGGCCAGGCTCATGCCGACTGCTGCCAGCGCGATCGATTTCAGCTTCATGCTGTCTCCTCTTGTGATTTGTGATTGTCGTGGTGATATCCGGGCAGCCCCCCCGGGATGGCACGCATGGTATGGCAGGCGCACTTTCAGTTCGCTTTCGAAATCCGACGGATTTCGTCGCCGCGCCGGCATTCGGGGTTGGGAGTTTCCCTAGCTTCAAAGTCGGGCCGGATACCTGTATTTCTCAGCGCGGCCCGCCTTTGCAGCCCTCCCCCCGCTTTTACCAATTTGACCCGGGCGCCCCACCCACCAAGAGAATGCGAATCCTGCTCGTTGAAGACAATGTGATGCTGGCGAATGCCCTGGCCGAGGCGCTCAGCCAGGCGGGCTTCGCCGTGGACTGCATGCACGATGGCCGCGCGGCCGATCACCTGCTCTCGACCCAGGACTACGCGCTGGTCATCCTCGACCTGGGCCTGCCCAAGCTCGATGGCCTGGAGGTGCTGCGGCGCCTGCGGCAACGGCGCAATGCCATGCCCGTGCTGATCCTGACCGCGCACGGCTCGGTCGAGGACCGCGTGAAGGGGCTCAACCTCGGTGCGGACGACTACCTGTCCAAGCCATTCGACCTGTCGGAGCTGGAGGCCCGCGCGCGCGCGCTGATACGCCGCAGCTTTGGTCACGAGAGCACGCAACTGCAATGCGGCACGCTGTGCTATGACGGCACCAGCCGCGCCTTCGTGCTGGGTGGCGAGCCCCTGGCGCTGACCCGGCGGGAACGCGCCGTGCTCGAGGTGCTGATGCTGCGCGACGGACGCGCCGTCAACAAGGAAGCCATGTCGGAGAAGATTTTCGGCATCGACGAATCCGTCAACCCGGACGCCATCGAAATCTACGTGCACCGCCTGCGCAAGAAGCTGGAAGGCAGCGGCGTAGCCATCGTGACCTTGCGCGGGCTGGGCTACCTGCTGGATGCCTCCGCGCAAGCGAACATGGCCACGCCGGCTGCCCGATGAGAGTCCCAAGCCTGCGCCTGCAGCTATCGCTCTGGCTGCTGCTGCCGTTGCTGGCCCTGCTGGCGCTTGACGCATGGATGACCTATCACCGCGCGATGGACGCCGCCCACGTGGCGTTCGACCGCACGCTGGAAGCCTCGCTCAAGTCAATGCGCGAAGGCATCCGCCTGCATGAAGGCCGCTTCGCCATTGACGTGCCCTACCTCGCGCTGGAGATCTTCGAGTCCGAGGCAGGCAGCCGCATCTACTACGTGATTCGCGACGAGCACGGCGCCACGCTGACCGGCTACGACGACCTGCCGATGCCGGCCACACCAAGGCAGCCGCTCTACAAGACCGTCTTCTACGACGCCAATTTGCGCGGCGAGCCGGTGCGCATGGCCGCGCAGCCGCTGCCGGTGCGCGACATGCCGTCGGGGCAGGCACGGCTGGTCTGGGTGCTGGTCGGCGAGACCATCGAGCCGCGCCAGTCGCTGGCGCGGGAGATCCTGGCCGGGTCGCTGCAGCAGGAGATGGTGCTGGTCACGCTGGCGCTGGGCATCGTGTGGCTGGGCGTGCGCCGCGGCCTGCGGCCACTGCACCGGCTCAGTGCCGCGGTGGCCGAACGAGGCGCCGATGACCTGGCTCCGCTGGAACAAAAAGACATGCCCGCCGAAATGAAGCCCCTGGTCGAGGCGATCAACCAGTACGTCGCGCGCCTGCAGCGCATGTTGCTGGCACGCAAGCGCTTCTTTGCCGATGCCGCGCACCAATTGAAGACCCCGCTGGCCATCATGCAGGCGCAGTCGGAACTGGCGCTGCGTGAGCACGATGGCGAGCGCATGCGCCACCACCTGCGGCCCCTGCACGATACCGTGCGCCAGGCCGCCAAAGGCGTGCAGCAATTGCTGTCGCTATCGCGCCTGGAACCCGACGGTGGCTACGCACCGGCGTTGCAGCCCTTGCGCCTCGATACGCTGGCCAGGGACGTGGCGCTCGAATGGGCGCCGGTGGCACGGGCCGGCCAGGTCGACCTCGGCTTCGAAGCCGATGCGCCAGTACAGATCATGGGGCAGCCGGAATGGCTCCAGGAGCTGGCCGGCAACCTGGTGGACAACGCGATCCGCTATGCCGGCCCCGGCGCGCGGGTGACGGTCCGCGTCGCGGGTCGGGAGAACCAGCCGTTGTTGCAAGTGGTGGATAGCGGCCCCGGCGTTGCCGACGATGAGCGCGACAAGGTATTCCAGCGCTTCTATCGCGGCGAGTCCACGCGGGGACAGGATGGCAGTGGCCTGGGCCTGCCGATCGTGCGCCAGGTCGCGCGCGCCCATGGCGCCACGGTGGAACTTGAGGAAACCCCCGGCGGCGGCCTGACCGTCAGCGTGCGCTTCGCGGTGGCTGCGGGGGGGCGCGCCGAGGCTGGCCTCGCCTCGCGCTGAAGCTGGCGGGACCACTAAGGCGGGCAACTGGCCGGCAGCGCCAGTTCCTGCCGTAACGTAACGTAAAGGCCTGGCGCCAGGCCGGCGGCCGGCTTACAACCGCTCGGTTTCTCCGCTCTTGGGCTGCCACTTCATCAGCCGCGTCTCCACGCGACCGACCAGCGTGTCCAGCACCAGTGCCGCCGCGGTCAGCACCACGATGCCCGCAAACACCGTGTTGATGTCGAAGGTGCCCTCGGCCTGCAGGATCAGGTAGCCGACGCCGCGCGCCGAGCCCAGGTACTCGCCCACCACCGCGCCCACGAACGCCAGGCCGACTGAGGTATGCAACGAGGAAAACACCCAGCTGGTCGCGCTCGGCAGGTAGACATGGCGCAGCAGCTGCTTGCGGTTCGCGCCCAGCATGCGCACATTGGCCAGCACCACGGGGCTGACTTCCTTGACGCCCTGGTAGACGTTGAAGAACACGATGAAGAACACCAGCGTCACGGCCAGCGCCACCTTTGACCAGATGCCAAGGCCGAACCAAACGGCAAAGATCGGTGCCAGGATCACGCGCGGCATCGAGTTCATCGCCTTGATATAAGGATCGAGGATGGCCGAGGTAAGCGGGCTGAGCGCCAGCCACAGGCCAACGCCAAGGCCCGCGGCCGTGCCGATGCCAAAGGCCAGCAGCGTCTCGATCAAGGTCACGCCGAGGTGGACGTAGATGTCGCGCTCGACGACGAACCAGTTCCAGATACGCTGGGCCACCATCAGTGGCTCACCGAAGAAGAAGGCAACCTGCTGCGAGCGCGTGGCGGCATGCCAGGCGCCGAGGATCACAACGAGGACGAGCAGCTGCCAGAATCGCAGCATGCCCTTGGAGTCGGGACGGAAAGCCATGGGAATCGAAACTCGTATTGAAATCAGACCGGATTGAATGGGAACGAAGCGCGCCAGGCCAACTCAGGCCACCTTGCGCTGCTGCGCGTAGCCCTTGAGCACTTCCTCGCGCAGCACGTCCCAGATGGCCGCGTGCAGCTCGACGAAGCGAGGATGGTTGCGGATCTCGGCCACATCGCGCGGGCGCGGCAGGTCGATGGCGAACTCGCCGATCGGGTGCGTGCCCGGACCCGCCGACAGCACCACCACGCGATCGCTCATGGCGATGGCCTCGTCAAGATCGTGGGTGATGAACAGCACCGCCTTGCGCTTGGCCGCCCACAACTCCAGCACCTCGTTTTCCATCAGCTGGCGGGTCTGGATATCGAGCGCGGAGAACGGCTCGTCCATCAGGATGATGTCCGGATCCAGTATCAGCGTTGAACATGTAGCCGGCACGGGTGTTGATGCCGCGCAGCGGCTCGCCGAACACCCGTACCTCGCCAATCGAAGGCTGCAGCAAGCCGGCGCCCACATTGAGCAGGGTGGACTTGCCGCAGCCGGTCGGCCCCACCACGGAGACGAACTCGCCGGGCTGGATGTCCAGGGTGGTCTCCTTGACGGCGGTATAGCGCTGGCTGCGATCGTCGCGGGAAACGAAGGTGCAGGTGACGTTGTCGAGGGAAAGTGCGGGAGTGCTCATGGCAGGCTCTTGGCGGATACGGTGCTGAATGACGCAACGGGTGCGATGGATGCAGGCACCGCGATACCGCGCGATAGAAATTACGTGGAAAGCGGGTTCAGGACGGCGCGCCGGATGCCATGGGTGGCATCGGTACGCGCCAATGCAAAGGCCCGCTGCACGCAGCGGGCCGCCGGCACCCAGGGCGCGGGCGAGGCCTTATTTGTACTTGGCGTTCGCCTTCTGCACAAAGGTGTTGGTGAAGGTGTTTTCCAGCTTGATGGTCTTGCCCTTCAGGTCCGGATCGAACTGCTGCAGCGTGTTGAGCGCGGTCTTGGGGCCGTCAGCCGGCATGCTGCCATCCGGCGAGATGGCTTCCTTGACCTTGTCCCAGGCGGACAGGTACAGCGCGCGATCGCCCAGCAAATAGCTCTCCGGCACGGTCTTGACGATGTCCGACGGGCCCGCCTTCTGCAACCACTTGAGCGCGCGCACCATGGCGTTGGTAAGCGCCTGCGTGGTGTTCGGGTTCTGCTGGATAAAGGCGGTGGACGCGTACAGGCAACCCGACGGCATATTGCCGCCGAAGACGGCCTGGGTGTCCTTGAGCGTGCGGGTGTCCGAGGCAATGCGCACTTCGTTCTTCTGGGTCAGCATCGACACCACGGGATCGAGGTTGGCCATCGCATCGATCTGTCCGGAGCGCATGGCCGCCACCGCGCCGGCACTGGCGCCGACACCGATGAAGGACACGTCGGAGGCCTTCAGCCCGGCCTTGGCCAGCACGAAGTTGGCCATCATGTTGGTGGAGGAGCCCGGCGCGGTCACGCCGATCTTCTTGCCCTTCAGGTCGGCCACCGACTTGAAGTTGGGCATGGTCTTGTTGGAGACCACCAGCACGATCTGCGGGGCACGGCCCTGCAGCACGAACTCCTGGTACTGCTGGCCCTTGGACTGCAGGTTGATGGTGTGCTCGTAGGCGCCGGAGACCACGTCGGCGCTGCCGCCCACCACGGCCTGCAATGCCTTGGCACCGCCAGCGAAGTCGACGATCTCGACGTCGAGGCCTTCGTCCTTGAAGTAGCCGAGGCGCTCGGCAATGGTCAGCGGCAGGTAGTAGAACAGGTTCTTGCCGCCCACGGCGATGGTGATCTTGGTCTTCTCGGGCTTGCCCTGTGCCTGGGCGTAGCCGCCAAAGGTAAACCAGCCTGCCAGGAACAGTGCCAGCGCGAGCAGCGCCTGCTTCCAGAATTTCTTGTTATACATTTCCTCTCCTACCTGATTACCCGTCGACTGCCGCTCTCGCGCTGATGCGTACCATCACGCGCCACGTCTTGCGTGGTGCCGCGTAGCGGCAAGTTGCGATGCTAGCCGATGCCGCAACAGGCCGCATCGGGATCAACACCTATGCGGCGCGCGCATGCGCCCCCGGCATGCGCGCATCGAAGATACAGGTTGCGCCTTTCGACCGGCTTACTGCCGGCACCGGGCACCTGCATCATTCCGCGTGGATATCGGCCGCCTTGATGACCTTGGCCCAGCGCGCAAGCTCGCTGCGCTGGTAGGCGGCGAGTTGCTGGGGGCCCATGAACTTGGCCTCGGCGCCGAGCTCCTCCGCCTTCTTGCGGAAGGCCTCGGTCTGCATGATGCGATCGATCTCGCCGGCGAGCTTGTCGATGATCGGTTTGGGCGTGCCGGCCGGCGCGTACAGGGCGAACCACGACGGGATATGCCCCATCAGCGGCGGCGGCGTGGTGATGGTGAGATCCACCGAGCCACCCAGCAGGTCGGTCATGGCCGGGCCGGTGCCTTTGTATGGGACATGGGTGATCTGGATGCCGGCCATCTGGTTCAGCAGCTCGGTGGAAACGTGTTGCAGCGAGCCGTTACCCGATGATGCGTAGTTGAGCTTGTTAGGGTTGGCCTTGGCATAGGCCACCAGTTCCTTGAGTGTCTTCACCGGCAGGCTCGGGCGTACCACCAGCACTTGCGGCGCCGACAGGATGTTGGCGACCGGGGAGAAATCCTTCACCGGGTCCCACGCGTTCTTCATCAGCAGCGGCGAGATGACCTGGTAGCCCGAGTACTGCACCATCAAGGTGTAGCCGTCCGGCTTGGCGCGCGCCACCGTCTGCGCGGCAATGCCGCCGGAGCCGCCCGGGCGGTTATCCACCACCACTGGCTGGCCGAGTGCCCTGGACAGCGGCTCCGAGATCATGCGCGCGGCCAGGTCGGTCGTGCCGCCGGCGGCGGCGGACACCACCAGCGTGACCGGACGCGTCGGATAGCTGCCGTCCTGCGCCCAGGCGGCCGTGCCGGCCAGGCTGGCGGCAGCCAGCGTCACGACGGTGGCGAGCGCCTTGCGGCGCGCGCCGGATGCGCACAAGGAGAAGTGGGGACGTGCGATGGCAAATGCCGGATTGCGAGGCATGGAGTGTCTCCTGCTTGATGCTTGTTGATCTTGGTTTTTTGTTCAGCGCCCGCCGGCCCTCGCCGTGCGGTGCGCACCCGTCCTTGGTGCGTGCGCAGGCGCGCGCCGGCGCGCAGCAACTGGCTGGCGGTGTCGCGCTGGACCAGCGCGGGCAAGCCTGCCACCACGTCCAGCAGGCGCGCCAGGTCCACGCCGGTGTCCACGCCCATGGCATCGAACATATGCACGAGCTCCTCGGTGCTGACGTTGCCGCTGGCGCCAGGCGCAAAGGGGCAACCACCGAGGCCGCCCGCGGCGGCGTCGAAACGGGTCACGCCCGTCTGCCACGCGGCCAGCGCGTTGGCCAGGCCCATGCCACGGGTGTTATGCAGGTGAATGGTGAGACCCGCCTGCGGCAGGTCTTGCTGGAAGCGCTCGCACAGCGCGGCCACCTGCGTGGGATAGGCCATGCCGGTGGTGTCGCACAGCGTGACGCCGGCCGCGCCGGCATGGGCGAAGGACCCGGCCAGCGCCATCACGGCATCGGCATCCACCTCGCCCTCGAAGGGGCAGCCGAATACGGTGGACAGCGACACATTGGCCGGCACGCCAGCCGCGTTGGCCGCCTCGATCATCGCCAGCAGTTGGGCTTGCGACTGGGCGCGCGTCATGCGCAGGTTGGCGCGGTTGTGCGTCTCGCTGGCCGACATCACCAGGTTGAGTTCATCGGGCCCGCACGACAGCGCGCGCTCCAGGCCGCGCAGGTTCGGCACCAGCGCGGTGTAGCGCACGCCGGCACCGCGCTGCATGCGGTGCATGACCGCCTCGGCGTCGGCCAATGCGGGGATGGCCTTGGCCGAGGTGAAGGACGTGGCCTCGATGCGGGCAAAGCCGCAGGCGGACAAGGCATCGAGAAAGGCGACCTTGGCGTCGGTCGGCACCACGGCCGGCTCGATCTGCAGGCCGTCGCGCGGCGCGACTTCATTGATCTCGATGCGGGCCGGGCCGCGCGGCATGGACGACGCGCTCATGCCACCACCCCGCGTGCGCGCATGTCGGCGATAGTGGCAGCGTCGAAGCCGGCCGCCTCCAGCACGCTGTCGGTGTGTTCGCCCAGCGTGGGCGCGCGGTCGTGGATGGCGCCCGGGCTGGCCGAGAGCTTGGGCATGATGCCCGGCACTTCGACGCTCAGGCCGCTGGCCGCGGTCACGCTCTCGATCACGCCGCGCGCGCGGTAGTGCGGGTCTTCCGAGATGTCCTTGACGGTGTAGATGCGCCCGGATGGCACTTCGGCCTGCTTGAGCACCACCAACGCGTCTTCCACGCTTTGCGTGCGGGTCCACGCCGTGATGGCGGCATCGATCTCGTCGACGCGTTTCACACGGCCGTCGTTGCGCGCGAGCGCCGGGTCATCGCCCAGGTCGGCGCGGCCGATGGCGTGCATCAGGCGCTTGAAGATGGCGTCGCCGTTGGCGGCCACCAGCACGTACTCGCCACTGGCGCAGGGATAGGCGTTGGAAGGCGCGATGCCGGGCAAGGCGCCGCCCGCCGGCTGGCGTACGGCGCCAAACGCCGAATACTCCGGCAGCAGGCTTTCGCTCAGGTTGAACAGCGACTCGTACAGCGCCACGTCGATCACCTGCCCCTCGCCGCCGCGCGCATCGCGCTCGTACAGTGCCAGCAGCACGCCCAGCGCGCCATGCAGGCCAGCAATGGTGTCGCCCAGCGACAGGCCGGCGCGCACCGGGGCACGCCCCGGCTCGCCGGTGAGGTAGCGCAGGCCGCCCATGGCCTCGGCCACCGCGGCGAAGCCCGGCTCGTCCTTCTTCGGGCCGGTCTGGCCGTAGCCGGACACGCGTGCCATGATCAGACCAGGGTTTTCCGCACGCAGCGCTTCATAGCCCAGGCCCCATTTTTCCATGGTGCCCGGCCGGAAGTTCTCGATCAGTACGTCGGCCTCGGCGGCCAGCTTGCGCACCACGACCTGCCCATCCGGACTGCGCAGGTCGATGCAGATGGATTGCTTGTTGCGCGATTGCGCTTCCCACCAGACGGAGGTGTCTTCGTAGAGCATGCGCCATTTGCGCAGCGGGTCGCCCTGCCCGGGCGGCTCCACCTTGACCACGTGGGCGCCGAAATCGGCGAGGGTCTTGGCCGCGAAAGGGCCGGCAATCAGTTGCCCGAGTTCAAGGACCCGAATGCCTTCGAGGATCTGTCGCGCCATGGTTGGGGGTGTCTCCGTGCGGTGTGGATTACAGCGGGCGTGTGCCGAAGGGATGCGCCGCGGCCAGTGCGGCCAGCGCAGCTTGCCGCACGCCTTGTTTCAACGCAGTGTGCCCCAGCCGGGCGGCTGGCGGAATCGGCATTCGGAGAAGCGGGCCTTCTCGGAACGCGAAAGCCCCGCACAAGCCACGGCGAAGCCACGACGAAGGCCTAGGGCTTCAGAACGGCGCGCGGTCGCCGCAGAGATGGGTGATGAGCAGCCGCGCCGACACCGTCAGCCCGGCGGGGTCACGCATGCCAATCAGCAGCGTGCGGCGGGCCCAGGCGTCCTGCAGCCCCACCAGCGACAGCCCCATCGACTGCACGTGCGGCTCGGCCGCGATGCGCGGCAGCACGCCCACGCCAAGCCCCGCCATCACCATGCGGCACATGGCGTCGAAGCTGCGCACCTGGATGCGCAGGCGGAAAGGCCGGTCCAACCGGCTGCTCTCCTCCAGCAGGCGGGCCGCCAGCGAGGTGACTTGCGGCAAGCTGACGAAGTCGTATTCCAGCGTGTCCGCATAGCGCACCGGCCCGCGCTCGGACAGTGGATGGCCCGGCGGCGTGACCAGCACCAGTTCGTCCTGCCGGTACTCCACCGTGACCAGGCCCGCGCTGGGCGTGCGGTCGGCAAAGATGCCCACATCCGCGCGGTTTTCCACCAGCGCGGCCACGATCTCGCTGCTGTTCTGCTCTTCGAGTTCGATGCGGATGGTGGGATGCAGCGCCATGAAGGTCGCCAGGTCGTCAGGCAGGAACTGCGTGATGGCCGAGGTATTGGCGCACACGCGCACCTGCCCGCGCACGCCGCTGGCGTAGTCCGACATCACGCCGGCCATGCGCTCCACGTCCTGCAGGATGGTGAGCGCATGGTGGAAGCACGCCTGCCCGGCCTCGGTCAGCTGCACCCCGGCAATGGTGCCGGCATCGACGTATTCGAGCTCGCCACCGACCGGCACGCCGCGCGCCAGGCGCGACACCTTGAGGCCGCGCGCTTTCAGCATCTCGCCGACATAGTGCGCCGTGGCCTCGCCTTCGCTCGTGAAATTGGTGGCGACGATCACCTCGGTCACCGGGCCGCCCATGGCGGGGTCGGTGGCGCGCGCCAGCAGCCGGTCCAGGTGGATCTCGCGCGGGCCGATGCCGTCGAGCGGCGAGAGCCGGCCCATCAGCACGAAATACTGGCCGCGATAGGTCAGCGTCTGCTCGATCATGATCTGGTCGGACGGCGTCTCCACCACGCACAGCAGCGAGGCGTCGCGCCGCTCGTCCAGGCAGGTCGAGCAGATGTCCTGCTCGGTGAAGGTATTGCAGCGCGAGCAATGCTTGATGCCGTCGGCCGCGCCGCGCAATGCGTCGCCCAGCTTGCGCGCGCCTTCGCGGTCGTGCTGCAGCAGGTGGTAAGCCATGCGCTGGGCCGACTTTGGCCCCACGCCCGGCAAGACCCGCAGCGCCTCGATCAGCGCCTGCAGCGAGGTCGGGGGGGCGCCCTCATGCCGCCCCCCCGGGCGCGGCCATGCTCACCACCGGCACGTGATGCAGCACGGTGGGAAACGGTTCATAGAAATGATGCAGCAAGGCTTTCCACTGCTGGTACTCGGGCGAGCCGCGGAATCCCTCGGTGTGGTCTTCCAGCGTGCGCCAGCGCACCGTCAGCAGGTACGCCGAGGGCTGTTCGATGCCGCGATGCAACTCAAGCCCGAGGAAGCCCGGCATGCCCGCGATGAGTTGGCGCGCCTGCCCGAAGGCCGTTTCAAAGGCGGCTTCCTGGCCGGGGCGCACCGGCAGCACTGCGGATTCGAGAATCATGCGGGCTCCGTGTCAGGCTCAGAACGGCAGCTTGAAGCCCGGGGGCAGCGGCAGGCCGGAGGTCATCGAGCCCATTTTTTCCTGCGAAGTCGCCTCGGCCTTGCGCACGGCGTCGTTGAACGCGGCGGCGACCAGGTCCTCCAGCAGTTCCTTGTCTTCGCCTTCGGCGAGCAGGCTCGGGTCGATGGAGACACGCTTGACGTCGTTCTTGCAGGTCATCACCACCTTGACCAGGCCGGCACCGGACTGGCCCTCGACTTCGATCAGGGCAAGTTGCTCCTGCATCTTCTTCATGTTTTCCTGCATCTGCTGGGCTTGCTTCATCAGCCCGGCCAGTTGGCCCTTCATCATGGAGTACTCCTGATTAGCGTTTTGGATGGAAGTTACGGGCCGCCGCGCGTCATGGGCGCCGGCGGCCAGGCAAAAACAAGAGGTCAGGCGGCGCGCGGCTGGATCGATCCCTCCAGGATCGTGCCGCCGAACTCGCGCAGCAAACCCTGCACGAAGGGATCCCCTTCGATGGTGGCCTCGGCTTCGCGCTGGCGCTCGGCGCGGGCCTGGGCATCCGCGGCGGCGGCGGTATCGGCCACCGCGCCAATCTCGCACTGCACCCGCACTTCGGTGCCGAGATGCTCGGCCAGCGTCTGCTGCAGGCGTTCGACGACGCCGGCCTCGGTAATCGGCGCGACCGGCGCGCGCAGGTGGAAGGTACGGCCCACAACCTGGACGAGCTCGCTCTGGTAGGCCAACTGCTGCGCGAGGCCCTTGAGCGGCAGGCTGGCAGCCAGTGCCGGCCAGGCGCCGGTGAACACCGGCGGCGTGCCGTCTTCGCCTGCCACCGGCGGCTTCGGCGGCGTGAGCCGCACCGGGGCCACCGGCTCGGCCGGGGCGGCTTGCACGGCAGCAGCAGGCGGCGCAGCGCGCGGGGCAGGTTCGCGCCGGGGCGCGGCCTGGCGCGAGGGCATCGGCTCGGGATCGCTGTCGTAGGGCCCGATCACGGGCAAGTCGGGCGGGAGGTCTTCCCAGGGCGGCACGTCGCTGCTGCCGGCGTGCTCCCATGGCGGAACGTCGTCGCTCGGGCCGGCATCGCGCGCATCCGTGGCGGCTTGCCGCGGGGGCACGGGCTCCCTGCGCGCCGGGGCTGCGGCCTTGGCCGCTGGCATCGGGGCCGCCGGCCTCGACACCGCAGCCAGCATGCGCAACAGCGTCATGGTGAAGCCCGCGTACTCGTCCGGCGCCAGCGCCAGTTCGCTGCGGCCAAGGTTGGCAATCTGGTAGAACAGCTGCACTTCCTGCGCATCGAAGGCGGCGGCGAAGCGGCGCACTTCCGCGGCTTCCGGCCATTCTTCCTGGACCGAGGCCGGTACCGCCTGGGCCAGCGCGATCTTGTGCAGCAGCGAGGCGAGATCCTGCAAGGCGCCGGCAAACGACAGGCTGCGATCGGCCATGCCATCCGCCACCGCCAGCATGGCCGCGCCGTCTTCGGCGGCCAGCGCATCCAGCAGTTGCACCAGGTAGCATTGATCGATCGCGCCCAGCATGCCGCGCACGGCGGCCTCCGACACCTGGCCGGCGCTGTAGGCGATGGCCTGGTCGGTCAGCGACAGCGCGTCGCGCATCGAGCCGTGGGCCGCCGAGCCAGCAGGCGCAGCGCGTTGGGCTCGCGCACGATGCGCTCCTCGCCCAGCACGTGGTCGAGGTGGCTGACGATATGGCCCGGCGGCATCTGCTTGAGGTTGAACTGCAGGCAGCGCGACAGCACCGTGACCGGGATTTTCTGCGGATCGGTAGTGGCCAGGATGAACTTGACGTGCGCGGGCGGCTCTTCCAGCGTCTTCAGCATGGCGTTGAAGGCGTGGTTGGTCAGCATGTGCACTTCGTCGATCATGTAGACCTTGAAGCGCCCCGCGGTCGGCGCATACACCGCCTTGTCCAGCAGGGATGCCATTTCGTCGACGCCGCGGTTGGAGGCCGCGTCCATCTCGATATAGTCGACGAAGCGCCCGCTATCGATCTCGGTGCAGGCCTTGCACACCCCGCAAGGCTGCGCGGTGATGTCGCCCGTGCCGTCCGGCCCGATGCAGTTCAGCGCCTTGGCGAGAATCCGGGACAGCGTGGTCTTGCCGACGCCCCGCGTGCCAGTGAACAGGTAGGCATGGTGCAGCCGCTGTTGTTCCAGCGCGTGCGTGAGCGCGCGGACCACGTGCTCCTGGCCGACCAGCGTGGTGAAATCCCGGGGGCGCCATTTGCGCGCTAGCACTTGATAACTCATGGCGGCGATTGTAGCAAAAGGCGGCCGTCCGTCAGGCGGGATTCATGCCGATTCACAAGGTTGCCAGGTGCGCTGCCCTGCGCCCCAAGCCCCTAGCCACATTCCCCGACATAACCGCAGTTAGCGCACTTGGCGCAGCCATCGACCTTATGCAGGGCATGGGCGCCGCACTCCGGGCAAGGCTTGCCCGAGCCCAGCCCCAGCGCCGCGGCCGGCGAGCCGCCGGCGCGAGCCGCCTGGGCCGCCCCACCGCCGTCGCCGCCGCCCGGCCCTTCCAGCCCGGCCAGGCGGTCGGCAAGCGCCGCCACCGGCACCTGGATGCCTTGCGCGTCGAGGAACCCCCGCTTGATCAGGATGCGCTGCAGGGCGTAGCCGATCGCCGCCACCTCGGAATCATGGAAGCGCGGCACCTCGGTGCCGTCCTGGCGCGCCAGCGTGCCGTAGCGCACCGCGCCCTTGTCCCAGACCACGTTGCGCATGTCCGCCAACGCCTTGGCGATCGAGCCGCCGGACCGCGCCACCATCGACAGCAGCCGCATGGTGGACGTGATCCACTGCTGGCCGTCGTTGCGCTGCCCGGCCGGCATGAAGAACTCCACCGGACGCTCCACGGCCACCGGCTTGCCGTCGAGCAAGCCGGCCACACGCATGAAGTTGACCGTCAGGTAGACCGTCTTGTGCCCCTCATAAGTCATGTACTCGACCTTCGACGTCACGCCTTCGAGGTCGCCCACGGGACGGCTCGCGAATGGCTTGCGCAGCGGGTCGTCGGTCACGGCGGCCATGGCGGGTACTGCCTGGGCGCCTGCCGCCGGCGGCGTCACCGACAGCACCGCGCCCAGCACGCTATTGGGGCGGTAGGTGGCAAGCCCCTTCAGCCCCGCGCGCCAGGCTTCCAGGTAAAGGTTGCGGAAGGCCTCGTACGGATAGTCCTGCGGCACGTTCACCGTCTTGCTGATGCTGGTGTCGATATAGGGCTGGACCGCCTCGAGCATCTTCATATGATCGAGCGCCGACATCTGCAGCGCCGTGACAAAGCTGTCGGGCAACTGCGCCATATCGCCACCGAGGTGGCGATAAAGGCGCCAGGCATGGTCCGCCACCTCGAACACCTTGTAGCTATCGTCCGCCATGCGCTTCTTGCGGTTGTAGGTCCATGAGAAAGCGGGCTCGATGCCGTTCGACGCGTTGTCGGCGAACGCCAGCGTGATGGTGCCGGTCGGGGCGATCGACAGCAGGTGCGAGTTGCGGACGCCGTCGCGGCCGATGGCTTCGCGCACCGCCGCGGGCAGGCGCCGGGCGAAGCCGCTGGCCAGGTAGGCATCGGCCTTGAAGAGGGGGAAAGCGCCCTTCTCCCGCGCCAGCCCGGCCGAAGCCAGGTAGGCGGTATCGCGCAAGGTCTGCGCGATACGCGCGGCCAGTGCGCGTCCCGGCTCGCTGTCGTAACGGATGCCCAGCATCACCAGCGCGCTGCCCAGCCCGAGAAAGCCCAGGCCGATGCGCCGCTTGGCGTGCGCCTCGGCCCGCTGCTCGGGCAACGGCCAGTAGGTCACGTCGAGCACGTTGTCGAGCATGCGCACCGCCACCCGCACCACCTCGGCGAAGGCCTCGAAGTCAAAGCGGCTGTCCGTGGCGAAGGGCTGGCGCACGAAACGGGTCAGGTCGATCGAGCCAAGGTCGCAGCAGCCGTAGGGCGGCAGCGGCTGTTCCGCGCAGGGATTGGTGGCCTCGATGCGCTCGCAGTAATAGAGATTGTTGTCATCGTTGATATGCGACAGGAACAGGATGCCGGGCTCCGCATGATCGTAGGTGGCCTGCATCACCTGGTCCCACAACTGGCGCGCCGGCACGCGGCGATAGGCCCACTGGCCGTCGTCGCGCCGGTAGGCGCCATCGGCGATGGTTTCCGCCGTGGGCTCGGCCTCGTGCACCAGTTCGATCTCGCCATCGGCCTCGACTGCGCGCATGAAGTCGTCGCTGACGCCGATGGAGATATTGAAGTTGGTCAGGTCGCCCTGGTCCTTGGCGTGGATAAAGGTCTCGATATCCGGGTGGTCGCAGCGCAGCACGCCCATCTGCGCGCCGCGGCGCGAACCGGCCGACTCCACCGTGGCGCAGGATGCATCGAACACCTTCATGAAGGACACCGGCCCCGAGGCGCGCGAGTGCGTGCCCCGCACCAGCGCACCGGCTGGCCGGATCGCGGAGAAGTCGTAGCCCACCCCGCCACCGCGCCGCATGGTCTCCGCCGCCTGCGCGACCGCCGCATAGATGCTCGGCTTGCCATCCCGCGCATCGGATACCGAATCCCCCACCGGCTGCACGAAGCAGTTGATCAGCGTGGCCTCGATGCGCGTGCCAGCCGCCGAGTTGATGCGCCCCGCCGGCACGAAGCCCTGCTCCTGCGCCCACAGGAAACGCTCGGCCCATTGCGCGCGCTGCGCCTCGGGCTCTGCCTCGGCCAGCGCGCGCGCAACCCGCTGGCGCACATCGGCGGCGGTTGTCTCCTCGCCCTTCGCGTATTTCTCCAGCAGGACTTCCGTGGAGATGTCCTGGGGCGGCAGCGTGGCGCAAAGCATCTGGTCCTTGGCATTCATCGTGGATCTCGCAGGTGTCCGGGTTGCATGGCTCAATCAATCTACTCAATCAACTTACGCAATCAACTTACGCAATCAATTTCGCGGAATTCCGCCGGCCCCGCCCGCTCTGGGTTACAATGCCGACCGGACGGGCCTCCTCGCATGGTGGCGCGGTCAACCTGGTCAGGTCGGGAACGAAGCAGCCACAGCCGTTTTCCGCCAGTGCCGAGGGTCAGGCTCGTCCCCCTAACATCCCCCTAGCTGTATTCCGCAGCTATCCAGCAGTAACATTCCCTCGCATCATCGCGCTTTCTTCAAGTCTGCGCATCAGGCCGCCGATGGCATATTGTCCGGCAGGGCCTCGCTGAATCCGCATCCACGCAATGCCCTCCCGTTTTCCATGACCCAGGCCCTGCCTAGAACAGCGCGCCCTGGCGCGACGTTTGCAGCGCATCCGCCGCAATCCATTCCCCGTCGGCCGTGGCCACGCCGGCCTCGACCCGCCGCCCCGGGAACATCGGCCTGACTGCCGCCACGTAGCCCGCGAGCTGCTGCGCGTAGGCCGCATGCTCCTGCGGCAACAGGCGCAGCTTGTAATCGATGATCACCACCCGATCGGCAAACTCCACCAGGCGGTCGATCCGCAGCAGGCGGCCGCGCGCATCGTAGAGTTCGACCTCGTTACGGGCGCTGACTGCTGCCTGCGGGAACAGCAACGGCCGCAACGCCGGCGCTTCCAGCATCCGCCGGGCGCCCTCGACCGCGGCGTGCGCCTGGTCCCGCCATAGCGTGCGCGCCTGCGCCGTGCCGGCGCCCGCCAGCGGGAACCAGCGCATCACCACCTCGGGCGTGGGCAACCCCTCGAACGCCTCCGGATAACGCGTCACTCGCTCCAGCAGCGCGTGCAGCAGCTCGCCATGACGCGCCGCGTCGGCGTCGAACACGATCGTGTGGTCGCCGTCCCCACCCGGTGCAGCGCCCTGCTCCGCCTCCTCGTCTTCCCACGCCAGCACCGGCGCCAGGCCTTCGGCCGCTTCGCGGTAACGCTGGCGAAAATCGGTAAAGCGCACGCGCGCATCAAAGCCGGCCGCGGCATCGGCCATGTCCTGCGCGGAGGCCGCCGGGAACGGCTCGACTTCCACGCCGACCCCGGCCGCCAGCAGCCGCGCATACCAACTGCCGGCGATCTCGCGGTTGCCCTCGGCGCTCTCGGCGCCGCGCGATGCGCGCCCCTTGACGCCGCTCACCAGCAAGCCCTGGCGCGCGCGCGTCATCGCCACGTAGAGCAGGTTCCAGTTCTCGCGCTCGGCCAAGGCTGCCTCAGCCTCGAACAGCGGCGCGCGAGACAGCCCGCGCGTGCTGCGCTTGCCATAGGCGGAAAAATGCACCGGCACTGCCGAGGACGGCGGCCAGTCGATCAGGATGCCGCCGCGGTCCGCGGCGCCGTCGCTGTGGTTGGCGTCCAGCAGCACGACGAACGGGGCCTCCAGCCCCTTGGCGGCGTGCACGGTGAGAATGTGGACCGCGTCCTGCGCATTGTCGGTGGCGTCGTCGGCATCGGCGTCGCCTTCCGCGTCTTCCGCGCTGTCGGCCATGCCGCCTTCATCCGGGCTTTCCCCCTCCTCGCCGCGCCGGATTTCCTGCAACTCGTCGATGAACTTCGGCAAGCTCGGGTAGCGTCCGCCATCGAGGTCGAGCGAGAGCTTGAGGAAGGCATCGAGGTTGGCCAGCACCTGGTCGCGGATCTCGGCAGGCGCGGCCTCGGCGTAACGCCGGCGCACTTCGCCGCCATGGTAGATGTGGTCGATCAGGTCATGCACCGGGCGATGCGGCGCCACCTCCAGCCAGTGGCGCAGGCGCGCAACGCCATCGCGCAGCGCCGGACTGCTGAATTCGGGCAACCCCTGCTCCCGCAGGCAGGCCCACCAGCCAGGCCGCGGCTCCCACGCCTGGGTCATCTGCGCAATGGCGATCAGGTCCTCATCGGTCGCGCCCACCAGCGGGCTCTTGAGCACGTGGGCCAGGTCCAGGTCCGATTCCGGCGTCATCAGGAAGGCCAGCAAGGCGGACAGGTCGAGCGCTTCCAGCGTGGCCAGCAGACCGCCGCGGCGCGGGCTCAGGCAGGGAATGCCAGCCTCGCGGAAGGCGCGTTCGTATTCCGCCAGATGGGTCTTGCGGCGCACCAGCAGGTGCACGTCGCTCCAGCGTGCGGGCCGCGGGCCCTGGCTGTCGGCGACGGGCGACCGTGGCGCGGATGTGGCGCAACCACGCGGCCACGCGCCGGCCCTCTTCGAGCCGCAGCGAATCGCCCTCGTGCTGGCGCGGCTGCGTCAGGGTATCGCGGTGCGTTGTGGCGTCCCGGGCCGTCTCATCGTCATCGTTAGCCGCATCATCTTGCGGTGCTGGCTCCGCCTCGGGCTCGACCAGCGGCAGCAGCCACACCGGGCCGCCGGGCTCGTCCAGCGCCGTGGTCTGCGTCTCGAACAGCGGATAGCGTCCGTCGGCGCGCGCGGTATCAAACACCGCGTTGACCCAGTCGAGCACTTCCGGACGGTTGCGGCGGGTGCGATTGGTCCGCAGCACGGTGGCGCCAAAACCCGCCTGCAACATCTCGCTGGCGGTCTGGAACAGGCGCGCGTCGGCGCGGCGGAAGCGATAGATCGACTGCTTGGGATCACCCACCAGGAACACCGTGGGCCGCTCGCCCAGGCCCGCGTAGCCGGCCAGCCAGCCCTGCAGGATGCGCCACTGCAGCGGGTTGGTGTCCTGGAACTCGTCGAGCAACAGGTGGCGGTAGCGCGCGTCGAGCCGGACCTGCAGGTAGGTCGCGGTCTCCTCGTCGCGCATCAGCCGCGCGGCCAGCCATTCGAGGTCGGCAAAATCCATCGCGCGCTGCTCGGACTTGTGATGCTGGTAGCGCGTCAGCAGCGCGTCGCCCAGCTCGTACAGCGCCAGGTTGACCGCCAGCACCGCGGCCTCGCAGCGGCGTTGCGCAACTTGCTCGAGCGCGGCGCACATGTCGCCGTGCCCGGCGAGGAACGCGTCGACCATCGCCTCGCCACCGAGCGCCTTGGTCAGCGCCGCGGTAGCGCGCAGCGAACGCGGCTTGCCGGCGGCGGTGAAAAACGCGTCGCGCAACATGGCGAACGCGCGCTCGGCAGGCTCGCCGAGCGCGGCGCCCGCTTCACGCCAGGCGCCGATCGCCAGGATCGCGTCGGCCAGGCGCGTGGCGTGGGCCTGCTCGGTCTTGCCGCCCCGGCCCAGCTGCGACGCCATGCCCTGGCAGGCGTCGAGCCAGCTGTCGTCAGCCAGCACTTCCAGCAGCACGTCGACCTGGGCATCCTCGCCCAGGTCCGCGGCGAGCGCCTCGGCGGGATCGGCGCTTTCGCGGAACGCGAACCACTCGCTGCGCGCGTGGAACATGGCATCGAGCAAGGCCCGCGCCTGGAACTCGCCAATGGCATCCACCAGGCGCTCGAAGGCTGCGCGCAGGTTGGCATACGGCGGCGTGGCCAGGGCCTGCCAGAACGGCGCCCAGGCCTCGCGCTTCATGCGCAGCGCGTCTTCGCGCAGCGTGGCGCCCGGCACGATGCCCGACGCCAGCGGCGCGCCGCGCAGCAGCGTGCCGAACCAACCATGGAAGGTATCGATGGCCATGCGCCCGGGCGCGGCCAGCACCTGCGCATGCAGGCCGCGCGCGCGCGGCAGCGCGGCGCGTGCGGCATCGGGCGCCAGCCCGCGCTGCGTGAGCGCGGCGATCACCGCATCGTCGTCGTCGCGCGCGAGCTGTGCCAGTACTTCCAGCAAGCGCTCGCGCATCTCCTCGGCTGCCTTGCGCGTAAAGGTGATGGCGAGGATCTCGTGCGGCGCCGCGCCGGCCAGCAACAGGCGTAGCAGGCGCGCCACCAGCAGCCAGGTCTTGCCGCTGCCCGCGCAGGCCTCGACCACCACGGAGCTGGCGGGGTCGCACGCCGCACGCGTGAACTCGGCCTCGGCAACCGGCTGGCCATCGCGCTGATAGGCATGGATGCTCATGCGCGGCCCCCGATCCCCGGCGGCAACGCCGTGCTTTCCCAGAAACCCTTGCGGCACAGGCCGCGGGCCGTGCAGTAGGTGCACGCGCTGGCGTCCCCAAAGGCCGGCAGCGGCGCGTCCTGGCGCAGGCGCATCACGTCGCTGCGCAATTGCTGTTCGAGCCACGCCACCGCGGCGTCGAAGTCAGGCAGGCTCACTTCGCGCTGGGGTGCCGGCGGCCCTTCCTTCGCACCTTCGAGCGCCACCCAGCTGCCACCGGCAACGTCGGCGCGCAGCAATCCATAAAACGGCAACTGGCAATCCTCTTCCACGTCCCCCACCTTGCGCTTGAGGCGCAGCATGGTCTGGGTCTTGTAATCCAGCACCGCGCGGCTGCCGTCGCGTGCGCGGTCGAGCCGGTCGATGCGGCCGTTGACGCGCAGCGGCTGGCCGTCGGGCATGGGCAGGTCGACTGTGGCATCGAGCTCGCCGTCTTCCCAGAACCAGCCCTGCGCTTCGCGCTCGGCCTGCCACGCCACATACGAGGGCAGCACTTCGCACCAGCGGCGGTAGTAGCCGATGGCGTTGCCATCCTCCTTCATCAGCGCGCCGAACTCGTGATCGGAAATCTCGCGCAGACGCGCCAGGCGAGCGTCCTCGCGGCGCAAGCCGTCCTGCGACGCTTCGCGGTGGTAACGCAGCAGCACGCGGTGCAGCAATTCGCCGATATCGCGTTTTTCGAGGTCGTCGCTGACGACTTCCAGCCCCGCCAGCCCGAGCATGCGGCCGGCAAAAAACTGGTAGGGACAGCGGCGCAGCATGTTGTACGCCTGCGCGCTCCAGCGCGCGGGCACCAGCTCCGATGCCGCGGGCGCGGGCATGCCGCCCACCTCGGCGAAGGTCTCGTGCAGCACCGGCGGCGCGCTCGCCTCGATCGGCGCGCCCGCGCGCGAGCACAACGCGCTGAGCCGCTCGATCCAGCCCGACACGTGCTTGGGCTCGCCACGCGCGCCCAGCCGCTGCCAGGTGAGCACCACGTCGTCGTTGTTCAGCAAGACCTCGGCCAGGTCGCGCGCCTGCTGGGCGAAGCGCACCTCGCGGTCTTCCAGCGCAAGCTCGCGCCGCATCTGGTTGGAGAAGAACATCAGCTCGGCAGCGCTTGAGGGGAGCTGCGTGTCGTCGCAACCCACCACCACGACCCCGTCGAAGCGGCGCATGCGCGCGCCGTTGAGCGGCAAGATGGTGATGCGCGCGGCGCCGCTGGCCGAGGGCTCCTTGTAGGCGACGGACTCAAGCAAGGCCGACAGCATGGAGCGGAATTCGCCGAGATCGAGCGTGGCGCCCGAGCCCGTTTCGTCCTGCGGCAGATCGGCAAGGCGCGCGAGCGCGTCGAGCAACTGCATGCCGGCATCGTCGGACGAGAGCGCCTCGCGCATGCCGAGCACATCGAGTGTGGCATCGAGGCGCTCCAGCCAGGTCGAGACCGGGTGTTGCGCGTTGCCGCGCGGCCAGGCGCCGGCTTCGGCCGCAAGACACTGCACCAGCTCGCACGCGGCCTGCCGGGCGGCGCGGCGGACGTCTTGTTCCGCGTCACCGCCGTTGTCGCCACCGCCAGTCTGGTCAGCGGACTCCGGGCGGAAGCGCTGCTGCAAGCGGCGCCAGCCACCGCTGATACCGTCGCGCCGGATCTGCCGCTCGAGCGCGGCGATGGCCTCGCCGCGCAGCGCAAAGCCGGGCAGGCAGAATGGGCTCTTTAGCAGGTCGAGCAGCGCCGAGGTATCGCCGTCCTGGTTGAGCAGGTCGAACCAGCGCATCAACGCGGCCGCGGCGCGTGTGGTCGAGAGTTTCCAGCCGGTTTCATCGCGCACCGGCGCGCCGGCGCGCGCCAGCAAGGCGCGCGCGCGCCGCGCCACCACGCGGTCGTGCGCCACCAGCGCCACGTGGCGGCGGCCTTCGTTGAGCCACTGCACGAGCTGCTCGGCGGCCGCGCCGGCTTCGTCCTCGAAGCGCGCGCTGCCGATCACGCGCACGCGCGCACGCTCAGCCGGCAGGCCACGCGGCGCGCGGCGCGGCGCCGTCTCGTTCTGGCCAGGCAGCCGCGCCTCAGGCCACAGCGCCAGCAGGGTGTCGTACCAGTCGGACTCGCCGTGCCCGTCGCCGGCTTCGTCATCGAGCGAGCCACTCTGCGCCTGCACGGACTGCGCAGTCCAGTCGTAGCCGATGCGGATCACCGGCACGAGCTCGGCGGCCTGCCGCAGGAACGCTTCCTCGATTGGCTGGGGCGGCGTCGGCCCGAGCCAGAGGACCGGGCCATCCAGGTGCTGGGCCAGCCGGTGCAGCGTGCGGCGGCGCGCCGGCAGTGGATCGTCCGGGCCTGACAAGGCTTGCCAGAAGGCCATGACGATGCGTGCCTCCTCGCCAAGGAAACGGGAAGACAGATGCGCATAGGTCCGTTCCAGCGCGCCCTGCAGCAGGGCCGCGCGGTCGTCCCCATCGACATCTTCGTCGCGGATGGCGTCGTCGTCGAGCCAGCGTGCGCTCAGTTCATCGCTGATGGTGAGCAGCGTCTGCGCCAGCCCCCACGCCGCGGCCTCGGTCTGCGCCCCAAATGCGCGCCGCAACCAGTCCTGCGCGCGGATGGCCTGCTGCACGGCCAGCAGCCGGGCCGCATGGCTGCGCACCGGGATCGGGTCCGGCGGCAAGTCGAGCAACCAGTGGCCAATGGTAACCACGCGCGGCAGCAGCCGCGGCGTGCCGGCCGCGCGCGCGGCGGCGTCCAGCGCCTGGCGCACGCCGGGAATCTGCGCGGCGGTGGGCACCACCACATGCGCAGCGCCTTGCTGCTCCCCGCAGCGGTCGAGGAAATACCAGGCCGCGGCAGCGGCCTGCGGCAGGAAGTCGGGGCCGGGACGAAATTGCAGCGAGGTCATGAAACGAGAGTGACGGCCGGATCGGATGCCATGGCACGACAGCGCGCGGCGCGCAACCGTGCATCGCGCATCGGAATGCGCGAAAAATACGGGAATACCCGGAGAGCCTTCAGTGGCTGCCGGCCTCGAGGCGTGAGCGGATTTCGCGCGCGGTCTCCAGCAAGCCCTGGTAGCCGGAGCGAGCGTGCTCGGGCAGGTCGGGGTCGCCTACCAGCGCGCCCAGTGTCTCGATGACGCTGTACAGGAGGCCCTTGGCCGCCCCACCGGCAATGCTCTCTTGCTCGACCGCGGCATTGATGTGATCCAGCGCGTCGCTCAAGTGTTCCACTTCGGGGGGCTGCTGCGGATCCGGCTTGGAAGGGGTGTCTGGCGTCATGGTCTATAGCCTTGTCTGTTGCGCGGGAAGGCGCCGGGCCGAGGCCGGGCGCATGATTCTATTCTACGCGCCCGGGGGCGCCGCGCGACCTTTGCATCGCATTGGATTGCGCTTGCGCAAGACCTTCGCCCCGCGCGGCAAAGCAGAATAAACGTTACCCATAAGTCACACGTCGAACGCCTGGCGGCGAACTTCGGCGCGACTCCCGATTGATAAAAGCTCTTGCGCCGATTAATACAATGATTCCACCAGGCTTGGCTTCGCGGGCAGAATGGCGTTAGCGCGCAGCCGCACCGGCCGGGGTTCATCACCGCGTACGGCAGCGCACCGTGCGGTTGGCGGGCAGGGTATTGAATTCCCATCAACTGGTAACATATGAGCGATATCCCGCCAGTCGTGGCTGTCCTGTCGCTCGGGACAGCCCGCACCGGGTAAGGCGCCCGCCTACGGGTATGCGCAAACTCGTGTAATGTAGCGGTTCGGCAAATCCCGCCTTCAAATCAAACAGAGCGAAACCAGAGGTTTTCCGCCATGAGTGAACAAATCAAGTATGTGAGCGACGCCTCCTTCGACGCAGACGTGCTCCAGTCCGACAAGCCTGTCCTGCTCGACTTCTGGGCAGAATGGTGCGGTCCTTGCAAGATGATCGCCCCGATCCTGGACGAAGTGGCCAAGGACTACGGCGACAAGCTGCAGATCGCAAAGCTCAACGTCGATGAGAACCAGCAAGTGCCGGCCAAGTTCGGCATCCGCGGCATCCCCACGCTGATCCTGTTCAAGAATGGCGCGGTTGCCGCGCAAAAGGTCGGCGCGCTGTCCAAGTCGCAACTGACCGCATTCCTCGACGGCAATCTGTAATACGCCGGCCCGGGGCGCGGCGCCATCAGGCGTGCCCCCGGTGTAGTCACAATCCGACGTGCGTGCGCCTTCCCTGGCGCACCGTCCGGATTGTGCTAAGATGGCATCAACAACTTCCCCGAGCGTTCGCTCATTTCTTCCCCCTTCCTTTAGGTCCAGCCCGTCCGGGCGCCTCTGTACCCCTCGTCTATGCACCTGACAGAACTCAAATCGCTTCACGTGTCTGCGCTTCTCGAAATGGCCGCGACCCTCGAGATCGACAACGCACAACGGATGCGCAAACAGGAGCTGATGTTTGCGATCCTGAAGAAGCGCGCCAAGCTGGGCGAAATCATCTTTGGTGACGGCACCCTGGAAGTCCTGCCGGACGGCTTCGGCTTCCTGCGCTCGCCCGAGACCTCCTACCTGGCAAGCACGGACGACATCTACATCAGCCCATCGCAGATCCGCCGCTTCAATCTGCATACCGGCGACACGATCGAGGGCGAAGTACGGACCCCCAAGGACGGCGAGCGCTATTTCGCGCTGGTGAAGGTGGACAAGGTCAACGGGCAAGCGCCTGAAGCGGTGAAGAACCGCATCATGTTCGAGAACCTGACGCCGCTGCACCCGAACCGGCCGCTCACGCTCGAGCGCGAAATCCGCGCCGAGGAAAACATCACCGGCCGGATCATCGACATGATCGCGCCGATCGGCCGTGGCCAGCGCGCCCTGCTGGTGTCCTCGCCCAAGTCCGGCAAGACCGTGATGCTGCAGCACATCGCCCACGCGATTGCGAACAACCATCCGGAAGCGGACCTGTTCGTGCTGCTGATCGACGAGCGCCCGGAAGAAGTGACCGAAATGATGCGCTCGGTGCGCGGCGAAGTGGTGGCGTCGACCTTCGACGAACCCGCCATCCGCCACGTGCAGGTCGCAGAAATGGTGATCGAAAAGGCCAAGCGCCTGGTCGAACTCAAGCGCGACGTGGTGATCCTGCTGGACTCGATCACCCGCCTGGCACGTGCCTACAACACGGTGGTGCCGGCCTCGGGCAAAGTGCTGACCGGTGGTGTGGACGCCAACGCGCTGCAACGCCCGAAGCGCTTCTTCGGCGCCGCGCGTAACCTGGAAGAAGGCGGCTCGCTGACCATCATCGCCACCGCGCTGATCGAAACCGGCAGCCGCATGGACGACGTGATCTACGAAGAGTTCAAGGGCACCGGCAACATGGAAGTGCACCTGGAACGCCGCCTGGCGGAAAAGCGCGTCTATCCGTCGATCAACCTGAACAAGTCCGGCACGCGCCGCGAAGAACTGCTGATCAAGCCCGAAATCCTGCAAAAGGTCTGGGTGCTGCGCAAGTTCATCTCGGACATGGACGAAGTGCAGGCCATGGAGTTCATCCTCGACAAGATGAAGGCGACCAAGAACAACGCCGAGTGTTTTCGATATGATGCGCAGAGGCGGCTGATCGTTCGCTATGCCGCGCGCTGCGGTTCGCAGCGCTGGCATTGCACTGGAAGGGCGTGCCGCGGCGCGCCCTTTTTGCATTTCCGCCCCGTGTCTGCAGGAGTTCCATGCTTGGCCGACTGAGCCACTTCCTGCGTGCGCGCTCGCGCGTGCGCAAACTCGAGCACTACGCGATTCCCGACGCGCTTTGGGCACACACGGTGGCCACGCTGCCGTTCGTGCAGCGCTATGGCGCCGCCGATCTCGCGGCCCTGCGCGAGCTCGCCACGCTGTTCATCGCCGACAAGGAATACTCCACCGCGCACGACCTGCCGCTCACCGACGAGATGGTGACAAGCGTGGCGCTGCAGGCCTGCGTGCCCATCCTCAAGCTGGGCATCGAATGGTATCGCGGCTGGCGCGGCATCGTGCTCTACCCCGGCGAGTTCGTCATCCGCCGTACCGTCGAGGACGAGATCGGGCTGGTGCATGGCGTAGTCGAGGAAGCCAGCGGCGAAGCCTGGGAACACGGGCCGGTCATCCTCTCCTGGCCCGATGTGCAGACGCCCGGCGCCGGACTGAATGCGCGCCACGCTCACCCCGACGACACCTACAACGTGGTCATCCACGAGTTCGCCCACAAACTCGACATGCTCGATGGCGAACCGGACGGCGTCCCCCCTTTCTCACGCGTGCTCCATCCGGGCATCGACCGCGAGCAATGGGCGGAGAATTTCCTCACCGAGTACGACCGCTTCGCGGACGCATGCGAGCAGCAGTCCGACCATGCCTGGGACCATCCGGAGCGGCTGCCTCCGGCGTTGCGGGTGATCGACCCGTATGGTTGCGAGGCGCCAAGCGAGTTCTTCGCGGTGGCCTCGGAGACCTTCTTTGTCGAACCAGCCGGCTTGCGCCGGCACTGGCCGGTGCTTTATGACGCGCTGGCCGCGTTCTACCGCCAGGACCCGGCCTCGATGTGATCAAAAATAGACATCCAGGCACCCGCGCCTGCCGTGCGCATCGCGCACTCAAAACTTGCCCAGCTTTTTGTTTTTCTGCGATAATCCCGGATTGTCCGTTATCGGCAAGTGGTTCGTTCGCCGCAACGCTGCCAATACCACAGACGCCACAGGCGCCACCAGCTCCAGGCGCAGGGTCTGGCGCTTTTGGCAATGGCAGCAGCAGCAGCACGGCAAACAACGGACTGGCTACCCAACCTGAAAGGAAACACCATGAAAGAAGGCATTCACCCGAATTATCGCGAAGTCGTATTCCTCGACGTGTCGAACGACTTCAGCTTTGTGACCCGCTCGACCATCCAGACGCGCGACACGATCACCCGCGACGGCAAGGAATATCCGCTGGCCAAGATCGAAGTTTCGTCGGAATCGCACCCGTTCTACACCGGCACCCAGAAGATCATGGACACGGCCGGCCGCGTCGAGAAGTTCCGTCAGAAGTTCGGCAGCAAGCTGAACAAGCTCACCGCGAAGTAATTCGCCGCGAGCCCGCTCGCTGCATGGCCTCGGACAAGATGCTCCGGCGCCGCGCACCCAAGCAAAGAGGCAGCATCGGCTGCCTCTTTGCTTTTGCAGCCTCCGCGCGACCGGCACCAACCGGCGCCTCCGCACGCTGCTAACCGGGAGCGCCCGCCCCGGCCGCCCCCAAGCCCCACCAATCAATGAGCGCAGCCAAGACTTCCCGTGTCCACCTGACCGCAGCCGCCACCGGCACGCTTCCACGCGCGCTGTTGCTGGCTATCTGCATCATCTACGGCCTGGCTGGCCTGTTCGGCCGCGATCCGTGGAAAAACGAGGATGCGGCCGGTTTCGGCGTGATGTGGCAACTGGCCACCGGCGGCACCCAGGACTGGCTGATGCCCAATATCGTGGGCCGCCCTTACGGCGAAGACGGACCGCTGGTGTTCTGGGTCGGCGCCCTGATGATCCGCCTGTTTGGCGGCTGGCTCGGCGCCCCGGACGCGTCACGCATCGCCACGGCGCTCTTCTATTTCGGCACCTGCACACTGATCTGGTACGCCACCTACCTGCTCGGCCGGCGCGCCGAGGTGCAGCCTTTCGCCTATGTCTTCGGCGGCCAGCCCAATGCGCGCGACTACGGCCGCACGCTGGCCGACGGCGCCTTGCTGATCTTCCTGGCCTGCGTAGGCCTGGCCATGCGCGGCCACGAGACCACGCCGCAGGTAGGCCAGGTTTGCTTTGTCGCCATGAGCCTGTATGGCATGGTGCGCAGCCTGGACAAACCGATCCAGGGCGGCATCTGGCTGGGTGCCGGGCTCGGCGCGCTGACCCTGTCCAGCGGGCCGGTCATCCCGCTGGTATTGCTGGTCTCGGTCATCATCTGCGGCCTGGCCTGCAAGCCCCTGGGCTTGCCGCGCCTGTTGCTGGCGAGCGTGCCGCTCGCGCTGGCACTGGTGGCAGCCTGGATGGCCGCCGCCTACTTCGGCGCCACCGACCACAACGACGCCGTGACCTTTATCCGCGAGTGGTCGCGCTACGATCGCCGCACCTATGGCGCGCCGAACGCCACCGCGCTCAACTTCATCGCGCGCAACCTGCTGCTATTTACCTGGCCGGTGTGGCCGATTGCCTGCTGATGGCCGTGCTTGCCGCGTTCGGCTTGCCAACGCTCACGCGCGCCGCCATCAACGCGATCGACTGGTTCGCCCTGCTGTTCTTCACCATCTTCGGCGGCTTTGTGTGGTTCATGTGGATCGCCAGGACGACGGGCCAGCCTCCGCGCATCGCCGCCAATATCTACCGCCTGCTGCCGGGCTTCCAGCAAGACTTCACCGTCAGCGCGATCATTTATGCACTGCTGGTGACGGCAGCCTGGATCCTGATCGTGCGCTGGCGCCTGTCGCGCGCGCCCAAGCAGATCTGGCGCCCCGTGGTGATCTCGGCCGCGGGCACCACGTTGATGTGGGTGCTGGCAATGACGCTGTGGATGCCATCGATCAACTACGGCAAGACCTATCGCGATGTGGCGCAAGCCGCCTCGATGGCGCTGCCCACCGCTTATAACTGTGTGCAGCCGATTCGCATGGGCGACGCGCAGCTGGCCTCGTTTGCCTACTTCGGCCATATCCGCTTTGGCGGCCCGAACGACAGCTGCGACGTCCTGCTGCGCCATGACCCCGTCGACTATGGCGAGCCCACCAGCATCTCGCATTTCGAATGGCGCCTGATCTGGGAAGGCCGGCGCCCCTCCGACCGCGACGAGCGCTTCCGCATGTATCGCCTGGTTGATATGTCCCGGGTTGCGCCGCCCAGGCCCAGCCTGCCTGGGCGCCGGCTGCCGAGCCACCCCTGAGGGGAGCGCGCCGCGCCTGCCCGCATGAACATGTTCCACGATATCCGCCGCATTTCCGTGCTGGCCGCACCGGTCCTGGTCGGCCAGCTTGCGGTGATTGCCTTTGGCGTGATCGATACCATCATGGCCGGGCGGGCCTCGGCCATCGACCTTGCCGCCGTGGGGCTGGGCGGGTCGATTTACGTCACGGTCTACATCAGCTTGATGGGCGTGCTGCAAGCCCTTGCCCCGATCGCCGGCCAGCTTCATGGCGCCGGGCGCGGCGCGGAAATCGGCAGCGAGGTCAGGCAGGCCGCCTGGCTGGGACTGGCGCTGGCCATCCCCGGCATGTTGCTGCTCTTGTTCCCCGGCCCGTTGCTGGAGTTTGCCCAGGCACCGCCGGAGCTGGTCGAAAAGGCCACCCGCTACCTGCAAATCCAGGCGTTCGGCTTGCCGGCCGCATTGGGTTTTCGCATCTACTCCGCGCTGAACAACGCCTTGTCGCGCCCGGTGATGGTGACCGTGCTGCAACTCGTCGGGCTGTCGGTGAAGATTCCGCTCAATGCCTGGTTTATCGGCGGAGGCTTCGGCCTGGCACCAATGGGCGGACCGGGCTGCGCGCTGGCCTCGGCGCTGATCAGCTGGATCTGGTGCATCTCGGCCGTCCTGATCCTGCGGCGCAACGCGGCCTACCGTCCCCTGCAGATCTTTTCCAGCTGGGCCTGGCCGCAAGCGCGGCCGATACTCGCTGGCCACCAGATCATCGCCAACCTCGGGGCGGTGGCCTACATGCTGCCGCTGTCGCTGGCGATCGCCACCTCCACACTGGTAGCGCAGTCCATTGGGGCACGTGACCAGGCCGGCGCACGCCGCATTGCCCGGCGTGGCATCTGCCTGGCGGCATCGCTGGCGATCATGGTCGGCGGCCTGCTGTGGATCTTGCGCGAACCGCTGCTGCATGCCTACGCCAAGGATCCGGCAGTGGTGCGCGCCGCCCTTCCTCTCATGTTGTTCATCGCCTTCTACCAGGCCTTCGACGCGGTACAGGTCATGACGGCGTTCATCCTGCGCGCCTACAAGATCGCACTGGTGCCGACCTTGATCTACGCGGTGTCCCTCTGGGGCGTCGGCCTGGGGGGCGGCTACATGCTGGGCTTTGGCCTGATCGATGGCCTGCCCGCTTTCACGCGGGGGGCCGCAGGGTTCTGGCTGGCTAACAGCGTGAGCCTGGCCATCGCCGGCTCGCTGCTGGTACGCTACTTCATCGCGGTCAGCCGGCGCAGCGCAAGCTGAGCAGACCTGGAGCGCATGGAGGCGGGATTATCTGTGCGGCGACAGGGGCAGTTAGCCGGCCAATATCGGATCGCCGCGGGAGGCAACTAGATAATGTCCGCCTGAGCAGCGGGCGCGGCCTGACATAATGGCTCGCACTACCATCGCGCGCAAGCCAAAGCAAATTGCAGGGATTATGAATAACTGCCGGAGCGAATGCCGGACAGCAAAAGAAAAAACCCGCATGGCATAACCATGCGGGTTTAGTTTTGGCGGAGTGGACGGGACTCGAACCCGCGACCCCCGGCGTGACAGGCCGGTATTCTAACCAACTGAACTACCACTCCATACTCTTACTTATCATTGGCAGCCATGCTGCCGACGACAAACCGAACGTTTGGTTACGTTCGTTATCTGGCGTCCCCAAGGGGATTCGAACCCCTGTACTCACCGTGAAAGGGTGATGTCCTAGGCCTCTAGACGATGGGGACAGAAACTTGTCTTTCGACTTATTTCGTCTGGCGCAGCGAAGACCTTGATTAACAGATCCTCACCACACCCGGAAAGCCTCGATTTACCACACTCGAAACTTCCGGCATTTTGGTGGAGCTAAGCGGGATCGAACCGCTGACCTCTTGCATGCCATGCAAGCGCTCTCCCAGCTGAGCTATAGCCCCATGGTACTACGTTACTGCTTGCTTCTTTTTGCTGCCGCAGCTTTCGCTGCGTTTCGCGTTTGTTTCTTCGTTTCAGCGAAGACAAGATTATATAAACAACCTTGCTTTTTTGCAACCCCTTTTTTTAACTTTTTTCCGCGATCCGCATTACTGCGGGATTACTTCTTATCGCTTCCATCCGTTATGCCCGCTTGGTTTTTGTCCGCGCTGCAGGGAGAACGAGATTATGCTGAATTCCTGACAGGAGCGCAAGCCCCTGCCAGAACTTTCTGCAAATTATTTCAGGCCAGTCCGGCCCGGATACGGCGCAACACCGTGTCGCGCCCGAACAGCTCCAGCACGGCATCAATAGCGGGCGTCTGCAACTGCCCCGCCACCAGCAGACGGACCGGCATGGCCAGCTTGGGCATCTTCAGGCCGAACTCGGCCAGCACCGCCTTGAAGGCCGCGCTGATCTGCTCGCGCTTCCACTCGGTGAGCGCCTCCAGCCGTGTAGCCAGGGCCTGCAGCGCCGGCAGGATGTCGGCGTTGAGATGCTCTGCCTTGAGCGCCGGATCCGCCTGCGGCTCTCCGCGGTAGAACAGCAGCGCGGCCTGCGCCACGTCCTTCAGGGTATTCGCGCGGTCCTTCACCAGCCCGATCACGCCTTCCAGGCTGGCGCCCTCCACCTTGCCACCCAGCGCCTCGATGAACGGCTGGGTCAGGCCCGCCAGGCGCGCGTTGTCGCCGGCCTTGATGTAGTGGTTGTTCAGCCAGGCCAGCTTTTCCGGGTTGTACTGCGCCGGCGACTTGCCCAGATGCTCCAGGTCGAACCATTCGACGAACTGCTCGCGCGAGAAGATCTCGGCATCGCCGTGCGCCCAGCCCAGGCGGGCCAGGTAGTTGAGGACAGCCTCGGGCAGGTAGCCCTCGTCGCGGTAGCCGGTCACAGGCATGGCGCCATGACGCTTGCTCATCTTCTCGCCCTGCTCGTTGAGCACGGTCGGCAAGTGCGCGTACACGGGAGCGACGCCGCCCAGCGCGCGGATGATGTTGATCTGGCGCGGGGTGTTGTTGACGTGGTCGTCGCCGCGGATCACGTGGGTGATCCGCATGTCGAGATCATCGATCACCACGCAGAAGTTGTAGGTCGGCGTACCGTCGGGGCGGGCGATCACCAGGTCGTCCAGCTCGTCGTTGGAGATCTCGATCCGGCCCTTGACCGCGTCATCCCAAACCACGCTGCCGCCAATCGGATTCTTGAAACGGATCACCGGCTGCACGCCAGCCGGCGGCGCCGGCAGGACCTTGCCCGGCTCAGGACGCCAGAACCCGTTGTAGCGCGGCTTCTCGCCGCGCTCGCGCTGCGCGTCGCGCAGGGCGTCCAGCTCTTCGGTGCTCATGTAGCAGGGATAGGCCAGCTCGCTGTCCAGCATCTGCTTGACCACCTCGCGATAGCGGTCCATGCGCTCCATCTGGTAGAACGGGCCTTCATCGATATCGAGATCGAGCCAGGCCATGCCCTCCAGGATCACGTCCACCGACTCCTGCGACGAACGCTCCACGTCCGTGTCCTCGATGCGCAGGATGAAATCGCCCTGCATGCGGCGCGCAAAGGCCCAGGGGTAGAGCGCGGAGCGGATATTGCCGAGGTGAATGAAGCCGGTCGGGCTCGGCGCGAAGCGGGTGCGGACGCGTTGTTGTGTCATAGAGGAATGAAACAAAAAAGCCCGCGCACGAATGCGCGCAGGCCGGGGTGTAGGATCGCCGCATTATAGCAAGCAGGGCGTGGCTGCCCCACCCGGCCTCGGGATGCCCGGCGCACGCGGAATCATTTATGCTCTGCCCGGTCTGAATGCTGTCGCGCGGGACGCGTGGCCAGCGCGGACGGCATATTTCAGCCGTCATGCGTGCTGGCCGTGACGATTGCGCCATTTTTCTTCCATCGGTTACCCATGCAACGACGCAATTTCCTTGGCGCCGGCGCGGCAGCGCTGCTGGCTGCCTGCTCCTTTGGCCCCAAGCCGGGCACCCTGGCCACCACGCCCGAAACACCGGCGGTGGCGCCCACGGTGCCACCTCGCCCCATCAAGATAGGCCTCGCGCTTGGCGGCGGCGCCGCGCGCGGCTTCGCCCATATCGGCGTGATCAAGGCGCTGGAGGCCCAGGGCATCCACCCTGAGCTCGTCACCGGCACCAGCGCCGGCGCGGTGGTTGCGGCGCTCTACGCTTCCGGCATGAGCGGGTTCCAGCTCAACAAGCTGGCGTTGACGATGGACGAAGCCGCCATCGCCGACTGGGCCCTGCCCTTCGGCACGCGCTTCGGCGGCTGGCTCAAGGGCGAAGCGCTGCAGAACTACGTGAACAAGCTGATCGCCAATCGCCCCATCGAAGCCATGAAGCTGCCGCTGGGCATCGTCGCCACCGACCTCAAGACCGGACAGGGCATCCTGTTCCGGCGCGGCAACACGGGCCAGGCGGTGCGCGCTTCCAGCAGCGTGCCGGGCGTGTTCCAGCCGGTATCGATCCAGGGGCACGACTACGTGGATGGCGGGCTGGTCGAACCCGTACCGGTGGACTCCGCGCGCGCCATGGGCGCTGACTTCGTGATCGCCGTGAATATCTCGGCCGAGCCTTCCAGCCAGAAGAGCAACGGCCAGAGCGGCGTATTGCTGCAGACCACCGCCATCATGGGACAGTCGATCAGCAAGATGGCGTTGGCGCGGGCCGATGTGGTGATCCGCCCGGACCTGCCGGACATGGGCGGCAGCGACTTCGCCTCGCGCAATCGCGCCATCCTGGCCGGCGAGCAAGCCACCGCCGCCGTCATGGCCAGCCTGCGCGACAAGCTGGCCCAGGCAAGGCTTCGGCCCGCCGGGACGGTCGCCGCCCAGTAAGGGCGCGGCACGCAAATGAAAAAAGGACTGCCAGGCAGTCCTTTTTTTATGTCCGGTGCGGACGATGTCCTCCAACCCACCAGTCCGTCAGCCGCCGTAGAGCGGGCGGTTGACTGCGTTCGGGTCGAAGCGCTTGAGGGTCTCGACCATATTGCCAAGGTTGTTGGCGCTGCCGCTGTCCTGCGGTGCATCGTCGATACGGCGGGCGCCGTTGTAGCGCGTCACCCAGTACGAGGCACGCATGTCGTCGACACGGATCTTGCTGCCGGTGGACGGTGCATGCACGAACTTGTTGTCACCGATATAGATGCCAACGTGCGAGAACGTATGGCGCATGGTGTTGAAGAACACCAGATCGCCGGGGCGCAGGTCGTTGGAAGCCACCGTGGTGCCAACCTGGCTCATTTCAACCGAGCGGCGCGGCAGCACGAAGCCAAAGGTGTCGTTGAACACGTAGCGGACGAAGCCGCTGCAGTCCAGGCCCGATTCGGGGCTGTTGCCGCCGAAGCGGTAGCGCACGCCGATCAGCCCGAGTGCGTTCATGACCAGGTCGCCGGCCTTGCTGGCCACATGGCTGGTGGAGCTCATGACCGAAGAAAGCAGGCCGCGCTTGCCTTCCGGATGCGGCTCCGCGCTCAGTTCGGTACGTGCGTCGATGCGGGCGTCTGGATCCTTGAAGACCGTATCAGCCAGCACTCCATTCGATAGAGTGGCACCGCAGGCAATGGCAATTCCTACGGCGCCGCGCGCCAGGGAATGAAGCATTCGCTGCATTGGTTCTCCTGATGAATCGTTCTTGACCGGCCCGGGATAAACCCACCGGGCGGGCATGAAATCAATGGGATGACTCGCACGCAAAAAGCGGACCAAGTGATATAAACCACTCGCCACGCGCATAAGCGACGCGCGAACCACCCCCGAAAATAGTTCTCGCCGGATGGTATAAGGTTGTCATCCACATGTCAAAGTTCGTTACAAAATTCAAATAAAACGCTTTGCAATCAAGGCTATACGACGAAAGTCGCAGATGCTTTCTCGGTTTGATTATGTCAACCGCAGGTCAATCGGGTGACACCCTGAGTTCGGCTGCACCAATTTGCAGCGGCGTCGGGTCGCTCGCACCAATTTCAGCCGCGATCATGAGCTTGCGGGTGTATGCGTGCTGCGGAGCACCTAGAACGGCTTCGGTATCCCCCGCCTCGACCACCTCGCCGGACTTCATCACGATGACCCGGTGCGCCATGGCGCGGATCACTGCCAGGTCGTGGCTGATGAAGAGATAGCTCAGGTTGTACTTGCGCTGCAACTGCGACAGGAGCGCAAGCACCTGCTGCTGGATGGACACGTCAAGCGCCGAGGTGGGTTCGTCGAGCACCAGCACCTGCGGCTTTAGGATCAGCACGCGCGCAATGGCAACGCGCTGGCGCTGGCCGCCGGAGAACTCGTGCGGATACCGCCCCAGCGCGGTGCGGTCCATGCCCACCTCGCGCAGCGCCTCGGTGACGCGCTGGCGCATGGCATCGCGCGAAAGGCCCGGCTGGTGCAGGGCCAGGCCCTCCCCTACGATCTGCTCGATGGTCATGCGCGGCGACAGTGAGCCGAACGGGTCCTGGAACACCACCTGCAAGCGCGAGCGCAAGGTGCTGCGCTCGCGCCGGGAGACCTCGTCCAGGCTCTTGCCCAGGAACTGGATATCCCCGGCGCTGCGCCGCTGCAGGTTCAGCACGGCATGGGCCAGCGTGGTCTTGCCGGAGCCCGACTCGCCCACGATGCCGATGGTCTCGCCCTCGCGCAGCGCGAAATTCACGCCCTTGACAGCGGCAAACTGGTCGCGGCCGAACCAGCCGGCCAGGCCACGGCGCTTGCGCGCATAGTTCACGCACAAGCCGCGCGCCTCCAGCAGCACCGGCGCGAGCGGCACCAGCGGCAGCACCTCGCGGCGCGGCCGGCTGTCGATCAGCTTGCGGGTATAGGGATGCTGGGGCGCGGCGAAGACCTCGGCAGTCTCACCAACCTCGACCAGCACGCCCTTCTCCATCACGCCCACGCGCTGAGCAAAGGCCCGCACCAGGTTGAGGTCGTGCGTGATCAGCATGACGGCCATGCCGAACTCTGCCTGCAGGTCGCGCAGCAGTTCGAGGATCTGGACCCGGATGGTGACGTCAAGCGCCGTGGTGGGCTCGTCGGCCAGCAGCAGCTTGGGCCGGCAGGCCAGCGCCATGGCAATCATGGCGCGCTGGCGCTGCCCGCCCGAGAGCTGGTGCGGGAAGCTATCAAACCGGTGCGCCGCATCGCTGATGCCCGTGCGCTCCAGCAGCGCGACAGCGCGCTCGCGCGCCGCGCGCCGGTCCAGGCCCTCATGCAGCGCCAGCGTCTCCACGATCTGGTTGCCGATCGTGTAGAGCGGGTTGAGCGCGGTCATCGGCTCCTGGAAGATCATGGCGATGTCGGCGCCGCGGATGCCGCGCATCTCACGCTCCGACACCTTGAGCAGGTCGCGCCCCTCGAAGCGCACCGAGCCCTGGTAGCGCGCATCCTCCACCAGGCGCAGCATGGCCAGCGCCGTGACCGTCTTGCCCGAGCCGGATTCGCCCACCAGCGCGAAGCGCTCGCCGGCGCGCACGTCGAAGCTGACTTCGCGCACCGCCCGGTGGCACCCTCGCCGTGGCCGAAAGTGACTGAAAGGCGCTCGATGCACATCAGCGGGCCGCCTGCGCCCTCTCTGGCTTGTGCAGCTTGCATAGGGTCCATGGTGCTCGCTTGGGCGGCTTGTTGCAGCGCGCTCATGATGCCGCCTCGGCCGCGGGCGAACCCTCTGGCGCCTTGGGTTCTACACGGCCACGCAGTTGGGCCAGCCCAAGGCGCGTATCGAACGCGTCACGCAGCGCGTCGCCCATGAACGTTAGCAGCAACAACGTCACCACCAGCACGGCAAAGGTCGACAAGGAAATCCACCAGGCATCGAGGTTGGCCTTGCCCTGCGCCAGCAGCTCGCCCAGGCTCGGCGTGGTGGGCGGCACGCCCAGGCCGAGGAAATCGAGGCTGGTCAGGGCCAGGATGGCAGCACTCATGCGAAATGGCAGGAAGGTGATGACCGGCGTCAGGCTGTTGGGCAGGATATGGCGCCACATGATCTGTATGTTGGACAGCCCCAGCGCCCGCGCCGCCTTGACGTAATCGAGCGAGCGATTGCGATAGAACTCGGCGCGCACGTAGTCGGACAAACCCATCCAGCCGAACAGCGAAAGCAGGATGATCAGCAGCGCCAGGCTCGGCGTGAAGATCGAGGCAAAGATGATCAGCAGGTACAGTTCGGGCATCGAGCTCCAGATCTCGATGGCGCGCTGCGAGATCAGGTCGAAGCGCCCGCCGAAGAAGCCCATCAGCGCCCCCGTCATGGTGCCGATCACCACGCCGATCAAGGTCAGCGCCAGGCTGAACAGCACCGAGACGCGGAACCCATAGAGCAACCGAGCCAGCACATCGCGCCCGCGATCGTCGGTGCCAAGCCAGTTCTCCGCCGAAGGCGGCGCCGGGTTGGGCTCCTTGGAAAAATAGTTGATCGAGTCGTACGAATAGCGGTTGGGCGGGAAGATCGCGAAATTGCCATTGCTGGTAATGCGATCACGGATAAAGGGATCCAGATAGTCGGCCCGCGTGGGAAAGTCCCCATCGAAGGTGCTCTCGGCGTAGGTCTTGACGATGGGGAAATACCATTCGCCCTTGTACTTCACGACCAGAGGCCGGTCGCTCGACAGCGTCTCCGCGACCATGCTGAGCAGGAAAATGGCAACGAAGAGGATCAGGCTCCAGTAGCCGAGGCGATTGCGGCGAAAGCGCTGCCAGGCGCGCTGGCGCGGCGAAAGGGAGTGCGGCAGCCCGTTAGGGAGCGTGCGCGAGCGGAATTTCATCGATGCACCGCCTCGAAGTGGATCCGCGGGTCGACCATCACATAGCAAAGGTCGGAGATCAGCCGCGTAACCAGGCCGATCAGGGTGAACAGGTAAAGCGTGCCCAGCACGACAGGGTAGTCCCGCCGCAGCACGGCCTCGTAGGACAGCAGGCCGAGCCCGTCGAGCGAAAACAGGGTTTCGATCAGCAGGGAGCCGGTGAAGAACGCGCCGATGAAGGCCGCCGGGAAACCGGTCACGAGCGGAATCAGCGCATTGCGGAAGACGTGCTTCCACAGCACGCGCCGCTCCGCCAGCCCCTTGGCACGGGCAGTCAGGACGTACTGCTTGCGGATCTCTTCCAGGAACGCGTTCTTGGTCAACATGGTGACAACCGCGAAGCTGCCCACCACCGAGGCGGTGATCGGCAGCACCAGGTGCCACAGGTAATCCATCACCTTGCCCATCAGCGTGAGCTGGTCCCAGTTATCAGAGGTAAGGCCGCGCAGCGGAAACCATTGCACAAAAGTACCACCCCCGAACAGCACCAGCAGTAGCACGCCCAGCACAAAGCCGGGAATGGCATAGCCCACCAGCACCACCATGCTGGTCACGACATCGAAGCGGCTGCCCGCCCGGATCGCCTTGGAGATGCCGAGCGGCACCGATATCAGGTAGGTCAGGAAGAAGGTCCACAGGCCCAGGCTGACCGAGACCGGCATCTTCGACTTCACCAGCTCCCACACGCTGCGGTGCTGGAAATAGCTCTGGCCCAGGTCAAACTGGGCGAAGCGCTTGAGCATGATGAAATAGCGCTCGAGCGGCGGCTTGTCGAAGCCGTACAGGGCCTGGATCTCCTTGATCTTGTCGGGATCCACGCCACGCCGGCCGCGATATTCCGCGCCGCCGCCGCTGGCCTCCCCGCCACCGCCGCCCCGACCCTTGAGCTCCAGCATCATTTGTTCGACCGGCCCTCCCGGTACGAACTGGATCACCGCGAACGTCAGTGTGATGACGCCGAGCAAGGTCGGGATCATCAGCAATACGCGCTTGAGCAGATAGGCGAGCATCTTGTTTCCTTGTCGCGCTTATTGAGCGGCCGGCTTGGTGTCGGCGCGCCACCAGTTGCTCAGGATCCAGCCCTCGGCCGTGTAGTAGTACGGCAGGCGCTGCGGATAAACCAGTTCTTTCCGGTACGCCACCCGATGCGATGCGCTATACCAGTTGGGCACGATGTAGTAGCCGTGCATCAGCACGCGGTCCAGCGCGCGCCCGGCATTGACCAGTTCCTCGCGCGTATGGGCGTGCAGGACATTGTCCACCAAGTGGTCGATCGCCGGCGATTTCAGGCCAAACAGATTGTCGGATCCGGGCGTGCCGGCCGCCTCGCTGTTGAAGCGGTCGCGCAACTCGTTGCCCGGGCTCTGCGAATCCGGGAAACGGATCGACACCATGTCGAAGTCGAAGTCTTCAAGCCGCTTCTGGTACAGCGCGAAATCGGTGGTGCGCTGGTTCACCTCGATGCCCAGCTTTTCCAGGTTGCGCACATAGGTGGTAATGACGCGGCTCATGGCCCCGCCGTCGTCCAGGAACTCGAAGACAAAGGGCTCGCCCTTGGCATTGCGCAGCGCACCATCTTCGTAGGTCCAGCCGGCCTGTGCCAGCAGCCGGCGCGCATCGCGCAGGTTGTCCCGGAGCGAACGCGGCGGATTGGTGGTGGGCATCGTCACGATGGGACCGAACACCTCGGGCGCGAGCTGCGCGCGCAGCGGCTCCAGCAGCGCCATCTCGCCGGGGCCGGGCCGGCCGTCGAACGTGGCGCTGGCGGCCAGCTCGCTGTTGGAAAACCAGCTATCGAGGCGGCGATAGGCGCCATAGAACAGCTGGCGGTTGAGCCACTCGAAATCCAGCGCCAGGATCAGGGCCTGCCGCACCCGCACGTCCTGGAACATCGGCTTGCGCATGTTCATGACGAAGCCTTGCATGCCAGCCCCGTTGCGGTGCGGAAAATCGGTCTTGAGCAGTTCTCCGTTGGAAAAGCGCTTGCCCTCGTAGCTCTTGGCCCAGCTCTTGGCCTTGTACTCGACAATGGCATCGAATTCGCCCGCCTTGAAGGCTTCGAGCTTGGCGGTCTCGTCCTTGTACAGCCGATAGACCACCCGGTCAAAGTTGAAGGTGCCGCGCCGCACCGCCAGGTCCTTGCCCCAATACGACGGATCGCGCTTGAAGCTGATGCCGCGCCCGGCATCGTAGCGCTCGATCAGGTAGGGCCCGCTAGCCACTGGATCCTCGAAGGTCAGCTTGTCGAATGACACCGTGGCGGTCCATTTTTTGGAGAACACCGGCAAGGAGCCAACGATCAGCGGCAGCTCGATGTTGCGCTGCTTGAAATCGAACCGCACCGTGCGCGAATCCACCACCGTGACGGCCTTCACGTCGGTGCACATGCTGCGGTAGCCGGGGCTGGATGCCTTGCTCATCAGCATGTCATACGAGTACTTGACGTCGCCGGCCAGCACCGGATCGCCGTTGCTGAAGCGCGCCTGCGCCCGGATGTGGAAGGTCACGGACAGTTCGTCCGGCGCCACGGTCACGTCGTCCGCCAGCAAGCCATAGGCGCTCGCGGTTTCATCGCTGCTGGCAATCAGCAGCGACTCGAACATCAGCGCGTTGACGCCCGGGGCGGAGGTGCCCTTGAGCGTAAACGGGTTGAACTTGTCGAAGCTGGTGCGGCGGTCCGGGTTCGCGAGCGTCAGCGTGCCACCTTGCGGCGCGTCCGGGTTGGCGTAGTCGAAATGCGTGAAGTCGGCTGGATACTTGAGCCCGCCGTATTGCGCGAAACCGTGGGCGGCTCCGGCGGACAAGGGAAAACCCGCGGCACACAGGGCTACTAATCCACAGCCCAGCGCCGCAAATGTGCGGAAGCGCTGCCATGCCGCCTGAAGCGGTCTACGTGCGCGAATATGCATCCGGTCTGGGTCCTCCACCTGAATCGGATAGTCCGCAGCCTTCGGCGGCGCGGTCAAGTTATGAGACAATTTTACATGGGTTCGGCTGGCATTCAGCCATCCGGACATTCCAGTACGCGACACCGCTGTTTTACCGGTCGTCAGCCTGCTGAAAAGCAGCCACCGCGCGGTGCGTGCCGCAGCCCGGACGCCAGAGCACGAAACGTGCCCGTCCCCCTCGAACATCATTGGAGAAGTTATGGGATTTCTCGCAGGTAAGCGAATCCTGATCACTGGCTTGCTGTCCAACCGCTCGATCGCCTACGGCATCGCAACGGCCTGCAAGCGCGAAGGCGCCGAACTCGCCTTCACCTATGTCGGCGAGCGGTTCAAGGACCGCATCAACGACTTCGCCAAGGAATTCGGCAGCAGCCTGGTATTCGATTGCGATGTCGGCAGCGACGAGCAGATCGCCGCCACCTTCGCCGCGCTCGGCCAGAGCTGGGACAAGCTCGACGGCCTGGTGCACTCGATCGGCTTCGCTCCGCGCGAGGCCATCGCCGGCGACTTCCTGGAAGGCCTCTCGCGCGAATCCTTCCGTGTAGCGCACGACATCTCCGCCTATAGCTTCCCGGCGCTGGCCAAGGCCGCCCTGCCCATGCTGTCGGACAAGGCCTCGCTGCTGACGCTGACCTATCTCGGCGCGGAGCGCGTGGTTCCGAACTACAACACCATGGGCCTGGCCAAGGCCTCGCTGGAAGCCAGCGTGCGCTACCTGGCAGCCTCGGTTGGCCCGCGCGGCATCCGTGCCAATGGCATTTCCGCCGGCCCGATCAAGACCCTGGCTGCCTCTGGCATCAAGGGTTTTGGCAAGCTGCTGGGCCACATCGAGGAGGCAGCGCCGCTGCGCCGCAATGTGACCATCGACGAGGTCGGCAACGTGGCTGCTTTCCTGCTGTCCGACCTGTCCAGCGGCGTGACCGGCGAGATCACCTACGTGGACGCCGGCTTCAATACGGTCGGCGCCAGCCTGCCGGAAGAAGCGTAATCCCGGCGCGGCCGCCTCTCATGGCGGCCGTACGCAAAAAAAAAGGGGCGCACGCCTTCGGCCCCCTGCCGCTGCGGCTCGATCGCCGCGTCGTGCGGCAGCGCTGGCAGGGCCACCAGCTGGCTGGGGCCGCCGGCGGCGCGCTCCAGCCGTTCGGCATAGGCGAAGGGAATCACCTCGTCCGCGCGGCTGTGCACAAGCAGCAGCGGCAGCACCGATTTTCGCAATTGCGCCTCGTTGTCCCACGGCTCGGGAAGCAGCCTGGCCATCCACGCCGGCACCCGCCCAGTCACAACCGCCGCCTCGCGCGCGGACGTGAAGCCAGCGGCAATCACCAGGCCCGCAGGCGCCGGGCGCAAGGCGGAGATCACGTCCAGCAGCACGCCGGAACCCAGGGAAAAGCCCATCACATAGCGCCGGCTGGCCCGCGGCGTCATGGCAAGGAACTGCCCGTACGCGGCCAGGCCGTCCTCATGCAGGTTGACCACGCCGGGCTTGCCGCCGCTGGCGCCGTAGCCGCTGTAGTCGAATACGCAGGACGAGACCCCGTTGTGGTAGAGCAGCGCCTGCGCACTGGCCCAGTCGGACAGGTTTTCCTCGTCGCCGTGATAGATCAGCACGGCGGGCGCGTCACCGCCCCGCGCCAGGACGCAAGAAGCACGCAGCATGCGCGCGCCGCTGGCAAACGCGAACTGGCGCGACGCGACGCCCAGGCGGTCCGGCGTCAACGCGTCAGCCGCGCCGGCCGGCTTGGGCTCGAACGCGTCCTCCTCGACCGCCAGGAACAAGGCATGGCGGACTACAGTGGCCAGCGTCAGCAGGCACGCGCCGCCAGCCAGCCAGTAACGCAGCCTCCTGCCAGCGCCTGTGTTGGACTTCGCCATGGGATTAGCCTCGGGAAAGGCGCCGTGACAGAAACAAGGACCACGGCCAACTCCGAAATCTTAGTCCGGACTGGCAGCCAGCGGCAGCGCATCCGCGATGTTCGCGATGCGATGGCCGCTTCAGGACGACGAGAAATGCGGGGAGGGATACTGGGAGAAATGCTGGGGCAATGCTGGGGCATACTGGAGAATGGTCCGCCCTACACGATTCGAACGTGTGACCGCTCGCTTAGAAGGCGAGTGCTCTATCCAACTGAGCTAAGGGCGGACGAGGAACTGCTGAAATGCTGAAATGCTGAAGACTTCGCATGCGGCTGAACGCTTAGGCAGCGAAGCCCGGTATTCTACCTCAGCATCAGCGTATCCGCGCCCTCCCCGGGCAGCCGCTCGGCCATGCCGATGCTTACCGTGTAGGAGATCGCATCCGGCTCGGACGGGCACGGTGTGGCGCGCACCAGCGCGCTTAGGCGCACGCTGATCGCCCGGCCCTGGTCCAGCGCGGTGCCGGGCATCACGATGCCAAACTCCTCCCCGCCCAGCCGGCCGGCGAAATCGTCGGCGCGCACGCTCTTGCGCAGCAGGCCGCTGAAGTGGCGCAGCACGCTGTCGCCGGCCAGATGGCCGTAGAGATCGTTGATGGCCTTGAAGTGATCCAGGTCGATGAACGCCACGGTCAGCGGGCGTTGCTGGCGATCCGCTTGCTTGCAGGCTTCTTCCAGCGCTTCCCAGTAGGGTCCGCGCGACAGCACTTCGGTCAGGTCGTCATAGCTGGCGCGGCGCTCAAGGCGTCGGCGCAGGCCATCGTGGGCGAGCAGCGCGAAGCTCACAGCCAGGCTGACAATGCCAAAGGCGTGCAGGACGGTGAACGTTTCCCGGGGCGGCCGCTTCGCCAGCCACGCAAGGCCGGCGGGCAGCAGCGTGAGGTCGATGGCTTGATAGACGCCCATGGCCACGCAAGCGAGCGCGATCAGCCCGAGCGACAGCGCCGCCAGGCGGCCGGTGCCACGCTTGGCGGGCACCTGCGGCGCCACCACGCGCAGCAATCCCAGTGAGAGATAGAGATTGGCCAGGATAAAGACAAGCGCCGGCTCTGTCGGCGCCCCCCCCGTCCAATCGAAGTAGGCGGCATTGGCCAGCACCGCGAGGTTCAGCAGGCAAAGCGCAAGCACGCCGCCGCGCTTGCCGAAGAAGCAACGCGTGCCATAGACCATCGAGGACAAAGCCGCCGTCATCACCAGATCCACCTGGTTGAGCGTAAGCCATTCAGGCAGATAGTCCTGCGCAGCAAGCAAGACGGTGGCTGCGGTGACCAGCAACGCACCCGCCACCCAAGCATTCAAACCGGCGCGACCCATGCCCGGTGTGCGCTGCAAGACTGCGAACACTACCGCCATCTGCAGCCCGAACAGGCCCGCAACCAGCACACTAACCTGCGACTGAAACATGATTTCCCCGTCCAACTTGGCAGGCGGCGTTCCGTCACGCCGCCATGCGCCTCGGGACCCGCGCGGACCCAAGGTTTTCGCCATACTTTCTTTTTTAGCTTCTGACCGTCTTCATGCGCCCCGGCGGACAGGGGCTGGGCCTCGCGACAGTGGCGAGGGCACTCTTATTCTCATGTCCGGCGCCGGTCCCGCAGGCGGCACGAATTGCCTCTGCGCCTGACCAGGCGCGGGGCGCGGCCGCTGCGGTGTGCGGATTATGTCAGCGCTTGCGACCAAGTCAAGCGAACCTTTTATCCAGCAAACCCAGCGGCAACGCTCACACCGGCGGGCGCCTTGCCTGGCCGGTGCAAAAGTAAAATTTGACCCCAGCCCCGCTGCCGGGCTACAATCCGACGCTTCGGGGCGTAGCGCAGCCTGGTAGCGCATCTGATTTGGGATCAGAGGGTCGCATGTTCGAATCATGTCGCCCCGACCAGTATTTAGCAATAAGATCAAAGGCTTAGACCGTAGGGTCTAAGCCTTTTTTTGTCGTCTGATTTTGTCCCGGCCTGCTCTGGCCGCCTTGGCCACACGGCCTTCCGCACGTTCTTCCGCCCTTGCTTCAGTGCACCGCAATAACCCGTGGCCGTGCCATGAATATGGGATCCCCTGCGCGCCTAAAACACCGACACTGGCACTGGGCGGATCCGCGAACCGCCCACACCACTTTTAGCCCGCAACCCACCCGGCGGCGGGCTTTTCCTCGTGTTTTCGCGTGCGGACCGGGGAAGGCCGAATGCGCGAGTCTACGCGTGGGAAGGCCGAATGCGCGCGCACCGCGCCCCTAATGCACACCCATGATATAATCGCGCGTTAGCCCGGGGTTTATGCAGCATGCCCTGTAACCGGGCGCCCTTGCCGAAAAATGCAGCCATCACACTGCAGCGCGGTATCCAGCGCAGTTCGGCAAGCCACCGGGAACATCTTGCCCGCTTCATTGCCCCCGCGCCTATCACGGTAGCACGGCCGCATTAGTTTGGGCCGCAACCGGCAAGGCAATCGGCCGGGCACTGACGCGCCCCCTGGCGATTCCCTAACGTGGACCTTTTGTTGCACGTGCTTTTTTTGCCGTGCCGGTCCGGGTCAGCTTGCCTCCCGCAACTTCAAGGCGCAACCAAGCAAGCCGGCGCTTGTCACTGCTGGCACCCGGACCTCGCGAGCATGCAGGCATGCCTGCCGGCGCTCGTCTCACCGGATTTACCTAAATTCATGCAGCCCAAGGCTGCCGTAAAGGAAGAAGATTGGCTAAGGAAGAACTTATCGAATTTGGCGGCGTTGTCTCGGAAGCCCTGCCGGACAATCGTTACCGCGTGACGCTGGAAAACGGCGTGGAAATCTGGGCCTATGCCTCGGGCAAGATGCAGAAGCACCGCATCCGCATTCTGGCGGGTGACCGCGTGACGCTGGAAATGTCGCCCTACGATCTGACCAAGGGCCGCATTAACTTCCGCCACAAAGTCTGATCTTCTTCCGCGCTCGCCGCTGCCGGCGAGCGTTGCGCTAAACCGCGCTCCAGGGCACCGCATCGCGGCGGTCCTGCCCTGGGAAACATCTGGCCTTTGCCACCTGCAAGCATCGACAAGAACGGTTCCACTGAAATAATCATGATGGCTGTTCCATCCTGACACCTCAGGCCTGGAGTTCTGGTCGATGCAGGTAGCTTACCGGCCGTTGCCGCCTTCCCGTTTCGCCCCAGGCTGCCACCGCTTGCGGCATGCATGACTCGCCACAGGCGCGTCATCGAGCGGTGCCATGCTGCATTCCCGCCGGGTGTTTGCCCGTCTTGCACGCACCTGCGTGCGTGGCCATACTCGGAATATCCCTTGCGCCCCTTTCCCCTTTAGCTTGAGCACACTGCTCTCATGAACCTGATCCTGTGGCGCCATGCCGAAGCCGAGGAGTTGTCCGGCGCGCTTGGCTTTTCCCGCAATGCCGACCTGCAGCGCCCCCTGACCCGACGCGGACATAAGCAGGCGGATGCCTCCGCCGCGTGGTTGCGCGGCCACCTGCCTCCCGGCACACGGGTAGTCTGCAGCCCCGCGCTGCGCACTCGCGAGACCGCCGCCGCCCTGCGGGAGAACGCGGAGGTGTTGCCCGAGCTTGCCCCGGGCGCCGATGTCAGCGCGGTGCTGGCCGCGATCAACTGGCCCCAGGGCGCCGAGTACACCGTGCTGGTCGGGCACCAGCCGTGGCTTGGCCAGCTTGCCAGCCTGCTGCTGGCGGGCTCGGAAATGAACTGGAGCGTGCGCAAGAGCGGCATCTGGTGGCTGTCGGGCCGCACGCGCGAAAGCGAATCGCAGGTAGTGTTGCGCGCCGTCATCAATCCGGAATTTCTCTAGCATTTTTCAGCACCCCGCACCCGCGCGGCCCGGCTTTCCGGGCTGCCGTCACTGAACCGTCACGACGGCTTCACGGCACTGTCACCTGCCCTCTCTACATTCGACCGCAACAGTTTCGTCACCGAAAGGACATACTGATGCGAGAGCTCCCGACGCCCACCCAGCCGTTGTTCGATTCCCTGCCCAGTGGCCTCTCCGGCCATTCGGCGCGGAGGCGTCTTCATCGCCAGCAACCTGCACAAACACATGAACAAGCGCATGACCAGCCTGCTTTCAGCGTGGCGTGGGCGCGTCACCAGGATGAAGTAGAAGAAGCGCAGCGCCTGCGCTACAAGGTCTTCGCCGAAGAAATGGGCGCCAGACTGAACCCGTCGAGGCCGGAACTTGACGTGGATATGTTCGACGCCTATTGCGATCACCTGATCGTGCGCGATACGGCCACGCTCAAGGTCGTGGGCACCTACCGCGTGATGGCGCCCCACCAGGCCAAGCGTATTGGCTGCCTCTATGCCGAGTCGGAATTCGACCTGGTGCGCCTGGCTCACCTGAAGCCCAAGATGGTGGAACTGGGCCGCTCCTGCGTGCACCGTGACTACCGCTCGGGCAGCGTGATCATGGCGCTGTGGGGCGGCCTGGGCGAGTACCTGCAGCGCTGGGGCATCGAATCGATGCTGGGATGCGCAAGCGTGCCGATGAGCGATGGCGGCCACTACGCGGCCAGCCTCTACCGGGTCTTTGCCGAGCGCGCCCTGGCGCCGATCGAGTACCACGCGTTCCCGCGCCTGCCCCTGCCGGTCGATGAACTCAACCAGACGCTGGACGTAGAGCCGCCCGCGCTGATCAAGGGTTACCTGCGGCTAGGCGCGCGCATCTGCGGCATGCCGGCATGGGATCCCGACTTCAACGTGGCGGACTTCCTCACGCTGCTGCGCGTGAACGACATGAACCCCCGCTATGCGCGCCACTTCCTTGGCCTGAACCGCGGCGCCTGAGCCCGCGCGAGGCGCGTGGCGCGTCCGCCATGGCCGCTGAGGCTGGTCGAGCGGGGGCAGCCATCCGGCTGCCCCCGTGCCTTGCCTAGGCGTACACCACCTTGTAGCGCTTGCCGATGCGTTCCCACTCATCGGCCTCCTGCGCCAGGCTGTATTCAACCAGCGGGTTAGCCTCGATCCAGGCCTTCGGCAGGCGCACCTCGAAGCCTTCGTCCAGCGCATCCGAACGCTGGCCCACCGTGATCTCCGGCAGCGGCTCGTCGGCGCGGCGCCGGCATAGCACGAACGCCAGGCGCAGGCTGAAGAGCATGCGCCAGTCGAGGAACTTGCCGCTGCCGGAGAGCTTGCCGAGCTTGCCGGCATGCCCGAGCAGCAGCGTGGCCAGCCGTGCCTGGTCGGTCTTCGAGAAGCCCGGCATGTCGGCGTGCGTGGCAATGTAAGCCGAGTGCTTGTGATAGCCGCTGTGCGAGATCGTCATGCCGATCTCATGCAGCCGCCAGCCCAGCCCAGCAGTGCAAGGTTGTCGTCGCGACGCTCATTGCGCGGCTCGGGAAACTGCGCCAGCAGGCCCAGCGCGGCCTGGCGCACGCGCTGGGCCTGCGCACGGTCGACCCCATAGCGGCGCATGAACTGATCGACGGTGATGGTACGCATGTCCTCGTGGTGCGTACGGCCCAGCAGGTCGTACAGCACGCCCAGGCGCAGCGCGCCATCGGTGACGTCCATGCGATCGATGTCGAGCTCGGCGAACACGCCGAGCATGATCGACAGGCCGCCCGGCAGCACCGGGATGCGATCCGCCTTCAGGCCCACCAGCTTGACCCGGTTGGCGTTCTCCGCCTTGACCAGCGCGCGCTTGAGGCGCTCCAGCCCTTCGCGGGTGATGCCATGCTCGGCCGGGTTATCGTTCATGCCATTGAGCTCGATCAGCTCGGCCAGCGCCCGCGCCGTGCCGGACGAGCCCACGGCCTGCTGCCAGCCGGCAGCGCGGTACTGGCGTACCAGCACCTGGATCTCCCTGCGCGCGGCCAGTTCCGCCTGCTTCATCGCGTACTCATCGACGTTGCCGCTGGGGAAGAACTGGCGGCTATGGGAGACGCAGCCGATGTAGAGGCTTTCCATCAGCTTGGACGTGTAGCCGCTGCCGATGATGAACTCGGTCGAGCCGCCGCCGATATCGACCACCAGCCGGTTGCCCGAGCAGGCCGGCGCATCGTGCGAGGCGCCAAGGTAGATCAACCGCGCTTCTTCGCGCCCGGCGATCACTTCAATCGGGAATCCCAGCGCATGCTCGGCCTCGATCAGGAATTCCGAAGCGTTCTTGGCTACCCGCAGCGTATTGGTGGCCACCGCCCGCACCTGGTCTGGGGAGAAATCGCGCAGGCGGTCGCCGAAGCGCCGCAGCGCGTCGATGCCGCGCCGGCGGGCCGGCTGGTCCAGGTACTTGTCCGGCGTCAGGCCCGCGGCCAGGCGCACCGGCTCGCGCAGCGCGTCGACCTGGAATAGCTGGCTGGCTGGCCCGGATGCGGTCAAGCTCTCGTCCACCCGCCCGATCATCAGGCGGAAGCTGTTTGAGCCCATATCGACGGCGGCCAGCAAGCGAGGGGTTTGGTTCATCGCGGTAGGAAATGTGGGTAAAAGCCGCAAGCCGCGGCATCAATAACTGTGTTGGGCAATTGGGTTCGCCCAACCGTAGAAAATATGTCTTTATCATGTCTGTATCGTGACAAAATCACATTGTCATCAATTTGACATGATTCTATGAAAAAGTCGCCGCATTACCAAAAGAAGGTCATGCCAATGTCGACAAGCCCACCCGGCACGCTGCTCAACCGCGAAATGGGCCTACTGGAATTCAACACAAGAGTGATGGCGCAGGCGGCTGACGCCAACGTGCCATTGCTTGAACGTCTGAAGTTCATCTGTATCGTTTCAAGCAATCTGGACGAATTCTTCGAGATCCGCATGGCCGGCTTGAAGGAGCAGATGCGCGACAATCCGTCCGGCATCACGCCCGACGGGCTTTCCTTGCAGCAGGCATACCAGATTGTCACGGAACGCGTGCAAACGCTGGTGGCAATGCAGTATGACATGCTGCAAAACGTGATTTTCCCCCTGCTGGAAAAAGAAGGGGTGTTCTTTCACCTCGCCCCCACCTGGAACGAGGCGCAACGTGAATGGGCGCGCGATTTCTTCATGCGCGAACTCGGCCCGGTCCTGACGCCGATCGCGCTGGACCCGGCCCACCCATTCCCGCGGGTGCTCAACAAGAGCCTGAATTTCGTCATTGAGCTGTCGGGCAAGGATGCCTTTGGCCGGGAGGCCGACCTGGCCATCGTGCAGGCGCCCCGCGCGCTGCCGCGTGTGGTCCGGATGCCCGAGCAGCTCTCGGGCTATCCCTACGGCTTTGTGCTGCTGTCGTCCTTCATGCAAGCCTTCGTGCATGAGCTGTTCCCCGCCATCAAGGTCAACGGCTGCTATCAGTTCCGTGTCACCCGCAACTCTGACCTGTTCGTGTCGGAGGACGATATCACGGACCTGCGCGAAGCACTGCAGGGCGAATTGCCTACCCGCCACTTCGGCGACACCGTGCGTCTGGAAATCTCGGCCGATACCCCGCCGGCCATGGCACGCCGCCTGCTGCTCGAATCCGGCCTGGGCGAGCAGGATGTGTACCGCGTAAGCGGCCCGGTCAACCTGGTGCGGCTGATGCAGATCCCCGACCTGGTCGACCGCCCCGCCCTCAAGTACCCGCCGCACGTGCCGGCGCCGGTCAAGGTGTTTGTGCCCGGCGCGTCGATGTTCGACGCGATCCGCCAGCAGGACGTGCTATTGCACCATCCCTACGAGAGCTTCAGCTCGGTGCTCGACCTGCTGCAGCAGGCTGCCGTCGACCCCGCCGTGGTGGCCATCAAGCAGACCGTCTACCGCACCGGCAACGAGTCGCCGGTAATGGAAGCGCTGATGACCGCGGCGCGCAACGGCAAGGAAGTCACGGTAGTGGTGGAATTGCTGGCACGCTTTGACGAGGAAACCAATATCAACTGGGCCGAGCGGCTCGAATCCGCCGGCGCGCACGTGGTCTATGGCGTGGTTGGCCACAAGTGCCATGCCAAGATGCTGCTGATGGTGCGGCGCGAACTGGAAGGCCCCAAGAGCAAGCAGTTCAAGCTGCGCCGCTACGCCCACCTGGGCACGGGCAACTACCATCCGCGCACCGCGCGGCTGTACACCGACTTTGGCCTGCTCACCGCCAACGAGCAGATCTGCGAGGACGTCCAGCACGTGTTCCAGCTGCTCACCGGTACCGCTGGCACCATCCGCCTGAATCACCTGTGGCAGTCGCCGTTCACCATGCAGAGCAACCTGGTGGAGCATATCCGCGCCGAGGCCCGCAACGCCCGCGCCGGCAAGCCCGCGCGCATCATGGCCAAGATGAATGCCCTGCTGGAGCCATCGATCATCGACGAGCTTTACAAGGCGTCGCGCGCCGGCGTGAAGATCGACCTGATCATCCGTGGCGTCTGCGCACTGCGCCCGGGGGTGCCGGGCCTGTCGGAGCACATCACCGTGCGCTCCATCGTCGGGCGCTTCCTCGAGCATCACCGCGTCTACTACTTCCTGGCCGACGGCGCGGAAGTGGTCTACCTGTCCAGCGCGGACTGGATGGACCGCAACCTGTTCCGCCGCGTCGAAGTGGCATTCCCGGTGCTGGACAAAGTACTGAAGGCGCGGGTCGTCAAGGAGAGCCTACGGGTGCACCTGAACGACAATGCCTCCGCGTGGATCATGCAGTCCGATGGCAGCTACGTCCGCAAGCACACCAAGTCCAAGCAGCCGCACGTCAGCCAGAACGACCTGCTGGCCCTGTTTGGCAGCGCTTGAGGATCGAGAGCGGCATGGCGCGCCATGCCATGCCATCCCAACCCAAACACCGTGAGCGGGCTGGTCAGGCCGCCTTCTGTGGCGACTGGCTAGGCTGCGGCAAGGCGCTTGGCGTATAGCCGCTGCGATCGAACGGGAAGACCACGCGGAACACGCTGCCACGTCCCACTTCGCTGGTGATGCGCAAGTCGGCATGGTGGCGCGACAACACATGCTTGACGATGGCGAGCCCCAGCCCTGTGCCGCCGGTATCGCGAGAGCGGCTGCGATCGACCCGGTAGAAGCGCTCGGTGAGGCGCGGGATATGGTCGGCAGCGATGCCCAGGCCCGTATCGGTGACCGAGAAAATGGCGTGCTCGTTCTCGTACGTCAGCGCAATGCTGATGCGCCCGCCCTCCGGCGTATAGCGCACCGCGTTGGAAACCAGGTTGCCGAAGGCCGACAGCAGTTCACGCTCCGCGCCACGCAGCACGACGGCCGGATCGATCTGCGCCGAGACCTGATGCTCGCCTTGGGACAACGCCTCGGCGTCGTGCACAAGGTGCGCAACCAGCTCGGCCATGTCGATCCGGTCAAGACTTGGCGGCTGCTCGTCGCTTTCCAGCTTGGCCAGCACCAGCAGGTCCTCGACCAGATGCTGCATGCGCATGGACTGCACCAGCATCATGTCGAGGTAGCGGTTGCGATCCTGCTCCGACACGGGCAGGTCGCGCACCGTTTCCAGGAATCCGGTCAGCACCGTCAGCGGGGTCTTGAGCTCGTGCGAGACGTTGGCGACGAAATCCCGGCGCATCGCCTCGGTGTTCTCCACCTTGGTGATGTCGTGCGTCAGCACCAGCTTGCGGTTTTCCCCGTAAGGCAGTATCTGCACGGCGATCACGCTGCGCTTGTGCTCGCCCATGTCGCGCATCACCAGCGGCTCATCGAAACGCTGCAAGTGCAGGTACTGGACGAATTCCGGACGCCGGATCAGGTGGGTGATGCGCTGGCGCACATCGCGCCGCGCGTTGAGGCCGAAATGCTGCTCGGCCACATCGTTGCACCATTCGATCTGGTCGGCGTCGTCCAGCATCAGCACGCCATTGGGCGACGCCTGGATGGCCTGGATGAAGCGGGTATGTTGCTGCTCGACCTGCAGCACCTGGGTGCGCCAGCGCTTGACCAGGCGATGCAGGCGGTAATACACCTCGCCCCACAGCCCCAGCGCGCTGGGAATCTCGCCATACGCAGGCGCATCCAGCACTTTCCAGAGCCGGTTGATCTGGTAGATGTAGTAAAGCAGATGCCCGAGCAGGCCGACGCACAGCACAGCCAGCGCTGGCACGGGACCAAGGACGAAGTAGAGGCCGGCCGAAGCCAGGGCCAGGAAGATCAGGATGGCCGCCCCAGGATGGCCGCCGAACGGGCCCAGATGACGTTCATGAAGAAGTGAGAAGGTCAGGCACGCGGCAAGACCGCATGGGATGCGGTGGAGTGTGCCACGAAACGGGCAACATGCGACAGCCGCCACGCCGGAAACGACGTGGCAAGCCTGGTATCAATGGCTGGGCGCTCGCGCCAGCCGGTAGCCGCTGCCGCGCACCGTCTCGATCATGTTGCTGTAGCCCCCGGGGGTAAGCGCGGCGCGCAAGCGCTTGATATGCACGTCGACGGTCCGCTCTTCCACGAACACGTGATCGCCCCACACCTGGTCCAGCAACTGCGAACGGCTGTGAACGCGCTCCGGGTGCGTCATTAAGAAGTGCAGCAAACGGAACTCGGTAGGACCAAGGTCGAGCTTGATCAGGCCAGAGTCATCCTGGCCGGTGACCCGGTGCGTGGCCGGGTCAAGGCGCAGGCCATTGATGGCAACGACGTCATCAGTCAGTTGCGGGGCGCGGCGACGCAGCACGGCCTTGATGCGGGCCAGCAGTTCCTTGGGAGAGAACGGCTTGGTGACGTAATCGTCCGCGCCGGCCTCGAGTCCCAGCACCTTGTCCTGCTCTTCGCTGCGCGCGGTGAGCATGATGATCGGAATCTGCTTGGTGCGGTCGTTACTGCGCAGTTCCTTGGCGAAGGTGGCCCCCGACTTGCCCGGGAGCATCCAGTCGAGCAGCACCAGGTCGGGCAGCACGTCGCTCATCAGCGACAGCGCCTGCTCGGCGTTATAGGCCCGGATCGGATAGTGTCCCGCGTGTTGCAGGTTGACCGCGATCAGTTCGGCAATCGCGGGTTCGTCTTCGACAACAAGAATGCTGCTTGGCATGTAATTTTCTCCGCGGTGGCGCCTTAACTCAGCGCTTCGCGCTCCATGTCCTCACGCGAGGCGTGGCGGACGTCGGTTCCCTTGACGATGTAGATGATGAATTCAGCGATGTTCTTGGCGTGGTCGCCAATGCGCTCGATCGCCTTGGCGATAAAGAGGAAATCCAGCGCGACCGAGATCGTGCGCGGGTCTTCCATCATGTAGGTGATGAGCTTGCGCACGAACGCGCGGAATTCGTCGTCGATGGCCTTGTCGTCCTTGACGATCCGGGCGGCGGCCACGGTGTCCAGGCGCGCAAAGGCATCGAGCGCCTGGCGTAACAGCGCGATGGCCAGGTCTCCCGAGAGTTTCACCTCGGAATAATTGATCTGGTGGGCGCCCGCGTCTTCCATGATGTGCTTGGTGCGCTTGGCGATCTTCTCCGCCTCATCGCCGGCACGCTCCAGGTTGGTGATGGTCTTGGAAATCGCCATCACCAGGCGCAGGTCGCGCGCGGTCGGTTGCCGGCGCGCGATGATGTTGCCGCAATCGGCATCGATCTCGAGTTCCAAGGCATTCAGGTGCTGCTCGCGCGCGATGACCTGGTCGGCCAGGCCCGCGTCGAACTCCGAAAGCGCCCGCATGGCGTTTTCGATCTGCGACTCGACCAGACCGCCCATCTGCAGCAGTTTCGTGCTGATGGCGTTGAGGTCGGCGTCGAATTGGGTCGACAGATGCTTGTCAGACATGTTGCTCTCCTAGCCGCTCTATTCGTATGCTATGCGTTATCGGCGTGATGCGCGTAACGCTCAATCAGCCGAAACGGCCGGTGATGTAGTCTTCGGTTTCCTTGCGATGCGGCTTGATGAAGATCTTCTCGGTCTCGCCGAACTCGATCAGTTCACCCAGGTACATATACGCGGTGTAGTCCGAGCAGCGCGCCGCCTGCTGCATATTGTGCGTCACGATCACCACCGTGTACTCGTCCTTCAGTTCCGCAATCAACTCTTCAATGCGCCCGGTCGAAATCGGGTCGAGCGCCGAGCACGGTTCGTCGAGCAGGAGCACTTCGGGGCGGATGGCGATGCCTCGGGCGATGCACAGGCGCTGCTGCTGCCCGCCCGACAAGCCATAGCCCGACTGGTTGAGCTTGTCCTTGGCCTCATTCCACAGCGCCGCCTTGGACAGCGCCCATTCCACGCGGTCGTCCATCTCCGAGCGCGACAGCTTCTCGAACAAGCGCACCCCGAAAGCGATATTGTCATAGATCGACATGGGGAACGGCGTGGGCTTCTGGAACACCATGCCAACCTTGGCGCGCAGCAGCGCGATGTCCTGCTTGGCAGTCAGCAGGTTGTCGCCATCCATGTTGATCTCGCCCTCGGCGCGCTGCTCCGGGTACAAGGCGTACATCTTGTTGAAGGTGCGCAACAGCGTCGACTTGCCGCAGCCGGACGGGCCGATAAAGGCCGTCACCTTGCGCTCGGGGATCGACATATTGACGTTCTTCAACGCATGGAACTGGCCGTAGTAGAAGTTCAGGTTGCGCACGTCGATCTTGGCGCGGGTCGTGTCGGGAATGTCGATGACGGTCGAGGTCATGCTCGTCTCTCGCAAAGAATGTTGGGAATGCCGTGCGGCTAGCGCGCTGCCGGTCATTTCTTGAACAGCATGCGTGCCAGGATATTGAGCGCCAGCACACCAACGGTAATCAGGAACACGCCGGCCCAGGCCAGCTGCTGCCATTCGACAAACGGGCTCATGGCGAAGCGGAAGATGGTCACCGGCAGGTTTGCCATCGGCTTGTTCAGGTCGCTGGTCCAGAACTGGTTGGACAAGGCCGTGAACAGCAGCGGCGCGGTCTCGCCGGCGATACGCGCGACCGCCAGCAGCACGCCGGTGACGATGCCTGCGTACGACGACTTCACCGTGATCGACAGCACCATCTTCCACTTGGGCGTGCCAAGCGCGAAGGCGGCCTCGCGCAGCGCGTTCGGGACCAGGTTCAGCATGTTCTCGGTCGTGCGCACCACGATTGGAATCTGCAGCAACGCCAGCGCGCAGATCCCGGCCCAGGCGGAGAAATGCCCCATGCGGGTCACCACCAGCGCGTAGACGAACAGGCCGATCACGATCGACGGCGCCGACAGCAGGATGTCGTTGATAAAACGGATGAGGCTGGCCAGCGGCGAAGTCTTGCCGTATTCGGCCAGGTAGATGCCCGCCAGGATGCCCAGGGGCGTTCCGCACAGGGTGGCCAGGCCAACCATCACGAAGCTGCCGTAGATGGCATTGGCCAGGCCGGCGGTATTCGGCGCTGGCGTCATCTGCGTGAACAGGTCCATCGACAGGCCGCCCACCCCCAGCGAGATGGTGGTCCACAGGATCCAGGCCAGCCAGAACAGGCCGAATCCCATGGCGCCCAGCGACGCGGTCAGGGCATAGAAATTGGTGCGGCGGCGGCGTGCCTGCAGGCGCGTGCGCATGGCATCCGCATCTGGGCTCACGGCCGGAATCGAGGAGGAGGAAGACATCGCGGCTTGGCTCATTTTGCGCCCTCGCTCTTGGCCAGGCGCAGCAGCAGGATCTTCGACAGCGCCAGGACCACGAAAGTGATGAAGAAGAGGATCAGGCCAAGTTCCATCAGCGCGGCGGTATGCAGGCCGGCGCCGGCCTCGGCGAATTCATTGGCAAGCGCCGAAGTAATGCTGTTGCCCGGCGAGAACAGCGAGGCGTTGTCCAGCAGGTTGGTATTGCCGATCACGAAGGTGACCGCCATGGTCTCGCCCAGCGCACGGCCCAGGCCCAGCATCACGCCACCGATCACGCCAGCACGCGTGAACGGCAACACCACGCGCCACATCACTTCCCAGGTGGTGCAGCCTACGCCATAGGCAGATTCCTTGAGCAGCACCGGGGTGACTTCAAACACGTCGCGCATCACCGAAGCGATGTAGGGAATGATCATGATGGCCAGGATCACGCCGGCGCACAGCAGGCCGATGCCCAGCGGCGCGCCCTGGAACAGCTTGCCGATCAGCGGCACCTGGCCAACGGTGGCGGCCAGCGGCTTCTGGAAGTACTCGCCGAAGATCGGCGAGAACACCAGCAGGCCCCACATGCCATAGACGATCGAGGGCACGGCGGCCAGCAGTTCGATGGCGGTGCCGAGCGGGCGGCGCAGCCAGGCCGGCGACAGCTCGGTCAGGAACAGCGCAATGCCAAAGCTGATGGGCACCGCAATGATCAGGGCGATCAGCGACGTGACGATGGTGCCGTAGATCGGCACCAGCGCGCCATAGACGTCCGCTGGTGGATCCCATTCGGCGGTCCACAGGAAGCGCAGGCCAAAGGCCTCGATGGAAGGCCATGCGCTGATCGCAAGTGACACGATGATGCCGCCAAGCAGCAGCAGGGTCACGATGGCGGCGCCGCGTGTCAGGCCAAAACAGGATGTCACCGGTACGGCTAGGCGGCCGCACTGCGGATAGATCGGATGTAGTCGCCATGATGTGGTATTGGAGTTCGTTTAGTTGGCGGCTCGCCGGCTGTGCCGACCGCTCGGGCCGATGGGCCCCTCGCATTGCGTCGTGCGTGCCCGCGCGGGTTGCCGCGTTTGCTGCGCTGCTTCTTTTGGTACTTTTGCTTCTTTGGTTCTTCTACCGATTCAACCGCTTCAACCGCTTCAACCGCTTCTGCTTCTACTGCCTTGCTGTCTTCAATACTGCTGCCACGGTGCTGCTCGCCCGGCGCCTTTTGGGGCGCCGGGCGAGCGCGGCTGTCACGCCAGCCCGCACATGCGGGCCGGGATGGCAGCCAGCCGATCAGTTGTACAGCGCCTTGCCCGAACCGTCCTTGACCGAGTTCTTCCAGGTCGCGCGGATCTGGTTCACCACGGCGTCCGGCAGCGGTACGTAGTCAAGATCGCTGGCCATGTGGCCGCCGCTCTTGTACGCCCAGTCGAAGAACTTCAGCACTTCGGCGCCCTGCGCTGCCTTTTCCTGGTTCTTGTGCACCAGGATGAAGGTCGCGCCGGCGATCGGCCATGCCGTCTTGCCCGGCTCGTTGGTCAGGATCTGGTAGTAGGTCTTGCTCCAGTCGGCGCCTGCCGCTGCTGCCTTGAAACCGTCATCGCCAGGCTGAACCACTGCACCGGCAGCGTTCTTCATGTTCAGGTGGGTCATCTTGTTCTGCTTGGCATAGGCATACTCGACGTAGCCGATGGCGCCGTTCAGGCGTTGCACGAAAGCGGCCACGCCTTCGTTACCCTTGCCGCCGGTGCCACCACCCGGCCAGTTGACCGTGGTGCCCTCGCCTACCGAGCTCTTCCAGTCCGGGCTGACCTTGGACAGGTAGTTGGTGAAGATGAAGGTCGTGCCCGAGCCATCGGCGCGGCGTACCGGCAGGATGTCCTGGCTCGGCAGCTTGGCGTGCGGGTTCAGTGCCTTGATCGCGGGATCGTCCCACTTCTTGATCTTGCCCAGGTAGATGTTCGCCAGCAATTCGCCGGTGATGGTCAGCTCACCCGGCTTGACGCCTTGCAGGTTGATCACCGGCACCACGCCGCCAATCACCGTGGGAAACTGCACCAGGCCTTGCTTGGCCAGTTCTTCGTCCTTCAGCGGCGCGTCGGACGCACCGAAATCGACGGTCTTCGCGCCAATCTGCTTGATGCCGCCGGACGAGCCGATGGATTGATAGTTGACCTTGTTACCCGTTGCTTTCTGGTATGCATCGGCCCACTTGGAATACACGGGCGCCGGGAAAGATGCGCCAGCACCGGTGATTTCCGCCGCGAACGCAGTGCCCGCTACCACCAACGACACGATGCCTGCAACGGCAGTCTTGACCAGCTTCATATGTCCTCCAGAGACATGGTTGGGGAATGACAATTTTTTGACAACTCGAACTTTAAGCCCCGACTATGACAATTCCATGACATCACGAAATCTTCTCTAAAGTTCGCGAGGCCAGCCTCTTTCAGCACATCGATCGGCGCGCCAGCCATGTCCTTCTCACCCGCATCTGGCATTGTGCAATCCCAAAATATCTGCGGTTAATTGCTTTTGATAAAGAAAGAACGCCGGGCAGCAGCCCGGCGTCTCAGCAACAGCTAGTGGCGATGAACCAGAGCCGGCAGCGTTCAGGCCCGCAAAGCGTCCGCCAGCGTCTGCGCTGCCTGCTCGGCGGTCTCGACCTTCTCGGCTTCGACCATCACGCGCACCACCGGCTCGGTCCCCGACGCGCGGATCAATACCCGGCCCCGGCCTTCGAGCTGCGGCTCGATCACGGCGCGCGCCGCGCTCAGGCCCGCGTGGGACTGCCAATCAAAGCCCCTTTCCACGCGCACATTGATCAGCGTCTGCGGGAACAGTGAAACGCCCTCCAGCAATTGCGACAGGGTCTTGCCGCTGCGGCGCAACGCGGCCAGTACCTGCAACGCGGAGACAATGCCGTCGCCAGTGGTGTGGCGATCCAGGCAGAGCAGATGGCCCGAACCCTCGCCGCCAAGCGTCCACTTGCGCTTGTTCAGCTCCTCCAGTACGTAGCGGTCGCCCACCTTGGCACGCACGAACTCCACACCCTGGCGCTTGAACGCGAGCTCCACCGCCATATTGGTCATCAGCGTGCCCACCGCACCCTCCACGGCCTGGCCCGCCTGCAGGCGGTCCTGGACGATCAGGTACAGCAGCTCATCCCCGTTGAACAGGCGCCCATCGCGATCCACCACCTGCAGGCGGTCCGCGTCGCCGTCGAAAGCCAGGCCGAGATCGGCACCATTGGCCTTGACCGCTTCGATCAGTTTTTCCGGAGCCGTCGCGCCATAGCCGGCGTTGATGTTGCGGCCATCCGGCTGGTTGCCGATCGAGATCACGTCGGCGCCGAGCTCATGGAAGACGTGCGGAGCGATGTGATACGCGGCACCATGCGCGCAATCCACCACCAGCTTCAGCTTGTGCAGGTCCTGCTCGTAGGGGAACGTGCTCTTGCAGAATTCGATGTAGCGCCCGGCGGCATCCTCGATGCGGCGCGCACGGCCGAGATCGTCCGAGCGCACGCAGACCATCGGCGCCTCCAACGCTTGCTCGATCGCCAGTTCCACGGCGTCCGGCAGCTTGTCGCCATCGGCGGAGAAGAACTTGATGCCGTTGTCGTAATAAGGGTTGTGGCTGGCGGAGATCACCACGCCCGCCGACAAGCGCAGCGCGCGCGTGAGATAGGCCACGCCCGGTGTCGGCAGCGGTCCGGTCAGCAGCACATTGACGCCTGCCGAGGTGAAGCCGGCTTCCAGCGCGGCCTCCAGCATATAGCCGGAAATGCGCGTGTCCTTGCCGATCAGCACGGTCGGACGCGCCTGGTCTTGCTGCTTCGCGCCATGGGCAAGCACCATGCCCGCCGCATAGCCCAGGCGCATCACGAAGTCGGGCGTGATCGGCGCCTCGCCAACCCTGCCGCGAATCCCATCCGTGCCGAAATACTTGCGTGTCATATGGTCATTCTCCCGTTGTCCAGTGTTGCGGATGCCGAATGCTAAAGGCTAAGCGCGCAATGCTGGATGCCCGCAATCAAAACAAATTTAACTGGCGATTGTTTCATGACGAATGGCCCACCAGGTCTTGAGCGCATCCACAGTTTGTTCCACATCATGCGCACGCACGATGTACGCGCCCCGCTCCGCGGCGCAGACTGCCGCTGCCAGGCTGGCGGCGACCCGCTGCTGCGGCGCACGGCCGCCCAGGATGGCGCCGAGCGTCGACTTGCGCGACAGGCCCACCAGCAGGGGCAGGCCATCCACCGCCAACTGCGCAAGCTGGCCCAGCAGGTGCAGATTATGATCCGGCGTCTTGCCAAAGCCAAAGCCTGGATCGAGGGTGATGCGATCGTCATGCACGCCGGCGGCGCGCAACGCGTCCACCCGCTCACGCAGGAAGCCCGCCACCTCGCCCACCACATCCTGGTACTGGGGCTGCTCCTGCATGGTCTGCGGATCACGCTGCATATGCATCACGCACAGGCCAGCCTGCCCGGCTTGTGCCTCGCTCACCGCCTCGATGGCGCCGGGCATGCGAAAGCCCCAGATGTCATTGATGAGGTCCGCCCCGGCAGCCAGCGCGGCGCGCATGACTTCCGGCTTGTAGGTGTCGATGGACAGCGGCCGGCCGCAGTCGCGCAGCGCCTCGACCATCGGCAGCACGCGCGCCAGCTCCTCGTCCAGCGGCAACGCCGCCGAGCCCGGCCGGCTGGACTCGCCGCCGATATCGATGATGTCCACGCCTTCGGCGATCATGCGCTCGGCATGGCGCAAGGCGGCATCGCGGCCAGCGTGCTGGCCGCCATCGGAAAACGAATCGGGAGTGACGTTCAGGATGCCCATCACCAGCGGACGGCGATCGCGCGCGAAGCGGTAGCGGCCGCACTGGAAACTCAAATCGGTAGAGATCGAAGACAAGATACGAAAAAACGAAAGCGAAGAAAGTTGAAAGAGGCTTTGCGCCTTGCATGCCGGCAAAGAAAAAGCCGGCGCACAAGGCGCCGGCTTCAGGCTTGGTGAACGACCGCAGCAACCACGATTACCACGTCTGCGGCATCCGGCTCACCGGACCACTGACGAGGCTATCGTGCCGGCTATCCGCTCAGGCCGTGGCCGGAGCGTTGGCCGGGGCCACCGGCGAGCCACCCGACGGCGTGTTGCCACCACCGTTCTGGCTGGACGCGCCACGCGGCGGCCGCGGCGGCTTGCCCGCCATGATATCGTTGACCTGGTCCGCATCGATGGTTTCCCATTCCATGAGGGCCGTGGTCATGGCCTCGACCTTGTCGCGGTTCTCTTCGAGCAGGCGCTTGGCCAGGCCATATTGCTCGTCGACGATGCGGCGGATTTCCGCATCGACCTTGACCTGGGTGGCTTCCGACACCGTCTTGGACGACATCTTGCCGAACATGCCATCCTGCTCGGTATCCACGTACACCATGGTGCCCAGCGTGTCGCTCATGCCGAAGCGGGTAACCATGTCGCGGGCCGTCTTGGTGGCGCGCTCGAAGTCATTGGAAGCTCCTGTGCTCATGGCGTTGAGGAAAACCTCTTCCGCCGCGCGGCCGCCAAACAGGATGGCGATCTCGTCGAGCATGTTGTCCTTGTACTTCGAGTACTTGTCATGCTCCGGCAACTGCCAGGTCACGCCCAGTGCCCAGCCGCGCGGCATGATGGTGACCTTGTGCACCGGATCCGCCTTGGGCAGCAGCTTTGCCACAACCGCATGGCCGGACTCGTGGTACGCGGTCGCGCGGCGTTCTTCTTCGCGCATGACCGTGGACTTGCGCTCCGGGCCCATGTAGATCTTGTCCTTGGCGTCCTCGAAGTCCTGCATGTCGACCACGCGCTTGCTGCGGCGGGCGGCGAACAGGGCGGCTTCGTTGACCAGGTTGGCCAGGTCGGCGCCGGAGAAGCCCGGGGTGCCGCGTGCGATCACCGAGGCGTCGACGTCGTTGCCGATCGGCACCTTGCGCATATGGACCTTGAGGATCTGCTCGCGGCCGCGGATATCGGGCAGGCCGACATACACCTGGCGGTCAAAACGGCCCGGACGCAGCAGCGCCTTGTCCAGCACGTCCGAACGGTTGGTAGCGGCGATCACGATCACGCCCGAGTTAGCCTCGAAGCCGTCCATCTCGACCAGCATCTGGTTCAGGGTCTGCTCGCGCTCGTCGTTGCCGCCGCCCATGCCGGCGCCGCGGTGACGGCCGACCGCATCGATTTCGTCGATGAAGACGATGCAGGGTGCCTGCTTCTTGGCGTTCTCGAACATGTCGCGAACACGGGCCGCGCCCACGCCGACAAACATTTCAACGAAATCAGAGCCGGAGATGCTGAAGAACGGCACCTTGGCCTCGCCTGCGATGGCGCGCGCCAGCAGCGTCTTGCCGGTGCCCGGAGGGCCGACCAGCAGCACACCGCGCGGGATGCGGCCGCCCAGCTTCTGGAATTTCTGCGGATCCTTGAGGAAGTCCACCAGCTCGATCACCTCTTCCTTGGATTCATCGCAACCGGCGACGTCCTGGAAAGTGACCGCGTTCTGGTTTTCATCGATCAGGCGCGCACGCGACTTGCCGAAGGAAAAGGCACCGCCCTTCCCGCCGCCCTGCATCTGCCGCATCATGTAGAACCAGAACACGATGATCAGCAGGGTGGGGCCGAGGTAATAAAGGGCCTGCACCAGCATGTTGGGCTCGTCGTCCGCCTTGCCGGTCACCTGGACGCCGAACTTCATCAGGTCGCCAACCATCCAGATGTCGCCCGGCGAGATGATGGTGTACTTCTGCCCTTCCTTGGGCGTCACCACCAGATTGCGGCCTTGCACGTCAACCCGGCCCACCTTGCCGGCCTTGGCATCATCCATGAACTGCGAATAGGTGACGCCTTCCTGCGTGCGGGGCTTGTCGAACTGCTTGAAGACGGTAAACAACACCAGCGCGATCACGAGCCAGATTGCCGCCTTTTGAAACAGGTTGTTATTCAAGGCCAAACTTTGTAATGCAGTGCCCGGCGTCGGGGTAAAAAGCAAATTCATCGAAGCGATAGGCACCGCTTCACCCCGCCGACTTGAGGAAACGCCCAAGAATGAAGGTCTCGGAAGACTTATCGCGTGACGCCTTGGGCTTGCGTTTCGCGACCACCTTGAACTGGCGTTTGAACTTCTCCACGATCTGGCTGTAGCCGCTGCCATGGAAACACTTTACCAGCAATGAGCCCTCCGGCTTCAGATGCGCCTGGGCAAATTCCAGCGCCAGGTCGCATAAGTAATCGATACGAGCCGCATCGGCAAAGGCTACACCGGATAAATTGGGGGCCATGTCCGACAAAACAAGATCGATCTTTGCGCCGCCGGACGCTTGCAGCACGACATCCTCCAACTGGCGGAAAACGTCCTCCTCGCGGAAGTCACCCTGGATGAATGTGACGTCGGCGACAGCTTCCATCGGCAACAGGTCGATGGCGATCACCGCGCCGTCGATGCCGCCGTCCTTGGCGCGCGCAGAGGCCGCCAGCTTGTTGCGGGCGTACTGGCTCCAACTGCCGGGCGCCGCGCCAAGGTCGACAATGACCTGGCCGGGGCGGATCAGCTTGTCCTGCTCGTCGATCTCCTTCAGCTTATACGCTGCGCGGGCCCGATAGCCCTCGCGCTGCGCCATTTTGACGTAGGGATCGTTGATATGGTCGTGCAACCACGCCTGATTGAATTTGTTCTTGGCCATTCCGGAGACATCTGTATGGAGAAAAACGCCGCCGGCCCGCGGCCGCCCGTGCGTTTTTCACTCGTTTTGCTGTTTTTGCAGCCTGACCGCGCCAGTTTGACGGATAATACGCGCCGATTCGCTTTTTCGGCACTTCGGTGTGCCTTGGTTTGCGCACCACTTGCGCGCCCATTTGCGCCCTCGCCTGCGCTTTACTTATGCCCGCTCTTCAACTTATTCCCGCCCAGCGCTCAGAACTCCGCTCCCGTGCCCACGGCCTCAATCCGGTCGTGATGATCGGTGGCGAAGGCCTGACGCGCCCCGTCCTGGCTGAGATCGACCGTAGCCTGGCGTCTCACGACCTGATCAAGATCCGCGTATTCGGCGACGACCGCGAAAGCCGCATCGCCATGTACGAAGCCATTTGCGAAGATCTGGATGCCGCTCCGATCCAGCACATCGGCAAGCTGCTGGTGGTATGGCGCCCGGGCCCGGCTGTCCTGAAGGAAAACCGCCCTCAGGAACTGGGCCGCCTGGCCCCACGCGGCGGCGCCGCCCCGCGCACCGTCACGGTCAAGAAGCCCAGTGCAGCACCCAATCGGCGCCCCAAGCGTTCGCAAGTGACGGTGCTGGGCAATGAGCGCGTCACCGCCGGCGGCAATGTCAAGCGCGCCCGCGTCCGCCCGACCAGCCAGAAGAAGAAAGCGCTCGACTAATGTCGAAGCCATGCCGGCGCGCCCTTCGGGGCCGCTGGCATGGCAGCGGACAGCCCCCTGGTTCGACCCTTCAGCTTATTCGCCGGCCTTATTCGCCGGCCGAGCGCGGCGCCGCTGCGCGCCACACCGTGACCAGCGCAAGCAGGCTGTGCACCAGGTAGAACACGCTCGACACCCCATGCAGCATGCCGAACTGCCCCTTATAGGGCGATTCGGACACGCCCACGCCAAGCGCGGTCGCCTTTTCCTTCAGGTTCTCCATGAAGGGCTGAATGCCGAAATACCCCGCCAGCACACACAGCAGCATGCCCAGCACGAGCCAGCGCAGGCCACGATAGCGTCCTGCGCCCCGGCGGATCATCAGGTTGCACAGCGCCAGTTGCAGCACGCCGACCACCACGCCGAGGATGGCCTCGGTACGGAACAGCTGGCCGGCGATCAAGCCTGCCGTCTCGCGGCTTGGCAGCACGGAAAACAGCGTCGGGGCCACCATGTAGCCCACTGTCCACAGACTGCCTGCCCAGACCACGGTCAGCAGGAGAAATATGCGATGCGGCAGCGGCGGCAGGCTCGAATAAGAGGAAGAGAACACGCAGCCTCGTTTTAGACGTAGCGAACCGTGATGACTTCGTATTCACGCTCGCCGCCAGGGGCCAGCACGATCGCCACATCGCCTTCGAACTTGCCGATCAGCGCACGCGCGATCGGCGAACTGACGGAAATCTTGCCGCTGTCGAGATCGGCCTCGTCATCGCCGACGATCTGGTAGCTCACGGGCTTGCCCGACTCCAGGTCTTCGAGGTCGACGGTCGCGCCGAACACGATGCGGCCGTCGGTATCGAGCTGCGTCGGGTCGATGACCTGCGCCGCCGACAGCTTGGACTCCACTTCGATGATCCGGCCCTCGATAAAGGCCTGCTTTTCCTTGGCGGCGTCGTACTCGGCGTTCTCCGAGAGGTCGCCCTGCGCACGTGCTTCGGAAATGGCGTTGATCACGGCGGGACGTTCGACGGCCTTCAGGCGCTGCAGTTCGACTTTCAGCAGCTCGGCACCGCGCTTGGTAATCGGAATGCTCATGTCTTCGTTCAGCAAAAAAATGAGCCGCAGCGGAGCAGGAGCCATGCGCCGGCATCGCTGCCCGGGGCACTTCCGCTCAACCGCGGCCTTGAGGTTGTCAGGTTGTATCGACGGTTAGATCGACGAAATTGCTGTTAGTTTAGGCCAAGACGGCCGCCCGCAGCAACTGCGGGCGCCCGGGGGCCTTCAGGCGTTACGTCTTCAGGGCAGCGAGGCGTGCAGGCTTTGCAGGTCATAGACCTCCAGGCTCTGCATGTGCTTGAGGCCCTCCACCGCGGCGCGCGCGCCGGCGATGGTGGTGTAGTAAGGCACCCGGCTGGCCAGCGCCGAGATACGGATCGAGCGCGAGTCGGCGATGGCGGTACGGGTTTCGTCCACGGTGGTGAACACCAGTGCCAGCTCGCCGTTCTTGAGCATGTCGACAATGTGCGGACGGCCGTCCTTCACCTTGTTGACCACGCGCACCGGGATGCCGGCGGCTTCGATGGCCGACGCGGTGCCGCGGGTGGCGACAATCGGGTAGCCCATGTCGTGCAACATGCGCGCCACGCCAACCGCGTGCGGCTTGTCGCTGTCCTTGACGGTCAGCAGCACGGTGCCCTTCTCCGGCAGGCGTGAGCCCGCCGCGAGCTGGCTCTTGAAGAGCGCTTCGCCGAAGGTCTTGCCCACGCCCATCACCTCGCCGGTGGAGCGCATCTCTGGTCCGAGCACCGGATCGACGCCAGGGAACTTGTTGAAGGGGAACACCGCTTCCTTGACGCTGAAGTACGGGGGCACCACTTCATCGAACACGCCTTGCGAGTCGAGCGTCTGGCCCGCCATGCAGCGCGCGGCGATCTTGGCCAGCGACAGGCCGGTGGCCTTGGACACGTACGGCACGGTACGCGAAGCGCGCGGGTTCACTTCCAGCACATAGACGACATCTTCGCCGTTCACTTGCTGGATGGCGAACTGCACGTTCATCAGGCCGATCACATTGAGGGCCTTGGCCATCGCCGCGGTCTGGCGCTTGAGCTCGTCCACGGTGGCTTGCGCCAGCGAGTAAGGGGGCAGCGAGCAGGCGGAGTCGCCCGAGTGCACGCCGGCTTGCTCGATGTGCTCCATCACGCCGCCGATAAACACGCGCTGGCCGTCGCATAGGGCGTCGACGTCGCACTCGATGGCGTCGTTCAGGAAGCGGTCCAGCAGCACCGGGGAGTCGTGCGACACCTTGACGGCCTCGCGCATGTAGCGCTCGAGGTCGCGCGGCTCATGCACGATTTCCATTGCGCGCCCACCCAGCACGTACGACGGGCGCACCACCAGCGGATAGCCGATCTCGGTGGCCAGGCGCAGTGCTTCGTCCTCGGCACGGGCGGTGCGGTTGGGCGGCTGACGCAGGCCCAGTTCATGCAGCAGCTTCTGGAAACGCTCGCGGTCTTCCGCGGCATCGATCATGTCGGGGCTGGTGCCGATAATGGGCACGCCGTTGGCCTCCAGGTCCAGCGCCAGCTTCAGCGGGGTCTGGCCGCCGTACTGCACGATCACGCCGACCGGCTTTTCCTTGTCGACGATTTCCAGCACGTCTTCGAGCGTGAGCGGCTCGAAGTAGAGGCGGTCCGAAGTGTCGTAGTCGGTCGACACGGTTTCCGGGTTGCAGTTGACCATGATGGTCTCGTACCCGTCTTCGCGCAGTGCCAGCGCGGCATGCACGCAGCAGTAGTCGAACTCGATGCCCTGGCCGATCCGGTTCGGGCCGCCGCCCAGCACCATGATCTTGCGATTGGTGGTGGGGTCGGCTTCGCACTCGCCATGTTCGGCTTCATACGTGCCGTACATGTACGCGGTGTTGGTGGCGAACTCGGCAGCGCAGGTGTCCACGCGCTTGTACACCGGGCGCACGCCGGCGGCATGGCGCGCAACGCGCACGGCGGCAGGCTCGGCGCCCATCAGCTTGGCCAGGCGGCGGTCCGAGAACCCCTTCTGCTTCAGGTGACGCAGCTCGGCGGCCGACAGGCTGTCCAGCTTGCGTGCCTTGACCAGGGTCTCGGTCTTGACGATGTCTTCGATCTGGGCCAGGAACCACGGGTCGATGTCGGTCTCGGCGTGCACTTCTTCCAGCGACATGCCGATGCGGAAGGCGTCGCCCACGTACCAGATGCGGTCCGGGCCGGCTTCGCCGATTTCCTCGACGATCTCGTCGCGGTCGGTGGACTTGTCGTCCAGGCCGTCCACGCCGACTTCCAGGCCGCGCAGCGCCTTCTGGAACGACTCCTGGAAGGTACGGCCCATGGCCATCACTTCACCCACCGACTTCATCTGGGTGGTCAGGTGGCTGTCAGCCTGCGGGAACTTCTCGAAAGCGAAACGCGGCACCTTGGTGACCACGTAGTCGATCGACGGCTCGAACGAGGCCGGGGTCGCACCGCCGGTGATTTCGTTCTTCAGCTCGTCCAGCGTGTAGCCCACCGCCAGCTTGGCGGCAACCTTGGCGATCGGGAAGCCGGTGGCCTTGGAGGCCAGCGCCGACGAACGCGATACGCGCGGGTTCATTTCGATCACGATCATGCGGCCATCGGCCGGGTTGATCGAGAACTGCACGTTGGAGCCGCCGGTATCGACGCCGATCTCGCGCAGCACCGCCAGCGAGGCGTTACGCAGGATCTGGTATTCCTTGTCGGTCAGGGTCTGGGCGGGCGCCACCGTGATGGAGTCGCCGGTGTGGATGCCCATCGGGTCCAGGTTTTCGATCGAGCAGATGATGATGCAGTTGTCCTTTTTGTCGCGGACCACTTCCATCTCATACTCTTTCCAGCCCAGCAGCGATTCTTCGATCAGCAGTTCGCGGGTCGGCGAGAGATCCAGGCCGCGCTTGCAGATTTCCTCGAATTCCTCGCGGTTGTATGCGATGCCGCCGCCGGAGCCGCCCAGCGTGAACGACGGGCGGATCACGATGGGGTAGCCGCCGGTCGCGGTTTCCTTGGCGATCTGCGTCTGCACGGCCAGCGCTTCTTCCATCGAGTGGGCGATGCCGGACTTGGCCGAACCCAGGCCAATCTTGGTCATCGCTTCCTTGAACTTCTGGCGATCCTCGGCCTTGTCGATCGCTTCCGGCGACGCGCCGATCAGTTCGACGTTGTACTTGTCCAGCACGCCATGGCGATGCAGGTCCAGCGCGCAGTTCAGCGCGGTCTGGCCGCCCATGGTCGGCAGGATGGCGTCGGGGCGCTCTTTTTCAATGATGCGCTCGACCACTTCCCAGGTAATCGGCTCGATGTAGGTCACATCGGCCGTGTTGGGATCGGTCATGATCGTGGCCGGGTTCGAATTCACCAGCACGACCTTGAAACCTTCCTCGCGCAGGGCCTTGCAGGCCTGGGCGCCGGAATAGTCGAACTCGCATGCCTGCCCGATGATGATGGGGCCGGCGCCGATGATCAGGATGCTCTTTATGTCTGTGCGCTTTGGCATTGCACGCTCTCATTATTGGCCGGCCCGCACACTCGCGCGGACCGCACCGGATATCAGGATTCGATTCAGTTCAGGGTGGCCGTCGCCAGCTTGGCGCCGAAGCCGATGAACATGGCGCCTACCCCGCTCGCCATGCCCGCCGACAGGCGTCGTCGGCGGCGAAATGCTTCGGCCAGCCTGGCGCCCACGAAGATGATCGCGGTCAGGTAGGCAAAGCTGCACAACTGGCACACCAGCCCCAGCGCGACAAACGACAGCGCCGGATAGCCGAACTGCGGATCGACGAACTGGATGAAGAAGGAGATGAAGAACAGGATGGCCTTGGGGTTGACGAGGCCACGCCCGCCGCCGACAGCACCATCAGGATGGCGTCCCCCAGGAACACCCCGCAGGCACCCTTGTAGCCTTCGCGCACGCCGCGTTGCGCCGCAACGGATAGCACATACATCGAGTTCGGCCCCGGCAGCAGCACGATAAAAATCGTACCGAGCACAAAGGTCCAGAAATCGGTAATGCCCAGCGCGGTATGCATGAAGGCGTTCATCGGGTCGTCCTGCGGTCTGCTTGTCTACGTAACTTCTCGTCGTGGCTTGAACGTGCTTACTGGCGTGCGTCCGCCATCATCTTGGTGAAGCGGTCGAACAGGTAAGCCACGTCGTTCGGTCCCGGCGAGGCTTCCGGGTGGCCCTGGAAGCAGAATGCCGGCTTGTCGGTCAGCGCGAAGCCCTGCAGCGAGCCGTCGAACAGCGACACGTGGGTGGTGCGCACGTTGGCGGGCAGGGTATCGGCGTCCACCGCGAAACCGTGGTTCTGCGAGGTGATCACCACGCGGCCGTCCTCCACGTCCTTCACCGGATGGTTCGCGCCATGGTGGCCGAACTTCATCTTCAGCGTCTTGGCGCCAACTGCCAGCGCCATGATCTGGTGACCCAGGCAAATGCCGAAGGTGGGGATGCCACGCTCGATGAACTCGCGGGTAGCGCGGATCGCGTAGTCGCAAGGCTCGGGGTCGCCGGGGCCGTTCGACAGGAAGATGCCGTCCGGATTGAGCGCCAGCGCGTCGGCGGCACTGGCTTGCGCCGGCAGCACGGTCACCTTGCAGCCGCGTTCAGCCAGCATGCGCAGGATGTTGAACTTGACGCCGTAGTCAAAGGCCACCACGTGGAAACGCGGCGACTCCAGCTTGCCGTAGCCTTCGCCCAGCACCCATTCGGTCTGGTTCCACTCGTACGGTTCCTTGACCGAAACCACCTTGGCCAGGTCCATGCCGGCCAGGCCGGGGAAGGAGCGCGCCAGGTCGATGGCCTTCTGCACATTGTCCTCGCCAGCGAGGATGCAGCCGTTCTGCGCACCCTTCTCACGCAGGATACGGGTCAGCTTGCGGGTATCGATGCCGGCTATCGCCACCACCTTTTCCTGCTTCAGGTAATGGCCAAGGGAATGTTCCTTGCGGAAATTGGAGGCCAGGAGCGGCAGATCCTTGATGATCAGGCCGGCGGCATGGACTTTCGTGGCTTCGACATCCTCAGCATTGACCCCGACATTGCCGATATGCGGATACGTCAGGGTGACGATCTGCCGGGAATAGCTGGGGTCGGTGAGGATTTCCTGGTAACCGGTCAGAGCGGTGTTGAACACCACTTCGCCGATGGTATGGCCGGAAGCGCCAATGGAATAGCCACGAAAGACCGTGCCGTCTGCAAGCGCGAGAATGGCGGACGGAAAAGACGGTAACACGGGTAGGCTCCTGCTGGATTCACCCCGTGACCGACCTGCTCAACGCCTCTTGCCCCGTTTGTCCGGCGGGGCGACAGGCAGCGCGCGGATCGTCGATTTCGTCGACTGGGCGCGATGCTTGTCGCCGGGGCCGTTCGCTCGGTGCTCGATACGCCACATAAAACAATGCGGCGGAGCCAGGGCGAAAAGGGGGCGGCGGAAGGTGGAATTCGGTAGGCGCTAGGGTGAGGGGTTCTGAAAGCGAAACTTTTGGATTATACCTCGCACCACCCATTTTCTCAAGTTATCAAGGACTTGCGGACGCCTCCACCCTCCTCGAGGCGCCTGGCTGCCCGCCTGGCAGCCAGGCCAACGGCGTCATTGCGCTGCCGGCACCACCGCCGTCACCTCGATCTCCACCTTGGCGCGGGCCTCCACCAGATCGGCCACTTCGACCGCCGTCATGGCTGGAAAATGGCGCCCGATGGTCGCGCGGTAGTGCTCGCCGATGGCGCGGTAGGCCGCCACATATTCCACCTTGTCCTTCACATACCAGGTCATGCGCACGATGTGGTCCGGACGCGCGCCGCCCGCGGCCAGCACCGCCACGATATTGCGCAGCGCCTGGCCTACCTGCTCGGCGAAGTCATCGGTTTCGAACTCGCACTGGCCGTTCCAGCCAATCTGGCCGCCGACGAAGAGCAGGCGGCTGCCCACCTGCAATTCGGTCATGGTGCCGTTCGAGTAGCCGCGCGGCGCGGCCCAGTCTGGTGGCTGGAGAATCTTCATGATCGGTTTTCCGTAAGAAGTGAAAGTGATTGGGATCTTGTTTTCTGTCTTTCTGTCTTTTTGTCTTTAACCAATGCCGCACTGCGCCCCGGACGGGCGCACCGGTGCGGGCGTTGGTGTTGGGGCGTCGGGGGTCAGGAACCGCTCCATGGCCGAGCGCACTTCCGGCGGCAGCGCGCGCGACGCCAGGTGCCCGGTATCGACACACACCAGCCGCTGGGCGATCTCCACGCGGAGGTCTCCAGCCGGCCCAACAAAGCGCACCTGCAAGGAAAAGCTGCTGCGCCCCACTTGCGTCACGCGCAACTCCCGCGTCAACAATTCGCCCAGGCGGCTGGGCGCGACAAAGCGGGTGGACAATGCAGCCGTCGGCACGCCGGCCTGCCCCGCGCCATGCATATCGGCGAAGGACCAGCCAAGGGCATCGCGGAACCAGTCCTCGACCAGGTCGTTGAGCATCTCGAAGTAGCGCGGGAAGAACACGATGCCGGCGGCATCGCAATCCTTGAAGCGCACCCGCACGCTGTTGCCGAAGACCTCGCTCACGACTGTGCCCCGCCCTGCTCCGCCAGCTGCCGCAGGCGGAAGCGCTGCAGCTTGCCAGTCTCGGTACGCGGCAGCGCGTCGACGAAGATCACGCGGCGCGGATACTTGTACGGCGCGATCTCGGCCTTGACGTAGGCCTGCAAGGCGGCAGATGTCTCGTTGCTTGCCGCCACGCCTGGGCGCAGCACCACATAGGCGGCGACAATCTGGCCGCGCTCGGGGTCGGGCATGCCGACCACCCCGCACTCGGCCACCGCCTCGTGGCGCATCAAGGCGCTCTCCACTTCCGGCCCGGCGATGTTGTAGCCGGCCGAGACGATCATGTCGTCGGAGCGCGCCTGGTAGTAGTAATAGCCATCGGCATCGGCCTTGAAGGTGTCGCCCGGCAGGTTCCAGCCGTCCTTCACGTAGCTGGCCTGGCGCGGGTCATCCAGGTAGCGGCAGCCGGTGGGGCCGCGCACCGCCAGCTTGCCGACCGTGCCGTGCGGCAGCGGCTGCATCTGCTCGTCGACGATCTGCGCGATATAGCCGGGCACCACCTTGCCGATAGCGCCGGGGCGCACGTCGGCGCCCGCGCTGGAGATGAAGATGTGCATCATCTCGGTGCCGCCGATGCCGTCGGTCATCTCGATGCCCGTGGCCGCTTTCCAGCTCTGGCGCGTGGCGTCCGGCAGCGCCTCGCCTGCCGACACGCTCTTGAGCAGGCTGGAGATATCGTAGCCCTGCGCCAGCGCTGCCATCTGCCGATAGAAGGTCGGCGCGGTAAACACGATGGTAGCCCGCCAGGACTGGATCAGCGCCAGCAGGCTTTCGGGCGTGAGCCGCTCCGCCAGTACGGTGGAAGCCCCAACGCGCAGCGGGAAGCACAGGATGCCGCCAAGACCAAACGTAAAGGCCAGCGGCGGTGTGCCGCAGAAAATATCGTCCGGGCCAGGCTTGAGCACGTGACGCGGGAACAGGTCGCACATGGCGATCACGTCGCGATGGAAATGCACGGTGCCTTTAGGTTGGCCCGTGGTACCGCTGGTGAAGGCAATCAGGCAGATGTCGTCGGCCGCGGTATCGCAGGCCTCGAAGCTGCCGGGCTTGCCCGCCATGGCTGCCTCCACCGAATCCGCCCCGCTGCCGTTGAAATACAGCGCCTGGGACAGGCTCGGGCAATGGTGCTCGCCACCGGGCTTGAGGTTGGCCTCGAGTTCCTCGCGCAGGCGTTCGTCGCACAGCGCCGCGCTGACTGCCGCGCGGTCGATCACCTGCTTCAGTTCCTGGTTGTGTGTTCTCGCTAGGCGCGATGCTGCGCCAGTGTTTCGCGCGCGATGATCAGCTTCTGCACCTCGGTCGCGCCCTCGTAGATCCGTAGGGAACGGATCTCGCGATACAAGCTTTCCACGCGCGTGCCGACCTTGACGCCGAGGCCACCGAACATCTGCACCGCGCGATCGATCACTTGTTGCGCGTTCTCGGTGGCGACCATCTTGGCCATGGCAGCTTCGCGCGTCGTGCGCACGCCGGCCACATCGCGCAGCCATGCCGCGCGGTAGGTCAGCAAGGCCGCCGAGTCAATGGCCGTGGCCATGTCGCCGATGGCCGCCTGCGTCAGTTGCAGGTCGGCCAGCACGCCACCGAACATCGGGCGCACGGTGGCACGGGCCAGCGCTTCATCGAGCGCGGCGCGGCCGAAGCCCAGTGAGGCGGCAGCCACCGAGGCGCGGAAGATGTCCAGCGTCATCATGGCCACCTTGAAGCCCTGCCCTGCCTCGCCCAGCCTTGCGGCAACGGGCACTCGGCAGTTCTCGAAACGCAGCGTGGCAAGCGGGTGCGGCGCCATCACGTCGATCCGCTCGGCGATGGTCAGGCCCGGGGTGTCCGCATCCACCACAAACGCGGAGATGCCGCGCGCACCCGGCGCCTCGCCGGTGCGAGCGAAGACGCAATAGAAGTCGGCGATGCCGCCGTTGGAGATCCAGGTCTTGACGCCATCGAGCACGTAGTGATCGCCATCGCGCACCGCACGGCATTGCATCGCGGCGACATCGGAACCGGCATCGGGCTCGGACAACGCGAACGCGGCAATCGCCTCACCGCGCGCCACGCGCGGCAGGTAGCGTTCGCGCATGGCGTCGCTGCCAGCCAGCGTGATCGCGCCGCTGCCCAGGCCTTGCATGGCGAAGGCGAAGTCGGCCAGGCCATCATGACGGGCCAGCGTCTCGCGCAGCAGGCACAGCGAGCGCGAGTCGAGCGTATCGAGTGCGCCGCCATGGGCAGCCGGCACGCAGTAGCGCAGCCACCCGGCCACACCGAGCTGGCGCACCAGCGCACGGCAGGCGGCGTCGGTGTCGCTGTGATCGACCTTGAGCGAGGCCGTGGCCCACGCATCGAGCCGTTGCTCCAGTTCGCGGTGCGCGTCGTCGAAGAACGGCAGGGCGAGATAACTCTTGTCAGACATGGCGTGCGTTTCCTCTGCTAATCGGCTAATCGGCTAATCGTTCAGTCGCCTTCGAACACGGGGCGCGTCTTGGCCACGAACGCGTCATAGGCGCGGCGGAAGTCCCTTGTCTGCATGCAGATGGCCTGTGCTTCGGCCTCGGCCTCGATGGCTTCATCCAGGCCCATGTTCCATTCCTGATGGAGCAGCTTCTTGGTCACGCCGTGGGCGAAGGTGGGGCCGGCGGCGACTTGCGCGGCCAGTGCCTGCGCCTCGGCCAGCACAGCGTCCGGCGCATGCAGCGCGTTGAAGAAGCCCCATTGCAGCCCTTCCTGCGCGCTCATCGCGCGGCCGGTGTAAAGCAGCTCGCTCGCTCGTCCCTGCCCGATCACGCGCGGCAGCAAGGAGCACGCGCCCATGTCGGCACCGGCCAGGCCAACCCGCACGAACAGGAAGGCGGTCTTGGCCTGCGCCGTGCCCAGGCGCATGTCGGAGGCCAGCGCCATCATCGCGCCGGCGCCGGCGCAGATGCCGTCGACGGCGCTGATGACCGGTTGCGGGCAGGCCCGCATGGCCTTGATCAGGTCGCCGGTCATGCGCGTGAACTCAAGCAGCTCGGGCATGGTCATGCGCGTGAGCGGGCCGATGATTTCGTGCACGTCGCCGCCCGAGCAGAAGTTGCCGCCGGCGCCGGTGATGACCACGGTCTTGATGTCGGTGGCATAGCACAGGCCGCGGAACAGGTCGCGCAGTTCGGCATAGGAGTCGAAGGTGAGCGGATTCTTGCGCTCGGGGCGGTTCAGCGTCACCGTGCCGACCTTGCCGTCGGCCGAGACCGACCACAGGAAGTGCCGCGGCTGGTAGCCAGCGAAGCTGCGCTTGTGGTGGCGCATGTCCAGTGCTATTTCGCTCATCTCGTTTCTCGCTTGTTCGTTCTGATTCTGGTTGGCTTGGATGCGTCGAGGATCAACCCGCCATGACCTCGCCGCCGGCCACGGCGATCGACTGTCCGGTAATGGCGCTGGCCGATGGCTGGCACAGCCACGCCACGGCGTCCGCGACTTCGTCGGGCTGGACCAGCCGGCCCTGCGGATTGCCCTTGGCCAGTTCGGCGCGGGCCTGCGCCTCGGTGCGGCCGGTCTTGCGCACGATGTTGGCGACCGCGTCGCGCACGATGTCGGTTTCGGTATAGCCCGGGCAGACCGCATTGACGGTGACGCCGCTGCTCGCCGTCTCCAGCGCCAGCGCGCGGGTCAGGCCGATCACGCCGTGTTTGGCCGCGCAATAGGCGCTCACATAGCCATAGCCCACCAGCCCTGCCGTGCTGGCCACGTTGACGATGCGGCCCCAGCCATTGGAGAGCATGTGCGGCAGCGCCGCCTGCATGCAAAGGAAGGTGCCGGTGAGGTTGACCTCGAGCATGGCATGCCACAGCGCAAGATCGGTCTTGCCGAACGGCGCGCTGCGCGCCTGGCCGGCATTGTTGATCAGCAGGTCGATGGGGCCTGCCTTGCCTGCCGCGTCGGCGAAGGCTGCCGCCACGCTGTCGGCCTGCGAAATATCCGCCGCCACGGTGCATAGCATGGCGGGCGACACGACCGCCCCGGCCAGCATATCGGCGGTGGCCGCCAGCGTAGCCGCGTCGCGGCCCAGCAAAGTGACGCTGGCGCCGTGCGAGAGCAGGCGGCGCGCAATGGCTGCGCCGATGCCGCGTCCGCCGCCCGTGACCAGCGCGTGCCGGCCTTGCAGGGAAAGATACGCGTCCATGCTCAGTGATCCTCCGGCTGGCGGGCCTGCTGGGCTAGTTGTGCCGCTCGCTCCAGATTGGTCTCGAGCTGGCGCTTGCCTGCCTGGTATTGCTTGGGCCAGGCCAGGTCGCGATGGCCGAGCCGCGCCGCCTCGTGCATGGTCCACGCCGGATCCGCCAGATGCGGCCGCGCGATCGCGCACAGGTCCGCACGGCCGGCGGCGATGATGCTGTCGACGTGATCCGCCTCGAAGATCGCGCCAACCGCGATGGTGGCGATGCCGGCTTCGTTGCGGATGCGGTCGGCGAACGGGGTCTGGTACATGCGGCCATACACCGGCGCCTGGTCCGGGCTCACCTGCCCGGACGAGCAATCGATCATGTCGGCGCCGGCCGCCTTGAAGGCGCGCGCGATCTGTACCCAGTCGTGGGCCGAGATCCGCACCGACATCGGGCGCTCCTGCGGCCATACGGCACGCACGGCGGCAAAGACCTCCAGCGGGTAGCGCAGCCGCGCTTGCAGCGAGCCGCCGTATTCGTCGCTGCGCTGGTTGGTCAGCGGGGAGATAAAGCTGGAGAGCAGGTAGCCGTGGGCGCAGTGCAGTTCCAGCCAGTCGAACCCGGCTTCGGCGGCGCGCCGCGCGCTGGCCACGAAATCGTCGCGCACGGCGTCCATGTCGGCGCGGCTCATCTCGCGCGGCACTTGCGAGATGCCTGGCATATACGGCAACGGCGAGGCCGACAGCACCGGCCAGTTGCCCTCGGCAAGCGGATAGTCCATCTGCTCCCAGCCGAGTTGCGTGGAGCCCTTGCGCCCGGCGTGGCCGATCTGCATGGCGATACGCGCGTCGCTGTTGGCGTGCACGAAATCGACAATGCGGCGCCAGGCATCGCGCTGCGCGTCGTTCCACAAACCCGGGCAGCCCGGGGTGATGCGCGCATCCGGCGAGGTGCAGGTCATCTCCGCCACCACCATGCCCGCGCCGCCGAGCGCGCGCGCGCCCAGGTGCGTCAGGTGGAAGTCGCCCGGCACGCCGTCCTCGCAGGAGTACATGGCCATCGGCGACACCACCACGCGGTTCTTCAGCGTGACATCGCGCACGCGCAACGGCGTGAACATCGGCGGCACGGCGCGAGCCTCTGCCACCTGCGCGCCGTTAGCGACGTTGGCCGCCGCCTGCCCCGCCAGCCAGCGCTCGAAACCCTCGACGTAGCCGGGGTCCCGCACACGCAGGTTCTCGTGCGAGATACGCTGCGAGCGCGTCAGCAGCGAATAGGCAAACTGCTCCGGCGCCAGGCCGGCATAGCGTTCGACATTCTCGAACCACTCGGTGGAGTTGCGCGCGGCATTCTGGATCTTGAGGACCTCGACACTACGCGTGGCCTGGTAGCGTTCCAGCGCCTGCGGCAGCACATCGGCGCCGCCCGCCCCGGCATCGCGGATATTGTTGGCCAGGTCGATCGCGTCCTCCAGCGCCAGCTTGGTGCCCGAGCCGATCGAGAAATGGGCGGTGTGCGCGGCGTCGCCCATCAGCACCACCGGCACGCGGCGTCCGTCGGCCAGCGTGTTCCATCGCACCCAGGTACCGCAGATCACGCGCGGAAAGCGGATCCAGTTGGCGGAGCCGCGCAGGTGCGTGGCATTGCTGATCAGGGCGTTGCCGTCCAGGTAGCGGGCGAACAAGCGCTCGCAATAAGCCACGCCCTCCTCCTGGCTCATCTGCTCGATGCCGGCGGCGCGCCACACCTCTTCGGGCGCCTCGACAATGAACGTGGAAGTATTGTCGTCGAAACGGTAGGCATGGGCCTGGAACCAGCCATGCTCGGTTTTTTCGAAGGCGAAGGTGAAGGCGTCGAACAGCTTGCGCGTGCCAAGCCAGACAAAGCGGCACTGGCGGGTATCGATATCGGGCTGGAAGGTCTCGGCATAGCGCCCGCGCACGCGGCTGTTGATGCCGTCCGCGGCGATCACGATGTCGGCGTTGTATTGCTGCGCCAGCGCCTGGTCGTCCGTCACGTCGGTCTCGAACACCAGGTGCACGCCAAGCGCCTCGCAGCGCGCCTGCAGGATATTGAGCAGGCGCTTGCGGCCGATGCCGATAAAGCCATGGCCGCCGGAGCGCAGGGTACGCCCGCCGATATGGATATCGATATCGTCCCAGTGATTGAACGCTGCGTTGATCTGTTCCGCGCTGACCGGATCGGCCTGCCTGAGGTTATCCATGGTGGCATCGGAGAACACCACGCCCCAGCCGAAGGTGTCATAGGGACGGTTGCGCTCCACCACGTAGACCTCGTTGGATGGGTCCCGCAGCTTCATCAGCAAGCCGAAGTACAGGCCCGAGGGGCCGCCGCCGATACACAGCACTCGCATTTTTCGTCTCCTGCGTGCCCGTCCACCCTGGAAATCTGGATTCCAGGAGGGCCGGCGGCACATGCGACGCGCGGAAGCGCATCTAGATCATGTTTAAATATTTGATGCTTAAAATATTAGTCGGCATGCGCGCCCCTGGCAAGGACAATCTTTTCCGCAGTGCAGTGCAGCGCCCGCCGGACAGCGGGTGCCGCGCTGCCTTCAGCCTTGCATCGCCTCCTGCAACTGCGCGAGTGCGGTCGGATCCTCAATCGTGGTCAGATCGCCCGGGTCGCGCCCTTCCGCCACCGCCTGCATGGCGCGGCGCAACAGCTTGCCGGAGCGCGTTTTTGGCAGCGCGTTGACAAAGAACACACGCGCCGGGCGCGCCACCGCGCCCAGTTGCTGGTCCACCGTCTTCATCACATTGCCCTCCAGTGCCAGCCGGTCGGCCTGGGTGGCGATGCGGCCCGCATCGCGCACGATGACAAAAGCCATCGCCACCTGGCCCTTGAGCGCATCGTGCACGCCCACCACCGCTACCTCGGCCACCGCCGGGTGCGACGAAATGCTCTCCTCGATCTCGCGCGTGCCGAGCCGGTGGCCCGCCACATTGATCACATCATCGGTACGGCCGAGGATAAAAATATAGCCGTCCTCGTCCTGCACGCCCCAGTCGAACGTCGAATAGCAGCGCCGTCCCGGCACGCCGGACCAGTATGTCTTGACGAAGCGTTCGTCGTCGCCCCACACCGTGGTCATGCAGCCCGGCGGCAGCGGCCCGTCGATGGCGACCACGCCCTTCTGCCCCGGCGGGCATTCGGCGCCGGTGGCCTCGTCGACGATCTTCAGGTCGTAGCCATACACCGGCACGCCCGGCGAGCCGAGCTTGGCCGGCAGCGGGTCGAGGCCGCGCTGGATCGCGATGATCGGCCAGCCTGTCTCGGTCTGCCAGTAGTTGTCCACCACCGGCTTGCCGATGCCCTGCTGGATCCAGCTCGCGGTGGGCTCGTCGAGCGGCTCGCCGGCAAGGAACAGCAGGCGCAGGCTGGACAGGTCGTAGCGCGTGAGCCAGGCGGGGTCCTGCTTCTTCAGCACACGGATGGCGGTGGGCGCGCTGAACATGATGTTGACGCGGTACTGCTCCACCAGCTGCCACAGGATGCCGCCATCCGGGCGGACCGGCGTGCCCTCGTACATGACCGTAGCCATGCCGGCCAGGAGCGGCCCGTAGACGATATAGCTGTGTCCCACCACCCAGCCGATATCGGAGCTGGAAAACATGGTGTCGCCGGCCTTGCCGCAGAAGATGTATTCCATCGAGGCCGCCAGCGCCACCGCGTAACCGCCGGTATCGCGCTGTACGCCCTTGGGCTTGCCGGTGGTCCGGTGGTGCCGGAGGTGTAGAGCACGTAGGACGGCTCGCTCGATTCGAGCCACACGCACGGCACGCGCGCCGCGCCCACGCGCTCGCGCCAGGCACCGTAGTCTTCGTCGCGGCCAGGCGCGAGCGTCATCGGCGCGAGCTGGGCCCAGCGCCTGCAGGATCGCGGCCATGCGGTTGACCTCATCGTGCAGCTCAGCGTAGCTGTAGGTGCGGCGCTGGCCGGTTTCAGTCGACACGTAGATCAGCGCGGCCTGATCCGCGCGCTCGGCCAGGTGGCGGTCGACAGCGTTGTGGCAAAGATTGGTGCGACCGCCGACGAACCACCGGGTAAATGGCGGGCGGCTGTCGTCCAGCACGGTCTCGAACGGGGTTTCCCAGTCAATGCGGCGAGCCTGCTCGGCCCAGAAGCCTTTGGGATCGCTCAGCGAGCGGGCGTGCAGGGCACGGGTAGCCGTCATGGCTTGTCTCCTCCGCTTGGATGCGGGTTGTTGGTTTGTCGCTTTGTCGATATGGATCTATTGCCGCTAGTTTGCCACCACGGCGGCGGCATGGTGGCCGGCATGCCGAGGCCGCTCCGGGCCACCGCCTCCCGCAGTCTGGGCACGCCGCCTTACGCAAGGCTTACCCACGATGCGCCACACCAAGCAAAAGGGCGTGCCATTGGCACGCCCTTGATCTGGCTCAAACCCACCCCCGCTTCAGCGAGCGTGCGTCTTGGCCTTCGCCGGCCCCGTAGCTGATTTGCTGGCCGGCCTGGCGCTGGCCTTGGCCGACGAAACGGTCGGCGCAGGCTTGGCCGATGACCTTGCCGTGGCCGCGGCGCCCTTGCGCGGCGCGGCCTCGACCGTCACGCGCTGGCGCGGCGCGGCACGTCCCTTGGCCGTTCCCCGCGCCGGCTCGGCCCGCACCGGGACCAGCGCGGTAGCGGTGGGAGCCGGCTCGGGCGCGCTGACGAAGCGGGAGCGCGCCGGCACCATCAGCACCAGGCTCTGCCCCGCTACCAGCTTGGTGCCGGAGAGCTTGTTCCAGGACTGCACCTGGCCAGCCGACACGCCATAGCGATGCGCAAGCGTTACCACCGTATCGCGCCGCCCGGCCCGCACCACCACGCGGCGCGCGTCCGGCACATCCGGCTCCATGGCCATCGTGGCGCTTTCAGCCAGCGTGGCGCTGATGTCCTGGTTGTGATCCTCGGAGCGCGGCACTACCACCGTGGAACCGGCCTTCAGCCGCATGCCCTTGGGAATGCGGTTGATCTCGCGAATCGTGTCCGCATCGATATTCAGCCGCGCCGCCAGTGCCTCGATGCGCTCGCGGTTATCCACCGTCACGGCCGTCCAGCTCGACAAGCCGCCACGGTAAGTGTTCAGGTTGTACTGGAAGCGCTCGGCGTTATCGAAAGGCAGCAGGATCTGCGGATTTGCCGCGCCCAGGATCACCGGCCGGTTGAAGGACGGATTGAGCGCCTTGAACTCGTCGAGCGGCAGGTTGGCGAGCTTGGCCGCCAGCTTGACGTCGATGTCGCGCGAGGTGGTTACCGTGACAAAGTACGGGTGGTCCGGGATATCCGGCAGCTTCACCCCATACATCTGGGGATTGGCAATGATGTTCTTGACCGCCTGCAGCTTCGGCACGTAATAGCGTGTCTCGTTGGGCATGCTCAGGCTGGCGTAGTCGGTCGGCAGCCCGCGCGCCTGGTTGCGCGCGATGGCGCGCGACACCGCGCCCTCGCCCCAGTTATACGCGGCCAGCGCCAGTTGCCAGTCGCCGAACATGTCGTACAGCCGTTGCAGGTAATCCAGCGCCGCGTCGGTCGAGGCCAGCACGTCCCGCCGCTCGTCGCGGAACATGTTCTGCTTCAGGTTGTAGCTCTTGCCAGTGCTGGGAATGAACTGCCACATGCCGGCCGCCTTGGCGGTGGACTCGGCCTGCGGGTTGAACGCGCTCTCCACGAACGGCAACAGCGCCAGCTCGGTGGGCATCTTGCGGCGCTCCAGTTCCTCGACGATGTGATAGAGGTAGCGGCTCGAGCGCCCCACCATCCGTTCCATGTATTCCGGGCGCTGCGCGTACCACTGCGTGCGATCGTCAACCAGCGTGCCTTCCAGGTCCGGCATGCCGAATCCGCGGCGGATGCGGTCCCAGATGTCGCTCGACGGCCCGCGCAGCCAGTCCAGGCTACCGCGGTCCACGTTGATGACACCAGCGCTGTTGATCGAATTGAGCGGATCGGGCTTGGAAATTGCGAGCTTGGAAGCGGAGGCGGTCGCTGTGGCGCCATCGGCGCCCTCGGGCGGAGTGGGCGTGCTGGCACACGCTGCAAGCAGCGCAGCACACGCAACTACCGCCAGTAATCGACCAATTTTCATTAAGTTCTCAAATCGTGACGCTAAAAATTTGCCTGATGCTAAGAAAAAGCGGCTTTCGCGTCAATGAAATTCTCCCTGCCGCAGCGCTGGGCCGAGGCCGGCAGGGACGTATCGGGTACGTGAAAAACGCCGTCCCGGCCAAGCGCGCCCAAGGCTTGCAGGCGCACGGAAGGACGTAACGGCAAGCGGGAATCAGCGGAAATTATCTTTCCAGCCGCGCAGCGCGCCAAAGGCCGCCGCGTCATTGCCGGCCACCCCGCCGGCGTGGGCCGCGACCGCCTCGCGCACCGCGGGCACGCGCGAGCGCAGGAAGGGATTGACCTCGCGCTCCTGCCCGATGGTGGTCGGCACGGTCGGCGTGCCGACGGCACGCAACGCGTCCACGCGCGCCTCCCAGGCTGCCAGCTCCGCATTATGCGGCTCCACCGCGCGGGCAAACCGCACATTGCTGCGGGTGTACTCGTGGGCACAGTACACGCGGGTGGCGCCGGGCAGCGCCGCCAGCTTGTCCAGCGACGACAACATCTGCGCCGGCGAACCCTCGAACAAGCGGCCGCAGCCGCTGGCGAACAGCGTATCGCCGCAGAAGACCGACGGGCCTGCGCCCGGCAGGTCCGCCACGTACGCGACATGGCCGGCGGTATGGCCCGGCACGTCGAGCACCTTGAACTGCAGCGACGGGTACGCCACGGTCACGGCGTCGCCCTCGCGCACCGCCACGGTGCGCGCGCCGATGCGCTCGCCGGCCGGGCCAATGACCGGCAACGGGGCGCCATCCGGCGCGGTGGGATGCGCCGCCAGCAAGCCGGCCACCCCGCCCTGGTGATCGCCGTGGTGATGGGTGATTACAATAGCGCCCAGCGTCAGCCCCTCGCGCGCCAGAAAGGCTTCGACCGGCGCGGCTTCGCCCGGGTCGACCACGGCGGCGCAGTGACCGTCGTGGATTGCCCAGATATAGTTATCCTGGAATGCGGGAATCGGCTCCTGGAATGCGGGAATCGGCTCCACCTTCAACATGCGTGCTCCTATGTCCAAGCGTCCGATTATAAATTGGGAAGACTGGCTTGCCTCGCCTCCCGGGCAATACATGCTCCAGTGGGAGCAGGCGCAGTACGACCGGACCGTGGTGGATATCTTCGGCTACCACGCGGTGCAGCTCGGCCTGCCGCACATCGATACCCTGCGCGAGAATCGCATGCCGTTCTCCGCACTGGCCCTTGCCCCCGGCAACGGACCCCATGGCCCTCGGGCCCAGGCCGATGCGCGCCAGTTGCTGTGCCGGTTCGACGAACTACCGTTCGAGACGCAAAGCATCGATTTGATCACCCTGCCCCACATCCTGGAGTTTTCGGAAGACCCGCACGAGGTGCTGCGCGAGGTGTCCCGCGTGCTGATGCCAGAAGGCCGGGTGGTGGTGACCTGCTTCAACCCCATGAGCCTGTGGGGCGCCCGCCAGGGCCTCAAGCGGCTCGGCGCCGATCCCTTCCTGCCCAACGACAGCCAGTCCATCGGCTTTGTGCGCATCAAGGACTGGCTCAAACTGCTGGGTTTCGATATCATCCGCGGCCGGTTCGGCTGCTATTGCCCGCCGTACCACACGGAGCGCTGGCTGCAGCGCGCCGCTTTCATGGAGAAGGCCGGCGACCGCTGGTGGCCCATCTTCGGTTCAGTCTATATGATCTCGGCGGTCAAGCGCGTGCGCAATATCCGCCTGGTCGGCCCCGCCTGGAAGAGCCCCAAGGCCGCGCTGTCGCCCGTCGCCGCGCCGGTGGCGACGCCCACGGGCACCCATGGCAAATCCCCAGGCGACGAGCATTGACGATGCATTGAACGTGCATCAAGCGCCGCTGCCGCCCTCCCCCAATCACCCCGGTCGGCCCCGCCTCGTGGCGGTGCCACCCTTAGCTTAGCCAGATACGCAATGGAACCCAGCGAAATCGAAGACGTCATCATCTATTCGGACGGCGCCTGCAAAGGCAATCCCGGGCGCGGCGGTTGGGGCGCCGTGCTGGTGTCCGGCACCAACGAGAAAGAGTTGTTTGGCGGCGAAGCCCTCACCACCAACAACCGCATGGAAATGACGGCAGTGATCGAGGCCCTGCGCGCACTCAAGCGCCGCTGCCGGATCAAGGTCTATACCGACTCGCAATACGTGCAGAAAGGCATCGGCGAATGGCTGCCGGGCTGGAAGGCCCGCGGCTGGAAGACCGCCGACAAGAAGCCGGTGAAGAACGCCGACCTGTGGCAGGAGATGGACAAGCTCGCCCAGCAGCACGACATTTCCTGGCACTGGGTGCGTGGCCACAACGGCCACCCCGGCAACGAACGCGCCGACGCCCTCGCCAACCGCGGCGTCGACTCGCTCAAGGGATAAAGCCGGCCTGCCCCGGCCCGACTCCTCCGCTCCACCGGTTAGAATGCCCGCCATGCGACAGATCGTTCTCGACACAGAAACCACCGGCCTCAGCGCCGCCACCGGCGACCGGCTGATTGAAATCGGCTGCGTGGAGCTGCTTAATCGCCGCCTCACGGGCAGGCACCTGCACTTCTACGTCAATCCGGAACGCGACATCGACGAAGGCGCGATCGCGGTGCACGGCATCACCGTGGACTTCCTGGCCGACAAGCCCAAGTTTGCGCAAGTGGTCAACGAGATCCGGGACTTCGTCCAGGACGCCGAACTGATCATCCACAACGCGCCGTTCGACCTTGGCTTCCTCGACATGGAGTTCAAGCTGGTCGGGCTGCCGCCATTCCGCGAGCACGCCGGCAACGTGATCGACACCCTGCGCGAAGCGCGCCAGATGTTCCCCGGCAAGCGCAACTCGCTGGATGCCCTGTGCGACCGCCTCGGCGTCAGCAACGCCCACCGCACCCTGCACGGCGCATTGCTCGACGCCGAGCTGCTGGCCGAGGTCTACCTCGCCATGACGCGCGGCCAGAACTCGCTGGTGATCGACATGCTCGACGGCGGCGGCGGCGAGAGCGATGCGGTGGCCGCCACCGACCTCTCCCGCCTCGACCTGCCCGTGCTGATGGCCAGCGAGGCGGAAGCCACTGCCCACCTGGCGGTGCTCAAGCAGCTGGAAAAGGCGAGTGGCGGCAAGGTGGTGTGGAAGGAAGCGCCGCCGGCAACCGAAGCCGCCTAGCCCGTCCGGAATAAGCCCTGGGGATTTTTTTCAGAATTTCCCAGAAAGGGCTTTACAAGATACAAGGGCGCTGACATAATCTTGTTTCTCTGCAGCACAGCAGTAACAGCGCAGCAGCAGGGGTGGTTAGCTCAGCGGTAGAGCACTGCCTTCACACGGCAGGGGTCACAGGTTCAATCCCTGTACCACCCACCAGATTCGCGGGAAACCGCTAGGAACAAGGCCCTCCGGCATACGCCGAGGGCCTTTTTTCTTTGGTGCGAAACATTTTATGGAATGCCCGGCACGGCCCCTTTTGCGTTGTGCTTGCTAGGCCTTGTAGCCCGGCAGACCGGCAGCCAGCTTGCCCCTCGCCAACGTGATGGCTCGCTGGACCGCCGCGTGGAAGTCGGCGCCCAGGTCCTCGACGGCTACGGAGCGGCGAAAGAAGTCCGCCCACACGAACTCCGCAAAAGCGGTCGGCGTCTTGGTGTAGCCACCCGCGTCTCGCACATACCCGGCCAGCGACCGGTAAGGATCGTCGACCAGTTTCTCCAGGTGGTTGGGAACCGCAGCGTAGTAATGCCGCACGCCGTGTTCATCCAGCGGATGAACCCAAAGGTTCTTGTCCATCTCTGCCCAGAAATCGTCGTGCGCGCAAGCAGACAGATCCGCCTCCACGGTGAAAAAGCCGGTCGTGACGCCAGCTTCCAGCGCAGCCCGCCCGAGATGATGGTGATCGGTGATGTAGAGCTTGCCGCCCGGCCCGCTCACCGCCGGGATCGGATGGGCCTGCAGGAACTCGCGTTGCTCCGCCGGCTTTAGCGAGGCCAGGTGTTTCTTCTTGTCCCGCACTTCGATCATGCCCACCGTTAGTTGCGTCGGGTGGAGCTCATGAATCAAGGATTCGCGGACCGCTGGCATGTTGGCTTCCTCTTCATTTTTCGGCACAAGGCAAGATTGGCAGGCATCTTGCCCGCCATCGGCAGGAATAACGGCGTGTGGCCGGAAGGCATGCAAGCCGGCCCCGGGTTTCGCGCGGCGTCAGGTGCGCCGGTAGTGCCGGCGGCAACGCCCGGCAGGTCTGCCCCGGACCTTGGGTTCGCGATGAAAGATCGCCCGGATCGCGAAGGCGTACACCCCAACGATCAGCAGGGCAACGATAAGCAGGGTGAGTACCGGCATGACGGGCTCCTCCGATAGGGCATGCTCCGACGCTCATCGGCCATGACCACCGCCATGACCGCCGCCATGCCCCTCGCCATGACCGCCTTCGTGGCCACCATGACCCTCATGACCTTCGCCGCCATGGCCGTGGCGACCGCCACCGCCGTGGCCACCCCCATGGAAGAATACGGCGCCACCCCCATAGAACCCAGGCCACCAGCCGTAGTCGTAGTAGGGGCCGTAGGGGTAAGCGGGATAGTAAGCGTCGTAGGGAGAAGTGCCATCGGCGAGATAGCCGTAGCCGTAGCCGTAGCTGTCATAAGCAGGCACTGCCACGCACCCGGCCATTATCATGGCCGCGCCCATTGTGAGGCTTTTGATACATGTGCTCATCGCGGATTCCTGACGCGTTCGTGTAGTTAGACACGAATTCCCCAGACACATTCCAGGCTTGCCTGGTTCAATGCCGGGTATGCGCGGCAGGTGGCACCAGCAGCATTGCTTGCCCGCTCCTCCTGGGCGATAACCATGACGCAGGCCAGCGCCAGTGGCCTACAAATTGACCACTGCCCCAACTTCCGACGGCCGATAGTCCAGCAACCGGGAGAGCTCCCCCGCGGCACTCCTCACCTGCTCCACCATGCCATCGAGCCGCCCGGGATCGATCCGCGAAGCCGGGATGGTGGCGCCGAGCGCCGCCACTACCTTGCCGCTGCGGTCCCGCACCGGCGCGGCGATGGTCGAGATGCTGGTTTCAAAGAAACCTTCCTGCAGCACGTAGCCGCGCTGGCGGTCGCGCTGGACCATGTCGAACAGCGCTTCGACGGTCTTGGGTGTGCTGTCCGAGAACACTTCCAGTTGCCGCTCGGGATAGAGCTCGCGCAACGCATCGAGGGTCAGGTCTTCAAGCAGCACGCGGCCAAGCACCGTGGCGTGCGCGGGCAGGCGCGTGCCGACATTGACCGAGCTGGCGAACGGCGTGGGCGCCACCGACTTGGCCACGTAGACGATGGAGCGGCCGTCACGCACCACCAGGTTGCACGGGTAGTTGATCTCGTCGCGCAGCCGGTCGAGCAGCGGCCGGCCGAGTTCGGTCAGCTCGAGCGAGGCGAGATAGTCAAAGCCAAGGCGCAGTACCGCCATGCCGAGCCGGAATTCACGGCCGCCATCGGTGCGCTCGACAAAACCCATCATCTCGAGCGTGGTCAGCAGGCGGAACACGGTGGAGCGCGGGACCTGGAGCCGGCGCGCCAGTTCGGCGGCCGACAGGGTCCGCTCGTTGCGGCTGAACTCGCCCAGCAGGCGCAGGCCGCGTTCAAGCCCCGGCACGATGTACTTGTCCTGGAGATCGGTAGGCTCGAGCGCGTCTGTCATGGTGATATCTCTGCGAATGGAGTGCGTTGGCTTTGCTATATGGTACCGGCTTTGGCTTCGGCCCTGCCCCGCGGCCAGCCCGACGCCGATGGCGCACCTTGCACCCCGGTGCGCCATCGGCGACTGTCCGATATAACACGCCCCGCGCCTATCCTCCAGCACTTCCATTCCCAAAGCCGTGCAGGCTCACTTCAGATAGTCCCGCAGCCAGGCCGCGCACTCGCCAGCGTGCTGTGCCGGCCAGCGCACGGTAATGGTGGCGTTGGGCTGGCGCACTTCGATGCAGATATCCGTGAGCGGGCCCCTGTCCACGCTGGCCGCGGGCGAGAACCAGCGCGACCACCAGCCGGCGCTGCGATTGGGTCTGGCTTGCACGGCGTGAGCCGGGATGGCGGCCGCGCGTGCGGGCGTCTCCTCGATGGCGGAAGCCGGCGAAGCGGCCTGCGCCTCTGCCTCCGTTTGCGCTACAGCCGGCGCAGCGAGCGCGCAGCCGCCCCTGCCTCGGCAGGGGCCACCAAACGCGCCGACAAATTCGTGCCGAACTCCTCCCACATCCGGTCCGCCTTCGTCTTCATCACGCTGAGGCCGAACGTGCCAAGGCGGCCCAGCACGTCCACGTTGATCTTCATGCGCAGCTCGGTCTTGCCGTCGGGCTGCTCGGCGAGGAAGATCTCGCTGGACTGCTTGAGCGAGCTGGCCACGGCGGCATCCTCGCCCGTGCCCTCGCTGCGCAGGTAGTTGGGCGCGCGCATCTCCACGATGGTGGTCTTGATCTTGAAGCGCGCGCTGACAAAGGCGATCTTGACCTGGATGTGCGAGATGTACTCCACATCGCTGACCACCTCGATCGACTGCATGCCCGGCACGCAGCCGCCCATCACGTTGGGATCGAGCAGCAGTGCCCAGACTTGCGCCGGCGCTGCGCCGACGACCAGGGTTTTTTCAATTTCCACGCATCTTCTCCGCGGCGGACAGAATGGATTCGACGATGCCCACGTAGCCGGTGCAGCGGCACAGGTTGCCGTTCAGGCCGGCGCGGACTTCCTCTTCTGTCGGGTTGGGGTTATGCGCCAGCATGGCGCAGGAGGTCATCAGGAAGCCAGGGGTGCAGTAGCCGCACTGCAGGCCGCCGCACGCCATGAAACTTTGCTGCAGCGGGTGCAGTTCGCCGCCGGCGCTGAGGCCTTCGACGGTGGTCACGTCGCGCCCGCGTGCCTGCACGGCAAGCATCAGGCAGGATTTCACGACTTCGCCGTCCACCAGCACGGAGCAGGCGCCGCAGATGCCAGTCTCGCAGCCGCGCTTGGTGCCGGTCAGGTTGAGGTCGTCGCGCAGCAGGTCCGACAGCAGGCGCCGCGCGGGCACTTCCACGCTGTGGGCCTCGCCATTGACGGTGAGTTCGATGTTGATTTTTTGCATGGGGGATCCTTATTCCGCTGCCAGCCCGAACAGCGTGGCGATGCTTCGCCGCGCCACGGTCCGGACCATCTCGCGGCGATAGTCCGCGTTGCCGCGCATGTCGGAGACGGGGTCGATGTCCGCGGCGACCAAGTCCGCCGCTTCGGCGGCCACTTCCGGCGTGATGGCCTTGCCGGCCAGGAACGCCTCGGCACGCCGCAACCGCGTCGGAATCGGCGTGGATGCGCCGACCGCAAGGCGCGCTTCGATACACGTAGCGCCGGTCCGGCGTGCCACCAGCGCCACGCTGGCCAGCGGCCGGTGCTCGGCGGCGGTACGCAGGAAACGCGCGTAATGGCCAACCGCATCCGGCGCCGGCGCGGGGATGCGGATTTCCGTCACCACTTCATCGGGCGCCAGCGCCGTGGTGTAGTAGTCGACCAGGAACGCCTCCATATCCAGCACGCGCTCGCCGTTCCTGCCGTCAAGCACCACCTGCGCCTGCAGCGCCATCAGGCAGCCAGGCGGATCGGTGGCCGGGTCGGCATAGCAAAGGTTGCCGCCGATCGTGCCCTGGTTGCGTACCTGCGGATTGGCCACGCGCGCTGCCATGCTGGCCAGCATGGGGTAATGCGCCTGCACGAGTTCTGAGCGCGCCACCTGCGCGTGCAAGGCCAGCGCGCCGATGCGCAAGCCGCCACGCGCATCGAACTGGATCTGGCGCAGCGCATCGAGCCGGCCGAGCGAGACGAGGTGGCTGGGCGTGAGCATGCGCTGGCGCATGCCGAGCATCAGCGCGGTGCCGCCGGCGATTACCCGGCACTCGTCGCCCAGGTCGGCCAGCAGGCGGCTGGCTTCCTGCACGGAGCCCGGCTCCAGGAATGCAAAATTACGCATGGCGTGCCTCCTCTTCCTTGCGCTCGCGCAGCGCCGCCAGCACTTTCTCCGGCGTGATGGGCAGCGAGGCAATGCGCACGCCGATGGCGTCATAGACCGCATTGGCAATCGCCGCCGCGCCCGGCAGGATCGCGGTTTCGCTGGCGCCCTTGGCGCCATAGGGCCCGTTGGGTTCGTTGGACTCGACCACATCCGTGCGCAATGCCGGCACGGCGTCGGCGGTCGGCATGGTGTAGTCAGCAAAGTTGCCGTTCAGGATGCGTCCGTCCTCGACCTGCACGTGCTCGTACAGCGTCCAGCCGATCGCCTGCACGGTGGCGCCGTGCGTCTGGCCGTGCACGGCCAGCGGGTTGATGGCCTTGCCGCAGTCGTCCGACACGAAGCTGTCGATCAGCGTCACCTGCCCGGTCACCGTGTCCACTTCCACTTCGACGGCCTGCGCCGCGAACGAGTAGGCCGGCGCGATGTTGCCGTAGTAGCTGGCGTCGTGCATGACGGTCGGCGCATCGTAGGTGGCGCGCACCATCAGCCCTTGGCCGCCGTGGCGGAAGATATGCAAGCGCGCGATCTCGGCGAGCGTGGCGCGCTTGGTGTCGTCATTGCGGGCGCGGATCACGCCGTCGAGCAAGTCCAGTTCGTCCTGCGGCACGCCAAGCTTCTCGGCGGCAACGCCCAGCAGGGCCTGCCTGGCCTCGCGCGCGGCCCGCATCACGGCATTGCCGGCGATGATCGTCACGCGCGATGCCAGCGAGCCCAGGCAGAACGGCGCCACATCGGTATCCGGCGCGCTCACGGTGACATGCGACAGCGCAATGCCCAGTTCCTGGGCACAGATCTGGCTGAGCATGGTGTTGGCGCCCTGCCCCATGTCGCACTCGCTGGTGAGCAGCATGACGCGCCCGTCCTCGTTGACCTTGAGCACAATGGTGGAACCGTCCCAGTTTCCCAGCGTGCGGTTGCCGCTGACGTGCATGGCGGCTGCGATGCCAAGGCCGCGCCGGCGCGTGCCGGTTCGCCGCGAGACATCGGCGCGGCGCGCATCCCACTGGATCGCCTCGCGCGTCTGCTCGAGGCATTCCACCAGGCCGCTGCTGCCGATCTTCCAGCCATGCACGCTGGTATCCCCGGAGCGAATGGCATTACGCTTGTGGACTTCGATGGGATCCATGCCGAGCATTTCGGCCAGCATGGTGAGGTGGCTGTTCAGCGGGAACTGCATCTGCTGGCCGCCAAAGCCGCGGAACGCGCCGCGCGGCGGATTGTTGGTGTAGGCGAGCACAGCGCTGGAGCGCACGTTCTCCACGCGATGCATGTTGTCGCTGCGCATGGCGGTCACATGCATCACGTCGCCAGCCAGGCCCGCATAGGCACCGCACTCGGCCACGATGTCGACATCCTTGGCGACGATCATCCCCTGCGCGTCCAGGCCCATCTTCAGCCAGACCCGCGCTGGCACGCTGGAGCGCGCGCCGAGGAAATCCTCGAGCCGATTGTTGACCAAGCGCACCGGGCGGTCGAGCCGCGTTGCCAGCAAGGCCGCGATCAGGCTGTTGCTCTCCTCCACGATCTTGGCGCCAAAGCCGCCGCCGGTGACCGCCTGGATCACACGGATGGTGGACACCGGGCGATCCAGCGCCTCGGCCAGGCGCGCGCGCGCCAGGAACACCGACTGGGTCGAGGCCCAGACCGTGAGCCGGCCATTGCCATCCTGCACGGCCACGGTAGCCATCGGTTCCAGGTAGCCGGGATACTGCGAATGCATGTCGTACGTAGCCTCGTAGACCACCGCGGCGCGGGCGAAGCCGGCTTCGACGTCGCCGCGCTCGATATGCATCTCGTGCGCGATATTGCGCGTGCCCGGGTGCAGCTGCGCCGCGCCATCGGCAAGCGCTGCATCGGGGCTGAAGATGGCGGGCAGCTCCTCGTACTCCACGCGGATCAGGTCCAGTGCATCGCGCGCGGTTTCCTCATCCACGGCGGCCACCGCGGCAACCTCCTCACCCACGTGGCGGACCACGCCAGCGGCAAGAATGCGCTGCTCCTTGCGATGCGTGCCCCACAGCCGCGACGGCGCGTCCTCGCCGGTCAGCACCAGCTTGACGCCCGGCAGCGCGCGCGCCGCCGCGGTGTCGATGCGAACAATGCGGGCATGCGGATACGGGCTGCGCAGCACCTTGGCGTGCAGCATGCCGGCCTGCTTGATGTCGCCCGCATACACGGCCCTGCCCATCACCTTCTCCCGCGCCGTCACTTGCGGCGTGGAGCTTCCCACTGTCGACGTGCTCATGCCGACCTCCTGCTAGTCTGAAAACCACTGAAAACCATCAATCAGCCGGCGCGCGTTCGCACCGGCTTGGCGTCACTCGGCGGAAATGCCGAAATCCTTGATGACCTTGCCCAGCCGCTCGTAGTCGGAGGCGTTGATCTTCTCCAGCACGCCAGGGGCGCCACCCACCGGCACCGCGCCGAAGGTGGCCATCTTCTCGGCGATATCCGGCATCTTGATGATCTCGTTGAGTTGCTCGTTGAGCAGCTTCACCACCTCGGCTGGCGTGCCCTTGGGCGCCATGACGCCGTGCCATGCACCCACCATGACATCCTTGTAGCCAAGCTCGGAAAGCGTCGGCACGTCAGGCAGCAGCGCAGAACGCTTCGGATCGGTCACTGCCAGCGCGAGCAGCTTGCCCGTGTTGAGGTACTGGGCCACCGGCCCCAGCGTCACGTAGGCAAAGTTGACGTGGCCCGCGACGACATCATTGACGGCCGGCGCAACGCCCCGGTAAGGCACATGCTGGATCTTCACGCCGGCAGCGCGGTTCAGCCACTCGCCGGCGATATGCATGGGCGAGCCCGCGCCGGGGCTGGCATACGTCAGCGGCTTGCCGGCCTTCGCCGCGGCCACCATCTCCTGCACGGTCTTGATGCCGGCACCCGGATACGCCACCAGCAGCACGGTCTGCGTGCCGGTCTGGATGACCGGGGTAAAGCCGTGCAGCGCGTCGTAGCTGGAACTGGCCGGGAGCTTGAGCACCATCGGCGCAGTCGAAAACGGGTTCGGCGTGAACAGCAGCGTGTAGCCGTCGGCCGGCGCGCGACCGACCATGGCGTTGCCGACCACGCCGCCGGCGCCCGGCTTGTTCTCCACGATCACCGGCTGCTTGAGGCGCATCGACAGCTTCTCCGCGTACATGCGCGCCATGGAGTCCGTGTCGCCGCCAGGCGGATATGCGACCACGATCGTGACCGGTTTGGTGGGATAGCCAAGCGCAAAGGCGCTGCCACCTCCCAGGGCAATCGCGGCGAGCGCGGTAGCAAGAATGTGTCGGCGGGCAAGGTTCATCTACGGCTCCTGTGGGGGCGCTCCACTTCAGCGGGGAATGGCAGGGTGGGTGCGGGGTTAGGCACGGCTAAGGGACGGGAACGCATGCGATGTGCGTTTTATTAGCGAAACACTTGTTCAGGAGAGGAACACATCAACCATCCTAGATTGTGTTTGTTGACTACTCAACTTACGTTAAACACTAATTGACATATCCATATTTAAAGAAGTTGAAAAAGGGATCGTGATGAGAAGGCGGCGGTACGCCGGAACCCCTATGAGACAATCGGCCCGCCCCAACCCCGATCAGCCGCCGTCCGGCGGTATTTCTTGAAAGACATGGATCCGATGAAGCGCGCAGCCGGCACGGCAGATGACCCCAGCAATACGACGATGCTCCTGGAAACCGATTGCCCTTGGGCGGAGCTGGACGAGCAAGGCAGCGGGCTCGACGTCGACGACTTCCTGACGACGATGCTGAGCCAGCTGGTCAACGCCCTGCGGCGCACCGTCACGCTGCCCTACGCCAAGCAGTTCGCGCTAACGGTGCCCGAGTGGCGCCTGCTGGCACTGCTGGCGCACGCGCGGCGGCTGCCCTTTGCCGAGCTGGTGCCGCAATCCACCTTGGACAAGGCGCTGGTAAGCCGCACGCTGCGGCTGCTGGAAGACCGCGGACTGGTCAAGCTGGATGCCGAGGGCAGCACACCGCGCAAGCGGCTGGTCTGCAGCATCACGGCGGCAGGCCTGGCGCTACATGAGCAAGTGATGCCGCTGGCCAGAAAGGGCCAGGCGGAGGTGATCCGGCTGCTGGAGCCGGAAGAGCGCCGCGCGATGTACCAGGCGCTGAGGAAGCTGCACGGCCTGTGCGTGACGCCCGGGCGCGGCGACGCCGGCGGGGGCGAGTAAGCGCGCGGGAGAACGAACAAAGCCCGTGGCGGCTGGCGCTGCCACGGGCTTCATGTCGTGCGTCGCGGGATCAGGCCTCGAGTTGCTCGAGCACCTTGCCCTTGGTTTCGATGCCTAGGAAGTGGATGGTCAGCGCGGCCACGAACGGTACCGTGGCCAGCGCGTAGAAAGCGGTACTGAGATTGCCCGAGCCGATCGTGCTGGCCACCAGCGTCGGCGCGAAGATCGCCGCCAGCTTCAGCCACGCGCCCCCAAAGCCGCAACCCATGGCGCGGATGCTGGTGGGATACAGCTCCGGCGTGTACACGTAGGCCGTGATGAAGCCGCTCGCCAGGAAGCCGAGCGAGAGCGCGCAGAGCCCGGCCACGACGTACACCGACTCCGCGTGGAACAGGCCGGCCAGCGCCAGCGATATCGCGCACAGGATGAACGAGACGTTGATCACCGGCTTGCGCCCCACCTTGTCGACAATCATCGCGCACACCAGCGAGCCGATCACCCCGAGCACCGATGCGCCCGCGGCCAGGTTCAGCGCCAGCTGCAGCGGCGCGTGATACACCGTCTTGTAGATCGTCGGCAACCAGGTCGACAGCCCGTACTGGATAAAGCCGCAGGTCGCCCACAGCATCCACACCGCCAGCGTGCGGCCGATATAGGCCTTGCTCAGCAGATCCCGGACGCGCCGGCGCGGGTGCTCGCCGGTCATCGCGTCGTACGCGGACACATCGCCCAGCGGCGCCAGCGGCCCCTTGGCCCGCGACTCGAACACCACGAGCGCGCGGTCGGCCTCGGCCAGGCGGCCTTTTTCCGCCAGCCAGCGCGGCGACTCGGGAATGGCCCGGCGCAGGATGAAGAACAGGATGACCGGTGCGCCGCCGATGAAGTACATGACGGTCCAGCCGAACCGCGGCACCAGCCACGCGCCGACTGCGTTGGAGATCAGCAGGCCGATCGGGAACACCACCTCGTATAGCAGCACGAAGCGCCCGCGCCCGTGGGCACGCGTCACTTCGTTGATGTACGTGGCGGCCACCGGCAGCTCACCGCCCAGGCCAAGGCCCTGCACGATGCGCAGCAAGGCAAAGATCTCGAACGAGGGCGCGAAGCCGCAGGCGATGCTCATCAGCCCGATGATGCCCGCGCTCCAGCCAATCGAGTGAAGGCGGCCAAAGCGCTCGGCCAACGCGGGAAACACCAGCGCCCCGATCAGTTGCCCGACGGACGGCGCCGCGATCAGGAAACCGATCTGACCCGGCGTGAGCGACCACATCGAGATCAGCAGCGGCAGCGTGGCGGCGATGGCGATGACGTCGAAACCATCGAAGAACGTGGCCAGGCCGATCAGCAGCCGTGCCCTGACATGCATGCCATTGCTGGGCAGGCGCTCGATGCGGGCGATGATCTCGCCCCGGGTGGTTGCCGCGGGGGCGCCAGTGGCGCGCTCGCCGCCGCCTGCCGTGGTAGTGCTCGATGGGGTCGCCACACCCTCGGCGTTCGCGCTGGCGAACGGGGCCTCTTGTCTCTGGATCAACACGGTGTTTCTCTTCTAAAGTATCCGAGGCAGGCAGCCGCCCCGCGCTGGCGCATTGCCGGACTCGCCCGGCAATGGCCACCACCGTTGGCGCCGCGATGGATGCGGCGCGCGGTGGCGCGCTTAGAGGTCCAGGACCAGGCGCTTGCCTTTGCAGCCTGACACGCAAACCATCATGGTCTGGTTCGACTCGCGCTCGCTCTTGCTGAGCACGCCGTCACGGTGTTCGGGGATGCCTTCGAGCACGCGCGTTTCGCACGAACCGCATACGCCTTCCTTGCAGCTGTGCTCCACCGCGATGCCCGCTTCGAGCAAGGCATCCAGCAGCGACTTGCCTGCCGGCACCTTCAGCTCGCTGCCCGTGCTGGCCAGCGCCACGGTGTACTCGCCGTCCTGCACGGCCGCCACCGACGGGTCGGCGGCGAAGCGTTCGATATGCACTTCGGCATAGCCATGGCCAGCGCAGGCGGCTTCGAAGGCATTGAGCATCGGGCCCGGGCCGCAGCAATAGAAGTGCGTGCTGGCGGCTTGCCCGGCCAGCAGCGCGGACAGGTCCGGCGGGCTGCCCGCCTCGTCGTCGAAGTGCATGCGCACCGCATCGCCGTAGGCGGCCAGTTCGTCCGCGAAGGCGGCTTCCGCGCGCGAACGCGCACAGTAAAGCAACGTGAAAGAACGCCCAAGCTCATGCAGCCGACGCGCCATGCACACGATCGGCGTCACGCCGATACCGCCGGCCACCAGCACCGTGTGGGCCGCACCCTCTTCCAGCGCGAAGTGGTTGCGCGGCGCGGCCACGGTGAGCGTGCTGCCCACCCGCAATTGCTCATGCACGTAGCGCGAGCCGCCACGGCTGCCGCGGTCGAGCAGCACGCCCACCACGTAGCGGTCGCGCGCTTCCGGCGCGCCGCACAGCGAGTAGCTGCGCACCAGGCCATTGCCCAGATGCAGGTCGATATGCGCGCCCGGCGCGTACTCGGGCAAGGCATGCCCGTGCGGATCGCGCAGTTCCACGCTGACGATGCCGCGCGCTTCGAAACGCATGGCCTGCACGCGCAGGCTCAGGGATTGGCTGGTACTCATGGCACTTCCTTCTGTTGCTTCGTGTTGCTTCGTGTTGCTTGTCTTGCCTGTGTTGCCTTTGTTGCCTGCACTGCTACGCCGGACTCAACGCTTTTCCGTCAGGAACTTGCCCTGGGGGCCGCCCGCGTTCTTTTGCCGACGTGTGTTGCCGTCCAGGCCGCCTTCTACCGCCCATTCGGCGAACATGGTCGGGCCCGGCTCGAAATCACGCGGCTCCCATTTGGCATCCAGCTGGTCTTCATCGGCGTAGTACTCGATCAGGCCGCCGGCCGGATTCTTGAAGTACCAGAAATACGCCGACGAAATCGGATGCCGGCCCGGGCCTAGCTGCGTATCCCAGCCGCTGCGCGATACATGCAACCCACCGCCGAACACCTCATGGATATCGCGCACGGTGAACGCCACATGGTTCAGCCCGCTCTTGGCCTGCGGCAACTGCAGCAGGAACAGGTCGTGGTGGCCGCCGTCCGGCGCGCAGCGCAGGAAGGCGCCACGGCCGGGATAGTGGTCCGACGGCACGAAGCCCAGCTTCTCGGTGTAGAAGCGCTCGGTGGCCGCCACGTCCTTGACGAAGAACACCACGTGCCCTACCTCGATCGGCGTGGCGCGTTCGTAGATCGGGCTGCGCTGGTTCATGCGCGGCTTGTCGTTCCATGTGTTCATCGTGGCGCACTCGACTTCGACCTCGCGCTTGCGGGTCAGCTGGAAGCGCACGGCCAGGCCGTTGGGATCGGTACAGCCCACGCGCTCGCCCAGGCTGACAAAGCCCGGCTCGGCGCGAATGGCATCCGCGATCTTGTCCAGCGCGGCCTGCGTGTCCACGCCCCACACCACTTCGCGCAGCGTCGGGCCGTCTTCCATTGCCGCCGGCAGCGCAGGGTCGTCGGTGCGGCGCACCAGCACGCGGCAGCCGTTCAGCGTCTCGAAATCCAGCCCGGCCTCATCCTCGCGCACCAGCGTGAGGCCCCAGTCGGCGAAGAAGCGCCGGCAGGCGTCCAGGTCGTCGGCACCGTAGACGATCTCGTCGATGCCCAGAATCGTGTTCATTACCCTCTCCTGCTGTGTCGCTTGTGCAACGTCCATTGTCGTCGTGCTCGCTTAATTAGCCCACGGCAGCGGTTGTTCATGCATGCCCCAGTACACGCTCTTCTGCTCCATGTACTGCAGGATGCCCAGCCGGCCCTTCTCGCGCCCGAGCCCGCTGTCGCGCCAGCCGCCAAACGGCGTCGAGATCGAGAACTGCTTGTAGGTATTGATCCACACATTGCCAGCCTGCACGGCACGCGCGAAGCGCCATGCACGCTTGTAATCGCGCGTCCACACGCCTGCCGCCAGCGCGTACACGCTGTCGTTGGCCTGGGCGATCAGGTCGTCCTCGTCGTCGAAGGCCATCGCCACCAGCACCGGCCCGAAGATTTCCTCGCATAGCCGTTCTCGCAACCCGCCACCGTGGGACGCACATTCGGACACGCCGAGCGCCACATAGGACTCGATCGAGTCGCGGTGGCGGTCGCTGATCAGCGGCCCCATCTGGGTGCGCTCGTCGGCCGGGTCGCCCACGCGCAGGCGCGCCGCGCCCTCGGCCAGGCGATCCATGAAGGGCTCATACAAGGACCGTGCCACGAACAGGCGCGAGCCCGCGATGCACGACTCGCCCGAGGAACTGAAGATGCCGTACAGCACGCCGTTGACCGCATGGTCCAGGTCCGCATCCTCGAACACCATGGTGGGCGACTTGCCGCCTAGCTCCAGCGACACCGGCATCATCTTGTCGGCGGCGATGTGGGCGATATGGCGTCCCGTGGTGGTGCCACCGGTGAAGGACACACGGCGCACCAGAGGATGCTTGGTGATGGCGTCGCCAATCACCGAGCCCTTGCCGGGCAGCACGCTGATGAGGCCCTTGGGCACGCCGGCTTCCTCGCAGATGGCAGCGAGTTCCAGCGCCATCAGCGGCGTGATCTCGGCGGGTGATCGCCGCCACCACGCCCATGGCTTCATGCACGCTCATGGTGAGGAAATCACCACGCGCGGGCGTAAGCGTCTCCTCCAGCGTCTCGCAGGCGGCCGCGAAGAACTGGAAGGTGCCGGCGGCGCTGGCCACCAACGCGCGCGTCTCGCTGATGGGCTTGCCGTTGTCCAGGCGCTGGCGCTGGGCGAGCGGCTCGGCGCGCGCGCGGATCAGGTCGGCCACGCGATGCAGCACGGCAGCGCGCTCGTGCGGCTTGCGCTGGGCCCAGCCGCTGGTGAGGAACGCGCGATGCGCACCCTGCACAGCCTCTTCCACGTCGTCCAGGCTGGCCGCGTTCAGTTCCGCGATGACTTCGCCGGTGGCCGGGTAGCGCGTGGCGTAGCGTTCGCCGCCGCCCAGGCGCCACTGGCCTGCGATACAGATGGGGAGAATCTCTTGCTTCATGATGATTGCCTTGCTGCGCTGCTTAAATCGACATGGCGTGGGCACGGTTGCCCAGCGCACGCACCACGCTGAACACCGTCAGCGCCGAGGTCTTGGGGTTCGCCGCCAGCGGCTTGCCGCGCATGGTCAGCTCGAAACCACCGAAAGCGCCGCGCGCTTCCACATGGTGCACGTTTTCATCCACGCCCGGATCGGCCAGCAGCTTCACCTGCGTGTGATCCAGTCCGAGCCCGGCCATCGACAGCGTGGCCGCCACATTGGCGTTCTTGGGGTAGAGCCGCGCCGCTTCGCGGGCGGTGCCTTCGAAGATCACCGTCGCTTCGGTCAGCGCGTCGAGATCGAACAGCGCCTCGGCCGGCGTGTCCTTCCACGCGCCGGGCGGCTTGCGCCCGGTGTAGACCACCGAGTCCAGCCCGCCCACGCGCGCTGCCGCCAGTGCGTCGATGGCGCCGATCGCACCGGAGAGCAGTTGCACCTGCGTGCCGCCGCGCCGTGCCGCGGCTTCCAGCCGCTCGGCCAGGCCCGGCTCGGAGAGCGCGCCCACCGACACCACCATGCAAGCGATGCCGCGCTCCAGCGCTGGCACGATGTGTTCTTCCAGCGCATGGTGGCCGGCGCACTCCACCAGCAGGTCGGGCCGTCCATCGGCCTGGCTCAGGCAGGTGGCAACCCGTGCATGCGGCGCCAGCGCGGAGACGTCATGTCGGGCCTGGTCCATCTGGGCCTCGGGCACCACCACCACGTCGAACACCACGTCGGGGTCGCTCTTGAGCAACTCGAGCACACCGCGCCCGATCGCTCCGCATCCCACCATCGACACGTGCAGCATGTTGCGTCTCCCTCAGGCGGTCACGGTGCTGCGTTCGGCCGCGCGTGCGGTCTTCTCGGCGTCGGCATCGGCTTCCTTGTTGACCGGCGGGCCTGCGAATGCGGTCTTGAAGGTGCCGATGGACAACATGTCGATCTCCAGCAGGAACGGGCCAGGTTCGATGGTGGCTTCTTCCAGTGCGGCCCCCACGTCGGCCAGGTCGCTCACGCGGCGATGGCGCAGGGCCAGCGATTGCGACAGCTGCGCGTAGTCCGGCGTATGCAGGTCCACGTAGTGGCGCCGGCCACCGTATTGCGCGTCCTGGATGTTCTTGATCACGCCGTAGCCTTTGTCGTTCATCAGCACGAAGACTACGTCGGCGCGTTCCTGCACAGCGGTAGCCAGTTCACCCAGGTTCAGGATGAAGCCGCCGTCGCCGGCCAGGCAGAACGTCTTCTTGCCGGAAGCCGTCACTGCCGCGCCCACGGCAGCGCCGATGCCCATCGCCAGGCCCTGGCCGATGCCGCCGCCCAGCGCATGCACGCCGGCACGGGAGTCGAAGATACGCAGCTGGCGATTGCCCCAGGTGCTGTTGGAGACGGTCACGTCGCGCACCCAGTTGAAATTGCGGCCGACCGCGCCTTGCAGCGCTTCCACCAGCGCCGAGTACGGGCCCAGGCCGTCGATCAGGCCGCTCATGGCGACTTCATGCGCGCTGCGCAGGTCGGCGGCGAAGTTCGGGTCCACCTTGAGCTTGCCTTCCAGGCGGTCGGCCAGGCCGTGTCGGCCAGGCCGTCGAGTGCCAGCGCCGCATCGCCGCTGGCGAAGTAGTCGCTCTGGTAGCAGCGGCCTTCGGCGGACGCATCGGCATCCACGCGGAACAGCGGGCGTGGCAGCTTCAGTTCGTACTTCAGGGTTTCGTTGCCGCGCAGGCGCGAGCCCACCACCAGCATGGCGTCGCAGGTCTGATAGAACTGCTCCACCGGCTTGTGCAGGTTGAAGGCACCCAGCGAGCGGGGATCGTCTTCCGCCACGATGCCGCGGCCTTGCGTGCTGGTGACGACACCAAAGCCAAGCGCCAGCAGGCGCTTGACCTGCGCGCCGGCGTGGCGGGCGCCACCGCCCAGCCACAGCAGCGGGCGCTTGGCCTTGGCCAGGCGCTCGGCCAGTTCGTCCAGCGCGTGGGCCGAGGGCACGTGGGTGGGAATCGCCAGCGGACGCAGGTCGGTCGGCATCGGGATCAGCGCGGCCTGGATGTCGATGGGGATCTCCACGCTGACGGGGCCGCTCGGCGCGGTCAGCGCGGTTTGCACGGCGAGCTTGATGGTGCTCAGCGCGGTATCGGCGCTGCGGATGCGGAACGCGGCCTTCGAGATGGCCTTCAGCATGGTCAGCTGGTCCGGCGCCTCGTGGATGTAGGCCAGGCTCTGATCCAGGTACGGCGTTTCGATCTGGCCGGTCAGGTGCAGCAGCGGCGTGCCGGCGGTGAGCGCTTCCACCATGGCGCCGGCGGCATTGCCTGCAGCCGTGCCGGTGCTGGTCAGGCAAACGCCCAGGCCACCCGTGGTGCGGGCGCAGGCATCGGCCATATTGGTGCCGCCGGCTTCACCGCGCCGGGCACGAAGCGGATGTTGCCACGCTCGCCCATCGCGTCGAGGATGGGCATGTTGTGGATCGAGATCACGCCGAACGCTGCCTTGACGCCGCATTGTTCGAGGAAGGCGGCGATGGCATAGCCGACCGTGACTTGTTGTTGTTCGTTACGCATGACGGGAAAGTCCTCCGGAAATATCGATATGGCTGCCCGTGGTGTACGAAGACAACGGCGAGGCAAGGAACAGGATCGCGCGGGCGGCTTCCTGCGGCAGGCCAAGACGGCCAAGTTGAATATGCTTTTGCTGCGCCAGGCGCGCGGTCCATGCGGCCCAGTCGAGGTCGCGCTCGGTTTCCGGGCGCGCTTCGAAACGTCGGCGCCACTGGCCCGACTCGACCAGGCCGAGCAGGATGCCATTGACGCGGATGCCCTTGGGGGCGAATTCGGTGGCCAGCGAGCGCACCAGGTTATGCACGCCGGCACGCGCTGCCGAGGTCGCGACCATATGCGGCTCGGGTTGTACGGCCAGCAGCGAGTTCACGCAGACGATGGCGCCGCTGTCCGAACGCTCCAGCTGCGCGAGGAACGCACGCGTGGCATGGATCACCGAGAAGAACTTGAGTTGCAGCTCTTCGAGCCATGCTGCGTCTTCCGTGCTGGCGAAAGTGGAAACGCGCCCCTGCCCGGCGTTGTTGACCAGCATGTCGGCCGGGCCGAGCGCGGCCTCGCTCGCCGCGGCAAACGCTGCCACCTGCGCGGGGTCCAGCACGTCGCACGCGGCGGCAAACAGGCGGGCTTCGGGAAAGCGTGCACGCAGCCGGCTCTGCGCGTCGCGCAGGCGCGCTTCGTTGCGCCCGCACAGCGCCACCGCGGCGCGCGCTTCCAGCAGCAGTTCTACAGTGGCCAGGCCGATGCCCGAGGATCCACCCGTGACGACGGCAACCTTGCCGTCGAGTTCAATCATGGACATCGTCCTTACTCCCGATACAGGTTGACCACCTTGCCGTGCTCGCGCGGCCGGTAGTCCAGCAGGCGAGACAGCTCGCCCGCGGTGTCTCTGACTTTCTCTTCCATCGTGTCCAGCTGCGCCGGATCGATGCGCGAAGCCGGAATGGTCACGCCCAGCGCCGCCACCACCTTGCAGCTGCGATCGCGCACCGGCGCCGCGATGGTCGAAATGCTTGCCTCGAAGAAGGCCTCCTGCAGGACTACCCCCCGCTCGCGATCCCGCTGCACCATCTCGAACAGTTCCTCGACCGTACCCGGCGTGCTGGCCGAGAATGCCTCCAGGCGCGGCTCGGGATAGAGCTGGCGCAACTCGGCCAGCGTCAGGTCCTCGAGCAGCACGCGCCCAAGCACGGTGGCATGCGCCGGCAGGCGGGTGCCGACCGTGACCGAACTGCTGAACGGCGTGGGCGCAACCGACTTGGCCACATAGACAATCGAGCGGCCATCGCGCACCACCAGGTTGCACGGGTAGCGAATGTCGTCACGCAGCCGGTCCAGCAGCGGGCGGCCCAGCTCCGTGAGCTCCAGCGAGGCCAGGTACTCGAAACCCAGCCGCAGCACGGCCATGCCAAGGCGGTAGTCGCGCCCGCCGTCGGTGCGTTCGACAAACCCCATCGACTCCAGCGTGGCCAGCAAGCGGAACACGGTTGAGCGGGGAACCTTGAGCCGGCGCGCCAGGTCCGCCGCGGACAAGGCGCGGTCGCGGCGGCTGAACTCGGCCAGCAGGCGCAGGCCGCGTTCCAGTCCGGGCACGATGTACTTGTCCTGGCTGTCTTCCGGAAGGCGTTCTTGAGTCATGAGAGGTTTGTGTTTCAGTTGGTCCGGCGCACGGCCACGGTTGCTTTGGCGCGCCGGCTTTTCGCTTTCAGCGCTTGACCTTGGTGAGCGGATGCTCGGGCGGGTATGTCGGCGTGATGGGCTTCTTGGCGCCGAGCATCACGCACATCAGCGCGTCTTCCTCGCCGATGTTGATTTCCTCGCGGTACACGCCCGGCGGCACCGACACCAGGTCGCGGTCGGTCAGGATGGTTTCGAAACGCTCGCCGTCCTTCTCCAGGATCAGCTTGATCTTGCCGCGCATGACGAAGAAGACTTCTTCGACATCCGTGTGCAGGTGCGACGGGCCTTCGTGGCCGGCCGGGATGATCATGGTCGAGAAGGTGAAGTTCTCGGACGGCACGGTGTTGGTATCGGTGGCCACGCCGGTGCCGCCGGTGCCGAGGTAGCGCATCTGCGCGCGGCGGTACTTGGGATCGTAGTCAGCCTGGAACTTCAGCGCGTCCCAGTCGTAGCGGCGGGTGGAGAAGCGCGCGACGCGGCTCTCCATCCACTGGTCGAAGGAAGCGCCGGACGGCTGCTCCCAGGAACGCTTGATGTTGTCTTGTTGGGAAAGATCGCTCATTTGGATTCCTTCTAGCTCAGTGCATGACGAAGCCGCCGTTGACGGCCAGCGTCTGGCCCGTCACGAAGCGCGACAGGTCGGAGAGGGCGAACAGCACGGCCCCGGATACATCCTCGGGTAGCTGCTCGCGGGAAATCGCGCGTTGCTCGCGATAGAGGTCGCGCCTCTTCTGGGGCACGTATTCGGTTGCCTCCACCAGGGTCAGCTCACCGCGGCATTGTTGACGAGGCCGTCCAGGCCGCCCAGCCCGGCTGCCGCGGCGGTGGCGCAGGCCGTCACCGATTCGGGGTTGCCCAGGTCGAGCGCAAACGGCAGCGCCTTCAGCCCGCGGGCCTGCAGCGCGGCCGCTTCCTCATGCAGGCGGTCTGCGAGGATGTCCGCCATGGCGACGGCGGCGCCGGCTTCGGCAATCGCGGTGGCAAACGCAAGGCCAAGCCCGCGCGCCGCGCCGGTCACCAGCACGCGGCGGCCGGCCAGCAGGTTGTGGCGATCGATCTCAGGCATGGTTTGCCACCCCGGCCGCGCCTGCCGGCTTCAGCATCGCGACCGGCTCATCCGCGACTTCCTGGTCGGCGCGGCGGCGCAGCAAGCGGCGCACCCGGGTGATGCCAACATCGTGCTGGTACAGCATTTCATGCTCGCGCGCGTTCGGCGCCATCATTTCCAGCACCACGCGGTCCTGCTCCAGCACGTCCCAGTGCAGGCCTTCCAGCCGGTTGCGATACAGGAAGCGCCAGACATCGCGCTCCCAGCCCTGCACGTGGCGGGTGCGCCAGAAGAACACCATGCAGTGCTCCTCATCCACCGGCGTGGCGATACCGACGATGCCGAACGGGCCGCCAGGACCCACCTTGGCGCGATAAGGAATCGCCAGGCGCAACCACATCGTGCCGGTCTCGCCGAACTCCACCCAGTCGAAGTTCACGCCACGCTGGCCGGTCTTCTCGAACACCAGGCCGGTATCGGTCTCGCGCACGGCCATCACGGCCTGCTTTTCGCCGGCGGCCATCGAGTGCGACACCGCGTGCAGGTAGGCGCCGTGCATCGGGTCCATGACGTTGTCGATGGCGTAGCGGTAGTTGCAGTCCCAGTGCGCCACGCACAGGAAGTCGGTGTGCTCGTCGCTTTCCAGTTCTTCCGGCAGGCGCAGCGCATCGGCTTCGGCGAGAGCGCGCTCACCGAACCACAAAAAGATGGCGCCGGCCTTTTCCTGCACGGGGTAGCTGCGCACGCAGGTCTTGCCCTCAAGCGGGCAACTGTCCACCGCCGGCACGCTCTTGACCTGGCCATCGCCGCCGACTTCCACGCCGTGGTACCAGCAGGCCACGCGATCGCCAAGGTTCCAGCCCATCGACAGGCGCGCGCCGCGGTGCGGGCAGCGATCCTCCAGCGCATGCACCTGGCCTTCGCCATCGCGCCACAGCACGATGTTCTGACCCAGGCGGGTAATGCCGATCGGTGCATGCGTGACCGCCCACGCTGCCGATACCGGATACCAGTAGTTATGCAGTCCGGTGTTCAGGCGCGCCTCAGCACGCGCTTGCTTGTTCGATTCCATTGTTTGCTCTCTTGCGGGTACCGGATCGGATCGCTGTTTCCAGGGGAAGCGTTTGGTTTCGCTGCCCGTCGCGACGCAACCGCGTTGTTGTTCGTTCGTTGCCAGTCAGCTTCAGGCGCCCAGGCGGCGCATTTCCGCGAGGAAGCGCGCTTCCGTCCAGGCTTGGCCATCCGCGCCCAGCAAGCCAGCCTGGTTGAACGCGCGCACGATGTCTTCGGGGCTTTTCGCGCCAGCTTCGAAGGCGGCCTCCAGCGCATCGCCCAGCGCGTCTTCATAGGCGGTGGGCACCGCGGCGCGGGTCTGCCACACGATGTTGGCCACCTTGCCGGGCTGCTCGATGTGGCCCTTGCCGGCGACATTGTTCGGAGCCGGACGCTCCCG
>NZ_AHJE01000023.1 GCF_000243095.1 Cupriavidus basilensis OR16 | reverse complement strand
CGAGTACGCGCACTCGTGACTTGCGGCATGTTGACGACACTCTTGAGCTGCCTGCTCAAGTCACCACGAATCTCGTCGGGCGTCTTGCCAAGTACTGTCACAACGCCAGCTAGGGAAACTGGATGGTGCCAGCTGGGCTCACTACATAGCCGGGCACATTCGCAGCACCGCCAAGTGCGGGAATATCGTAGGCCGTGCCGATTGTGTATGTCTGCGTGGGAAATACCAGCTCAGGATGGTCCCAGACAACAATAGAGAGAATATCGCCGATACCCACCGTATAGGCTTGTGGCGAGCCAAGTAACTCCTCCACTCTCTCGTTTGCGGGCGTACTGCTAGCCTTCATAGCCCGCACCAACGCCGGCGTAATCTGCGTAACCTTAGGCACGGACTCCGGATCTTCCGGATCAAGCGGGCGCTGCGGATCAAACCGCATCCCCGGTGCTAGCGCGCAGGATGCGAGCAACGGAATCGTCCCCAGCAACAGCAACGCTCTACGGAAGGACAGAAGGCTAGAAAGCTTGAACACGTCTTGATAATTCCCTTGATACCCGAAAGTCCGCGATCCTGGCCGTCTCCCGGCTTAGGATTGCTGCGACGAATCCGCTTGTCCAACATGGCACACGTCGGTGCCTTTCCGTGGCGTTGAGCTGCGGGGCGGAGATGAACTTTGCGGCGGTGGCTTCTTGATGCCTGCACGCTTTGCTCTTGCAGTGCATCACTGCTTGAAGACCGGCGAAGTGTATGGCTCCTAGGGGTAGATCTTCAAGGCGAACCGGCCGTTTTTGCCGTGTTTTCTATCCCTACTGAAGAGTGGACCCGACAAAAGGAGGGATGCCCCCAAAAGGGGTAATACAGAAGAATTCGGCTTGTGTTCATGATGGAGAATCCTGACTCTGCTCAAACATCTTCACCCGATTGGGCTATGCGTTTTTTGTTGATTTTCCCGGGGTTTTTTGCGGTTTTCCGTTTTTGACACTCGGAGTGGCTTGAGGATGGAACGAGTTCTCTCATCGCCCGATTTCGCCCTGCGCGCGTCGGCCATGTATGGGCGATGTCTGGCTTTCATTTCCCCACCAAGGGAGGGATCGAATAACTTGGGAGGGGCTTCCCCGCGAAGGCAAATTTGTGCTTGCGTGGAGTCTGAAATTACGCGCCGCTGCGAGTCATAAAACATCATGTTGTGATGCATTATTGCTGCGCGCGCTGTTGACCATTGCCGATGTCAACACCCGAAAAAAAAGGGTGTAGGCGCGGGGAAAAAAAAAAGGGTGTAAGGCGCGGGGAGTGCCTACACCCTATCGGGAATTAGCAAGGGGTCACGCTTGCTGATGCTGATTATTGGTGCACATGTCTATTACGGTTACCCCGCAAAGGTAGGTGCCACGCTTAGGTGGGGATAGTAATGTGCGTGTGCCGTCAATATGGGGGGTGCCGGCCTGGCCGTTGTTGCCTTTGTCCCGACATCCTTACCCTGCCCAGGGGTGGGGCCTACCAATGCAGGGTACCGACGCTCCGCTCGCCTGACCAGAATGCTCGATGGTTGTATGGGTTGTCACCTGGAAGGGCAGAAGCAAATGCTGGATACAAGCGAGAGAAGCGTGGAGTCCGATGCGGCGTTATTTGCGTCGGGCGAGGCGTGGGTTGAGGCGCACCTGACGCCGTCGGGCTGGATGTATGGCAGCTACAAGGATGAGGATGCGCACCCGGTCTTGATTCCTGCTCCCAGCGAGTCGGTGCTGACGGTGCGGCGGCACTATATTGTGCGCGGCGCGGCGGCGCCGCGGCGGCTTAGCGAGATCCGCACGACGCGCGCGGATTCGGCCCGGGAGATCATTCGCTTGCTGGAGGCCTACGGCGAGCCGCATTTCAACGTCAGGACGCCGCGGGTGCCGAGAGTCCCCGGCGTAACGTTTTGACTGGTTCCGACTGGCATTCTCAACTTCTCTTGTCCCCCGCCTGACCACGGCGTCCGCCGACGTCAGGCATCCGGCCCTGAACGCCAGAACCTAGCCCGAAAGGATGACGGGCTAGGGCATACGGCGCATTGACGGGCTATTCTCAGGCGCTACCATCGGGTTAATCTGGCTCGATCTCCTCGGCTACGGCCTGTCCGGCCGGACACGGCACGCGAAGCGCCTCTGGCTGCATACGTATACACTGCCGGTGCTCCCCGGGTTACAGGGTCTCGGGGGTGCTGCGCCAGGGCGCACGATTTTGCAGCGTGGTTTAGCCTGCGCGGCCATAACAACGAGACAAGACAGTAGAACAATGAAAGTTTCGACCACCAACGTCCTCAATGTCCTGGAGCAGGGCGAAATCACTGCCATCCGGGATCTTGCGCGCTATGTCTCGCATCCCCTCGGCTTTGTCTTGCTTCGCACTGCCTTCATCGCCACGGCCGTGGTGGCGGTGCTGTGCTTCGCGGCGAGCAGCTTCCATCTCGACGGCTTTGAGAACGTGGGGATCGGCGCGGCGGTGGCGGCCGCGCTGCTGTTCCTGGCGGAGCGCCGCCGGTTTGGTAACCGCGACGAAGTCGTGGTGCCGGCCGAGCTGGTTGCGGTGCTGCGCGGGCAGCTTCGCCAGGAGATGTTTGGCAAGCTGGAGGAGGTGGCGAGCCGCCTCACCCACGATGGCCCGGGGGATGGGGTCATCCGGGTTCGCACCTTGTGGCAGTTCCTGTCGGAATCCGTGGCCAGCGAGACGCTCAAGCGCCGAGATGCCCGCGGGCATGCCAAGGAATCTCAAGCGGGCTGAACTACAGCGCGCGCAGACGGGGGCGGCCAGGCCGCCCCGCCCTACTATCCTCGCCAACTCCCCAACGACCACACTGCCTGGCCACGAAGCGGCTGACGACTGGCCAGGCGCTATGCGTCGCGCCCCTCCCTCTCAAGCTGCGCAGCGAGTTCGCTCAGCACCAGTGTCTCGTGCGCCAGCCCGGCCGCGAGCGAGAGCAGATTGCCCTGAATGTCTGCGACCAGATCGCCGAATGTTCCGGCGGCGGCGCTGTCGCGGGTCATGAACAGTAGTGCGTAGAGTTGTGCCGCTTTTTCGCCGGCGAGGCTCAGCGGGCTTTCGCACGGGGTATGGGCGGTCACGAACATGTCCGCGCCGGCATGTTCGGCGGTGACGCCGTAGCGGGTGTGCTTACACATGGACAGCCTCCGTGGTGATGGCGTTCCGGTGTGTGTGGGCGAGTGGACTAAGGCGGGTCAAGCGTTGCCCGGAATGGGCGCGCGACGACTGGGGCATGGGAGTGCCTCCTACGTTTGCGAATCGAAGAATACCGCCTTGCGGCGGTCGTTCGTCTACGTATTTCGGGCTGCTATTCCCGGCCGCTGTTTTGCAGCAACCGGGAGAGTATACCCAACGCCTACCCCTTGCACAGCAGCGCTTGACTTCTCGCCTCCCGTTCTGTAATTTCTGTTTACACAGAAATTACAGAACGAACAGGTGACGCGATGAAGATCTTGGTGACCGGAGCAAGCGGGCTGGTGGGATCGGCGCTGGTGGCCCGTTTGCTGGCCGAGGGGCATCACGTGGTGGCGCTGGCGCGCCAGCTGGATCTCCTGCCGCGCCATCCACGGCTGCACCGCATCGCGGGGGACCTGTCCACCTGGACCACGCCGGGGCATTGGCTGGCGGCCTTGCGGGGCGTCGATGCCGTCGTCAATGCGGTTGGGATTTTTCGGGAGAGCGCGCGGCAGCGTTTCCAGGCGTTGCACGTGGATATGCCGCTTGCGCTCATCCTGGCTTGCGAGCGGGCTGGCGTGCGGCGCCTGGTCCAGCTATCGGCGCTGGGCGCGGCTGCGGATGGCGCTACGGCTTACTGGCGCAGCAAGGGCATGGCGGACGCGGCGTTGCGTGCTAGCGCGCTGGATTGGGTGATCGTTCAGCCGTCGCTGGTGTATGCGCGCAGTGCAACCTTGTTCCGGCGGTTGGCGGCGTTGCCCTTGCTGCCGGTACCGGCGGATGCCGGGCATGTGCAGCCGATTCATATCGATGACCTGGTGGCGCTGCTGCTCCAGGTGGCCGGCACTGGCGACGCTAACGCAGCTAACGCCGCGGGCCGGCGCACCGTGGCCGCGGTTGGGCCGGTCCGGCTCCGCTTTAGCGACTGGCTTGGCGCCCTCAGGGGCGGCATGGGCCTGCGCCCGGCGCGGGTGCTGCGCGTGCCGGGCTGGATGGCCGGCCTTGCGGCGCAATGGCTGGCAAGGGTGCCGGGCAGCCTGGTCGATGCCGACAGCCTGGCCATGCTGCGCACCGACAACAGCGCCAGCCCCCGCGCCGCGGCCACCTTGGCCGCGCGGCGCTTGCGCGCGCCGGCCGCCTTTGCCACCGCTGCCGAGCGGCTTCCCGCCTTGCTGTTCTGGTACCTGCTGGCGGCCCGGCTGGCCATTGCCGCCGTCTGGCTGGCTACCGCCTTGGTCTGTTTCGCGGATCCGGCCGTCGGCGCGGCGCTGCTGCGCGAGGCGGGGCTGCCGCTGTCCTGGCGCGCGCCGCTGGTTTGGCTTGGCGCGGGGCTGGACCTGGCGCTCGGCTTGCTGGTGCTGTGGCGCCCCACCCGCGCGGTATGGGCAATGCAGATGGCGCTGGTGCTTGGCTATACGGCGCTGATCACCTGGCTGGTGCCGGCGTGGTGGGCGCATCCGTTCGGGCCGGTGCTGAAGAACCTGCCGATGCTGGCGTGGTTCGCCCTCTTCCTGCAGCTCGATCCCGCTGCCGGGATCGCCGTGCGGGCCGCCCCAATCAGGCAAACCAAGGAGCAAGCATGACCTACCTGACCGTGAAGTGGCTGCATATCTTGTCCGCCACCTTTATGTTTGGCACGGGCTTTGGCACCGCTTTCTACATGTTCTTCGTGAACCGTAGCGGCAACGTGCAGGCCATGGCGGTGGTGACCCGCTGGGTGGTGCGCGCCGACGCCTGGATCACCGCGCCTGCCGTGGTGTTCCAGCCACTGAGCGGGCTTTACCTGATGCATGCGGCTGGGTATCCGCCATCGGCGTCCTGGCTGTGGATGTCGCTCTCGCTCTATGCGCCGATGCCACGGATACCGGTGGGCTGGCGCCGCGCTACTGGCTGTATGAGCGCATCTGGGTGGCACTCGGGTTCCCGGCGTTCGGCGGCCTGCTGGTGGTGTATTGGCTGATGGTGAGCAAGCCGGCCTGAGCCGCCACGGAAACCGGCGCGCAACCGTTGGCGACCAGTCTTTGGTAGGATGGTCAATTGCCACGGATTGGGATAGGCACTGACAATGCCCCAGATAGACCTCAGAACGACTGTCTTCCTTTCAGCGGTGATGTCGGCCCTGATGTCGGTCGTGCTGGCGTCCGCGTATTACAGTTTTCCGCGGTCGATCAAGGGGATTGGACGTTGGGCCAGCGGCTCGCTGCTCCTGATCCTCGCGCCGTTGCTGTTCTGGTTGCGCGATATCGCCCCGGACTGGCTCTCCATCGTGGTGGCCAACGGCCTGGTGCTGGCCGCCATGGCGCTGTGGACGCTCGGTGTGCAAGCGTTCTACGGGCGAGCGCAAACTTGGAAGTCCGCCGCCGCGCTGGCGGTGCTGGGCACGCTGCTGCTGGCTTGGTATGGGCTTGCGCAGCCGAATTACGTGGCCCGGGTGATCATCGTGACCTTTGTCGTGGCGTTCTTCTGCGGCACGCAAAGTGTCCTGATCCTGCGCTACGGCGAACGCCATTTCAGCACTTACTTCTTTGGCGCCCTGATGACCGTCCAGGCGCTGGTTGTGGTGCTGCGTTTCGGCACCAGCTTGTTCGCCGGGTTGACCGGGCAATCCTTCTTTGCCCCCAACGACGTCATCCAGATCATCTACCTGAGTTCCTACACCCTGATGGACCTGGCCTTGTCGGTCGCCTTCATGCTGGTGATCACGCGGCGCCTGCACGTGGAGCTCGACGTTCTCTCCAAGACCGACCCGCTGACGCTCCTGCTCAATCGGCGCGCCTTGTATGCGGCCGGCCAGGAGGCGCTGGCGCGCATGGCCGAGGACGGTGGCGACATGGCGTTGCTGTTGATCGACCTGGACCATTTCAAGTGGGTCAACGACAGCATGGGGCATGCCGAGGGTGACCGGGTACTGATGGAGTTCTCGTCCATGCTCAAGCGCGAGCTGCCGCCCGACGCTTATCCCGGGCGCTTTGGCGGTGAGGAATTCCTGGTGCTGCTGCCACGCACCGGCATGGCCGGCGCGCTGGCGCTGGCGGAGCGCCTGCGGGCAACGTCTTCCCGGTTTTTGGCGAGCGCATCGCGGATCTCACCATCAGCGTCGGCGTGGCCTGCGTGGAGACAACGGAAACCTGCCTGGATGACGCCGTTGGCCGCGCCGACCTTGCCCTGTACCGCGCCAAGCGCGCGGGTAGGAACCGGGTCGAGGCGGTGATGCAAGCCGCCTGAGCCGCCGCCCGTCAGGCGAGCAGGCGGCCCAGCGTGGCTACCGCGATGGTGAGCGCGCCCAGCAGCAGGTTCAGGCCAACTGCCTGCCTGATGCGGCCCAGCGCCGCGCCCGCTGCCTTCCAGTCCTGCGCATCGACGCCGCGCCGCAGCGCGCCATAGGGGCCGAAATATACGTAGGCAAAGATCCCGATCATGATCAGGCCGAGGCCGAACATCATGTGCCAGTGGATCGGCGCGGCGGCAAACCCGAGCGCGCCGAGCATGGACATGCCGCTGATGGCGATCAGGGCGACGGCGCCCCAGACCCAGCTCAGGAACCGCGCGAATACGGCGCGCCACAGGCGCAGCCGCTGGGGCGGCTCCAGCAAGGTGGCCGCGGCCGGGCGCAGGCAGACATAGGCGAAGAACATGCCGCCCACCCAGAGCGTGACACCAGCGATATGCAGGAAGCGGAGGACAGGATCGAGAGTCATGGTTTTCGGAGGACGGGGATGGGGGCGGACTCCAGCCGGCGGCCTGGGGCTGGACTGTTGGAGGAATGCCGCATTCTAGCCCCCGAACGGGGCTTGTGCCGGCCAAAGCGACGTATCAAGCATGCGAACCGGGACTACAGCATCCGCATGAGGGGCGCAACCCCCCGCTTCTGCTAACCTAGCAACCGGGTCAGTCGCTCGCGTTGAAGGACATGAAGGACAGGCAGCCTACCGGGTCGCCATAGCCACGGCGCTCGTGGTGACGTTCATCATCCTGGCACGCGCGCTGTTCGCCCAGTATTACGCGTTCCAGAGCCTGAAGGCTTTACGCCAGGCTCAGCAAGAAACGCTGGTCAAGCTGGTTGCCGAACAACTCGACGAGAAATTCGAGACGCGGGCGATCGCCCTGCGCCGCCTGGCGCGCCAGCTGACGCCCATGCTGGGGCAGCCGCCCGCCGACTTGCGGCGCTTTGCGTCCCAGGCCGTGTCCATGCCGCAGTTCTTCAATGCCGTGTTCCTGGCCTCGCCCGACGGCGACCTGGTGTTCAGTACCGCCGTACCCATCGGGCAGCGCATGCACCTGTCGGACCGCGACTACTTCCGCGAAATCCTCCGTGGTTCGGAGTTTGCCGTTTCGGACCTGCTGCGGGGCCGGATGAGCGATTCGCCCGGCGTTGTGCTTGCCGTGCCCCTGCTTGGCCCGGACGGGAAGCTGGTGGCCGTGGTTGGCGGTGTGTTGAATTTCACCGAGAGCAACTTTCTTGGCCAGCTGGCGCACGGCCGGATTGGCCTGACCGGCAGCTATTGCCTGGTCTCCTCCGGCACGAACCCGCGCTACGTCATGCATCCCGATCCGTCGAAGGTGATGACGCCGGCGAAGGCGCTTGGCGAGACCTGCGGCCTTGATTCGCCACCTGCCGAATGGGAAATCGTCAGCCCGACGCAGCCTGTCGTGGCGCGCTACCTGCTCGAATCGAATGGCTGGGAGGTGGTTTCCGTCCTGCCTGCCAATGAAGCCTATGCCCCGCTGGCGGAAGCCCGCGGCAAGACGGTGGTGGTCGCCGGCATTTCGCTGTTGCTGGCCGCGCTGCTGATGTGGCTGGTGATACGGAGCATGCTGGCGCCGCTGGAACTGCTGCATCGCGTAGTTAGAGAGGTGCCCAAGGATCCTGCCGCGCTGGCTGCGCTGCCAACGGGGCGCAATGACGAGATCGGCGAACTGGCCGCCACCTTCGGCGCGGTCATGCACCAGCTCTCCGAGCGGGAAGCCGCGCTCAGCGCCGCCAAGGATCGCGCCGCCGAGAGCGAGAAGCGCATCGAGGCCATCGCCAACCATGTGCCGGACTTTGTCTCGTTCATCGACATGAGCGAGCGCTATGTCTTCGTCAACGAGGCTTACGCGCAGCGGTTCAACCTGCCGGTGCGGCAGATTGTCGGGCTCACGGTGCGCGAGCTTTGGGGCACCCCCAGCTACGTGGCATCGAAGCCTTACCTGGAACAGGCTTACCGTGGCACCTCGGTCACCTTCAGCCTGGAAGGCAAGGATGGCGACGAGTACATGGAGGTCACCTACCAGCCCGCCTGGAATGACAACAAGGACGCGGTCCAGGGCCTGTACATGTTCGCGCGCAACGTGACCAGCGAGCGCCAGAAGATGCGCAGCCTGGAAGCGCAGACGCTCACGGACCACCTCACGGGCCTGCTTAACCGCAAGGGGTTCGACCGGCGCATGGCGGAGGCCATGGCCCGGGCTGGCGCGAACCACGGCAGCGCCGCCCTCCTGCTTGTGGACGTTGACGATTTCAAGACCATCAATGACACCTATGGGCACGCCGCAGGCGACCAACTGCTGGCCGCCTTCGGCGCGCGCCTGTCCGCCTGCGTGCGCGCTGGCGACGCGGTGGCCCGCATCGGCGGCGACGAATTCGGCATCGTGCTGGACGATGCGCTCAACATCGCCATGTTGGAGCGCATCGCCCAGGCCATCGTGCACGCAGCCGGCCGAGCGCATTTCATCGAAGGCCAGACCATCGTGGCGACAGCCAGCGTGGGCATGGCCATTCATTACCCGGACGCCCGCCGAGCCAGGCGATTTCGAAGCATGGAAAGTGCTATGGGATGGCTACAACGCCTTCTATGGCCGCAAGGCGGACACGGCGCTGCCGGCCGAGATCACCCGCATGACCTGGTCGCGCTTCTTCGACGCCTATGAACCCATGCACGCGCTGGTGGCGGAGCGCTCCGGCGAGTTGCTTGGCCTCACGCATTTCCTGTTTCACCGCAGCACCATCCAGATCGGCCCGAGCTGCTACCTGCAGGACCTCTTTACGTCGGAGGCGGCGCGCGGCGCCGGCGTGGGCCGCGCGTTGATCGAGGCCGTCTACCAGCGCGCCGAAGCCGCTGGCGCGAAGCGGGTCTACTGGCAAACGCACGAAACCAATGCCACGGCGAGGCAGCTCTACGACAAGGTCGCGGAGAACTCGGGGTTCGTGGTGTATCGCAAGCTGTTCTAGTTCGCTCAGGCGTTTGAACGCCATCCTTAGCTATACCGCGCGGTTTGCTTGCGGACGGTCATCGTAGCGCGCGAAGACTTCGACCATCCACTCTGCAAAGGCAAGCAGCTTGGCACGCAAATGCTGATTGCTGGGGTACACGAGGTGCATGGGGTGCCTTGGTCGAGTCCAATCCGGCAACACCTCGCGCAACCTGCCGCTCTTAATGTACGGGGCAGCGGCGAACCTGAACGTCTGCCCGATGCCAACGCCAGAAAGCAGCGTAGTGATATGCGCTGTACTGTCGTTGACGGCGACGACGGTCTCGCTGTTCACGATGATCCGCTGGCCGTCCTTGTTGAATTCCAGCGGGAGTGCCCTACCTGACAGGGACGAAAAGTATCCAGCGATGGTGTGGCCGGCCATACGTACGCGGCCTATACCGCTTAACTCTCTTGCCTGCAGTTCGTCGGGGTGCATTGGTTCCCCGCGGGCGCCGAGATAGACCGGGCTGGCAACTGTTACCCAGTCGAGATCGGCGAGCCGTCGGGCGATTAGCGACGTATCCGGCAAGTCGCCGCCACGGATTACGCAGTCCACGCCTTCCCCGATCAGGTCGACAGGGCGATCGCTGACTCCCACGTCGACGTGCAGCTCCGGGTAGCGGGCTCGGAACTCAGGTAAAGCGGGGAGCACGATTGCATTCGCCAGTATCGAGCCAATGTCCACTCGGATTCGGCCACGCGGTTGCGCGCGCGACTGCACGACGGCGTCGTCCATCTCCTCCAGGTCGAAAATCAGCTGGACAGCACGCTCGTAGTACGCAGCGCCTTCGGGCGTCACGCTGACCTGCCTTGTCGTGCGTTGAAGCAGCTTGGCACCTAAATGTCGTTCCAGCTCTTGGACTAGCTTAGTCACGGTGGCGCGCGGAATGTTCATCCCGTCCGTCGCTTTGGAGAATGCGCCGGATCCGCTAACTGATCTGACAGCACACGGCGGCAAGCCCGAAGACGCCTTCCATGTCGTCGTACCATCGCTACCAGGATCTCGCGCGCGCGGGGGTGGGGATCACGACAACGCAGATCCGGCTTTATCAGCAATATGCGCTCGCTCAGGCGAGCCTCTCCTTCAGGAACGCCACCAGATACGGTGTAGCGGCGGCGGCCACCGTCGACGCGGTGGCCGGGTCAATGCCCATTCTCCCCGCTACCGATTCAGCCACCCGGCCGGTCAGGACACCTTCCCCGCCTTCCGTCAGCGACTTGAGGAAGCCGTCGCCCCGGACCAGGCCTGCGGCGAAGGCCGCAAAAAAGCTCCGGCCCGCATGCTCGCCCATCAGGCCGCCACTCTGCTCTTCAACGTGGGCGTGCGCGGTCTCTGCCGCCTGGCTCAGCATTTGCTGTGCATCCTCAGCACCGATGCCCTGATCTGCCAGCGCCTGTGCGGCCTGGCTCCCATGCTCGGAAGCCAGAAATTCAGAAACAAGTTGTTGTGCGTCCATAAAACACCTTCCTGCATAGGTTACGGTTTAGACACTCGAACGAGGGTTGCGGTGACGGACCTGCAGACGCCGCCTGACGATGTTATCAGCACTGGGTGGAACCTGACCGAACAGCTTGATTTTGAAAGGATTCGGTACGAACGGGCATAATTTTCTCAAAAACCGATGATCTCATCAGTCGAGTGATAAGTTTTCGATAAGATTTCGATAAGCTTTCGATAAGCTTATCAACAGTGAGAACAGTGAGAAGTACGCGGTCTATGCCGCTTCCGGCTGCCCCTCAGCAAGACGCGGGCCTGGATTGGCTGGGGACGCCCGCATTAGCCGGGATGGGCGCTGGTACCCGGGCCGCCCTTCACTCCGGCTCGATCCCCGCCGCCTTGATCACCCTCGCCCACTTCTGCGTCTCGCTGCGCACGAAGGCGGCAAGCTCTTCCGGCGTCGACGGTGCGGGCTCGCCGCCGGTGCGGCTGAAGTACTCGGCTGCCCTGGCGTCGGTCAGGCCCTTGCGCACCATCTGGTTCATGCGTTCCACCACGGGCCCGGGGGTCGCGGCCGGAAAGAAGGCCGCGGACCAGGCCACCATCTCGTAGCCGGGCAGGCCGCTTTCCGTCATGGTCGGCACGTCCTTCAACACGGGGTGGCGCTGCGCCGTGGTGACGGCGATGGCGCGCAGCTTGCCGCCCTGGATCAGGGTCATGGCGGGCGACACGTCCGAGATCATGAAGTCGACCTGATGCCCCATCAGGTCGGTCAGCGCGTTGGGCACGCCCTTGTACGGCACGTGGAGCGCCTGCACGCCGGCCATCATCTTGTAGAGCTCGCTGGCGATGCGGGTGGAGGAGCTGCCGCTGGCGAAGGTGAGCTTGCCGGGCTTTGCCTTGGCCAGCGCGGTCAGCTCGGCCACCGTGTGCACGGGGCTATCGGGCGGCACCACCAGGACCAGCCCGCTCTTGGCGATCAGCGAGACCGGCGCGAAATCCTTGATCGGGTCATAGGGCAGCTTCTTGAACAAGGACGCGTTGGCGGCGTGGGTGGTGTTGGTGGTCACCAGCATGGTGTAGCCATCGGCCGGCGCGGTGGCCACGGCCTGCGCCGCGATAAAGCCGTTGGCGCCGGGCCGGTTGTCCACCACAACGGACTTGCTGGTCTGGCCGGTGACGGCTTCGGCGACAAAGCGCGCGCTGCTGTCGGTGCCGCTGCCGGCCGGAAAAGGAACAACCACGCGCACGGGCTTGGCGGGGTAGTCGCCCGTGTCGGAGGCGTGCGCCAGGCTTGCGGGAAGGGCCGCCATCGCCAGGGCGGGCAGCAGCAGCCGGGCGAGCGCGCGCCGGGTGAAGGGGTGAGTCATGTTGTCTCCTGTCTTGCTTCCTGTGCCTTTTAGCATCTGGCATCTGGCATCTGGCATCTGGCATCTATCGGATTTCCATCTCTCTCGGGTCATGCTCAAGCGCGGCTATCCGGTACCGCCAGCGCCGGATAGCGCTCGGTCAGGTGGGCGGGCAATGCCACGTCGAGGATAAAGCGGTCGCCGCGATACCAGAAGCACCCCGCCGTGAGCACCTTGCCGTCGATATCCAGCGTGGTGCGGACGATCTTGGCGATGGGCGCGGCGAAGCCGTAGGCGAGCTCGCGCGCCAGCGCATAGTCAGCGGGTTCCACCGTCATGGTCTGGTGCATGATGCCCAGGCGCTCCCCCACGGCCTCGCGCAGCAGGCGGGCGATCTTGCGGTGCTTTTCGCTGCCGCGCGGAAACTGGCTGAAGACGGACTCGGCCACGTACAGCTCGATCAGGCAGAACGGCTCGCCATCATGCAGGTGCAGCTTGCGCAGCAGCACGTAGCGCTCCAGCGGCTCGCCGCGCGTGGGCAAACCCGGCGGCAGGCTGACATCCCTGCGCTTTTCCAGGATGCGGATTTCCAGCTCGCTGGCGCCGACCAGTTCGTTGTTGATCACGGAGCGCATGTCTTCGCTCGGCCCGGGCGGCTGGCCCGTCACGTGCGTGCCACGCCCGCGCTGGCTGCTGACCAGGCCTTCCTCGGCCAGCACGGCAAAGGCCTGCCTGACGGTGACGCGGGCAATGCCGTAGGTCTGCGCGAGGCGCTCCACCGTGGGTAGCTGATGCCCCAGCGGCCATTCGCCCGAGACGATGCGGTGGCGCAGCACGCTGGCTAGTTGCCGGTAGCGCGCCACCCCGCCCGTGCCGTCCTCGGGCAGCGCGTGCGCCTCGCCGTCCGGGGCCGCGGCCGCGGCCGCGGCCGTAACCGTAACCGTAGCCGTACGCATTGCAGCGCTCATCGCAACAGCTCCCTTGGCACCCGCACGGGCATCGCCAGCAGTATCTGCGCCATGCCTTTGCCCAGCGGGTCATTGCGCAAGGAGGCCATGCCGCCGCCGTCGAGCGCGGCCTCGCAGACGAGATTGATCGCGTCGATGCCGGGCAGGTCGTAGCGCGTGATCGGGCCCTTCACCAGATGGCCGAGCCACTGCGCGACGCGCTCGGGGGTCACTTGCGCGCGCAGCAGCGGCAGGTAGTCCGGCTGCCTTGCAATCAGGCCGATGTTGGAGATATCGCCTTTGTCGCCGCTGCGCCCATAGGCGAGGCGGATCAGCGGGACTTCGACCAGGTCGGCCCCCATGTCATCACCCAGGTCATCGCCCATGGCAACGGGACTGGATGCGGTGGGAGCGGGCTCGCTGGGCACAGGCGCGGCGCCGCCTGCCGGCACCGCGACCGGCGTGCGCTGCCCGTCCATCAGCACCGTGGGCGCGAGCGCGCCCTTGTCGAGCAGGAAGGCGGTTTGCCGGATCGACGGCGACGGGCTGGGACGGCCGCTGCCCGATCCGGTGGTGCCCGGGGACCAGCTCGTTCCGGCCGCCGATATCTCCCGGGCGAACAGTGCCAGCGCGGCCTTCTCGGGATGCATGACGGCCAGGCGCATGATGGCCTCGCGCGTGTGGCGCGCCTGCGCCTGCGCATGCGGGCCGTAGCACGACTCCGCACCCAGCACATCGATGTGGGTGCGGGTGTAGTCGCCCCAGCCGTTGTCGCTGAACAGGCGGCGCGTGCGCGCCAGGATGGCCTGCGCCGTGCGTTCCGCCTTGGCCACCGCATCGAACCCCACGATGGTGAGCTGCGCATTGCAGCGAAACCCGTCGGCATAGGTGGCCGACACCTTGTACGCGCCGCCGGGCGCGCGACCGCGTGCGCCGCTGACTTCGACAAGGTCCGGGCCGGCCTGCGCCAGCGTGACCTGCGTGAAATCGCAGGTCACGTCGGGCAACAGGTAAGCAGCGGGGTCGCCGATCTCGTAGAGGATCTGCTCGCCTACGGTGGCGATGCTGACCAGCCCGCCGGTGGCAGGCGGCTTGCCAACCAGGAAGCTGCCGTCGGCGCGGCATGCCACCACCGGATAGCCGATATTGGGCCAGTCGGGCACGCTCTCCCAGTCGGTATGCAGGCCGCCGGTGGCCTGGCAGCCGCACTCGATGATGTGGCCGGCAAGGCTGCCTTGCGCGAGGTGGTCATAGTGATCCGCCTGCCAGCCGAACTCGTGCATCAGCACGCCGAGCGTGACCGCGCTGTCGACGCAGCGGCCGGTGATGACGATCTGCGCGCCCTGGTCCAGCGCCTGCCGGATCGGCAGCGCGCCAAGATAGGCATTGGCGCTCAGGAGCTTGTCCGGCAGAGGCCGGCCCTGTTGCGCGTCCATGTCTCGCAGGCCGGTTTGCAGGCTAGTTTGCAGGCCGGCTTCGCGCAGCGCGGGCACCAGCGGCATCACATCATCGCCCTCCACCACCGCGATGCGCACATCCACGCCCTGCTCCGCGGCAATCGCGGCGAGCGCCTGCGCGCAGCCTTGCGGGTTGATGCCGCCGGCGTTGCTGACCACGCGGATATTGCGCTCGACAATCTCCTTGAGCAGCGTCTTCATCGTCACCGTCACGAAGTCGGTGGCGTAGCCGAGCTCCGGCTTGCGCAAGCGCGCGGCTGCCAGCACCGACATGGTGAGCTCGGCAAGGTAGTCGAACACCAGGTAATCGATCTCGCCGTGGCGCACCAGTTGCGGCGCGCCCACGCTGCTGTCGCCCCAGAAGCCGGAGGCGCCCCCCAGAAGCCGGAGGCGCCGCCGATGCGCACGGTCTTGCCGCTGCCGTCCTTGGCCTTTGCGTGCATGCTTGCTGTCCCCGTCATGCCGTTGCCGATCCGCGCGTGGCGCCAGCGGCCATCATGCCCCACGCCTGGGTGATCGGTCTCGCGGAAGAAGCCGATGTCGCGCAGGTGCGGATCGTCGAGCAGCGTCTCGAACGTGTGCATGGGGAACACTGGGATATCGGCCTCTTTCAGCAGCTCGCGCCATTCGTCCGTGGTGCGCTTGGCCATCTCGTCGCTGACCATCGCGTACAGCTCCGTGATGTGGGCGGTGCGCGTGGTGATGCTGGCGAAGCGCGGATCGGTGTCGAACAAGCCGGCCTTGCCGATGGCCTTGAGGAAGGTACGCCAGTGATGGTCGTGATAGATCAGGCAGCACACATGGCCGTCGCGCGTCTGGTAGGGCCGGCGCTGCGGCGACAACAGGCGCGGATAGCCAAAGCCGCCGCGGGGCGGCACGAAGGTCTCGCCGTAAAGGTGGTCGCCCAGCACATAGGGCACCATGGTCTCGAACATCGGCACGTCCACGCGCTGGCCCTTGCCGGTGCGCGCTTGCGCATACAGCGCGGCGCAGATCACGCCGAAGGCGTAGAGCCCCACCGAACGGTCGGCAATGGTGATCGGGAGATAGCGCGGGATGTCGCCGCTGCCCATGGCCACCGCCTGGGGCAAGCCGCTGGCCGCCTGGATCAGGTCGTCGAACGCGGCTTGTGGCGCGTAGCGGCCGCGCTGCGAGAAGCCGAACATGCCGACATAGACCAGGCGCGGGTTCAGCGCGGACAGGGTTTCGTAGTCCAGCCCCAGGCGCTGCATGGCTTGCGGCCTGACGTTGTAGGCCAGCACATCAGCGTCCTGCACCAGCCGCAGCAATGCCTCGCGCCCTTCCGGCGATTTGAGGTCCAGCACGATGCTGCGCTTGTTACGGTTCAGGCCCAGGTAGAGCGGCCCCATCTTCTCGTCGCCGCACGGCCCGATGCCGCGCGTGACATCGCCCTCGGGCGACTCCACCTTGATCACGTCGGCGCCCAGGTCGCCCAGCATCTGCGTGGCCGAGGGGCCCATGAATACCGCCGTGATGTCCACCACCCGGACCCCGGACAGGGCGCCAGCCGTCATTTCCATTGTCTCCCCCACGCACGCTCGATTAGTTCTATGAATAGGACTATAGGAGAATAACGTGGATGGAACAAGCAAGGATGCGGACTCTGCCGAGTGCGGGGGAACCGACTCGAACACGCCCTGCCGCCGGCCATTCGAGGAAACCCTCTAACCACTTGACAATTTGTGCGGTCCTGTGCGGAAAGACCCGTTTTAATGGGTCGTGTTATCCACAAATACTGTGGATAACACGCACCTCGCTTCCCGCCAACCGGCTTGCAGCCGCCAATCCGGTCGGACTGCCTATTGTTTCAGCAACTTGAAGATTTTGTGGCATATACATGGCAGGGATGCCGACGGCTGCCGGCCGGGCACGGCCCCGGCCGCCCTGTCGCCCCCATGAAAGGCATGGCTGGCCTTGGCCACGCCTATGCCGGCATCGATCGTTATTTCCTGGATTCGTATGCCATGCGCACCGCCAGGCCTGTCAGGACGCTTCCCATCATCCAGCGCTGCGCCAATAGCCACTGCGGGCGTCCCGACAAGAAGGTCGAGATGGATCCGGCCATCACGATGATCAGCGCATTCACAGCGAGGCTGATCGAAATCTGAACCCCGCCGAGCGCCAACGATTGGGTAAGAACGCTGCCATGTCCTGGCGTAATAAACTGGGGAAGCAGAGACAGATACATGACGGCGATTTTGGGATTCGCCAGGTTGGTGATAAATCCCATGCTGAAGAGCTTGCGCGGGGCATCGACCGGCAGGTCGCGCGCTGCAAACGCGGACTGTCCGCCCGGTTTGACGGCTTGCCAGGCGAGATAGAGAAGGTACAAGGCGCCGCCGAAACGAAGCGCGTCATAGGCGTACGGGACCGCGAATATGAAAGCCGTAATCCCGAATGCCGCGCAGAGCATATAGAACACAAAGCCCAGCGCAACGCCGCCCAACGAAATAAGGCCTGCGCGTCTACCTTGGCAAATTGAGCGGGAAATCAGGTAAATCATGTTCGGCCCTGGCGTTAAAACCATTCCCAGGGCCACAAGAGCGAACATGAGCAAATGTGCGAAATCAGGCATAACCCATCTCCAAAGATAGTAGGTAATGCCCAGGCGCGCGGCGGCTTGCAACCTCATGCTTCCCGATAGTGCTCTATCTGTATGCGCCAGTCACATGAGTGTGAAGAATATAGCACGGGAGAAAATACCTTGCGGCCGCAGGCGCCGTGATCGCCGGCACCACGCGCTACTGGAGAAAGCTCCCGTAGCGAGCGCGGATCTCGTCGAGGTTGGCAAGCGTGCCGGAGAGATGCCGGCGCAGGCAGGCCTGCGCGGCATCGGCGTCGCCGCAGGCGATCGCATCGACGATGGCGGTGTGATCCGCCACCACCGCGCGGGCCTTGCCGGCAATCGGCAGGTGCAGGCGGCGCAAGCGGTCCAGGTGACCGCTCTGGCGGCGCACCAGCATCCACAGGTCCGGCACGCGGGCGGCTTCATACATCTGGCGGTGGAAGGCCTGGTCGAACAGGGAGAATTCCGCGAAGTCCTGGGCGGCCAGCATGGCCTGCTGCCGCGCCACGCTCAGGCGCAGCCGCTCCACCAGCGCGGCATCCGGCTCCTCCGCCAGCGTGCGCACGATTTCCACTTCCACGGAGCGCCGCAGGAAATGCGCCTGCTGGGCCAGCGCGATGCTGATGGGGCTGACCACGGTAGCGTGCTGCGGGAAGATATCGACCAGCCCTTCCTCGGCAAGGCGCATCAGGGCATCGCGCACGGGCGTCTGGCTGATGCCGTACTGCGCGGCGAGATCGGTACGCGACAGCACCGTGCCGGGGGGCAGCGTCATGGCGATGATCATGTCCCGCATATGCTCGAACACCTGCGGCGCGGCATGCCGGGTGCGGTCGAACTGGAATTGAATCTGCGGGGCGGACAAGGTGGCTTCCATCGGGGGGTCTGGTTCTACTGCATAGGTGCGCCTCTTCGCGCACAAAGACGCGTCATCGCGTCCCATCCCGGCATTTTAGTGGAAAGCTTTCCGGTTTGACACACTAATATATTAGTGCTTTAATGACTCCGACGATATCAGATGTCGTACCTCTGAGGCCTGCTCTGGCGCCTCGGGTCCGGCCCGATGACACCCCCTGGAAGAGACAACATGACGTCCCGAAAGAAGACGCCCGACACCCTGCGCAGCGCGCGCTGGTTTGCTCCCGACGACCTGCGCTCCTCCGGGCACCGCTCGCGCATCATGCAGATGGGCTACTCGCCCGACGAATGGCTGGACCGCCCGATCATCGCGATCATCAACACCTGGTCCGACATCAATCCCTGCCACTCCCACTTCAAGCAGCGTGTCGACGACGTCAAGCGCGGCATCCTGCAGGCCGGCGGCTTCCCCATCGAGCTGCCCGCCATCTCGCTGTCGGAGAGCGCGGTCAAGCCCACCACCATGCTGTACCGGAACATGCTGGCGATGGAGGCCGAGGAGCTGATCCGCTCCCACCCCATCGACGGCGCGGTGCTGATGGGCGGCTGCGACAAGACCACGCCGGGCTTGCTGATGGGCGCGTCGAGCGCGGGCGTGCCGGCCATCTACGTGCCGGCTGGCCCGATGCTGCGCGGCAACTGGAAGGGCAATGTGCTGGGCTCCGGGTCGGACGCCTGGAAGTTCTGGGACGAGCGCCGCGCCGGCAATATCAGCAAGACCGAATGGATCGGCATCGAGGGCGGCATCGCCCGCAGCCACGGCACCTGCATGACGATGGGCACTGCCAGCACCATGACCGCCATTGCCGAAGCCATCGGGATGACGCTGCCGGGGGCCTCGTCCATCCCCGCCGCCGATGCCAACCACATCCGCATGTGCTCCGAAGCCGGAAGGCGCATCGTGGACATGGTGTGGGAGGACCTGACCCCGCAACGCATCCAGACGCGTGCGTCGTTTGAAAATGCGATTGCCGTGGCCATGGCGATGGGCTGCTCCACCAACGCCATCATCCACGTGATCGCCATGGCGCGCCGCGCCGGCCACGACATCGGGCTGGAGGATTTCGACAAGACCAGCCGCCACGTGCCGGTGATCGCCAATATCCGGCCCAGCGGCGACAAGTACCTGATGGAGGATTTCTTCTACGCCGGCGGCCTGCCCGCGTTGATGAACCGCATCGGCGACAAGCTCCACCTGGACGCGCTGACCGTCACCGGCCGCACGCTGGGCGAGAACATCGCGGGCGCCGAGGTCTATAACGACGACGTGATCCGCACCACGGAAAACGCGCTCTATCAGGAGGGCGCTCTCGCCGTGCTCAAGGGCAATATCGCGCCGGACGGCTGCGTGATCAAGCCCAGCGCCTGCGAGAAACGCTTCTTCAAGCACACCGGCCCGGCGCTGGTGTTCGACGACTATCCGTCGATGAAGGAGGCGGTGGAGCGCGATGACCTCGACGTCACCGCCGATCACATCCTGATCCTGCGCAATGCCGGCCCGCAAGGCGGCCCGGGCATGCCGGAATGGGGCATGCTGCCCATCCCCAAGAAGCTGGTCAAGCAAGGCGTGCGGGACATGCTGCGCATGTCGGACGCGCGCATGAGCGGCACCAGCTACGGCGCCTGCATCCTGCACGTGTCGCCTGAATCGTATATCGGCGGCCCGTTCGCGCTGGTGCGCACCGGCGACATGATCTCGGTCGACATCGATCGCCGCAGCATCCACCTGGAGGTGTCCGACGAAGAGCTGGCGCGCCGCAAGGCCGCATGGACGCCGCCGCCGCCGCGCTTCGGGCGCGGCTATGGCTGGATGTTCTCCAAGCACATCCGCCAGGCCAACGACGGCTGCGACTTCGACTTCCTGCAAACCGATTTTGGCGCGCCCACGGGCGAGCCCAGCATCTACTGATAGCGGACCCATCATGACCGATACCTCAACCACAACCACAACCCAGCCCGGCAAGCTCGGCCAGCAAACCATCGACCAGTTCAAGGCCGTCAGCACCGCCACCTTGTGCACGGCGCTGTTCAAGCGCGGCCTGCGCAACCAGTTTATCCAGGACGTGCATCCGCTCAATCCCGAGCACGGCAACATGGTTGGCGAGGCCTTCACGCTGCGCTACATCCCGGCGCGCGAAGACCTGAACCCGATCTCGGTGTTCCTGGATCCGAACCACCCGCAACGGCAGGCGGTGGAGCAGTGCCCCGCCGGCGCGGTGCTGGTGATCGACAGCCGCAAGGACGCGCGCGCGGCCTCCGCGGGCTCGATCCTGATCACGCGCCTGATGCAACGCGGCGCGGCCGGCGTTGTCACCGACGGCGGCTTCCGGGATTCGCCGGAGATTGCCCGGCTAGCCATGCCGGCCTATCACCACCGCCCTTCCGCGCCCACCAACCTGACGCTGCACCAGGCCATCGAGATCAACGGTCCCATCGGCTGTGGCGACGTGGCGGTGTTCCCGGGCGACGTGGTGGTTGGCGATGCCGAGGGCGTGATCATCGTGCCGCGCCACCTGGCCGAGGAAATCGCGGCGGAAGCGGTGGAGATGACCGCGTTCGAAGACTTCGTCACGGAGGAAGTGATGAAGGGCCGCTCGATCATCGGCCTGTATCCCCCGACCCAGGAGCAAAGCCGCCTGGACTTCGCCGCATGGCGCGAAGCCAAGGGCCGCTAAGCGTCGTTGCCGGCAAGAGGCAAGCAAGACACCAGCAAGACACCAACAAGCACATAAGCCGGCCCGCTCCCAGGCAAGGGGACAAGGCGGCCACGGATGGAGACAAGATGGATCACGAAAAGCGAGGCGCGCTGCGCCGCGTTGCCGCCCTCGGCATGCTGGCTGCGGCCGGCGCCCTGTTCACCACCGGCGCGCGGGCCGAGGACAAATGGCCTTCGCGCCCGATCACCTGGGTGGTGCCGTTCGCGGCGGGCGGGTCAACCGATATCGTCGCCCGCACCATCGGGCAAGAGCTCTCGAAATCGCTGGGCCAGCCGGTCGTGGTAGAGAACCGGCCCGGCGCGGCCGGCGCGGTGGGCGCGGGCTATGTGGCACGCGCCAAGCCAGATGGCTACACGCTGTTTGGCGGCACCATCAGCACGCATGCCATCAACGCGAGCCTGTACAAGAACCTCTCGTACGACCCGGTCAAGGATTTCGAGCCGGTCTGCCTGATCGCCTACGTGCCCAACGTGCTGATGGTGGATGCGAAGCTGCCGATCCACGACGTGAAAGAGCTGATCGCCTATGCGAAGAAGCATCCGGGCCTGAGCTTCGCGTCGTCGGGCGCGGGCACTTCGACGCATCTGGCCGGCGAACTGTTCGCCGACATGATCCAGGTGCCGATGACCCACGTGCCCTACAAGGGCAGCCCGCAGGCGATCCAGGACGTGGCCGCCGGCCTCGTCCCCTTTCTCTTCGACCAGCTGACCGCGGGCGACGCGATGATCAAGGCCGGCAAGCTGCGTGCGCTGGCCGTGACCTCGCCCAAGCGCTCCGCGCTGGCGCCCAACGTGCCGACCATGGCCGAGGCCGGCGTGCCGGGCTTCGAGATGGTGTCGTGGCAGGCGCTATATGCGCCGCACGGCACGCCCAGGGAAGTGGTGCAGCGGCTGAACGCCGAAGTGGTGCGCGCGCTCAAGCAACCCGCCGTGCAGCAACGGATGACGCAGCAGCTTGGCATGGAAGTGGTGGGCAGCAGCCCCGCCGAGCTGGCGGCGTTCATGGGCAAGGAGATCCCGCGCTGGGCCGAGCTGGTGAAGAAGTCGGGCGCCACGGCCAATTGATGGCTCGCGCCGCGAGTCCGATGATTGGCTCCCCTCTCCCGCTTGGCGAGAAGGAGGCGCCACACGGTTGCGAATTCATGCGTTAGCGCTATTGCCGCGCGTTGGATGGAAAACACCAAGCCGGTTCGAATCGAATCGAATCAAATCAAATCGAATCGCGCAGGAGACAACATGCACCTCAGCACCAAACCCATCGCACGGGCGCTAGCGCTAGCGAGCTTCGCCGCCGCCCTCGCCCTCGCCCCCGCCGCCCACGGCGCCGAGCTCAGCTACCCCACCAAGACCATCACCATCATCGTTCCCGCCTCGCCCGGCGGCGCCATCGACCTGGTCGCGCGGCTGGTGGGCCAGAAGATGACTGAAGCCTGGGGCCAGTCGGTGGTAGTGGACAACCGCCCCGGCGCCACCGGCATCATCGGCACCGACCTCGTCGCCAAGAGCGCGCCGGACGGCTACACGCTGGCGCTGGTGGCCAGCAGCCACGCCATCAATCCCAGCATGGTGAAGAAGCTGCCCTTCGACACCATCAAGAGCTTCGCGCCGGTGGCGCTGACCCACGTGGTGCCGCTGATGCTGGTGGTGTCGCCTTCCCTGCCGGTGACGTCCGTCAAGGAACTGATCGCCTACGGCAAGGCCAACCCGGGCAAGTTGTCGTTCGCGTCCAGCGGTTCGGGCGGCGCGCCGCATTTCTCGGGCGAGCTGTTCAAGAGCATGGCCGGCATCGACATGATCCATATCCCTTACAAGGGCAGCACACTGGCCCATCGCTCGCGGTGACCACCATCAAGCGCTCGTCCACCGCGCCGCAGGTGCCAACCATGGCGGAAGCCGGGCTGCCCGGCTTTGATACCAGCACCTGGGGCGGCGTGCTGGCCCCGGCCGGCACCCCCAAGGCCGTGGTGGACAAGCTCAACGCCGAGATCAACAAGGCACTGGCCGCGCCCGACGTGCGCGAGCGCCTGCAGAACGCCGGCATCGAGCCGGCGGGCGGTACACCCGCGCAATTCGCCAGCTTCCTGCAGGTGGAAATGGGCAAGTGGGCCAAGGTGGCCAAGGATGCGGGCATCCAGCCCGAATAGCGACCCCCGAATAGCGACCCCCATAACGACCCCGATGAGATAGCCGGCCGCGCCCGCGGGCCGTATTCATGGAGACATAACATGCGCTCACGCAACACCTTCACGCTTGGCCGCCGCGCGGCATGGATCGCGCTCGCCCTGGGCGCCATCGCGCCCGCCGTGCATGCCCAGCCCGGACGCCGCCTGGCCGGCCTGCTGCACGTGCCCTACAAGGGCGGTGGCGCCGCCATGACCGACCTGATGGCCGGCAATGTCGACATGCTGTTCGCCTCCATCCTGGAGACCGCCGGCCATGTGAAATCGGGCAAGCTGCGCGCGCTGGCCGTGACCAGCAAGGTCCGCTCGCCCGCCATGCCGGACGTGCCGACGCTGGCGCAAGCCGGCATCGCTGGCGCGGAGTCGGGTTCGTGGGTCGGGCTGCTGGCCCCCGCCGGCACGCCCAAGGAAATCGTCGACAAGATCGCCGCCGGGGTCAAGGAAGTGGTGGCGATGCCGGCGGTGAAGGAGCAACTGATCGCGCAAGGCGCGATTCCCGTCGGCAGCACGCCCGCGCAGTTTGCCGACCTGATCGCGACGGACCGCAAGCGCTACGCCAAGATCATCCAGGACAACAAGCTCAGCGCGGACTGAATCCGGCACCGCCGGACCACCGTCACCATTTGGACCTCTTCTCTTGAATTTGGACCTCTTCTCATGAAACCACGCCTTGCCCAGCACGGACGCCTGCCCGCCACGCTGGAAGCCAGCCTCGTCGAGCACTACGACGTCCACCCGCTGTGGGCCGAGACCGACCCCAGCGCCTTCCTCGCCAGCCACGGCGGCGAGTTCGCCGCGCTGACCACGCGCGCCGCCATCGGTGTCGACGCCGCGATGATCAAGGCCATGCCGGCGCTGAAGGTCATCTCCAGCTTTGGCGTCGGCCTGGACAAGATCGACCTCGACGCCGCCCGCGCGCGCGGCATCGCCGTTGGCTATACGCCCGATGTGCTCAACGATTGCGTGGCCGACACGGCCTTTGGCCTGCTGATGGATGTGGCGCGCGGCTTCAGCGCGGCTGACCGTTTCGTGCGGCGCGGCGAGTGGCCCAAGGCGCAGTTCCCGCTCGCCACCCGTGTCAGCGGCAAGCGCCTGGGCATCGTCGGCATGGGCCGCATCGGCCGCGTCATAGCCCGGCGTGGCTCGGGCTTCGACATGCCAGTGAGCTACAACAGCCGCCGCCCCGCCCAGGATGCGCCCTACCGCCACGAGCCATCCCTGACCGAGCTGGCCAGGTGGGCGGACTTCCTCGTCATCGCCACCGCCGGCGGGCCCGAAACCCGGCACCTGGTGTCCGCCGAGGTACTCGAGGCGCTGGGCCCGAACGGCTTCCTGATCAAACGCGTCAAGCCATGGCGGACCTGGTGTTTGAAAACCTGCAGCACTTCTTTGCCAGTGGGGCTGTGAAAGCATCGGCTGTGTAGATCGGCGTTTGCAGGGGTGGGACACCTCGCCCGCCGTGGCGGCAAGCGGCGCGCCACCTGCGCTCAGAAGGGCTTTGACAACGCCACGTAAAAGCTGCGCCGCGGTGCATACTGCGGCGCGCCCACCCCGATGCCGGTCCCGTCGCGCAGCTGGTAGCTGCGATCGAACAGGTTGATCACCGTCAGCCGGACCTTGAATTTGCCGATCACTGGCGCATCGAAGCTGTGCCCAGCACCTACATTGACCTGGAAGTAGGCGCCCAGGTGGTTGGTATTGGCGAAGCCGTTGCGCAGCCCGCTGCCGAACAGCGCGTCGGCACTAAGCAGGGTGCCGTGCCACGTGTACGAGGTCCCGAACGAGCCCGCCACCGTCTGGTCGTGGTCAAGGTGGACCCAGTTGCTGGCGATGAACGCCAGCTCATCCGCGCCGAAATGGAACTGCCCGGTCTCCACCCCCTTGGCCAAGGCGCGCGAAACGCCCAGGTTGGCATAAGCGGCGAAGCTCCCCTGCCGGTAGTTGGCCGTGCCCTCCAGCCCGTAGATCTTGCCTTGGTCGTAGTTGAACGAGGAGAAGATCAGCGCGTTGCCGAACTGCCCCTCGTCCTGCAGGTGGCGCACCTTGCGGTAGTAGGCATCCAGCCCGAGCGTGAGGTTGCGCGTGGCCTGGTGCGACATGCCAATGTCGAAGTAATCCGAGCGTTCCGAGCGCACGGCCGTGTTGGCATCCGACGGCAAGGCGTTGGTGGTGCCGGCGAAGCGGGCCACCGAGGTGGTGTCGATCTTCTCGGTCGCCGGCGGCGTGAAGTAACGCGCGTAGCCGGCATGCAGCCGCGTGACATTGGTGAGATCGTAGGTCAGCCCCAGGCGCGGGCTCAACTGCTGCTCGCTGACGACCGTGTTGACGTGGTCATAGCGCGCGCCGTAGTTGACCGTCAGCTTATCGGTGGCCTTCCATTCGTCCTGCAGGTAGACGCCTAACGTCGTGCCCGTGTTGCTGGTGTTGTCCACGATGGAAAACGGCACGCCGCTGGTCTGGTTGCCATCGGCATCGGCAGGCAGCACGCTGGACGTATTGTTGACGGCGAACCGCTCGCGCTGCACGAACATTGGCGTTGAGCTGGTCGGAGCGCGGCGTGACCACGCCGTCGATGGTGAACGACGGCGACAGGCCCGGCCGGTTCGGAATCTGGAAGCGGTTGTCGGCGCTGCCAAACATGAAGCTGACCCGGCTGTCCGGGTTGATCAGGTACGACAGCATGCCGAATGCCTTGCCCTGGTCGGTGTGGTCGTGGATGGCATTGCGCCCGGCGGCGGGGTTCTCGATGCCGAGGTTGTTCTCGACAAAGGAGCCGCTCAGGAAATAGCTCCACGGCCCCTTTGCGCCCTGCACATAGCCGTTGAGCTCATGGTCGGCGTGGCTGCCGAACACTGTGCCGATCTCGCCGCCGAAGGCCTTGGGCTGCCCCTCTTCATCCGAGGCCGCGCCCTTGGTGCGGATGTCCACGATGCCCGCCGTGCGAAAACCGTACTGCGCCGGCAGCGCCCCGGTGATCAGCTTGATCTCGTCCGCGAAACGCGTATCCAGCATTTGCCCGAAGCCGCTGATCGGCTCGGGAATGATGACGCCGTTGATGCGGTATTGCAGGTTGGCGTGGTCGCCGCGCACGTGCAACTGGCCAAAGGAGTCCTGCACCACGCCAGGGGCTTGCAGCAGGACCTGGTTCAGCGGTGTGTTTTCTCCCTGGGGCAGCGCGTTGATGTCCTCGCTGTCGAAACGATAGACCGAGCTGCCGGTCTCGGGCGACAAGGCGTTGCGCGCCTCGTCGAGCCGCTTGGCGGTGACCACGACGGCGTTCAGGGCCTTATCGCTGGCCGCCTGCGCGGGTGCCGAGGAGGGTGCTGGGGACGGCGCGAATGGGGAGGATGGCGACGACTGCGCGTGGGCGCACAGGGCGAGCGCCGACGCGGCGCCGGCCGCGATGGCTCGAAGCGGGAAACGGGACATGGCAATGCCTCTGATGGAATGGAAACGTCGCGCACGGCCATCTGGCCCGCGCGCATGCGCTAGGCGAACAATGCGCTAGTCAGAGGGGGGCCACGACTGCGGGGCCGCGGCGAGAAGATGGGCGCGATGTGCCGCTCGGCGAGCAGCGGGTAATGCCAGCGCCGGAAGCTGACCAGCAGCAGCCAGCAAGCCATCGACGGCATGCCCACCGCGGCGGCGGCAAAGGCCAGGCATTGCAGGCAGGCGTCGTGGCCGGGCCCGCACTGCTCGATGTCGGCAGGTGTCGCGCAGGGATTGCTCTGCTGGGACGCGTGGAGGTGGGAAAGCGCGTGGACGACGGCACCCGCCTGCCCGAGGAGCAGGAACACGCAGAGCAGGAGTACTAACGGGCGTCGCCACATGGGATGGCTGCGAGGGCGCGGGGCCACGGGTGGCCCGGCTATTCATTTTTGCAACAGTGTTGCGAGTGTGCCACCAGAACACATCAGGACACAAGCGAAGTAAACACCCATGTACCTGGCTGCCAAGGCGGCCAATAACGTTGTGATTTGGGCCGCACCCCCCACCGTCGAGTGGTAGCGAGCCAGGCGTGCTTTTGCGCATACTCGCGGCTAGCAAAAAATAACGCCAACACGCAGCGAGGGGTCAGACATGGAAGCAATTACGTTTGCGGGGTACCTGCTGGCATTTCTGCTGGCGCTGGTCTTCGGGGCGAGAAGCGTGAGCCGGCACCATCCGGCGCTGCGCCAGGAGTTACCGGCCGCCACGGCAGCGGTGACCGCGGTCCTTGCTGCCTCCCGTCAGGACTAGGATTCGTCGGCCAGCGCGCGGCCCAAGTCCTGGCCGCGAGCCCGCTCAATTCGTCCAGACCGGCTTTCTGGCTTATCTGGTCAGCGCTTGCGCACGCGTCCTGTACCAGCCGAAGTAGGCAACCGTAAGCGTGATCAGGAAGGGTGCGCCGAAGATCATGGTCATGCGGAACTCATTCGTAAACAGGGTCGTCAGCATGACGGCTAGCATCAGGGCCGCACCGAGCAGCGTTAGCACGGGGAAGCCCCACATGCGGAAGCGCAACGGCGCACTGCCTCTTGCTTTCCACGCTCGGCGGAAGAAGTAGTGGGTCACAAAGATCATCATCCAGGTGAACATAGCGCCAAACATCGAGATGGCCATCATGATCGCAAACGACGCGCCGGGATTGAAGATGCTCATCATCGTGGCGATGGCGATCCCCGCAGTGGACAGGAGCAGCGCTGGCAGCGGCACGCCGCGCGTGGTGACCCGGCCCAGGCGCTCTGGCGCATAGCCGGCGCGCGAGAGGCTGAACATCATTCGTGTCGTGATGTAAAGCTGGCTGTTCATCGACGACAGCGCCGCGACCAGAACCACGAAGTTGATCACGCCGGCGGCGCCTGGAATCCTGATCGCCGCCATGACCTTGACGAACGGACTCTGGTCTTGCCCCGCAGCGGTCCAGGGAACGATTGCAAGCATCAATGCTAGCGTGAGCAAGTAGAACAACACCAGGCGCAGCATGGTTGAGCGAAATGCACGCGTGACGGCACGTTCAACGGCGATCATCTCGATGCTCAGATAACTGAAGATGGAGATGATGACGGCCACCCACATGCCCCAGACTCCCTTCGGAAAGAATCCGCCATGCGCCGTGTAGTGATGGAAGCCAGCCGCCTGCGCGCTGCCTGCGGCACCGCCAGCCAGGTCTGGCGCACCAAAGACAACATAGGCGCCCAGGAGAATGAACCCAACGATCGCGGCGATCTTGATAGCCGAGAACCAGTACTCAACAATGCCGAAGATATTGACGCTCAAGGCGTTGACCAGGATCAGCGCGCCCGAGAAGGAGATGATCCAGAACCACCCGGGCACCGTCGGGAACCAGTACTGCATATACAGCGCGGTGGCGGTCACTTCGGCCCCGACCGCCAGCACAATGCACGCCCAGTAGGCATAGCGCACCAGGAAGCCGGCCAGAGGGCTGATGTAGTGCTCGGCGTAAGCGCCGAAAGAGCCAGACGTAGGATGTGCGACCGTCATCTCGGCGAGGCAGCCCATCAAGATTAGCGCGATGAATGCGCCGATGGCGTAGCTCACCAGTACACTTGGGCCGGCAAAGCTGATGGCGAAGCCGCTGCCGAGGAACAGGCCCGTGCCGATGGCGCCGCCGATGGCAATCATCGTCATCTGGCTGGCGCTCAGGGTGCGTCGCAGCCCCCTCTCGCGCTCGACGATCTCTTGGAATTCCCTTGGAGGACTTGTCATGAACGATCCCTTCGAATTTTCGGGCGCGCCAGGGCCAATGGTCTCCTGCCCCATTCAGCGCGCCGCCATGTGATCCCCGGTTTTTTGGGGGCTGTATTGAGTGGTGGGGCCTACCCCGGATCAGAAGCTATGGCGAATGCCGAGCGATGCGCCGGTCTGGTTGCCACGCCCCGGCAACTCCGAGGCGGCACCACCGCTGACAACGTTGTGATCCACCGTCCCATACAGCTGCGTGCGCCTTGACAACGAGTATTCGGCCAACAGGACCCCGGCATAGCGCTTACCGCCATTGCCACGGATAGCGTTGACGTTCCTGATGTCGTCGTAGTAGAAAACGCCAGTCAACGCCAGTGCCGGGGTCGCCTGATAGGTGATGCCGGAGTAGAAGGTATTGTCCTTGCGCGGATTCGCTGCATACGAGCCGTAGCTGACAGTACGGGACGAGTCGTTCAATGCACCATCGAGTGAGCCCGTTGCGTCCCGGCCCCCAAGATAGCCCAGGAAAAGGTTGGCGCCGCCAGACGCGTAGCGTCCGGCAACACCCCACATCCGCTGCGCATGGCTCGCCGGATCCCGCGTCTCCTGATACACGCCGCCAAGGCTGAAGCGGCCAACGGTGTAGGCAGCGCGCGCGCCCCAATATGCGTTCTGGCTCATGCTGCCGGGCTGCTCACCGAAGCCGTAGCTGGCGCCCACGTTGAGCCCACCGAATGTGCCGTCATAGCTCAGCGCGTTGTCGATGCGGCCTACCGTGATGAAGTACGGCCAGGAATTGGCGGTGTAATTGCCGATGGTGAGCGGATCGAACTCACCAAACAGGTTGAAGCCTTCGGTGGACTGGCGGCCTAGCCGGATCGTGCCGAGGCTGCTCGACAGACCGACATAGGCGTAGCGGCCGAACAGCCGTCCGTTCTGGTTAGTCTTGCCGTTTTGCGGATCGAAGCCGTTTTCCAGGCGAAAGACCGCCTTGAGGTCAGAGCCCAGCGCTTCCTCCCCCTTGAAGCCGAAGCGACTATTGGTAACGGCACCGTTTGCCAGCGCGACATTGTGGTCGTTCTGAGCGTTGGCATTCGTGGTGAAACGGATGCTCTGGTCAACGATACCGTAGAGCGTCACCGAACCCTGCGCACAGGCGTTGCCTGCGGCGAGCGCTCCCAGCATCAATTGAAATCCAAACGTCCTCATCTCTTTCTCCTCCAGCTACTTCTCGTTCTAGTTATTGATGGTCCCTGCGCCAGCCGGCGAAGGGGGTTACTGATGGGTTGGGTCAAGTGCCGGGCTGCGGCGGGATACGAACGTAGGCAACGATCTCGATCAGCATTTCCGGGTGAACGAAGCCCTGTACCGCGACCGAGGCGCGGTTGGGATAAGGCACGGAAAAGTACTCCCGGTAGACGGCGTCGATCGTCGCCATGTCCTGCGCGTCGCGCATATAGATCAGGACTTGGGCAACGTCCGTCATGCTGGCGCCGGCCGCCGCCACGGTGGCCGCCAGATTGTCAAAGGTAAGCCGCGTCTGCGTCGCGACATCGCCCCCCGCGATCTTGCCGGCGCTGTCGACTGCGCCATGTGCCGTGAACATCAGGGAACCGACGTGCGTCGCCCATGAAAAGGGTTGTGACGGCTCCGGCAATCCGGTCCGGATAGGGTCGGGCATGCTGTCTCTTGAGTTGAGTTGCTGGCGCGTGCCCGCTGGAGAAGCGGGCGACGTCTGTTGCGCCAATGGTGGTTCGTGGTTCGTGGTTCGTGGTTCGCGCGCTAGTGGCGCCTTATCAAGTACGCACGCGCAGAACAGCTGAGATCGATTGCGCGACATGCTCGAGATTGCCTTCATTGAGCCCGGCGACACACATGCGGCCGGAGCGGAGGAGGTAAACACCGTGCTGCTCGCGCAGCACATCCACTTGCGCAGGCTGGAGCCCTGTGTAGCTGAACATGCCACGCTGCGCCGTGAGATATTCAACAGCGGCTCCCGGCAGGTTTTCCTTAAGCTGATGCTTGAGGGATGCGCGCATCCGCGAAATGCGTTCCCGCATGCAGGCGACTTCCGTCTCCCACAGGGCCGCCAAATGCGGTGTGTTGAGAATGGCCGACACGAGTTTGGCGCCGTGCAGAGGGGGGCTGGAGTACATGCGTCGTACGGTCGCCTTCAGCTGACCCAGCACCAGCTCCGCTTCGTCGGCGCTCTGGGTAACAATCGAGGGTAACAATCGAGAGGCCGCCGCAACGTTCGCCGTACAACGAGAAATTCTTCGAGAACGAATTGCTCACGGCAAATGACAAGCCGGCATCGACCAGCTCCCGTATCGCCCACGCGTCTTCGTCCATCCCATCGCCGAAGCCCTGGTAAGCCATGTCGATGAATGGAATCAGCTCGCGGCTTCGCAGCACGACGATCAGCTCGTGCCACTGCGCGCGGGACAGGTCGATGCCGGTGGGGTTGTGGCAGCACGGCTGCAGCAGCACGATGCTGCGCGGCGCAAGTGCGTCGATGGTCTCGAGCATTTCGCCGAATTTCAGGCCATTGGTCTGCGCGTCGTAATACGGGTAAGTGTGCACGTCCAGGCCAGCACCGGCGAACAATACCTGGTGGTTGTCCCAAGTGGGATCACTGACCCATACCCCACTGCCGGGAAAATAGGTCTTCAGGAATTCCGCGCCGATACGCAGCGCGCCCGAGCCGCCGACAGACTGAATGGTCGCCACGCGGCCCTCGCGCAACGCGGCGCTGTCCTTGCCGAAGATGACCTTCTGTAATGCCTGGCGGTATTGCGCCATGCCCTCCATCGGCAGGTACGTATGCGCCGCACCTTGCGCTGCCACAAGCGCAGCGCCTTCGCGCACGCTGGCAAGCACGGGAATGCTGTTGTCGTCGTCGTAGTAGAGGCCGATGCTCAGGTTAGCTCGCTTTGCGCGGGAGTCAGCTTGGAACGCTTCAAGCAGCGACAGGATCGGATCACCAGGATAGGCAGGGACTTGCGCAAACATCGGGCTCTCGTGTTGGTCTGGATGGATCGCTCGGCGCACCCGTTGACCCGCCAACCCATGCCGCCTGAAGCCGCCTGTGGGGCGTCGCGGCATCTGGTTCTGGATCGCATGCCGTATGACGTATGACGTTGGGCTACTGCGCCTCGCTTGGAGAGCGAAATATTATCAAACAATCCGTTGAATTTTATTCGACTTATTGCAAGAAACAAGAACCACACGCTACAATCATTCGAATTAATTATGATTAACCGGATAAATATTCGAAATGCAGCTTGACCTGATTGATATCCGAATCCTGCGTCATCTGACCCGGAATGGGAAAATGACGAATAATGAACTCGCGGAAGCGGTGAGCTTGTCCGCTTCGGCCTGTTTCAGGCGGGTGAAGCTACTGGAAGAGGCCGGCATCATCTCCGGATACCATTGCGAAATTGCCGCAAAGGCATTGGGCGTGGAGTTCGAGGCGCTTGTGCAGGTATCGATGCGCACCGACGTCGAACGCTGGCACGAGAACTTCGTGCAGGCTCTGAATGACTGGCCAGAGGTGGTAACTGCTCGCGTCGTGTCCGGTCCATGCAACTACGTGCTAACCGTACGAGCGCGCGATCTTGCACACTACTCCGATTTCGTAGTCAACCGACTGCACAAGTCCCCGGGCGTCATGTCGATCAATTCGAACATCGTCCTGGCAACACTCAAGCAGGCAGGCTCGTTGCTCGATCTGGTCAAGATAGGCTGAGGTGATAAACCGGACCGGTTGCCGCGCCGATCCGGTTTTCAGGGTTCGGCGATGACCAGCGCATCATCCGTTGCCAGTTGCGCGAGGGCCTTGAGCCGCGCCATGGAATTCCGGATATGCAAGCGGGCCAGGTGCTCCGCCTGGCCGGCATCCCCGCGCTCAATGGCCGCGACGATCTGCTCGTGCTCCCCGATGGCGGCCAGCGCGCGGTCCCGCGCAAACAGGATCCGTGGCGCGAACACCTGCGACGTCATATGCACGATGGGTACCTGCCTCGCCAGGTACTCGTTCGCTGCCAGGCCGATGATGGCCGTATGGAACTCGACATTGGCCGCCGTATAAACCTCGGGCAGCCAGGGCTCGAGACTCCGCTGCTGGGTTGCGATGATGGCGCGCAAAGGCGCTCCGGCCAGTTCGCTCGCGCGCGACGCCGCCAGGCGAGCGGCGAGGCCGTCAATTACCTCGCGCAGTTCATAGGCATCCATCAGCTGCCGGAAATCCGCGCTGACCACGGTCACGCCGCGTGCCGTCTCGGCGCTGACCAGGCCCTCGCGCTCCAGGATGCGCAGGGCTTCGCGCAGCGGCGTGCGGCTGATCTTCAGGTCCTCGGAGATCTCCACCTGGCGCAACGGCTTGCCCGGCGGGTAGACCCCACGGTAGATGCGCTGGCGCAGCACCTGGGCGACTTCCTCGACCAGCCGCACCCGGCCTTGCCATTCGAACGTTTCTGCCATTTGCCCCCAATTTTTGCGAAACTTCACGTAACTTCGCGCATCCCGGCACCGCTCTTGGCGCAGGGTAATTCAGCTTGGGTGGCGCAGTTTACAAGGGCTGCCCACGGGTCTACTATAGCCGCAAACAGTGGATTCTGGATCCAAAAACCAAAGCCTCGCCAAGCGCGGCATCCAGGCCCCCGAGACACCTTCTGGAGACGCCCGCCGATGAGCGATGCGCTTTGCTTTCTGTCCGCCGCCGAGCTTCAAGGCCGCATCGCCCGCAAGGAAATCTCACCCGTCGAGCTCACGCAGGCCGTGCTCGAGCGCGCCGCCCGGCTGCAGCCCGAGTTGAACTGCTTCATCACGCTGTGCGCCGATGCGGCCATGGACAGCGCCCGGGAAGCGGAGCAAGCCGTGATGGCGGGCAAGCCGCTCGGGCTGCTGCACGGCATTCCCTTCACCGCGAAAGACATCGTCAACACAAAGGGCGTGCGCACCACATTCGGCGCGGCGCCGTACCGGGACAACGTGCCCGACCACGATGCGGTGGCCATCGCCCGCCTGCGCGAGCAAGGCGCCATCCTGATCGGCAAGACCACCACGCCCGAGTTCGGCTCCAAATGCCTGACCGATTCGCCGCTGTTTGGCCGCACGCGCAATGCCTGGAGCCGCGAGCGCACCAGCGGCGGATCGAGCGGCGGCGCGGCGGTTGCCGTGGCCAGCGGCATCGCGCCGCTGGCGGTCGCCACCGATGGCGGTGGCTCCACGCGGATTCCGGCGGCTTGCAACGGTGTGGTTGGCATCAAGCAGAGCAACGGCGTGATTCCGCACAGCCAGGCGCAGGACCTGTTCGGCAACCAGACCTATGTCACGCCCACCACGCGCACGGTTGCGGATACCGGCCTGATGCTGCAGGTCATGGCCGGCGAGCATGCCTGCGATCCGTGGTCCATCGCCGTGCCCAAGCCGGACTATGTCAGCGCGGCGCGAGCGCAAGGCGACCTGCGCGGGCGCCGCATCCTGTACTGCCTGGCGCCGCCGGGACGCCCGGTATCGGCGGAGGTGGCGCGGGCATTCGAGGCGAGCCTGTCCAGGCTGGCCGACCTGGGCGCGGAACTGGAGCCCTTCTCCGGCGAGGGCTTTGACGTGGAGCCGATCTGGCGCGCGATCAACCATACGGTCTGGCGCGCGCGCTTTGCCACCATTGCCGAGGAACACGGCGATGCGCTCAGCGCCACGTTCCTGCGGCAAGTGGCCTCGGCCGCGCAGGTCAGCGGCGTGGAGTACCAGCAAGCAATGTTCGACCGCTCGAAGCTGTTCCAGCGCGTGCAGGCGCTGCTGCAGCGCGCAGACCTCCTCGCCATGCCCACGCTGACGCGGCCCACGCTGACGCGCACGGCACTGCCCATCGGGCAGGACCTGTTCGGCACCATCGACATCGACGGCGAGGCTCTCGAAAACGTGCGCGCGCACTGGTTCCCGTGGACCATGCCGTTCAACATGACCGGCCACCCCGCCATCAGCCTGCCCTGCGGCTTCGGCAGCGACGGGCTGCCGATCGGCTTCCAGCTGGTGGGCCAGTTCCGCGGCGACGCCGAGCTGCTCCGCGTATCGGCGCTGTTCGAAGCAGCGCACGACCTGCTTGGCCAGTGGCCGCAAGCATAAGCCGCTGGAACGCCCCCCCTCGTTCTCACCGATTCACCGATTCACCGATAGACCTCGAAACCGCATCCGCCATGACCCACGCCTTACGCCGCAACCTCGTGATCCACACCCTGGCGCTGTCGGCCTGCGCCGTGGCTGTCCTCGCCCTGCCCCGGCCGGCCGCGGCGGCGGACAGCCCGGATGCCGCGATGCACATCATCGTCGGCTACGCTCCCGGCGGTGCGGCCGACAGCCTCGCCCGGATCTATGCCGAGCAACTGCGCCAGGACGGGCACGGCACCGTCATCGTGGAGAACAAACCCGGCGCGTCGGCGCGCCTGGCGCTCGACTACGTGAAGCGCGCCAAACCGGACGGCAAGACCATCTTCATCGGTCCGTCGCCGCTGTTCACGATTTTCCCGCTGACCTACAAGAAGCTGGGCTACGACGCGGACAAGGACCTGGTGCCCGCGGCCGTGCTGACCGACGTGCCAACCGTGATCGCGGCGGGCGTGCAGCAGCCGTACAAGAACATGAAGGAGTACGTGGAGTGGGCCAGGCGTAATCCCAATGGCGCCAGCCTGGGCCTGGCGACCATCGGCAGCGCGGGCCACCTCGGCACGGTAGCGCTGGGCAAGGCCGCCGGCATCGCCATCACGCCGGCCGCTTATCGCGGCGCGTCCCCGATGCTGGTGGATGTGATCAGCGGCACGGTGTCGATCGGCTGGGATGCCGTGGCCAGCATGATGCCGCTGTACAAGGGCGGCAAGCTGCAGTTCCTCGGCGTGAGCGGCACGCGGCGCGCCAAGGCGCTGCCGGATGTGCCGACGCTGAAGGAGCAAGGCTTCAGCCAGTATGAATACGCGACCAGCTGGTACGGCGCGTTCCTGCCGGCCGGCACCCAGCCGGATGTCGTTGCCAAGGTCGAGAAGATGTTCATCGTCGCCTCGGGCAATGCCGCGACCGCCGGCAAGCTGGAGGCCCTTGGGCTGGAAGTGGCGGCCAAGCCCGGCCAGGACGCGCGGCACCGCATCCAGCTGGAGCGCGCTGCCTGGAAGCCGATTGTGGAAGCCACCGGCTTCGTCGCCGAGGACTGACCAAGGCCGCTCCGGGTTAGCGTGCCGACGCGCCCCTGAGCACGTCGCGCGCCGCCATCAGCGCGAATCCCAGCAGGTTGGGGCCGCGCCATTGCTCGGGATTGCCGGCGCGCGGGTCATCCGCCGCCAGCCCGATGCCCCAGACGCGATCCACCGGGCTGGCCTCCACCAGCACGCGCTCGCCGGTGCCGAGCAGGTAGTCGGCCAGCGCCGGGTTCTGGCGGAATTTCTCGATATTGCCCTGCGTCACCAGGCCCAGGCACGCGGCGTCCCAACGCGGCGCATCGAAGCCGCGCACCTCGCGCCCCGCCTGTTTGGCGGCAGCGGGCGTCGGTGCCGCCAGGATGCGCGGCAAGGCCTGCTCATCCCCGAACAGCCGGGCCTTGCCCGCCATCATGAAATGCTCGGCGCTGGCATACGTCTGGCCATCCACGCCGAACGATGCGGGCCACCACTGCGACAGGCACTCCTTGCCCACCGGGGCCCCGGCCTTCGCGCTGTGCCCCCAGAAAAACAGGTAGTCAGGCTGCCGGCCTTGGCGAACGGCGCGGATCAGGCTGGCGTGGTCATGCGGGACATGGAAATCGGCTTGGCTCATGGTGGATGGCGGCATGCTGGCAGAAATGGAGTTGGCGCGAACCCGATAGTATTGTCCCGGCACCGGTGCGCGTCAAAGGGCGCCCGGGCGCGCAAGCCTATGGTATTATTTGCGCCGTCTTAGGGGAGTAGCTAGCCTCCAGTCCCCACTGGAGGGGCCTGCGTCAACATACTTGGTACAAAAAACCATGGCGCCGGCAGCCTGATTGGCTCAGCGAGACCTTTGACTTTTCTGTCCACCAGCTGGGGCTGGCACTGGACAGCGAAGTCATTGGTTCGTTTGTTGCCGGCCCCCTTTGGATGTCACATGGAAGCACTCATTGCTTCGTTCGGTATGGTCGCCCTGGCAGAGATGGGCGACAAGACTCAGCTCCTTTCCTTTCTCCTGGCCTCCCGGTTTCCCGGCAAGCAATGGAGCATCATTGCGGGCATTTTCGTCGCGACGATCTTCAACCACCTCTTTGCCGCCGCCTTGGGCGACTGGGCCGCGTCGCACGTCAGCCCGGATGTGACACGCTGGGTGCTGGGCATCGCCTTCCTGGCCTTTGCCGCCTGGGCGCTGATCCCCGACAAGCTGGACGATGACGAGAAGAACGGCAAGCGCGCTGGCGCCTTCGCCACCACCGTGGTCGCCTTCTTCCTGGCGGAGATGGGCGACAAGACCCAGTTCGCCACCATTGCGCTGGGCGCGCAGTACGCCAACCTGAGCATGGTCGTGGTCGGCACCACCCTGGGCATGATGGCGGCCAACGTGCCCGCGGTCCTGCTGGGCGAACGCCTGACGCGCATCATCCCGCTCTCCAAGATGCGTTTTGTCGCCGCGGCGCTGTTCGCCATCTTCGGCATCCTGATCCTGTTCAAAGTGAATTTCGGCCTGAACCTGGGTACCTGAGCCGGCTGCATGGCATGGCCAACTCGCATGCATTCGCCAGCATGTGTCTATGGCGCCACTGCCCGGAGGGCAGTATCCTGCCTGAAGTCGTCCCGCCCCCGAGTGTCCCGAGCCCAATTCGCCACCCCAATGAAAACAAGAGCCGAAGTCGTCGTGCTGGCAGCCGATCTTGCCGGCACCACCGTGTTTGCCGTGGAGGGCGCCATCGTCGGTATGCGGCATGGCCTGGACCTGCTCGGGGTGCTGGTGGTCGCGCTGGTCACCGCGGTGGGCGGCGGCATCCTCCGCGACCTGCTGATCGGCGCCGCCCCGCCCAATGCGATCCGGGACTGGCGCTATCCCGTCCTTGCCGTTCTTGCCGGCACCGCGGCGTTCGTGTTTCACTCGGCGGCGCAGGGCTTTACCGGCCCGCTGATCCTCGTGCTGGATGCGGCGGGCCTGGCGCTGTTTGCCGTGGCGGGCGTGCAAAAGGCAACCCTCTACGGCGTCGGCCCGTTCATCGCGACGTTGATGGGAACGCTCACGGGCGTGGGCGGCGGCGTGGTGCGCGACATGCTGCTCGCGCGGGTGCCGACCGTACTGAGCGCCGACATCTACGCCACGGCAGCCTGGCTGGGATCCGCGGTATTCGTCAGTGCCCGGGCCATCCGCCTCCCGCCGGCCGTTGCGGCGCTGGCCGCTGGCGCCAGTTGCTTCGCGCTGCGGCTGCTTGCCGTGCAAAATAACTGGCACTTGCCGAAGGTACCGGTCTGGTGACCGTCCCGGTCCAAGGGCTGGCTTAAGGGCTGGCCGCCACCAAGGATGGAGCATCATGCCGTTGAAAGACACCCCCAAGGACTGGGTTCTCCGCGCGCCGCAAGCGGGCCGCATGGAACGCATCGAGGCGTTCTTCTCCGGGCATGGCTACGATCCGCATCGCCACGATACCTACGCCATCGGACGGACGCTGTCGGGCGTGCAGCGCTTTCAATATCATGGCGGTGAGTGCAATAGCTTGCCTGGCGGGACCATTGTGCTGCATCCCGATGAGGTCCATGACGGCGAGGCCGGCACCGAAGCTGGCTTCCAGTACCGGATGATGTATATCGAGCCGGCATTGATCCAGCAGGTGCTGGGCGGCAAGCCGCTGCCCTTCGTCAAGACCGGCCTGTCCTCGGACGCGCGGCTGCGCGCAGCAACCGGCGTCTTGCTGCAAAGCATGGCATGCCCGCTCGATCCACTGGAGGAAGACGATGCGCTGTTCGATCTCGCGCATGCCCTGAGCGCGGCGGCCGGCGCTCCCACCAGGCACCAGGGCCATGACTACCGGGCCGCGGAGATGGCGCGGGGATTTATCCACGGCGCGCTGCCCCGCACGGTCACCTTGAGCGAACTGGAAGCGTGCAGCGGGCGCGATCGCTGGAGCCTGTCGCGCGACTTCCGCCTGCTGTTCGGCACCAGCCCTTACCGCTACCTGACCATGCGCCGGCTTGACCTGGTGCGCTCGCTGCTGATGCGGGGCCAGTCGCTGGCCGATGCCGCGCTGGCCGCCGGCTTCACCGATCAGAGCCACATGACGCGCCACTTCGGCAAGGCCTATGGCATGTCGCCTGCCCGCTGGGTAAAGATGCAGCAAAGGGGGCGTTGAGCGCACCCGCTGAAGGCTTGCACGATCGTACAAGATTTCGCGCGCCGGCCTTGCTAACTTGCGCGTTCACGACAAGGCTAGGAGAGACACGCCATGCAACACGATCAGGCAAGCACCCCGCACAACGACATCAAGGAATACAAAGGCCTGAACTTCGCGCACAAGCTCGGCTTGATCCATGAGCACTGGACGCCGAAAGTCATCGCCGAAATGAACGACTACCAGTTCAAGCTGGTCAAGATCGAAGGCGATTTTCTCTGGCACCACCATGTCGAGACCGATGAGGCGTTCATCGTGCTGGAGGGCACGCTGCGCATCGATTTTCGCGACGGCCACGTGCGGCTATCGGCGGGCGAGATGTTCGTGGTGCCCAAGGGGGTGGAGCACAAACCCTTTGCCGAGACGGAGGTGAAGCTGCTGCTGATCGAGCCCCGGGGCGTACTGAATACCGGTGAAGAGCTGCGATGCCGTCCGCGCCCACCTCCATCACGGCCTCTTCCCGATGCACGAGATAGTTCAGGTGGGCAATGCTCTCGCCGGTTGCCATGCCCAGCAGCCCGGGCTCGCCGCCGATGGGACGGGAGAACAGCTCACCGAAGACATCCACCGCCCGTCTTGGCTCGGTCAGCGCCGCGCGCAGCCGGTCCAGCGCTTGATGCTGGCTGCGCTCAAGGTAAGCGATGCGCGCATGCAGGCCACGGAACGGCTCGTTGTGCGCCGGCAGCACCAGTACGTCGTCCGGGACTTCCTGGCGCAGCTTGGCGAGCGAGGCCAGCCAGTCGCCCATCGGGTCGGCATCGGGCTCGGTCGGGAAAACGGAGACATTGGAAGAGATGCGCGGCAGGATCTGGTCGCCGCTGATCAGGATCTTCAATGCCTCGCTATACAGGCAGGCGTGTTCGGGCGAGTGGCCGTTGCCGACCACGACCCGCCACTGATGCTCGCCAATCGTCAGGTTCTCGCCATCGCGCAAGCGCCGATAACTGTCGGGCAAGGCATGGACGTACTTGCCGAAGCCGCCAAAGCGCACGCGGTAGGCCTCGATGGCGTTGTCGTCCCAGCCCGCGCGGCGATAAAAGCGCACGCCATCTTCGGGCGCCTCACGGCCCGTGTCGGCCGCGAGCACGCGGCAGTTCAGGTATTCCAGCCGGGTCATCCACAGGCGGCAGGCGAACTTGCGGGTCAGCCAGCCGGCCATGCCGATATGGTCGGGGTGCATGTGCGTGACGAAGAGCCGGGTCAGGCCGTCCGCCAGCGCGCCTTCCTGCGCGAAGAGATCGCGCCAGGCGGCGGCGGTTTCGCTGGTTTGCAACCCGGCATCGATCCCGGCCCACCCCTTGCCGTCGCGCACCGCCCACAGGTTGATATGGCTCAGCGCAAACGGCATCGGCATGCGGATCCATAGCACGCCCGGCACGATCTCAACCGCGCTGCCTGGCGCCGGCGCGTCTCCGCATGGGTAGTCGAGAACAGGCTTGCTCTCGGGAGAGGGGGTCAAACTCTCGTCGCTCATGTTGTTGTTTTCCTTGGGTCCGCGCGGACATGCCGGCCGCGCCGCTCGGCGCGCGGGATACTGCACCGGCATGGGGCAAAACTGGGCATCTTGCGTGCAACGCCGTGAGCGATTCTACCGAGGTCCGGCCGTTCGCGCAGCAGCACGTGCCTGGCTGCCCATCCGCGGGGCTTGTCATTCACTGAGTCCGCGTATATCGCTATCCACTGGCATGCCGCTGGCTAATACGGCGGGGTATATCCAGATTCTATATCCGGCATCAAAAAACTATCTTGGACATTTATGGGCGCCAGGGCAATAGTGGGGACCACTGCCGCGAGAGTCGGCGGATCCCGGCAAAGAATTCGCGCGGCGACACGATGAGACTGAACCGCTGTACTTTCCTGACGCGCGCACCGGACCGCTTGGCGCAAAGCCCGGCTACGACGTCGTGCCGCAGGCATGCAGCGGCATCCTTGCTGCGCTGATCGAGCGTCGGAACACTGGCTGTGGCACGTACGTCGAAGATGCGTCGCAGATGCGCCGAAGTTCGCCACGAACGCCGGGCCTGATACAGGACGGGGACCCCGTTCGGGCGGCACACAGATCCAATCACGTTCTCATAGAAGGAATGGCCATGCCAGATTCCCCGGACACCGGCACGCCCGGTAGCTCCCTGGAGACATTGCGCAAACAGATCCGCGACTTCCTGCACGAGGCAGTTCCGCCTGACATCCGCGCCGCCACACGCGCGCACTGCCTCGTCACGCGCGAGCAGGCCGCCAGATGGCACCGCATCCTGCACGCGCGCGGCTGGGCTGCGCCCGGTTGGCCACGCGAGCACGGCGGCCCGGGCTGGTCGCTGGTGGAGCAGGCCATTTTCCGGGAGGAACTCGCGGCAAGCGACGCGCCCTATGTGGAAAACCTGGGTATCGACACGATCGGCCCTACGCTGATCCGCCATGGCACGCCTGAACAATGCCGGCGCTTCTTGCCCGGCATGCTCACCTTCGACGACTTCTGGGCGCAGGGGTACTCCGAGCCCGATGCCGGCTCGGACCTGGCATCGCTGCGCACTGTAGCGCGCCGCGATGGCGATATGTGGGTCGTCAATGGCACCAAGATCTGGCAAAGCCTCGGGCATTGGGCCAACTGGGCTCTGGTGCTGGCACGCACCGACACTGCTGCGCAACGCAAGCAGAACGGGATTTCGGTGCTGCTGATCGATCTGCGCTCGCCCGGCGTGACGGTACGTCCCATCCGCTATATCAATGGCTCGCACCTTCACGTCCAGATGTTCTTTGATGATGTGCGCGTCCCGGCCGCAAACCTGGTCGGGGTGGAGAATTCAGGCTGGGCCATCGCCAAGGGCCTGCTGGTCATCGAGCGCCTGTTTGTGGCACGGGTGGCCGAGTGCAAGGCAGAACTCTCCCGGGCCGCGGTGCTGGTCGCGCAGCAGCACCGCGGCGACGATCCGGCGCTGCGCATGGAGCATGCCCTGCTCAGGCGCAGCCACGCCACCCTGGACATTCGCATGCGCGCACTAGAGGCGGCGTGGTGGCCTGCCGTGCAGCAGGCCGCGCAAGGCGGTAGCCCCCAACTGGAATCTTCCCTGCTGAAACTCGAGGGCATCCAGTTACTGCAGGACCTGCACCTGTTCAGCATGGATGCCCATGGCACCGCGTCCCTGGCGTTCGATCCGGAAGCCGTCGAGGGCAGGCCAGGCGACGGGCTGACCGGGCATGCCGGGAACCTGCCTGGCCCTGCACATGTGGCGTTACCGCGGCAGTTCACTGGCCGGCGGCTCCTCCGAGATACAGCGCCAGATCATCGCCAAGGCGATCTTTGCCGGACAGACCGAAATCGACGGCCCGCGTGCCGATCACCTCGGGGAACAGCAGGCCATGATGGCCGATACCGTACGCCGCTGGCTGGGCAAGCACTACAGCTTCGAGCGCAGGCAGAAGATCATCGGCACGCACGGAGGCTTCGATGAGGCAGCGTGGACCGGCCTGGCCGAACTTGGCCTGACCGGCCTGGCCATTCCAGAGGCAGCCGGAGGCCTGGGCAACACCATTGCAGACCTGCTGCCGATCATCGAAGCGCTTGGTGAAGCGCTGGTTCTCGAACCGCTGATGTGGAGCGCGGTGCTCGCCACGCAGGTGCTGCTCGCCGCGCCGCATGGCCCAGTCCGCGACGCGCTGTTGGCGGCTCTGGCCAGCGGACAGACCCGCTGCGCGCTGGCTTGCGGTGACAGCGGCGGCGCCGGCGATGGCCGCATGCCGCGCCCGAAGATCACGGCGCAGCGCACCGGCGAAGGCTGGCTTCTGGATGGTGTCGATCCAATGGTGATGGGTGGCGCCCAGGCCCATCGCTTTGTCGTGGCAGCGTGCTTGAGCGACGGCGGCGTCGGCCTGTTCGACGTGCCGGCAAACGTCGGCGGCATTGGCAGACGCGTTTATCAACTCCACGACGGACGCAGCGCGGCAGACCTGCACCTGGATGGCGTGCTGCTGGCGCGCGCCGCATTGCTCGCCGGCCCCGAACATGCCCCCGCATCCATCCAGCAGGCCCTCGCACTGGCCACAGTAGCGCTCTGCGCGGAGAGCGTCGGCGCCATGCGGCGCGCACTGGGCATCACGGTCGAATACCTGCGCACACGCAAGCAATTCGGTCGCACCTTGTCGGAACAACAGGTCCTCCAGCACCGCGTGGCTGAACACTACCGCGCATGGTGCAACGCGCACCACCTGGTGCGGCAGGCACTGGCAGGCTGGGATACCGTGCAACCGGCGGAACGCGAGCGCCGCGTCAGCGCGGCCAAGTACATGACCGGTATCGCGGGCCGCAGTATCGCACTGGACGTCTTGCAGTTGCATGGCGCCATCGGCCTGCAGGACGAGACAGCCATCAGCCATTACAGCAAGCGGCTGATCGGCAATGAACTGCTTTTGGGTAATGCCGCCACGCATCTCGGGCGCTTTGCCGCCACCATGGATGCTCCCCCAATGTAGTACGGCAAGGACATCGACGGAATCAAGAGAGGAGAAGACCTATGCATGCAAGGCCCCCGAAAAAACGCCTCGCCTTTTCGCTCGTCTGCGCCCTGACTGCGACGGCACTGTCAGCCACTGCCGGCACGCAGCCGGATACGACTTGGCCGAAGCGGCCGGTCACAATCGTTGTGCCGGGCGCGGCAGGTGGCACCATCGATATTCCAATCCGGCTGCTGGCCAGGAAGCTCAGCGCGCGCCTTGGGCAGTCCGTCGTCGTCGACAACCGCCCCGGCAGCGGCGGCATCATCGGAACGCAGGCGGCACTGCGTGCGCCGGCCGACGGCTACACGTTGCTGGCAGGCAATGTCGGCCCGCAAGCGATCAACTATAGCGCCTACCAGCACCTCACCTATGCGCCGTCGGATCTGACCCCGGTCACCGACATCATCGCCTTTCCCAATGTCCTGGTGGTAAATGCCCAGTCGCCCATCAGGAGCGTGGCCGACCTGGTCGCGCAACTCAGGCAACAACCCGGCAGACTTTCCTTCGGCTCGGCTGGTATTGGCCAGACCAGCCATCTGGTGGGCGAACTCTTCAAGATGCGCACCGGCACCGATGCCATTCACGTGCCATACAAGGGTTCCACGCCTGCCACCACGGCATTGCTGGCCGGGGAAACGACATTCCAGTTCGACAACCTGACACAGGCACTGCCGCATATCCGCTCGGGAAAGCTGCGCGCGCTCGCCGTGACTTCGGCGCAGCGCATGCCAAGCCTGCCAGAGGCGCCCACGATGGTGCAGGCCGGCTTTGACGGTTTCCTCTCGACTGCGTGGATCGGCATCTTCGTTGCTGCCAAGACGCCGCCGGCGGTCGTCTCCCAGTTGGAGCAGCAGCTTGCCGTGATCATGCGCGATCCGGAGCTGCAGGCCCAGATCCGCGCAATGGGGGGTGTCGCGGGAGGCCAGCCGCCGGAGAAGTTCGCCGCATTCGTGGCAAGCGAGCGAAAGCAGTGGGGAGAAGTCATCCGGACGGCTCATCTGACGCTGGATTGATTGATTTGGAGGGTGCTGAGCATGAAGGGGCCGTCGATCGCCCCGGCGCGGTCCTGCCGGTCGGCGGCGGACGCGCGAGCCCCAGCCGGCACGATATTGACGTTCCACAACTGCAGCGAGCCCCTCCGGTTGCCCCGGGGTGTAGCGCAACGCAGCCAGACCAAGGAGAGAGACAAATGAAAGCGGCTCTACTGGAGCAAGTCGGCGCACCGCTTGCCATTCATGACATTGCCATCGGGCAACCGGCCCCGCATGAGGTGCTGGTGCGCACTGCCGCCGTGGGCCTGTGTCATAGCGATCTGCATATGATGCAGGGCACTTATCCCTTGCCGCTCCCAGCCGTGCTGGGGCATGAAGTATCGGGCGTGGTGGAGGCGGTTGGCTCGCACGTTTCCGGACTGCGTCCGGGCGACCACGTGGTGGGATGCCTTTCCGTCTACTGTGGCCACTGTCCAGTGTGCGTGTCTGGCCACCAGGTCCTGTGCCAGGATCCGGAGGTGAAGATGCCGCCCGGGAAGGCCAGTCGCCTGACGCTGGCCGGCAATCCTGTCAGCCAGGTATTGTGCGAAACCGGAGATCGCTGGACTACGACTCTAAGTAAATCAAGCACTTGAAAAGATTCTTCGGCACGGGTCCCGCGCAAAAGAACGCGAATTGGCTGGACTGCAGTGAACTCGAACCTGATTTAGCCGGACCGTCGTGCAGGTGCCCCAAAATCACACCGCAGGCGCCGCCATTGCACTTCCCCCATCCCTACGAACGCCCTTCCGACTTGGTTCCTTTCGTAGGGATCGAGCTGACAACCCGTACCGAACCTCGCAGAATCACTAGATAGCTTCTAGAGCACTTTTTAAGTATCTAGTTAGCTAACAGCGCCCGAGTGGGGTAGACGCTCGCGACCCTCGTCATCGCTTCCGGTTTGCGGCCGGTGGGGAGCAAGCGCATGAAAGCCATCCGGCAGTGCCCAGCGTGCGGACTGCCTTTCGAAGTTCGCCCTCAGACGCCTGGTCAGCGCTTCTGTCCGTCCCCGGAGTGCCAGCGGCAACGGCGTCGCGAATGGCAGCGACAGCGGCTGCGCACCGACGCCGATTACCGGGAGAACCAAGCCCGGGCGCAGCGCGTGTGGGCCTCAGATCATGCTGATATCGCATCCGACACCCAGCCTACAGCGATCGAAACCGAGAACAGCAGCGGCGCCGAAACGTAAGGCGACGCATTGCAAAGATGGACGCGTGGCGGAACCTGACAGCCGTACCCTCTGGCCTTTACGCGCTAGCTCCCGCGTCCTCCGGACTGATTGCAAAGATGGACTCGTGGATAGTCCGAATTACAGTCCTGGCGCGGCCGGGAGCAGAACTGGATTGGAAGGAAGGTCGCCTTCCGCGGAGACTAAATAACAGCCCGTGGGCAGCGCCTAAATGTACGCACTTAGCGCCATTTAACCTGTCATTCGCTTGTAAGTTCTTAGAGCATTCTCCTACGCCAAGGCGGGGGCGTGTCGGGTTACGGCGATCGTCGGCCCGGCGCTTTCAGCAGCCTGCACGACGCGCAGGCCTATCCTTTCCGACAAAAAAGATCGCCCTTCAGTTGGGCGATTTCTATAGTAGTGACTGCATCGCTTGTTCGGCGCACCTTCAATGCGTTCGCGTCCGTGTCTGACTCCGGCCGGACGGAGCAATCACTTGTTCCTGTCCCCTTTATTGCGGAGCACATCATGAGCAATCCCAAGCTTGAAATGCTGACCCCACAAAACAGCCAGTTGATTTTCATTGACCAACAGCCGCAGATGGCATTCGGCGTCCAGTCCATGGACCGGCAGGTGTTGAAGAACAACGTCGTTGGCCTGGCCAAGGCAGCGAAGATCTTCAACATCCCGACCATCATCACGACTGTGGAATCGCAAAGCTTCTCCGGATTTACCTACCCGGAACTGCTGGACGTCTTCCCGGGCCAAAAGCTGCTGGAGCGTTCGTCGATGAACTCCTGGGACGACCAGAAGGTGCGCGACGCGTTGGCAGCAAACGCACGCAAGAAGATCGTGGTGTCTGGCCTGTGGACCGAGGTCTGCAACCTCAGTTTTGCCCTGTCGGCCATGCACGACACCGATTATGAGTTCTACATGGTGGCCGACGCCTCCGGCGGTACCTCCAAGGAAGCCCACGACTGCGCCATGCAACGCATGATCCAGGCCGGCGTGGTGCCGGTGACGTGGCAACAGGTGATGCTCGAATGGCAGCGCGACTGGGCGCGTCGCGACACCTATGACGCAGTGATGGAGGTCGTCAAGGAGCACACCGGTGCCTACGGCATGGGCGTCGACTACGCTTACACCATGGTGCACAAGGCGCCGCAGCGTGCCGAAGGCACCCACGAAGTCTTGCCGCCGGTGCCAGCCAAGTAAGGCTTCCACTTTCTCTCGAAGTCCAGAGTCCGGCCGCACGGCATGACTCGCCAGCCGACGGGAGCTATCGCGATGTCTTCTACACCCACGCCCGACCTGATTCTGGTGAATGGGCGATTCACCACGCTGGACCTACAGAAGCCGCAGGCGGAGGCCGTCTCAGTCCACGCCGGAAAGTTCATTGCTGTGGGAAGCAAGCAGGACGTCATGTCCACCGGAGACAACTCCGTGACCGTGATCGACCTCGGCGGCAGACGTGCCATCCCGGGGTTGATCGACAGCCATATGCACATCATTCGTGGTGGCCTGAACTACAACCTGGAACTGCGCTGGGACGGCGTACATTCGCTGGCCGATGCCATGGGAATGCTCAGGGAACAGGTCGCGCGGACGCCGGCCCCGCAGTGGGTACGCGTGGTGGGCGGCTTTACCGAGCACCAGTTCGTCGAGAAGCGGTTGCCAACCATTGACCCCGCGAGCACGCTCGCGTCGGCATGGTTCGATTCCCCCGCTTTTTCTGCCTATCGCGGCACCGGCTGGATGCCGGAACCCTGCCGCAGTTGTGATGAGAGGGAACGAGATTGGGGCAGATGCCGCTGCCAGGCCCTGGCGTTAGTTGGCGACGCGGGGACACTCGATCCGGTCTGTGAATTTTCCCCAAAGCATGAGCAGGTCGTCATGCTGGCACATCGCGAATCGCAACGCGGCGATGTGCGGCTGCGGTTGCGCAGCTTTTCCATTATTAAAGCAGGGAGTTCGCATACCAATGCATAACAAGCACATTGGCTCCCAACGTCGGCCCGCCTGTCTCGGTATTCTTGCCTCGCTGGTTCTCGCTTTCGGGGCCACCAGTGTGCAGGCCTACGACATATCGTCAAGTCCTTACTTGCTGGGGGACTGGGGAGGGCTGCGTACACGCCTGGCGGAGCAGGGCGCCTCGTTCAATATCGGCTACGTTAGTGAACTGGCGCACAACTTTAGTGGCGGCACCGACCGCCTGACGCGCTATACCGATCAGTGGGCGTTCGGGACCACGCTGGACCTGCACAAGCTCTGGGGCTGGCAGGGCGGTACGTTTCAGTTCACCATGACCGACCGTAACGGACGGAATCTCGGGGCGGATGTGAATATCGGCAACAACATGCTCATCCAGGAAGTCTTCGGGCGTGGCCAGACCTGGCACCTGACACAGTTGTGGGTGAACCAGAAGCTGTTGGAAGATCGTCTGGAGCTGAAGCTTGGCCGCCTGACCGTCGGCGAGGACTTCTTCAGCTTCTCCTGCGACTTCCAGAACCTCTCGTTCTGCGGCGCGCAACCGGGCAATCTGGTCGGCAGCTACTGGCTAAACTGGCCGACGAGCGTGTGGGCCGCGCGCCTCAAGTACCACACCTCACAGGAAACCTACGTACAGACTGGCGTGTATCAGGTCAACCCGAACTACGTCGACGACAGTTGGGCGCGCCACAATGGCTGGAAGCCAAACAATCCGAGCGGCACCACTGGCGCGCTGATTCCGCTGGAAGTTGGCTGGCTACCAACCTGGCAGGGCCGTCCCGGCTCCTATAAGTTTGGCGGGTGGTACAACACGTCAGACGGCGACGATCTGTACCTCGACGTGAATCACAACCCGCGGGGCGTGACAGGACTCGATCCCCTTAAGCGATCCGGTCAGTACGGCGTCTATCTGAGCTTTCAGCAGCAGGTCACCGGCACCGACGGCGGCCGCGGCGCGACGGTGTTTCTGAACTTTTCGCATGCTGACCGCAATACGGCGCAGCTGGATCATCAGATCACGATGGGGGTGCAGTACAAGGGGCCGTTTGCGAGCCGCCTGCAGGACTCGATCGGCTTCGCCATTGGCGCCACCCATAATAATGGGCGTTTTGCCGATTTCGTGCGTCAGAACAATGCCCGCACCGGGCAGAACGTTGTCGCGGGCAATGGATATGAATATGTGACCGAGTTGTATTACTCGTGGTCTCCGGTGCGCTCGATATCCCTGCGTCCCAATTTGCAGTACATCCTGCATCCGGGGAGGTACATCGATCAACAGTAATGCCTTCGTGATCGGCTTGAAATCCAGCGTCACGTTCTAGGAAGTCGTTTGTATCAATGAAACTTGGATGATGGACTGACGAATCTGCTGCAAGCTTAATGGGGGCATCCCCTCAGTCAGACCGGGCGTGCATGCACTGCGGCCGTTGGATGTCAGTCTGCAAGCGCGAGGCAAGCGGCGACTTCAAAAGGAAGGGTGAGATCACTATGTCCGCACGAACGAGTTCGCTGGGATTCATCGGCACTATCAGCCTGCTAATCACCGGACTCACCGCGCTATATCTGCTGATAGGCGGCGCGTGGCTGCTATCGCTCGGCGGGTCGACCTATTACATCGTGACCGGCGTCGTGCTGCTCGGCGTGACGTGGCTCCTGTACCAGCGCGACTCCAAGGCGTTCGTGCTCTATGCGCTTGTGCTCGTCGGCACTGCGATCTGGGCACTCTGGGAATCGGGTCCCGACTTCTGGGCGCTCGCGCCGCGCTCCGGCGTGCTGGTCATCTTCGGCGTGTGGCTGCTCCTGCTCATGAGCCGGCGCCTCGAAGGCGCGAAAAAGGTTGGTGTGACCTCGCTCGTGGGTGCGCTCGTGATCTGGGTGGGCGTGCTGGTCTACTCGTGCTTCAACGATCCGCAGACTGTCAACGGTACGTTTGGCGCGACAGAGGGTACGCCCGCAGCGAACGCCAATGGCATCGAGGCCACGGACTGGCCGGCTTATGGCCGCACCCAGGAAGGGACACGCTATTCGCCGCTGCAGCAGATCACGCCGAAAAACGTGAAGAATCTGCAGGTGGCCTGGACCTTCCGCACGGGCGACATGAAAGGGCCGAACGATCCGGTCGAGATCACCAATGAGGTCACGCCGATCAAGATCGGCAATCTGCTTTATCTGTGCTCGCCGCACCAGAAGCTCTTCGCGCTGGATGCGAAGACGGGCGCGCTCAAGTGGAAGTTCGATCCGAAACTGCAGCCGGCTCCGTCATTCCAGCATGTGACCTGCCGCGGCGTGTCGTATATCGATCTCTCGGCAAGCGCGGCGACAGCCGAACCGGCCACGCTTGGCAGCGACACCACGACGGCTACTCCGGCGGCGACGGTTGCCGGCACCAATGCGGCGTGCACGCGCCGCATCTACCTGCCGGTCAACGACGGGCACCTCTACGCGCTCGACGCGCTGACCGGCGAGCGCTGCGCGGGCTTTGCCAACCGCGGCGATCTCGACCTGCAGCACGCCATGCCGGTGACGACGCCGGGCATGTACGAGCCCACTTCGCCGCCCATCGTCACGAACAAGGTGATCATCGTAGCGGGCGCGGTCGAGGACAATTTCTCGACGCGCGAGCCCTCTGGGGTGATCCGCGGCTACGATGTGCGCACAGGCGAGTTGCTATGGGTGTTCGATCCGGGCGCGCGGGACCCGAACAAGACCCCGGGCCCGGGCGAGCGTTACACGTGGAATTCGCCGAATTCGTGGGCGCCTGCCGCCTACGACGCGAAGCTCGACATCGTCTATCTGCCGATGGGCGTGAAGACGCCGGACATCTGGGGCGGTGACCGCACGCCCGACATGGAGCGTTATGCGACCGGTCTGCTCGCGCTGCACGCATCGACGGGCAAGCTCGCCTGGTTCTACCAGACGGTGCACCATGACCTGTGGGACATGGACCAGCCTTGTCAGCCCACGCTCGCCGACATAACCGACAAGGACGGCAAGACCGTGCCCGTCGTGTACGCACCAGCGAAGACAGGCAACCTGTTCGTGTTGGACCGCCGCACCGGCGCGCTCGTCGTGCCCGCACCCGAAATGCCGGTGCCGCAGGGTGCAGCGCCTGGTGACCACGTCTCGCCGACGCAGCCGTTCTCCGAGCTCACGTTCCGCCCGAAGAAGCTGCTCACCGACGCCGACATGTGGGGCGCGACGATGTACGACCAGCTCGTGTGCCGCGTGATGTTCCACAAGCTGCGCTATGAAGGCACCTTCACGCCGCCTTCGCTGCAAGGCACGCTCGTGTTCCCCGGCAACCTGGGCATGTTCGAGTGGGGCGGCCTTGCCGTCGACACCGACCGCAAGATCGCCATCGCCAACCCAATCGCGCTGCCGTTCGTCTCGCGTCTGATTCCGCGCGGCCCGGGCAACCCGATGGAGCCAGAGGCGGGCGCCAAGGGCAGCGGCACGGAATCGGGCATTCAACCGCAATATGGTGTGCCATACGGCGTGACGCTGAATCCGTTCCTCTCGCCGTTCGGCCTGCCGTGCAAACAGCCGGCATGGGGTTACATCTCGGCAATCGATCTGAAGACCAATGGGATCGTGTGGAAAAAGCGTATCGGCACGGTGCGCGATAGCTCGCCGATTCCGCTGCCGTTCAGGATGGGCATGCCGATGCTGGGCGGCCCGATGGTTACCGCGGGCGGCGTGGCTTTCATCGGCGCGACGGCGGACAACTACATCCGCGCGTTCGATGTGAATACGGGCACGCAGCTCTGGCAGGCCCGTCTGCCGGCAGGTGGCCAAGCCACGCCGATGACCTATTCAATCGACGGCAAACAGTACGTCGTGATCGCCGCGGGCGGGCACGGTTCGTTCGGCACGAAGCTCGGCGACTATGTGATCGCCTACGCGCTGCCGCAGTAGCGCGCATGCCAGCCGTTGGCTGCTGAACTCCATGCGCATGAGGGCAGGCGTTGAACAAGCCTTCTAGGCACGGCCATCGCATTCGACGACTTGGACGTCAGCTTCTCGCTGGATCGGTCGTTCAATGCGAGCTTCGCGGATGACTCAAACTGGCCGGGAACAGCCCGATTGCCCAGGGGGTCGGAGAACTCCGCAACGACGGGCTGTTGCCGACCCAGACAGCCGTTCGTATGCATGCGAACGCAACGACTGCTTCAAGGGAACGACAGCCGCACGATCAACTGAATCGGTAGGCAAGTGATCGGCCTGTGGCTCACCCGGGTACGGGTGGAAGAAAAGAACTCGCATGGACGATCGACGCTTTCCCTCCGTAATGTTGGTTACGCAAAGAGCCTGACCTGCGAACGATTTGGTCCTACGGGTGCGCTGTTATGACACCCGATAGCCACGCCGCTTCGAGCCTCCTTGGGCACAAGCACCCAATGCTTTGGGCATGGGGCCGTCCCAATCGGTATCGACCGTGCCGGTTGATCCCATGATGGTGATGGTCAGCGCGATATTTCCCGGGTAGTCGAATACCGGCGCGAAAAAGGCAACGATTCCCGGCGTGCGATGGTTGACCGTGCGGGACATGTTGCGCACCCGCGCTTCCTTGAACATCTCTTTCACCACTGCTGCTTCCAGCGGATGCGGCCCCCGTCGAGTGCTCAGGACCTGCAGCGGCTACCGCCGCCCCCAACCGGGGTAGCCAATGTCGCAGACGCCGCCCGCACGCGGTGTCACACCCCGCTGAGGTGCCGGCAATGTTCGCGAAACCAGCGGTCCAGCCCTTGCTGCGCGCCGGCCCAGGTCGGCATCTCGCCGACTGCGCCGGGCGCCAGACCAAGGCTTTCCCACGCCGAGTGCAAGAGTTGATCGACAGGCTTCCAGAAACGCCCACCCAGATTCTGCGGCTCTAGAACAACGTCGTGGGCCGCAATCCATGCGTAAAGAGCCCGCCGGTCTTGCTCCGAGGGCAGCTCGGTCGACTGCAGCGCCTGTGGCGGGGGCCTGCCGATCGCGGCCGCTTCCAGCCACGCGGCCAAGGCACCACGCAGCGGCTGCTCGGCCAGTATGGCCGACAGCGCGACGCCCCGGCGCAGGTCCGCGAGCAGGTACAGGCAGGCGCGCAGCGGCGTCTGCCCGCGAAAGAGCGTGCAGTGGAGGGCCCAAGTACGGGCGGAGGGCGCCGGGTGCGTCTGCAAGGACATGGGCGAAAACTGAGAGCGCTTCCCTATCGCAAGCAAAGCTCGCGCCGGCCTAGATGTCAAGCGCTGCACCTCTGGAATGCGTCGCTGGGTCCCCATGGCCCGGTTGCAAAGCCCATGCACGGGCATGCCTCGCCCACCGGGGTTGGCGAGGGCACCTGCCATCACGTACATAGATCCAGAGCTGCCCCGTCTTGGTCTTGCCATTGCAAGTCGGTTTGTCTTCGAACGTCCATGCAACGGCATCGATCAATGACGGAGACTGGCCGACAACGGTCCTGCCTGGCTCGCCGAACCTTGGCGCTGGATCCGCCTGGGCCCGCTTCTTATCGCTCTTCCGACGACAGCCGCCATGTCGGAATGCCGTCGTCGAAGCTATCGAACCACTCCCGGATCGCGTCGGCCACAATGTTTGGATCGCAAGTGGCGGCATCTGGAACGCATGCCCGAATGAGATCTTCGACGTCAAAGAGTCGCTCCGCCCGAGGCCGCCAGGCATCACGGTTGCGGGTGAAGATAGTGAGGTGCTGGTCGCGGATCGGGATGTAACGCATGGCGAAGACACGGAATGGAGTCCCGTATTGACGGCCGCCTCGCCGACTACTTGAGCCACGCCCAGTGAGCAAAGGGCGAACCGACCTACAGATCCTGGCTCAGCGTGGGCGAAAATTGCACGGCAGTCCAGCTAATTCCGGATTTCCAGTCCAGCAAACTGATCTGTAGTCCGGCTAATTCCGGTTTCCTACAGGTATTCAATCTCTCGGGATTCGCGGAAAAAATCCTGGTCCATGCGAATGCACTGGTGAAGATCCGCCATGACATGCCGCTGGATCGCGCTGCGCTGCTTGGCTGCGCCGTCATCACAGGAACCGGAGCCGTATTCCATAGCGCGAAGGTAGAGCCCGGCAGCAGCGTGGTTGTGGTCGGATGCGGCGGAGTCGGGCTGTCCGTAGTCAATGGCGCGGCCATTGCCGGCGCCGCCCGCATCATTGCCGTCGACATGCTCCCCGACAAGCTCGAAATGGCGCGGAAATTCGGTGCCACGGACGTCGTCAACGCGGCGGATTCCGACGCGGTCGAGCAGGTCCTGGCCCTGACCGGCGGGGGCGTGGACCACGCTTTCGAATGTATCGGCCGCAAGGAGACCGCCGAGCCGTGCTATGCGATGCTGGCACCGGGCGGCACCGCTACGGTGATCGGCCTGTTCAAGCCGGGACTCAAGATCGAGTTGCCGGCCACGGATTTCCTCCGCGAGAAGCGCATTCAGGGATCCCTGATGGGCTCGAATCGCCTGAGCCTCGATATCCCCAGGCTGGTCGAACTGTACATGCAGGGAAGGCTGCTGCTGGACGAACTGATCTCGCAGCGCCTGCCGCTGGACGCGATCAACGAGGGCTTCAGCGCGATGCAATCAGGACATGTCGCACGCAGCGTGATCGTCTTTCCGGACGTTGGCGGCCTGCAATAGGAATCTGAATAGGAATCTGGTCCGTCGAACAATTTACAAGTTGGGGTAAAAAAATGACAGAGAGCGTGTTTCCCGAAAAGGCCGGGTCGAAGGCGCCCGAGCATTTCGATGTCTTGATCGTCGGGGCCGGCATCTCGGGGATAGCATCCGCCTATCATCTCGCCGACCAATGCCCGGAGATGCGCTTCGTTGTCCTGGAGTCACAGGAGAGCTATGGCGGCACCTGGCACACACATCGCTATCCCGGAATCCGCTCCGACAGCGATCTCTACACCTTTGGTTATCGCTTCAAACCCTGGACTGGCGCGCCGATCGCCACTGCGGCGGAAATCCGTTCGTACATGGGCGAGGTCATCGAGGAGAACGGGCTCGACCGCCACATCCGCTACCGGCACGCCATCCGCTCGGCATCGTGGTCGAGCCAGGACAATCTCTGGACCGTCGAGGCAAGCCGGACGGACACCGGCGAGATGGTCCGGTTCACCACCGGCTTTCTCTGGATGTGCCAGGGCTACTTCAGCCACGCGCAGGGCTACAGGCCGGAATGGCGGAGCATGCAAGCCTTCAAGGGCCAGATCGTCCATCCGCAAACATGGCCCGAGGACCTGGCCTACGAAGGCAAGAAGGTCCTCGTCGTTGGCTCGGGTGCCACGGCGGCGACGCTCGTGCCGGCGATCGCCGGGAAATGCGCGCATGTCACCATGCTCCAGCGTTCCCCGACCTATTTCTTCACAGGGCGCAACGCCAACGTGCTTGCCAACGAACTGCGGAACCTGGAGATCGACGAGACCTGGATCCACGAGATTGTGCGCCGCAAGATCCTGCACGATCAGGCCGAGTTCACGCGTCGCGCCCAGGAGGAACCGGAAGCGGTAAAGCAAGAATTGCTCGCTGGCGTGCGGGCCCATCTCGGCCCGGAATTCGATGTCGACACGCACTTTACGCCGCGCTATCGGCCATGGCGACAGCGCATCGCGTTCATCCCGGACGGAGACCTGTTCCAGAGTGTGCGCGACGGCAAGGCCTCGATCGTCACCGACGAGATCGAGCAGTTCGTGGAAACCGGCGTCGTGCTGAAATCCGGCCGGACGTTGGACGCCGATATGATCGTCACGGCCACGGGCTTTGACCTGAATGTGCTTGGCGATATCGCCTTCACCATCGACGACAAGCCCCTGCGCTTCTCCGACACCGTCACCTACCGCGGCATGATGTTCACGGGCGTGCCCAATCTGGTCTGGGTCTTCGGATACTTCCGTGCGAGCTGGACCTTGCGCGCTGACCTGATCGGCGACTTTGTCTGCCGGCTGCTTCGCCACATGAAAAGCAAGGGCGCGAGCCGGGTCATGCCGGCGCTGCGGCCCGAGGACGAGAACATGACGCTGGGTTCATGGGTGGACCCGGAGAACTTCAATCCCGGCTACCTGATGCGCGGCATGCATCTGCTCCCGAAGCGGGGCAGCAAACGCGAGTGGCAGCATACCCAGGATTATTGGGCAGAGAAGGACGAATTCCCCACCATCGATCTCGACGATGCAGTCTTCAACTACACATGCGAGTTGCCGGCAGGCGTCAAGCCACCGCTTGCTTGACGGCACTGAACGGCACTCGACGGCAGGGTTGCAACGCCCACCTCATCGTCGAGCGCAACAGCTAACGCGCAGCGCGGAGCGTGCCCTGAAAAACTGACAAACCCGGGGCAAAAGAAACTTCAGCCGTGCGGTCGCAACCGGTATCTCCTCCTCCTCCTCCTCCTCCTCCTCCTCCTCCTCCTCCTCCTCCGCCTCCTCCGCCGCCGCCTCCCCTGGCATTCACTCCTTCAGGAGGGTACTGGAATTGCTGTACTGCAGCACACTTACCAGCGGCAACTCGTAGACCCCGTTGTTGCCATTCCTTGAGGGTGTAGGCGATCTCCCCGGCCTACACCCCCTTTTTCCCGCTTCGCGTCCAGCCGAAGGGCCGGGACAGGTCAATCCAGCTGCATTTTCGCCCAACTTATCCCCCCGCTAGAGGGGATGCAATTAATCAAGCCCGCACAGAATAAGGGAATTCGCCGCTTTTATGTCTGAGATTAAAATATTGGAATATATACCCTAAACTATCTAGGATATAGTGCACCGCACCAATTTCATATTTCACATATTCGACATTTCCTATGTCTGAACGAAGGGAGTATTTCAAAATACGCCCCGCTCAGGCAGACGGGTATGAACCGGTTATTTTCATCTTCAAGAACTGCATAACACAAAGGCACGGAGCGAGGTCGCATCCGGCGCGGCAGGGTAAGTCACTGCACCGCGTAGCCGCCAGGCGGGACACATCAAATAACCACGCGGCACACGCGGCGCTGCAAGCGCCGAGCGGCACGTCGTGGAATGAGTGAAAACGGGGTCCCACCAGATGGTAGGGGGCAATAGTGCATCACACAGGGGTATACACGCGTCAGGAGCTGGACAATTACTTTGCCTCGTACGTAGGGATGGAGGGGGGAAACCCGCGGGCCAATGTCTGGATCTGCGACAGAAGCCCGCATCCCTGGTACGAGCGCCTGCAGGGGCCGTTACGGCCGCGCACGGAGCCACACGCATGGGATGCGGCGTTTCGCGCAAAGCATCGGGAAGACATGGGGAAATGGCTGAACCATCAGCGCATTGCCCGCATCATGGCCGCTGCGCGAGCGCAAGCGCTCGGCATCGGGCTGGATGACAATGACTGGAAAGCGTACTACCGGGACGAGCTCTACACACCCGACGGCGCTGAATTCAAGCTGAACCTGTTTCCCCTGCCCGTCATGCTCGATGGCCTGACGCCCTGGTCCAAGGTGTTCCGCGGCCAGTCTGAACTCGTGCCCAAGGATCGTTACCTGGATCTGTGCCGGCATGGAGGGCGATTCCGCTTCCTGCGCACGCTCTGCGCGCACTGGCGGCCCAAGCTGGTCATCTGCATCGGCTATCGTCAGGCCGACGATTTCGTGCGGGCATTCGGACTCGAGCAGGTCGCATGTGAAGAGCGGCAATTTCAGCCGGCAGACCAGGTAAGGCTCCTGCACGCCTACGAAAGAGACGGCACCACGTGGATCCTATGCCCCGCACTCGCGGGCAGCGCGGGGTTGACCTCCGACGTGCAGCTCAGCGCATTCGGCAAGCTGCTTGGCGCCAGCCTGGCACCGAGCGACTTCGATAGCTGGCCCGCGGCTGCAAGCGTTCCGGGCGGATTGCCGGCGAGCCAGACCGCGCGGTTGGCCGGGAGTGCATCCGGTGGATTTCCAAGTGGCGGATACCCCGCCCAACGCAAGCACCATCCTGACCCAAGGGACGCGCGACAAGGCAGATCTGACTTCGTGCCTCAGGGCGTGTAGCCGAGGCACGGCGCCGCAAGACCATGCCGGCACGGCGGATTTGCACCTGCTGGCCGACTCATGCGAATATCCTTCGTTTTTTGGGAGCCCCGCCCATGAAACGCTCGACCCTTCTCGCCTCGCTTGCCTTGCTCACGCTGGCCATGAGCCAGCCCGCGCTCGCGGGCACGCTGAAAAAGCCCGGCCTCGATGCGCTTGTCGCCAGCGCGCAGGCCAACCCGCCGGCCGATTTCAATGCGTTCCTGAGCGCGGCAGCCAAAGCCGATCCTTCGCTGGCAAGCAGTGTCGCCGCCTACCGGAAACACGCCTCGCTGCACGGCGACGACCTGACCAATATCGGGCGCTTGCTGGGCGTCTATAACCGGACTCACAACCACCAGGCGGTGATCGGCGCCATCGAGCGCATGGTGGCCCTGCGCACCGTGCGCGACGACAAGATCCCGCAGCACGAGAACCCCGCCATCATCGCCTTCGGCAAGCTGGTGGAAGGCATGGCCAAGGACTTCGGCCTCAGCTTCCGCAACGTGGACAACCGCGTGTTCGAGGTCACGCTGCCGGGCCGGGGTAAAGAAGAGTTCGGCTTGCTGACCCACGCCGACGTGGTTCCTGCCGTGGCAGACGAATGGGTGCTGGACGACGGCACCAAGCTTGACCCGTTCAAGGTCACGCGCGTGGACGACTATCTCTACGGCCGTGGCACCATCGACGACAAGGGCTCGATCGCCACCGTGCTGTACGCGATGAAGACCGTGAAGGAGAGCGGCCTGAAGCTTGAGCGCACCATCCGGCTGATGATCGAGACCACCGAGGAAACGGGCGGCGACGGCATGAAGTATTACCGGCAGCACACCACGCTGCCCGAGTACAACATCGTGCTCGACAGCAAGTACCCCGCCGTGGTGGCCGAGAAGGGCTCGGGCAGCCTGAAGGTGTTCTTCCCCGTGCAGGCCACCGGCGTAAATGCCACCGCCATCGTCGCCATGCGCGGCGCGGCCTCCGCCAATGCTGTGCCGCAGACCGCGAGCGCGCAACTCAAGGGCGGCGACCTGAACGCTGCCCGCGCCCAGCTTGAAGCGGCACGCGCTGCCTTTATCGCGAAATACGCGCCGCAGGGCAAGTTCGCGATCAATATCGCCCAGGGCACCGACAGCCTGGAGGTCAAGGTCACCGGCAGTTCCGCCCACGGCTCCCGGCCCGAGGAAGGCGTGAACCCCCTGCCGCGCCTGACGCTCTTCCTGCGTGAATCCGGCGTCGCGCTGGCCGACAACCACTACGCCCGTGCCGCGAAGTACCTCGATGACCTGTATGGCACCGGCTACCTCGGCGAAAAAATGGGCGTGGCCTACAAGGACGACTTCATGGGCCCGCTCACCATGTCGCCCAACCTGGTCCGGGAATCGGACGGCCAACTAGAAGTCACCGCCAACGTCCGCATGCCGCGCGGCAACACGCCGCAGGCCCTGTCCAAGGCCGTGGCCGACAAGATCAACGCCTGGGCCGCCGCCAACCACGAAACGGTGACCATCAGCCACGACCAGGGCGACTGGATGGCGCGCGACCCTAAAGGCGCGTGGCTGTCCACGCTGCTCAATATCTTCGGCGACACCACGGGGCTGGAAGCCAAACCCGTCCCCACCGCTGGCAGCACCACCGCCAAGCTGATGCCGAACGCCATCAACTTCGGCCCCGCCATGCCCGGCAAGAAGTACACCGCGCACAACGCCAAGGAGTACAAGGAAGTCGCCGACCTGGACCTGGACATGCAGATGTTCACCGAGATGCTGATTCGCATCGGGGACCTGAAGACGATGCAGTAGCACCACGCACGCCGGCCTGCGTGCGGCAAGGCGTTCAGCGCAGGTCGCCCAGCACCGTGGCGCGCGTGAAATCCTCGATATTGTCGAGCAGCGCGTCCAGCGCCTTTCCGGCGCCCTCCACATCCGCCTTGGCAATGGCTGCCGCCACGGCGGCGTGCAGCTTCGCCATCTGCGGCAGGTCCGCCGCCTGCTTGTAGTGGAAGTACCAGAAGCGGCGCGCGAGCCCGTGCATCAGGCGCATCGCGCCCTCGGCGAACTCGTTGCGGGCGGCCACCAGGCTTAGTTCGTTGAACTCGCGGTCGGCCCGGATGAAGGCGACATCGTTGCCGTTCTTCGAGGCCCGGGCGAACTCCTCTGCCAGCCGCTTGAACTGCGCGCGTTCCTCGGGCGTGGCGCGCCGCGCCGCGCTGCGGCAGATCAGGCGCTCCACTTCGCGGCGGGTCTCCAGCAGCTTGAGCTGCTTGGCGACGTCGATCTGCGGCACCAGCAACCCGCGCTGCGGCAGCACCACCACCAGGTGCTCGCGGGCCAGGCGCTGGATCGCCTCGCGGATCGGCGTGCGGCCGATCCCGGTCATCTCGCTGAGCTGCAGCTCCGAGACCGAGGTGCCGGGCGCCAGCCGAATCCGTCGCGACCTTTTCGGATTCGGCTCCTCCTGCTATCATCCATCTAATATATTAGTTGTGTTGGAGACAGGATGGATATGATTCGCGTGGGCAACGGGCCCGTCAGCGTGGTGGCCGTACATGGCATCCAGGGCACCCGGGCCGCGTGGCTGCGGCTGGCTGGGTGCCTGGGCGATGCTTGCACTTTCATCCTGCCCAACCTGCAGGGGCGGGGCAAGGCGGCGCGCCCGAACGGCGCGCACGGCTATACGCTGGCGCGCTACGCGGCGGCGCTGCGCGAGGTCATCGAAGCGCACGTCGGGGCCCGGCCCTTCGTGCTGGCCGGCTGGAGCATGGGCGTATCCGTGGCGCTGGCGTATATCGAGGCCTGTCACCGGGATCCTTCCACGCCCGCGCCCGCTGGCCTGTTCCTGCTTTCGGGCTCGCCGCATCTGCCCGGCGTGGACTGGTTCCGCGCCACGGACCAAGACACCCTGCTGACGGAAATCGCCCAACGCGAACGGCGCCTCGGACTGGCCGAGGCCGCGGACCACCGCGCCGTGGCGTGGACCTGGCAGAACATCCGCTCCACCGACCAGCGCGCGCTGCTGCCGCGCATCCGCACCCCGGCGCTAGTGGTGCATGGGCACGACGACGACGACTCGCCCTGGCCGCATGCCATCGCGCTGACACTGGGCCTGCCCGATGCCGCCCTGGCCGGCATCGCGGGTGCGGGCCACAGCGTGCTCGTGCAACACACCGCGGCAGTCGCGCAAGCCTTGCGCGCCCACCTGCCGCGTCTTTATCCATCTCCAAAGGACCTGTCATGAGAGTCGAGGACCTCGTGTATTTCTGCGCCCCGGCGCGGCTGATCGTCGGCGCGGGCACGCGCGCGCAATTGCCGGACTTGCTGGCCCACCTGGGCTACCGCACCGGCGTGCTGGTCACCGACACGTTCTTCACCGGGCACACGCCATGGGTGAGCGAGTACGTGGCGGCCGCCAGCGCGGCCGGCATCGAGACGCTGGTCTACGATGGTGGCATGGCGGATCCCACCACGGTGCTGTGCGACACGGCAACCGCCGCGCTGCGGGCGCAATTGTGCGGCAAGACGCCCGACCATGTCATCGCCCTTGGCGGAGGCAGCAATATCGACCTGGCCAAGGCCTTGTGCCTGACGCTGCCGGGCGGACTGCCGATCCGGGATTTTGCCGGGGCCAAGCCCGCGCACGCGTGCCCGCTCCCGCTGGTTGCCTTGCCGACCACATCCGGCACCGGCTCCGAGGCCACACCCGGCGCCATCCTGGTGGACCCCGACAGCGCCACCAAGATCGCGGTGATGGACAATGCCCTGCGCCCCCGCATCGCGCTGATCGATCCCGAGTTCACCTATACCTGCCCGCCGCGGGTGACCGCCGATGCCGGCATCGACGCACTCACGCACGCGCTGGAGTCGTTCATCACCATCGACTCATTGGCCTACCCGCGCCACGGCAATCCCGATCCGGCCTATAGCGGCCGCTCCGCCCTGACCATGTTGTTCGCACGCGAAGCGATCCGCCTGTGCGCCCGCTACCTGGAACGCGCCTATCGCGACGGCGGCGACATCGAGGCCCGTACCGGCATGTCCTACGCCAGCCTGTATGCCGCGCTGTCGTACGGCAGCGCCGGGCTGAACGCGGTGCACGGCATTGCCTATGCCGTGGCCGGCGTCACGCATCGCTCGCACGGCAGCACCAATGCCGTGATGCTGCCGTACGTGCTCGATGCCCTGAAGCAGGAACGCCACGCCGAACTGGCCGAAGTAGCACGCCTGTTCGGCATCGAAGACGCCGACGAGGCCCAGGCCGTAGCGCGCCTGCCGCCGGCCATCCGCGCCCTGGTGGAGCGCCTCGGCATCCCGGGCGACCTGGCCGCGTTCGGCATTCCCGAAAACGCCCTCCCGGCGCTCGCCGCGGACGCGCTGGCGGTTACCCGGCTGGCCGGGGCCTTCCCCGTGGCGGACGTGCCGGCGCGCTATGCGGCCATCGTGCAGCGCGCCTGGCACGGTCAGCTCGACGCCACGGCGACTGCGCCGGGCAACCGCCAGGCGGCGTAAGCCCGCGAGCCCTCGTCTTGGTGTTTTCCCTCAGTCCGTTTGTTTACTATTTGAATACTTCTGCAATGCAACTAATATATTAGTAAAGGCGGCACACCAGGAAGCCGTCATACCCAAAGGAGACAAAGATGGATATGTCGGCGGGCGAACTGAAGTTGAGGCCGGGAATCGCCGCCCGGCTAGAGCGGTTACCGATGACGAACTACCAGCGCTCGCTGTTCGGCATCATTGCCACGGCCTGGTTCTTCGACTCGATGGACCTGGGCATGATGACCTTCGTGCTTGGCTCCATCAAGGCGGAGTTTGCCCTCACGGCCACGCAGACCGGCCTGCTGGCCAGCTCCAGCTTTCTCGGCATGTTCCTCGGCGCTGCCATTGCCGGCCTGCTGGCCGACCGCTTCGGGCGCAAGCCGGTGTTCCAGGTCAGCATGGTGTTCTGGGGCGTTGGCAGCCTGCTGTGCGGCCTGGCGGACAACGTCACCAGCCTGATGCTCTTTCGCGTGTTGCTGGGTTTCGGCATGGGCATGGAGTTCCCGATCGGGCTGTCGATGGTGTCCGAGATTGTCCCCGCCAAAAGCCGCGGCAAGTATGTGGCCATCCTTGAGGGCTTCTGGCCGATCGGCTTTATCGCCGCCGGTGTGCTGACCTACCTCCTGCTGCCGGTGATCGGCTGGCGCGGCATCTTTATCGCCCTGTCGGTGCCCGCCGCCTTTGTCTTCGTGGTACGCCGGCGCGTGCCGGAGTCTCCCCGCTGGCTCGAAGACGCCCGCTGGCTCGAAGACGTAGGCCGCGAACGCGAGGCCGACAGCACCATGGCGGGCATCGAAGCCAAGGTGCAGCGTGCCTGGGGTGCCGCGCTCCCACCGGTGGCCGACACCTACGCGCCCGCGCCCCGGCGCGACCGCAAGGCGCTGTTCACCGAACTGTGGCGCGGCCCCTATGCCAGGCGCACCGTAATGTTGTGGTTGGTCTGGTTCTTCGCCCTGCTCGGCTATTACGGGCTCACCACCTGGTTGGGTGCCCTGCTGCAGCAGGCCGGCTATGCGGTCACCAAGTCCGTGCTGTACACGGTCTATATCTCGTTGGCCGGCATTCCCGGCTTCATCTTCTCCGCGTGGCTGCTGGAGAGATGGGGCCGCAAGCCCACCTGCGCGCTGATGCTGCTGGGCAGCGCCGCGGCGGCGTACCTGTACGGCCAGGCCGCGGTATTGCGCCTGCCGGTGGAGCAACTGATCGCCGCCGGCCTGTGCATGCAGTTCTTCCTGTTCGGCATGTGGTCGGTGCTCTACGCCTACACGCCGGAGCTCTACCCCACGCGGTCGCGCGCCACCGGCTCCGGCTTCGCCTCTTCCATCGGCCGCATCGGCTCGCTGGCCGGCCCTTACCTGGTCGGCGTCTTGCTGCCCGTCACGGGCCAGGGCGGCATCTTCACGCTAGGTGCGCTGTCGTTCGTCGTTGCCGCGCTGGCGGTGCTGCTGCTTGGGGTGGAAACCAAGGGACGCGCGCTGGAAGAAGTCTCGCACTGAGACCGGGACCGCTGTCCTGCGCAGGCTGTCTTTCCCCTGCACGGCTCTCGCGATGCGAGGGCCGTTTTTGCTTTTGGGCGGAGGACTGGCTCGGGAGACAAAAAACCACCGCGGCACGGTTGACATGTTGATATATCCTACTAATATATTAGTTATGTATCAGATCATCAAATAGACAGGAGACCCGCCATGATGACCGAACGCCAGCGCAAGTTCCGCGAACAATACAGAGCCGACATCAGCCCCCTCTATAACGGGCTGCTCCACATCGCCGTCATGTACGGCGTCGGCAGCTTCGCCATTGCTTACTGCCTCACGCATATGTCGAACGCACGCTGGGAATGGCTGCTGGCGCTGCCAGTGTTCCTCGCCGGCAATTTCGTGGAATGGTTCATGCACCGGTATGTCATGCACCGGAAGATCGACGTGTTTGCGTTGCGCGCCATCTACGAACGCCACACCCGCCAGCACCACCAGTACTTCACCGACAATGAAGCCACCATCGATACCACCCGCGAATTCCGCATTGTCTTCTTCCCGTGGCGCGTGCTGGCGACACTAGGCGTCGCAGGCGGCGCGCTCTCCTATCTCACCTTGCAGATGTTCAACGCCAACGCCGCCTACGTGGTGTTCCTGACCATGGTGGCGCAGTACCTGGTCTACGAGACCTTCCACTATTGCTGCCACGTGCACGATAACTGGTTCGTGCGCAACATGCCCTTCGTCAACACCATTCGCCGCCATCACACCGCGCATCACAACATGGGCATCATGATGAAGTACAACATGAACCTCACCGTCCCCATCGCTGACTGGTTCATGGGCACCAGCGACCTGCGCCGCGGCCTGCTCGGCCACCTGTTCAACGGCTACAGCGAAGCGCATGTGAAAGAGGAGCTCAAGCCCATCATCGAGAAATTCCGCAACGATCATTCATGCGTCACGCTGGATGGCCCCGAGCTGACCGAAGACGAGCGCCGCGCGATGGCGGCCTGAGCCACGCCGTGCATCCCGCACCGATGCCCGGATAGGCAGCCGAATCCAGCGGCATCCGGTGGCCCGCCAGGGCGAGCATCCTGATGCTTGTCATTAGCCGTCGATCGCGCACGCATGGATTGGCGTGGCACGGAAGGGGCAAGGCTGCGCATCGCTGCCCTAGTCCGCCTTCGCCCCCGAGATCCGGACCTGTTCCGCTGCTGTCGGCATCTGTTTCTTCACAAAAGTCCAGAACTCGTCCACGCCCATCGGCTTAACCGGCAACGAACCCTGTTCGGCGAACTGCCGCTGCAGGGCGGGGTCGCGCAGCGCCTGCGTCAACGATTCATTGAGCCGCTCTAGCGCGGGGCGGGGTGTGCCGGCCGGCGCAACCAGTCCGTACCAGGAATCGGTGTAGAAGCCCTTCAGTCCGGCTTCGTCGAAGGTAGGTACATCGGGCAGCGCGGGCAGGCGCTGGTGCGCGCCCACGGCTAGCGCACGGACCTTGCCGGAGCGGATGAAGGGCAGCGCGCCCGTGGTGATGATGAAGTCGACGCGGCCGGCCATCAGGTCCGTCATGGCGGGCGCCGTGCCCTTGAAGGGGATGTGCGCGATGTCCACGCCGGCGAGTTTTTTGAAGACTGCGCCCGCCAGGTGCTGGCTCGATCCGACGCCGCCGGAGCCGTAGTTCAACTGGCCGGGCTGGGCGCGTGCCTTGCCGATCAGGTCGCGTACCGAGTGCAGCGGCGAGTCGCGCGGCACCAGCAGCACGCCAGGTGACGTGGTGATCAGCCCGATCGGCGCGAAGTCCTTGATCGGGTCGTGGTTCAACCGGCTGTAAAGTGCGGCGTTCAGGCCATGCGAAGCCACGGTGGCCAGCATGATGGTGCTGCCGTCGGGGCGCGTGCGAGCAGCTACGTCGGTGCCGATATTGCCGCCCGCACCGGCGCGGTTGTCGATCAAGATCGTCTGTCCCAGCGCCTTCGACATGTGCGCCGCCGCCAGTCGCGCCACGGCGTCGGACGGGCCGCCTGCGGGCCAGCCGACGATCATCGTGACCGGCCCCGGCGGCAGCGGCGCCTGCGCGGATGCCAACGCGGATGAGACCAGGGCGGCGCCAATTGCCAGCGCCGCCAGCCGGCTTACTTTTCCTGCCATGGCATCTCCTTCCAGAGCTGGCGGAAGCCTGCATCGCCGCGTTCGAGTTCGGAGGCATACGCGGCGGGCGCCAGATAGCGCAGCGGGGCATACATGGCGTCGGCCTGCTGGCGGAACTGCGAATCGGCGGCCACGCGTGCCATGGCGTCGACGAGCTTCTTGCGCACCGGCTCCGGCAAGCCTTTCGGTGCGGCCAAGCCGCGCAGTGAGGCCAACTCGATGCCGAAGCCCTGCTCGCGGAACGTGGGGACGTTTGGCGCAAGCACGGCACGTGTCATGCCCATCTGTCCCAGGAACCTGATCGGCGTGCCGCCCTTCTGGAACGCCAGCGCCTCGCCCACGTTGATGGCGCCGATCGTGATCTGCTGGCTGGCCAGGGCCGCGCGGACTTCTCCGGCGCCCTTGTAGCCCACATGGGTCAGCTTCACGCCCGACGCCTTCTCGAACAGCAGCATCGCAAGGTGGTCGTCCGAACCCACCCCGGTGGTGCCCACGGTCACATGGCCCGGATTTGCCTTAGCGTACGTCACCAGCGACGCCAACGAATCAATCGCATTGCTGTTGTTCACGGTGAAGCCGCCCGGATCGTCCACGAGGTTGCCGATCAGGTCATAGCTCTTCCATGTGAACGTGGTCTTACGTTCGAGCGGAATCGTCAGGAGGTTCGGCGTGTTGATGAAGCCGATCGTGTAGCCATCGGGCGTGGCGCGCGCCAGTTCCGCAAAGCCGATGGCACCGCCGGCGCCTGGCTTGTTCTGGACCACGATGGTGGCGCCGAGCTGCTTTTCCAGGTGCCGGGCCAGCAGTCGTGCGACCAGGTCAGTGCCGCCGCCGGGCGCGTAGGCCACGAGCATTTCGATCGGGCGGCTCGGATAGGGCGCCTCGGCATGGGCTGCACCGGGAGTGGTGGCGCCAATCGTGCCAAAAGCGAGAGCGAGAGCGAATGGGGCAGCCAGGCGCGGGGGAAAGCGCCGACGCCGAAGCTCGGGAGTGCGATGCATGTTGTGTCTCCTCGCCAGCCCTCGATGGGGCGACGTATTATTGGTTAAAACGTTGCGTCGGCCGACGCCTAGCCTAGCCCATCGCACGCTGGCGCACGCGCGGCCACACCTCGGGGTTCACCAGGCGCTCGGGCCGGGCGCCAGTCGCCAGCAGCTCGACGATTTGCGTGGCGGCCAGCGTGGCGTTCCTGCGGCGGGCCTCATGCGTGACGCCTGCCGTGTGGAACGTAGCGACCACGTTCTCCAGGGCAAGCAGCGGATGGTCGTGCGGCGGCGGCTCCTGGTCCCACACGTCGAGCCCTGCCCCGGCAAGATGGCCGTTTGCCAGCGCCGCGTACAGCGCGTGCTCGTCGTGGATGCCCCCGCGGGCCGTGCTGATGAAAATGCAGCCGGGCCGCATCGCGGCAAACGCTGCGGCGTCCATCATGCCCAGCGTGGTGGCATCGCGCGGGCAGTGCAGCGATACCACGTCGGCGGTGCGCAGCAGTTCGTCGAACGACACCCGTTGCGCGCCGCGTGCGGCCATTTCTGCCGTATCGAATGCTGGATCGCAGCCGATGACACGCATGCCGAAAGCCCGGCCCAAGGCCGCCGTCCGGCGTCCGGCGTGCCCCACACCCACGAGTCCGAGCGTGCGGCCGCGGAGCTCCTGACCCATCAGGTCCTCGCGGCTCGCCGTGGTGTTCGTGCGCATGCGCCTGTCGGACTCGGGAATGCGGCGCAGCACGGCCAGCATCAGGCCCAGCGCCATCTCGGCCACCGAGTCGGCGTTGCCGCCGGCCTGGTTCATCACCGCCACGCCGGCGGCGGTGCAGGCGTCGATGTCGATGGTGTCGCAGCCTGAGCCGCTGGACGACACCGCCAGCAAAGACGGGCAGCGCGACAGTAGGTCCGCGTTGACAAACCAGCGGCGCGGGATTTCGTCCTTGGCCGCCGTGATCTGGTAGACCTGCGCCCTGGCCAGTTGCGCCCAGGCTGCGTCATCGGCGCCTTCGCGCGCGCAGGTGTGCAGCGTCACGCCGGGAGCGTCGCCGACGATGCGATCAAAGGAGGGATCCAGCCAATAGTCGAACCGCACCACCAAATGGTTTGCGCGCGTGGGGAGTGTGGGTGCGTTCACAGCACGCCCTTGTCGCGCAGCGAGCGCTCCACCCAGCCACGGTCGGCGCGGCCTTGCGAGATCGAATCGAGCATGGCCGCCTCGGTACGTTGCACCTCTTCCACGCGCGCAGCGATCGATTCGGCTTCCTCGGCGGGCACCACCAGCAGGCCGTCGCCATCGCCGACGACCAGGTCACCCGGGCGCACAACCATCCCGTCGATGCAGACCGTGATGTGCAACTCGCCAGGGCCGTCCTTGTAAGGGCCGCGATGCGACACGCCGCGCGCATAGACTGGGAGCGGTTCCTTGCCGATCGTGTCGCTGTCGCGGATCAGGCCGTCGATGACAAAGCCCGCCGCGCCGCGCGCCATCGCCAGCGCCAGCATGATCTCGCCGATGATGGCATTGGGTCCGGCCCCGCCGGCGTCCACCACGATCACATCGCCAGGCTCCGAGATGTCGATGGCCTTGTGCACCATCAGGTTGTCGCCGGGCCGCGTGCGGACGGTCAGGGCGCGGCCCACCAGCGGGCCTTCGCGGCGATGAAAAGGGCGCAACTGCGTGGTGCCGATGGTCCGGCTCATGGCGTCGCTGACATTAGCCACTGGAAAGCTCTTGAAACGCTCGAGGAGCGCGTTGCTGACGGTGGGCGCGGGCCGGGCGTGGATTCGGAAGCCGTGAGGCGTGGTCATCGGGATGTCTCCTGTGTTGGCCGGTGCGTTGGCGTGTTGGAATTTGGGGGCGGGATGGTGCTCACGCCCGTGGGCGCTGGATGCAGGCCGGGTCGATGTCCGCCACGCGGATCAGTCCGAGCATGGCCATGTCGCGCGAGATCTCGGACTGCATCAGTGCGATGCCGTGCGACACACCAGCGCCGGACGCCACCGTCGCCGCATAGGCGAACGGCCGCCCGACGAACACGCAGCGCGCGCCGAGCGCGAGCGCCTTGATCACGTCGGTCCCACGGCGCACGCCGCTGTCTAGCATCACGGGCAGGTCTGGCACGGCGTCGACGATTTCCGGCAGGGCACGGATTGGCGCGATGGCGCCATCGAGCTGCCTGCCGCCATGGTTCGAAACGATGATGCCGTCCACACCGTGCTGGCGTGCCAGCAGCGCGTCTTCGGCGGTCAGGATGCCCTTTATCACGAGCGCGCCCTTCCAGCGACGCCGGATCGCTTTTAGGTGAGCCCACGTGAAATGCGCCCGATCGGAAAAGTCCCGCTCGACATTGCGCGACAGAATTGGCGCGCCGCGATGGGCGTAGGCATTCTCGAAATGCGGCACCCCATGTCGCACCAGTGTGCGCGTGAAGGTGCCAAGCAGCCAGCGCGGGTGCGTGACGCCTTGCCAGGCCAGTGCGAGGCTTGGCCGAAACGGCGTGGAGAAGCCCGCGCGCAGGTTGTTCTCGCGATTGCCGGCCACCGGCGTATCGACGGTGATCACCAGCGTCTCTACGCGAGCCGACTGGACGCGCGACAACAGTCCGTCGATCTGGGCCGTGTCGCCTGGCAAATAGGCCTGGAACCATGTGCCCGGCTCTGTGTCCATGACCTCTTCCAGCCGGATCAGTGAAGAACCGCTCATGATGGCCGGTACCCCGGCGTGCCGGGCAGCCTGTGCCAGCACAATGTCGCCGCGATAGGCGAACAACGCGCAGATTCCCATCGGCGCAATGCCGAACGGTGCAGCATAGTGCCGCCCAAGCAGTTCAATGCCGAGGTCGCGCGTGGCTACACCGGCCAGCACGCGCGGCCGCAGCGCGATCTCTTCGAACGCGCGCCGGTTCTGCGCAAGTGAGACGCTGTCTTCGACCGCCCCGCTCACGTAAGCGTACAGCGGTCTGGGCAAGCGGCGATGCGCGAGCGCTTCGAAGTCGTTCAGCGCCAGCACCCGCCTTCTCAGCCACGCGACATCGCATACAGCCGAAGCAGCCTGTTGCGGCGCAGCGGAAGCACCAAGGGTGGCTTCCGGGCTGGGGGCTGTGGCCTGTGGGGCGCCATTGGTGGGGGCAACTGACATGGTGGGGGGACAGAACGCTGTGATCTCCCGCCAAATCTAGCAATCTCGACACAACGAGAAAAGCGAAAAATAACGAAGATATAATTTCGCTTTTTGGAAACATTCACAGCCGCTGCCGGCCACCACCTCATGACCCTCAAGCAACTGGAAGCGTTTTACTGGGCCGCCACCTGCGTCAACTTCTCCGTGGCTGCGGAGCGGGTGCACCTGTCGGTGTCGTCACTGTCCAAGCGGGTGGCCGAGCTCGAAGCCTCGCTGGGCGTGCAGCTGTTCGACCGCAGTGGCAGGCGCGCAGAGCTGACCGCGCAGGGAGAGCAGATGCTGCCGCAGATTCGTGAACTGCTGCGCGCCGCCGCAGAGCTGGAGCAATCGGCCGGGCAGCGCTACGGGCTGATGGGACGTTGCCGCGTCGGGCTGGGCGAGCTGAGCGGCCTGACATGGTTGCCGAAGCTGGTGCGCGAAGTATCGGCCCGCCATCCTGGCTTGTTGCTGGAGCCTTATCTCGATATCGGCCAGGTGCTCGAGCAGCGTCTGCACGATGGCGAACTGGACCTGGCGGTACTGGCTGGGCCCTCCACGCGCAGCAGCCTTGCGGCCGAGCGGATCAGTCAGGTAGATTTCGCGTGGGTGGGCAGTCAGTCGTTTCTTGAAGAGGCCGGGACGGAGGATCCCAGGGCATTGATGCGCGAGCATGTGCTGCTGACCTTGCCGGTGGGCGCCGGCGGTACGCGAGTCCTCGATCAATGGCTGGCGTGCCGGGGGCTGATGGTGAACCGGCGGCTCATGTGCAACAGCTGGGGCGCGGTGGTCGGCATGGTCGCTGAAGGGCTTGGCTTTGCGTTCATGCCCGAGCAATGGGCCCAGGCGCTTGCGGCGCGCGGCGTGTTGAAGATCCTGCCCGGCAGCGATGCGCTGGAGCCGCTGCACTATGCCGTGCAATGGCGTCGCGACGACGCCCGCGTGCTGATTACAGCCATGCGCGACATGATCAAGGGCGTAATAGATTTCCAGGCTCCACGTTGCCTGGTCTAGGCGATTGGCTGCAAAGTCATCATCCTATGTGGTCACGAAACCTGTCCAATAGCCATGCTCGGGCGATCGCCGTCGTCGCCTCGGGACGCTCCATGGATGGGAAATGGCCGCAGCCGGGAAGTTCTTCATATCGGGCGTCGGGCAAGACAGCGGCAAGCCGCCGGCTCAGACGTCGTCGATCAGGAAATCGATTCTACTGTGCTCACTCGACCATGGCTGCTCCGGGCCATGAACTTCCGTCGGTTCAATCCGTGACCTTGCGTTCATGGCGGGCGAAGGAGAGCGGCCGCGCGCGCGACCTCGAATGCAAAGCGCCCCATCGTTAGCGCATGGGGCGCTTTGCATACCGGGCCGCGGCGGCGATGCCGCGACGGCCCGTTGCCATACCACCTGCCTATCGCTACACCGGCACATCCCTCATCGGGTCCGGCTTGCGGTTATCGAACCAGCGATACAACGTCGGC
>NZ_AHJE01000024.1 GCF_000243095.1 Cupriavidus basilensis OR16 | reverse complement strand
TTTGCTGCAGCAGAGAAACGAGATTATGAAGCGTGATCATCGTTTCGTCAACAGGTTTTTTTCCTTCAGCTCGCTGCGCCGTGCGCGCCGCCAACCACCCCTGCCAACCTCGCAACCCTTGTCCCGTCTGCTTTGCAGCGGTCTTTCGTGGTGCGAGGGGGCGAATAGTAAGGGAGCCCTTCGGTCGTGGCAAGCGTTTTCTTGAATCTTTTCAGAACAGTCTGTGACACGGTGATGAAGCAGGTCTCCGTGCCCCCGGGCGCAAGGACAGCTTTCGCGCGGCTGCTATCTATTAGAATCGACGGATGCCTGACCTTCCCATCTACCAGCCATCACTCCAGCCGGCGCACACGCCCGGGCATCTGGATGCGCAGGCGCTGGCTGCGGCACTTTCACGCCCAATTGTCTTTGTCGACCTGGAAACGACAGGCGCCGACGGCACGCGCGACCGCATCACCGAGATCGGGGTGGTGGAAGTAGGACCGGACGGTATAGTCGAGTGGGACACCCTGGTGGACCCGGGCATCGGCATCCCGCCCTTCATCCAGCAACTGACCGGCATCACCGACGACATGGTGCGTGGGCAGCCAACCTTCGAGTCGCTGGCGCAGACACTGGCGGAGCAACTGCAAGGCAAGCTCTTCGTCGCGCACAACGCCCGCTTCGACTATGGCTTTCTCAAGAATGAGTTCCGCCGCGTCGGCATCACCTTTCGCGCTGACGTCCTGTGCACGCTACGGCTCTCGCGCTCGCTGTTTCCCTCGGCGGCACGCCACGGGCTGGATGCGCTGATCGCCCGGTTCGAGTTGCAGCCCAAGGGCCGGCACCGGGCACTCGCCGATGCCGAACTGCTGTGGCAATTCTGGCAGAAAATCCATGAGCTCTACACGGTGGACCTGGTCGAGTCGGCCGTGCAGTCGCTGGTCAAGCGGGCGAGCCTGCCTGCCGGGCTGGAAGAAACCGCGCTGGACGAGGTTCCCGACACGGCGGGCGTGTATCTCTTCTACGGCGATCAGGACATGCCTCTCTATATAGGGAAGAGCATCCACCTGCGCCAGCGCATTGGCGCCCATTTCTCCGGCGATCATCGTGCCGCCCTGGAAATGCGGCTGGCGCGCGCGGTGCGCCGCGTCGAATGGCGCGAGACCGGCGGCGAGGTGGGGGGGTTGTTGTTGGAGGCACACCTGATCAAGACGAAGCAGCCGCTGCACAACCAGATGCTGCGCCAGTACACCGGGCTGTATGCGTGGGAACTGGCGCCCGGGCTGAGCGCGCCGATCTTGCGCTCGGATCGCGACACCGATTTCAGCCGGCACCCTAATCTGTATGGCGCCTTTCCCAGCCGGGCCAGCGCCCAGGCGCGGCTGGCCGAACTGGCCCAAACCCATCAGCTCTGCCAGGCCGCCCTGGCCCTGGAAAAAACCGCGCGGCGCGGCCAGCCCTGCTTCGCGCGTCAGTTGCACCGCTGCCTGGGTGCGTGCACCGGCGACGAGTCCCTCGCCGCCCACCGCGAGCGGGCGGTCGCCGCCCTGGCCGGCCTGGCGATCCAACCCTGGCCGTTCGCGGGCGCGGTGGCGTGGCGCGAGCAGGATGGCGCCAAGGCGTGGTGGCACCTCCTCGAGGACTGGTGCTACCTGGGCTCGGTGCCCACGCTGGAGGCGGCGGCCGGCTTGCTGTCCTCGCCCGCGCGCTTTGACCTGGACACCTACCAGATCCTGGCACCAAGACTGCCGGCCTTGCTCGCCGGTGCCGTCGCGCTGGAAGCAGTGCGGCAATTCGAGCTGCAACCGACGTCCGCACCCGGGCCGGAAACACAGCCACGGAGCGCATCAACCCCGGCGGTCACCCACCGGCGCAAGCCGCTGAGCCCAGACCAGCAGACCTTGTCTTTCTTCGAGCGCTAAGCAGGGCGACTGCTCGCCAGTCGGCCTATTGCCCAAAAACGGTATACCAAAACACCATAATTCGCGCACCGCCAAGGTGCGCGACGTCCAGCCAGCGCTCTCCCACGAACCCCGGATTTGTGCTGAAACCTGCTGCATTGCACCAGAACGCGGCGAATCGTTGACATTCGAATAATTGCCTTGCCCTCGGCAATTTAATGAATATAGTATACCGATTCCAGAGGCAGCCCCACCCTCCCCCTATCCCCTGTGTGCCTTGACAACGGACCCCACAATACGGAGCGAAAGCGTGACGCGGCAAGACATAGAAAGCACCGACACCCGGCCGCCAGAGGCCTGCTTCCTGCCTGTGCGGGAAGCCGCTGAGCTGTTGGCCACAGGCCGCGCCAGCGCGCGGGACCTGGTGAGCTGGTGCGAGGCCGCCTATGCCGCCTCGCACAGCGAGATCAACGCCCTCATCCTGGCGGATTTTGCCGCCGCGCGCGCCGCGGCCGAGGCCAGCGACCAGCGCCGGCACCGTGGGGAGCCGCTTGGCGCGCTGGACGGCATTCCCTTCTCCGTCAAGGAATCCTTCGACGTGGCAGGCTGGCCCACGACGTGCGGCAACCCGGCGCAGCGCCACAACATTGCCGCCGGCGACTCGGCCGTGGTCGAGCGCCTGCGCGCGGCCGGCGCGGTCCTGCTGGGCAAGACCAATGTGCCGATCGGGCTGCGCGACTGGCAAAGCTACAACGCCGTCTATGGCACCACCCATAACCCGCACGACCCCAGCCGCACCCCGGGCGGCTCGTCCGGTGGCAGCGCCGCAGCCGTCTGCGCGGGCATGAGCTTCTTCGACGTGGGCTCCGACATCGGCTCCTCGCTGCGCAACCCGGCGCATTACTGCGGTGTGTTCTCGCACAAGAGCAGCCATGGGCTGGTGCCGCTGCGCGGCCATGGCATTGGCCACGGCTACGGCGAGCAGGCCATCAACGTGGCCGGGCCGCTGGCGCGCAGCGCGCACGACCTGGAACTGGTGCTGCGGGCGCTGGCTGGCCCGGACGGCATCGAAGCGCAGGCCTATCACCTGACGCTGCCGCCCTGCGCCAAGCACACGCTGGCCGACTTCCGCATCGCCGTGCTGCCGAGTCATTCGCTATGCGAGGTGGACAAGGAAGTCAGTGACGAAATCGAGACGCTTGGCCGCTGGCTGGAGGGGCAAGGCGCCCAGGTACGCTGGAATGCGCGCCCGGATTTCGATGCCGCGGCCCTCTGGCACACCTACGTGCTGATGCTGAGGGCCACTACGTCGATCCATATGGATGACGCTGGCTTCGATGCCGCGCTGGCCCGCGCCGCACGCGCCGCGCCCGACGACCACAGCTACGCCGCGCTGCAATTCACTGGCGCCGGCATCCGGCACCGGCAATGGCTGCAGTTGCAGCAAGCCCAAGCCACCTTCGCACAGGCCTGGCAACGTTTTTTTGGCGAGGTCGACGTATTGCTATGTCCGGCGGCCGCCACCACCGCCTTTGCGCTGGATGAAACCGGCGAGCCGTGGCAGCGCACGCTCCAGGTCAACGGCCTGGCGCAACCGCTCACCAACCAGCTGTTCTGGGCCGGGCACTCCGGCCTGTGCGGCCTGCCTTCGACGGTGGCGCCGATCGGCCCGGGCCGCAGCGGCCTGCCGGTGGGCGTGCAGATCGTCGCCGGGCGCCTCAAAGACCTGGACGCACTGCGTTTTGCCCAGTTGCTGGAAGCAGCGGGTTTTGCCTTCCGGCCACCGCCGGCCCAATCCCACACGGTGTAGCGCGCCCCGGCGCCATAAAAAAACAGCGCACCGCCCCCCGATGCGAAGACACGAAGGAGAGAGCATGTTCACGTGGTTCAAGGATTTATCGACAATGGAGCGCAAAGGCTTTTACGGCGCGTTCCTCGGTCATGCGGTCGATGTGTTCGACTTCATGATCTATTCCTTCCTGATTTCGACCTTGCTGACCCAGTGGGGCATGAGCAAATCGGCCGCTGGCGCCATTGTGACGTGGACCTTGGTGTCCTCGCTGGTGGGCGCCATCGGCGCGGGCATCCTGGCCGACCGCTACGGCCGGGTGCGGGTATTGCGCTGGACCATCGTGGTATTCGCCGTTGCCTGCTTCCTGTGCGGGCTGGCCAACACGCCCGAGCAACTGCTGGCCTTCCGCATGCTGCAAGGCCTGGGCTTCGGCGGCGAATCCTCGCTGTGCATGGTGCTGGTGACGGAGATGATCCGCAACCCGGCGCATCGCGGTAAATACTCCGGCTTCACCGCCAGCAGCTACTCGTTCGGCTGGGGCGCGGCGGCCATTGCCTATGCCATCACCTTCAGCATCTTCCCGGCGGAAACCGCCTGGCGCGTCTGCTTCTTCATGGGCATCCTGCCGGCGCTGGTGGTGATCTACCTGCGCCGCAATCTGGAAGAACCAGAGGTCTTCACCAAGAGCCAGGCCGAACGCGCCGCCGGTGGCGCCGGCGACGGCCCCACCGCATGGCAGCAGCTGGCGCGGCTTGGCCGCAGGCCGCTGCTGGGCAAGACCGTGCTGTGCAGCCTGCTGTCGGGCGGGCAGCCTGCTGTCGGGCGGCATGCTGGGCGCCTACTATGCGATTGCCACCTGGCTGCCGACGTTCCTCAAGACCGAGCGCGGGCTGTCGGTGTTCGGCACGAGCTCCTACCTGGCGATGACGATCGTCGGCTCCCTGGTGGGCTACGTGGCCGGCGCCTATGCCACCGACCGCTGGGGCCGCCGCCTGACCTATATCGCCTTTGCCGCCGGCGCCTTCGTCATGGCGCTGGTCTATATGGTGATCCCGGTTTCCAACACGTCGATGCTGTTCCTGGGCTTCCCGCTCGGCATCCTGATGCAAGGGGTGTTCGCCGGCATCGGCGCCACCATCTCGGAGTCCTATCCCAATGACATCCGCGCCACGGGTTATGGCGTCTCGTACAACGTCGGGCGCGTGATCGGCTCGCTCTTCCCGCTGACGGTAGGCTGGCTCAGCACCGGCCGCACCTCGCTGCCACTGGCGATCGCCATCGTGGCCGGCGTCGGCTACATGATGGTGATGGGCGCCGCCTTGCTGCTGCCGGAAACCAAGGGCATGGACCTGGGCCAGGCCGGTGGCGACGACAGCGCGCACGAGCCGTCCCGGGATGCCGACAAGGCCGTGCTGGCGCCGACTGTGGGCAAGCCCGCATAAAGCGCCTGCGGCCGCTTGCGGCAAGGCGGGCGGCTGGGCTAGGCTGCACGACAGGGGGCATGCTTGCTCCCCCTGGAGCCGCCATGCCTGTCGTCCGCCGTCTCTCCATCTCCCCTCGCCTTTGGTTGACCCCACTCGCCGCCATCGCCCTGGGCGGCTGCGCCAGCGTCGAGCAATCCGCCATGCAGCGCATCCTCGATTCGTGGCAAGCCGCCCGATCGAGCAAGCCAAGGCGCAGTGGGGCCCGCCGCAATCCGTGCAAGCCGTGCCCCCTGATACCGGCCCCTGATAGCACCAGAAGCGCCGGACAACGCGCCGCTCACCGAATTGGTGCGCCGCGTGCATCGCGCCGGGTGACGCGTGCACCAAGGCCGGCCAGCGGCGTGCCACCATCCGGCGCATTTGGGACGCGGCGTTCACCGCTGCCGTTGGCATGCCTCTTGCTGAACAAGCTATCGAGTAGAAGCGGTTAGCGCCGATGCGCCTCCCCCCAGCGGGCAGACGCATGCCGGCGTGGGACATTGCTCTCGCGACCATCCGGTCGCACACCTGGTTGACTCGCAATGCGAGGCATCCAGGCGTTTGGATCCGGCCACCTGGCCGGGCACGAGAGAAAAGAGAGCGCCCACGATGTCCCCCATCTTCAAGCCCTTATTCCATTTCGCGGTCGCATCTGCCGGCCATGGCGCCGCTCGCGTGCCGCGTCGTTGCCCGCCTGTTGCCGTACCCGCCCAGGTTTCCCCCGCAAACATCCGCACAGGAGCTCCCATGAAGACGCCTTCCCCATTGCGCCGCCTGTTGATGACCGGCGCCTGCGCCGCGCTGACGCTCGCCGCGATTCCCGCCACCGCACTCGCCGCCGACAAGGTGACGTTCCTCACCTCCTGGTATGCCCAGGCGGAACACGGCGGCTTTTATCAGGCGGTGGCGAAAGGCATCTACAAGAAGTACGACCTCGATGTCACCGTGCGCATGGGCGGCCCGCAGGTCAATGGCATGCAGATCCTCACCAGCGGCCAGGCCGATTTCCTGATGGGCTACGACCTGCAGGTGCTCAAGAGCGTTGAGCAAGGCGTGCCGGTGACCACCGTGGCAACCTCCTTCCAGACCGACTTGCAAGGCATGATGACCCATGAGGACGTCAAGAGCCTGGCCGACCTGAAGAGCCGCACCGTGCTGGTCTCCACCTCGGGCCGCACCACTTGGTGGCCGTGGCTCAAGGGCAAGTACAAGCTCGAGGAGTCGCAGTCTCGCGTCTACACCTTCAACCTGCAGCCCTTCTTTGCCGACCCGCAATCGGCCCAGCAGGCGTATGCGTCTTCCGAAGTGTTCTCGGCCAGCAAAGCCGGTGCCAAGACACGCTTCTTCCTGTTCGCCGACGATGGCTATCCGCCCTACGGCACCACCATCGTCGCCATGCAAAAGATGGTCAAGGAGAAGCCGGACGTGGTCGCGCGCTTCGTCAAGGCGACCATGGAAGGCTGGAAGAGCTACCTGGCGGACCCTGCCCCGGCCAATGCGCTGATCAAGCAGGAGAACCCCAACATGAAGGACGACCAACTCGCCTGGGGCGTGGAAAAACTCAAGGAGTACCACATGGTTGGCGGTGGCGATGCCGCCCGCTACGGCATTGGCGTGATGACCGATGCGCGCTGGCAGAAGACGCGCGACTTCATGGTGGGCGCCGGGCTGCTCAAGGCGGATACCGACTGGAAGCAGGCCTACACCACCCAGTTCGTGAAAGACCTGAAGGTCATGCCCTGAAGCGCGCGGCCGCGCCTCTCAAGATCAACCTCATACAAGGATTTCCGACATGCTGGTCACCCAACAACCCGTGCTGCGCCGCTTCTGGTACGCACTGATGCCGATCTCGATGCTTGACGACGGCCCCAAGCCCTTTACCCTGCTGGGCGAAAACCTGGTGCTGTGGAGGCGTGCCGACGGCAAGCCCGCGGCGCTGCAGGACCGCTGCTGCCACCGCACCGCACGCCTGTCCAAGGGCTGGGTCAACGAGCGCGGCGACATCGTCTGCGGCTACCACGGCTGGGAATACAACTGCTCAGGCAACTGCGTGCGGATTCCGCAGGCACCGGACAACGCCATCCCTTCGGGCGCGAAGGTGCAGGCCTATCACGTGCAGGAGAAATACGGCTACGTGTGGGTGGCGCTGGACGATCCGCTGCAGCCCATTCCCGATTTCCCCGAGGATGGCGACCCCGGCTACCGCCGCATCTTCCAGTTCTACGAGAAGTGGAACACCAGCTCGCTGCGCGTGATGGAGAACGCCTTCGACAACTCGCACTTCAGCTTCGTGCACCGCGCCAACTTCGGTTTGTCCGAGCAGCCCAAGCCGGAGAAATACGACCTGCAGCAGCGCGAGTGGGGCTTCGAGGCGGAAACGCTGGTGCCGATCCGCAATATCGAGGCGGGCCACCGCGTCACCGGCACCACCGAGCCGATCACGCACAGGCATATGTTCAACCGCTGGGACCTGCCGTTCACGCGCCGCTTCGGCTGCACCTATCCCAAGCCCCGGCCGGCACCAGCCGGCGCGACGCCGACGCGCCGCTGCTGTTCGCCAACCAGGTCGAGAAGACCTACCCAACGGCACCGTGGCGCTGGAGCGCGTCAGGCTGGCGATCCAGCCCGGCGAGTTCGTCTCGCTGCTGGGTCCGTCCGGCTGCGGCAAGAGTACCTTGCTCAAGCTGTTTGCCGGCCTGGAAACACCTTCGGCGGGCCATATGCGCTGGTGGGGCAACCCATCCCTCCCCACCGCAACGGACAGTGCCGGCCGCACGCTGGCAATGGTGTTCCAGGAAGCCACGCTGATGCCGTGGGCGCGCGTGGCCGAGAACGTGCGGCTGCCGCTGGACCTGGCCCGCATGCCGCGCGCCGAGGCCGACGAACGCGTGCTGCGCGCGCTGGCGCTGGTGGGGCTGGGCCGCTTTGGCACGGTCTATCCGCGCGAGTTGTCGGGCGGCATGCAGATGCGCGTGTCGATCGCGCGGGCGCTGGCGACCAACCCGGACCTGCTGCTGATGGACGAGCCTTTCGGCGCGCTCGACGAGTTCACCCGCAACAAGCTCGACGCCGACCTGCGCGCGCTGTGGGCCGAGCGCGGCCTCACCGTGGTCTTCGTCACCCACAGCATCTACGAAGCGGTCTACCTGTCGAGCCGCGTGGTGGTGATGGCGGCGCGGCCGGGCCGCGTGATCGCCGACGTGGCCATCGAGGGCCCGGAAGTCCGCGATGAAGCCTTCCGTGTATCGCCCGCCTTCATGCAGTACTGCGCGCAGTTGTCGGCGCTGCTGACGCAGGCCAACACCGGCGTCGACCCTAGCGAGCACTGAACCCGCCAACCGCATCGGTCCCACGGACAACAAGGAATCCCCATGAATCCCCCGCTACTGTCGCGCCCCGCCGTACAGCGCGTGGCTGCCCCGCTTGCCGTCGGCGTGCTGCTGTTGCTGGCCTGGCAGGCGATCTGCACCGCGCTCTGCGTCCCCGCGTACCTGGTGCCCACGCCCACCGCCATCGGCCACGCACTGGTGGAAGACTGGAGCCTGCTGTCCGGCTCGCTATGGGTGACGCTGCGCATCACCATGCTGGCCTTCGCGCTGGCCGTGGTGGTCGGCACCGCCTCGGCGTTCCTCTTCGTGCAGAGCCGGCTGATCGAGGCCAGCCTGTTTCCCTACGCGATCCTGCTCCAGGTAACCCCGGTGGTGGCGATCGCGCCGCTGATCATCATCTGGGTCAAGCAGCCGACGCTGGCGCTAGTGATTTGCGCCACCATGGTGGCCGTGTTCCCGATCATCTCCAACACGGTGCTGGGCCTGCGCAGCGTCAACCCCGGCCTGCTCAACCTGTTCCGCATCAACCGCGCGAGCCGCTGGGATACCTTGCGCCGCCTGCGCATTCCGAGCGCGCTACCCTATTTCTTCGGTGGCCTACGCATCTCCTGCGGCCTGGCGCTGATCGGCGCGGTGGTGGCGGAGTTCGTGGCGGGCACCGGCGGCACGGGTGCGGGGCTGGCTTACCAGATCCTGCAGGCGGGCTTCGCCCTCAATATCCCGCGCCTGTTCGCCGCGCTGTTCCTGATCACGCTGACCGGCGTCGCGTTGTTCGGCGCCATGGTGGTGGTCTCGCGCATGGCGCTGTCCCACTGGCACGAGAGCGAGCTCGCATGACGACAAGCACCATCCTGATCCGTCATGCCACCGCCATCCTGACCGGCCTTGATGGTAACGGTAAGGGTCGGGGCGAGCGCCATGCCGGGCCGGACCTGCGCGTGGCCGGCAGCACCATCGAGGCCATCGGCAAGCTCGCGCCGCGTCCTGGCGAGCAAGTCATCGATGCCACCGACTGCGTGATCTACCCGGCCTGGGTCAACACCCATCATCACCTGTTCCAGTCGCTGCTCAAGGGCGACCCGCCTGGGCTGGACCTGACGCTCACGCCGTGGCTCGGGGCCACGCCGTACCGATTCCGCGCCGCCTTTGACGAAGCCACCTTCCGGCTTGCCGCCCGCATCGGCCTGATCGAACTGGCGCGCAGCGGCTGCGCCACGGTGGCGGACCACAACTATCTCTACTATCCCGGCATGCCCTACGACAGCTCGGCCATCCTGTTCGAGCAAGCCGAGGCGCTGGGGCTGCGCTTTGTGCTGTGCCGTGGCGGCGCCACCCGCACGCGCCAGCTGGAGAGCGACCTGCCGCAGGCGCTGCGCCCCGAAACGCTCGACCAGTTCCTGGGCGATTGCGAACGGCTTACCGCGCGCTACCACCAGCCCGCGCCCGACGCCATGCGGCGCGTGGTGATGGCGCCCACCACGCCGCTCTATTCGATGTCGCCCGAGGAGTTGCGCACCAGCGCGCGCACCGCGCGCCGTCTCGGCATCCGGCTGCACAGCCATTTATCCGAGACGGTGGAATACCAGAATGCCGCGCGCGAGAAGTACCAGACGACACCGGTGGCCTTCTGCGGCGAACATGAATGGCTGGGCTCCGACGTGTGGTTCGCCCACCTGGTGAAACTGGACGCGGACGAAATCCGCCAGCTCGGCGCGACCGGCACGGGTATCGCGCACTGCCCGCAGAGCAACGGCAGGCTGGGCAGCGGCATCGCGGATATCCCGGCGCTGGAGGCCGCCGGCGTGCCGGTGTCGATCGGCGTGGACGGCGCCGCTTCCAACGAGGCGGCCGACATGATTTCCGAGGCGCATGCGGCGTGGCTGCTGCAGCGCGCGCGGCGAGGCCATGGCGCCCGGCCGCGCGCCGAGGGTGGCGACCAGGAAGGCGGCGCCGACGCCGCGCGCGTGGAAGACGTAGTGCGCTGGGGCACGGCGGGCGGCGCGGCGGTACTCGGCCTGGATGCAGTTGGCACGCTGCAGCCGGGCAAGGCGGCCGACCTCGCCATCTACCGGCTCGACGACCCGCGCTGCTTTGGCCTGCACGATCCGGCCATTGCCCCCGTGGCCAGCGGCGGGCGGCCGGCACTGCGCGCACTGCTGGTCGGCGGGCGCGTCGTCGTGGAACATGACGCGATTCCGGGCCTGGACCTTGCCGAACTTGGCGCTGCCGCGCGCGACGCGGTGCGGCGCCTGCAGCAGCGCGCGGCGTAAAGGAAAGAGGAATAATCCGGACGATAAATCCAATGCGCAAGCCATTACCGCTTAAACCGCGGCTTGTTCCAAGCTAGCCGGGGCGCGGGCCAATGTACGCGGCACGCGGGCGGATCAGTTCGGCATTGGCACGCTGCTCCAGCCCGTGCGCGATCCAGCCGATGGCGCGGCCAAGCGCGAACATGCCGAAGGCCGCGCCGGGTGGGAGCCGCAGATGCCGGCGCAGCGCCACCAGTGCGAAATCAATCGACGGCCGCTGCCCCGCCAGCGCGAAAGCGTCGTCGATGAACGCTTGCCATTGCGGGTGATGCGGGAGTATCCGTGCCAGCAGGCCGCTGGCGCGGATATCGCCGGCGGGGTAGAGATGATGGCCGAACCCGGGGAGGTCTTCGCCGCGGGCCAGCCGCTCGCGCAGCTTCGACGCCGGCGGGGCGTCGCCCAGCGCATCCCAGAGTGCCTCCACGCGCGCTGTGGCCCCGCCATGCAGCCCACCAGTCAGCGCGGCCAGTCCGCCGACCACGGACGCGCGCAGGCTGGCGCCGGTGGATGCCACGCAGCGGGCGGTAAAGCTCGACGCGTTCAGCTCATGGTCCGCGCAGAGCACCAGCGCCATGCGGATCAGGTCCGCGCCTTCCTCATCCACTTGCCAGGCATTGGCGCATTGCGCATGGACCGGGGCACTGGCGGGCGACGTGCCAAGCAGGCAGGCGGCCAGCAGGCGCACCAGCACGCCACAGCCCTCGGCAAGGCGTTCCGGTGACCTTTGCCACTGCGCCGTGGGGTCGTCTTCGCTGGCGATGGTAAACAGCGGCAGCAGCGTCTCCTCGCTGCGGCGCCCGGCCAAGGCTGCCTGCATCGCCGCAAGCTGCGCCGGCACAGGCGGCGCGGCGCCAAACGCAGCGTCTGGCGAGCACTGCCACAGCAATGCGGCCACCGCTTCGACCGTGTTCGACGCAGCCAGCGCCACGGCATCGGCGCCCCGGTAATAAAGCCGCCCGTCCTCGATCAAGGTGATCCCCGATTCCAGCACCGGCAACCCCCAGCTCAACGTGGCCTTGGCCACCTCGCGAGGCTTGCGCCCGCGCGTGCGCTGCCCGGCCAGGCGCGCTACGTCGTCCGCGAGATAGCGGCTTTCGCGGTGCGTTTCGCCGTCGTGCGCGTGCAGCAAGCCCCGGCTGACATAGGCATAGAGCGTCTGGCGGGACACGCCGAGCTGGGCGGCGGCTTCGGCGGAAGTCAGGTAACGGGGCATGGGCTTGGGCTTGGACGAACGAAGCGAACGAAGCGGGAGAATCAGCAATAGATTGATTAAGTTAATCAATATTGACTATTAAAACAAGGAGCCTATGCTGCAAAGCACTCAGCCTTGACCCACCCATCACGGAGACCACGCCATGCCAGCCCCTGGAGAATCAGCGCTCTCAGCCAAGCACCCTGCAGGTGCCGCCACCAGCTTCCTTGGCCAGATCTGGCGTAGCGTGCATGGCGACGCCACGTGGCTGGAGCGTATCGCGGTGACCGGCACGGGTGACTTGCCCTCGGCATTCCCCGTCACCGGCCTGGCCACCGCCGTCATCGGCGCCACTGGCCTGGCCGTTGCCGAGCTGATCCACCAGGCCAGTGGGCAAGCGCCGCATGTCGAGGTGGACCGGCGCCTGGCCTCGCTATGGTTCGGCACTTCGCTGCGGCCGCATGGCTGGGCATTGCCACCGCAATGGGATGCGGTGGCCGGCGACTACCGGGCCAAGGACAACTGGATCCGGCTCCATACCAACGCCCCGCATCACCGCGACGCTGCCCTCGCCGTGCTTGGCGTGGCGGCGCGGGCGGACCAGGCCGCCGTGGCCCGGGCCGTGTCCGGATGGGAAGCCAGTGCGCTGGAGGCGGCCATCGTGGAAAGCGGCGGCTGCTCGGCGGCGATGCGCACCGTGGCCGAATGGGCTGCCCATCCGCAGGGCATCGCCGTCACCAGCGAACCGCTATTGCACTGGACGGCCACCGCTGGCGGGCCGCGGCCGGCCTGGGCCATCGCCCCGGATCGCCCGCTGCGCGGCATCCGCGTGCTGGACCTGACCCGGATCCTGGCCGGCCCGGTGGCCACCCGCTTGCTGGCAGGGTTCGGCGCCGACGTACTCCGTATCGACCCGCCCGGCTGGGAAGAGCCGGGTGTCGTGCCGGAAGTGGCGCTCGGCAAGCGCTGCGCCCGGCTCGACCTGAAAAGCGCGGCGGACCGGCAGGTGCTGGAACGGCTGCTGAGCCAGGCCGACGTGATGGTGCACGGCTACCGTCCCGAAGCCCTGGCGCGGCTTGGGCTGGACACGCGGCGGCGCCGCGAGATCAATCCCGCGCTGGTGGATGTGTCGCTCGATGCCTATGGGTGGAGCGGGCCTTGGAAGGGCCGGCGCGGCTTCGACAGCCTGGTCCAGATGAGCACCGGCATTGCCGATGCGGGCGGGCGCGCCGCAGGTCTGGACCGTCCCAAGCCGCTGCCCGTGCAGGCCATCGACCACGCCACCGGCTACCTGATGGCAACAGCGGCCATCCGCGGGCTGGCGCAGCGCCTGGCTACCGGTGCCGGCTGCGCCGTGCGGGCCTCGCTGGCGCGCACGGCGCATCTCCTGGTGGCGGGCGCGGCCCCGCAAGACGGCGCGTCAATGCTGGCCCCCGAAACAGCCCCCGAAGCAGCCCCCGAAACGGCCGCCGACCTGGCCGCCGTCGCCGAGGACACCGCATGGGGCCCGGCACACCGGATCAAGCCGCCCGCCACGGTGCACGGCGCGCCAATGCACTGGGAGCGCCCGGCCGGCAAGCTGGGAACCGCGCTGGCGCAGTGGTAAGCCACGCAGGCTGCCCGCCCCGGCGTGGACGGCTTAGTCGATCTTCGCGCCCGAAGCCTTGATCACCTGTGCCCAGCGCTTGTTCTCGGTGGCAATGGTCTGGCCGAAGGCCTCCGGGCCTTGCCAGGCTGATTCGGCGCCCTGCTGCTCCAGCTTGGCGCGGGTATCGGCTTCGCCCAGCACGGTCTGCAGCGCGCCGGATAGCTTGGCCACCACCTCCTTGGGTGTGCCCGCGGGCGCCAGCATGCCGTAGAAGCCGACCACCTCGAAGTTCTTCAGCCCGGCCTCTTCCATGGTCGGCACGTCAGGCAGGGCCGGCGAGCGGTGCTTGGAGGTGACCGCCAGTGCACGCACTTTGCCGGCCTTGATGTATTGCGTGAACAGCGGGATCGAGTCGGCCATCATCTGCGCTTGGCCGCCCATCACGTCGGTCAGCGCCGGGGCGCTGCCCTTGTACGGAATATGGACGATGAACGTGCCGCTGGCCTGCTTGAACATCTCCGGCATCAGGTGGGAGATGCCGCCGTTGCCGCCCGAGGCAAAATTCAGCTTGCCGGGATTGGCGCGCGCATAGCCAATGAATTCCTTGAGGTTGCGGGCCGGCACATTGTTATTGACCACCATCACCAGCGGAATCAGCGCGGTGCGGGCTACCGGCGCAAAATCCCGCGGCATCGCATACGGCAGCTTGGGATAAAGCGAGCCATTGATGGCCATCTGGCCGGTATTGGCCAGCAACAGCGTGTAACCGTCCGGCGCGGCCTTGGCCACGGCGTCCGAGCCGATATTGCCGGCCGCACCGGCCTTATAGTCCAGCACCACCGACTGGCCCAGGATAGGCTGCAGCTTTTCGGCCAGGATACGGGCGTGCGTGTCGACCGGGCCGCCGGGCGGAAAGCCCACCACCAGGCGGATCGGTTTTTCCGGCCAGGCGGCGCCGGCAGGGGCCGCGCCCAGTGCCAGCGGCAGGCCGGCGCAGGCCAGCAGCGCGTGCAGGAATCGATTATTTAATGTGTACTTCGCCATCAGGTCTTTTCTCCTCGTTTATATTGCGGCCTTGCCTTGCCGGCATCCGCCGGGGCGAGTCCTGCCCGGACCCGTCACTGGACATCCGCGAACACCCGTTATTGTGACGAATTTATTACATGGCGCCATGCTAGAAATCCCTGTGCAGGCTTATGATGCCCTTGCCCGGCAGCGCCATTGCGTCAGCCGCGCGCCCGTCTGGCGCGTTCAGATAGTGGCTGGCCACCGCGCGCCGGCCCCGCATCCGTGCCCGGGCATCAGCCAAGGAAAGCCAACGTGAAACCAACCAACCGAGCCGTAGCCCTGATCCTGTGGGCAGCGCTGTACTTCTGCTCCGGCTACATCTCGCACAAGCTGAACGGCCCGTTCTCCGCCACCGGCTATATCTGGCTGCCGGCCGGCGTGACCGTGGCCGCGTTCATGCTCACGCCGATGCCCCGCTGGCTGCCGGTAGGGCTGGCGTTCTTCGCCGCGCAGATGCTGCTGGGATGGGTGGAGGGGCGCGACACGCTGCGTCTGATGCTGTTCTCGCTCGACGAGATCGGCTTTGCGGCAGTAGCGGTGGCGTTGGTCCGACGCACGCACTTCTCGCTGGAGGGGCTGGCCTTCGTGCGCGGCTTGCTGATCGCCGGGGTGGTCAGCAGCGCTGCCAGCGCCGCGGTGGGCGCGGGCTGGTTCACTATCATGCAGGACGTACCGTTCTGGCGCACCGCGCGCATCTGGGCGTCGGCCGACCTGGTGGGCGTGCTGATCGTCACGCCGGTGCTGGCGGGCTGGTCGCGCTTTCGCGCCATGCGCTCGGGTGGCATGAGCGGCGGCGATTTCCTGTTCGGCCTGGGCGCGTTTGCCGCATTGGTGCTGACCACCTTCTTTATCTTCGATAACAAGAGCCTGGGCCCGCTGCCCAGGGGCGTGGTGTTTGCGCTGACCTATATCCCGCTGTTCTTCGCCGCGGTGGTGACGCTGCTGTGGGGCGGCCGGGGCGGCTCGGTGGCGGTCGCGATCCTGGCGCTGTTCGTGCTGGTCAATACCGGCCAGGGCGACGGCCCGTTTGCCGAGAGCGCGGCCCACCATGGCCGCTCGCTGCTCGAGGCGCAGCTCTACCTGGCCGTGGCCGCCCTGCTGACGCTGCTGATCAGCACGCTGCGGACCAGCCGCGAGCAACTGCACCTGCAGTCGGCGCAGCGCCAGAACGATATCAAGCTGGCCCTGGCGGCCAGCGGCCAGCTGGTCTATTGCCTGGACCCGCGCAGCGGCACGCTGCGCTGGAGCGGCGACGTGGAACGCTCGCTGGGTGTGCGCGAAGATACCTTCGGCAATCTCGACAACGTACTGGCTCACGTGCATGCCGACGACCGGGCCCAGGTGCGCGACCGCTGGCTGCGCGAGTGCGACGGTGACGGGGGTAGCGACGGGGGTAGCGAAACCCGCACCGACCTGCTCTTTCGCCTGATGCTGCCGGCGGGCGACTGCACCATGGTGCTGGATATGAGCGGCCCGCTGCTGGACGGTGACGAGACCGTCGCGATCATTGCCGGCGCATGGCGCCTGCAAGGCGCGGCTGTGATCGAGGAGCGCGACGCAGCATGACGGCTCTCAAGGGCAGCGGCACGGGAGCCCTGCTCATCCACGGCCTGGGCGGCACGCAGTTCGACCTCGGCCCGATGCACAAGGCCCTGCGGCGCGCCGGGGTGGAAACCCACGCGGTGACGCTGCCGGGGCACGCAGGCACGCCCGAGGACCTGGTGCCCGTGCGGGCCGAGCAATGGCTCGACACCGTCACGCAGGCATACGATCAGCTGGCCGGGCAATACGAGACCTTTCACATCATGGGCATGTGCCTTGGCGGGCTTCTGGCCCTGGCGCTGGCCGAGCGCCGGCAGCATCGGTCCACGCCCTGGTACCGCGCGCTGCGGCACCTGGTCTATCACATCCCCACGCTGCCCGCGCGCATGCGGGTGGAGGAAGACGAGCCGTTCGGCATCAAGAACGACCTCGTGCGCGCCATCGTCAAAGCCAAGTTCGAACGCGGCGACAACTTCCACTACCGCTGGGTGCCACTGGCCTGCATCCGCCAAGTGGACCGCCTGCGCGGCTGGGTGCTGGACGGCGCCCACCGCATCGCCTGCCCCACGCTGGTGGTGAACGCGCGTGAGGACGAGCTGACCAGCCTGCGCTCGGCCAACTTCCTGGAAGCCGCGATCCCCGACGTGCGCAAGGTGGTGGTGGAAAACAGCTATCACATGATCTGCGTGGACAACGACCGCGAGCAGGTGGTCAGCAATGTGCTGGATTTCCTCGGCTTCGACCCGGCGCAGGCGCGCCGCCCGGCGCGCGCCCGGGTCGAGGTGCCGATGAGCGAGGAAGCGGTGGCCACCGTGGTCAACGAATACCTGCAGGCCTTGACCAGCGGGCAGTTCGAGGCGCTGTTCCCGCTGCTGGAGCCCGGCGTGCGCTGGCGCCACCAGGGCGAGCATCCACTGGCGGGGAGCTATGACGACCGCGATGCGGTCATCGGCATGTTTGCCAAGCTGGAGGCGCTGGCCGGCAAGACGATACGCATCGCCGTCACCGCGCCGCCGCGCATCGAGGGCGCCACCGCGCAGATCGATGTGGCGGCCTCCTCCGTCATGAACGGCGAGGACTTCCACAGCCAGGGCACGCAAACCCTGCGCATGCGCAACGGGCGCATCTCGGCAGTGACCTTCCGGCCGGCCGACAGCGCCGACAACGCGCTGCCCGCCACCGAGCCCCTGCCGGCGCCCGCGGACTAGAACACGCGGCCCAGCTGCAGGTACAGGTTCCACACCCCGTTCGGCGCCGCGGCAAAGCCGAAGTACAGCGGACCAATGGCGCTGTTGCCGCCAATGAACAGGCTGGCGCTGGTCTTGAACGGCCCGCTGCCAAAGTTCTTGCGCCGCAGCCAGACGTCGCCAGCCTCCAGGCTGGTGCCCACCACGGTGGTGCGCAGCCCGGGCAGGATGAACTCGCGCAGGTCGTTCAGGTAGGTCACGCGCCCGTACAGCAGGTAGTTGCCGGAGAACTGGTCCTGCGCGTAGGCGGAAAGATGCTGGAAGCCGCCCAGCGTGAAGCCCAGCCCGCCGCTGACGCTGTTGTCGCTGCGGTGATCGCCATAGGTGGCCGCGGCCTCCGCGGCCAGGTTCAGCGTGTGGCGGCCGTAGCTGGCGGCCCAGAGCGCCTTGGCATGGCCATCGTTGAAGCGGTTGTCGGTGCCGCCGAAGGCCAGCTCGTTGGTTGCCAGCAGATAGTAGCCGGTGCGCGGGAAGAGCGGATCGTCGAGCTGGTCGATGGTGAGCTGGGCACGCATGGTGGGCTGGCGCACACGGGCCTGGGAGAATAGCCGGCCGGTGCCGATGGGCAGGTTATAGACGGCCGAGTAGTTGACCTGCTGGTAGTTCACGCCCGCCCGGAACTCGCCCAGCCGGCCCAGCGGCACACCCAGGTCCAGGCCCGCGACGGCCGTGTCGATCCGGAAGGCGGTGATCGGGTCGGTATTGCGGTTGGGCGCGGTGTCGCCATAGAGATCGACGCGCTTGCGCCCGTATTCCACATAGGGCGCGACATAGAAGCCCAGCCGGTCGAATACCGGCTGGCGCAGCTCGGTGCGCCACTTGGCCTGGGTGCTGCCCAGCACGATGTCATTGCGCCATTCCAGCCCGCCAGGCGTGATCCATGGATAACGATGCCCCAGCTGCAGGTTGAACCCGCCCTGGCCATTGAAGGTATTGGATACGCCGAAGCCGAACAGCAGGAACTGCGGGCCCCAGGATTTCTGTTGCGCCTCGACCTTCAGCACATTGCGCCCGTCTTCCGTGACCAGCTCTTGCGTCACGCTCTCGAAGTCGCCCGAGGTGGAGAGCTGCGCCATCTCGCGGTTGAGCGTGACTGCGTCGTAGGTGTCCCCCTCGTTCACGCCCAGGTACTTGCGCACGAAGCTGGCCGGGATCCGGCCTTCCGACCGGATCTGGATACCATCGATGCGCACCGGGCCGGCCACCGCCTGGCTGCCCTTGCGCGCCGCCAGGTAGCTTTGCCAGGCGTCCGCCGGCAGCGTCAGCGATGCCAGCCGGGGCTCGGCCGCCAGCACCGCGTTCCAGCCGCCCTGGATGCCGTCGTTGGCGCGCGAGAAGTCGGTGAAGGACAAGTCGCCCAACTGGGGCTCGATCAGCACGTCGCCTGGCTTGAGCAGCGCCTTTTGCACGGCGACGTTCTGGTTGGTCAGGATGGTGACCATCTGCTGCGTCACCGCCGCCGGCGAGTCCAGGTTGGCGGGATCATCCAGTGGCGAGGCGATATTGACCGCGATGATCACGTCGGCACCCATGTCGCGCGCGAGCTGCACCGGCAGGTTGCTGACCAGCCCGCCATCGACCAGCACGCGCCCGTTCACCTTGATCGGCGCGAACAAGCCCGGCACGGCCACGCTGGCGCGGATGGCGCGCGGCAGCGAGCCGTGGTCCAGCACGACCGGGGCCCCGGTGCCCAGGTCGGTGGCAATGGTGCGAAACGGCGTTGGCAGCTTGTCGAAGGCGCCGTCGGCCGGCAGGTGCGGGGTCAGGTTTTGCAGCAGCGCCAGCAGGCGGTTGCCCTGTACCAGGCCGGTGGGCAGCTTGATCTTGCCGTCGCCGTAGCCGGCCGAGATGCCGATCGGGTATTGGAGGTCGTCCTCGCGCTGCGCCTGCGGCAGTTCGGCGCGCTCGTTGCGGTCGAAGGCGATATCGCTCAGGTTGGTATGCGACAGCTTGGCCTCCAGTTCGCCCGCCGACAAGCCGCTGGCGTACAAGCCGCCCACCACCGCGCCCATGCTGGTGGCCGCGATGCAGTCGATCGGCACGTGCATTTTCTCCAGCGCCCGGATCACGCCGATATGCGCGTAGCCGCGCGCACCGCCGCCGGACAGCACCAGGCACACGCGCGCCCGCTTGCCCGGCTCGGGAGCGGGGGCGGCTTCAGCGGCGGCTTCAACGGTGGATGGCGTGGCAGGCTGCGCAGGGTGGTCGGCGGCCCTGCCGGCCTGCGGTGCCAAGGCTAGCGCTGCCAGTGCAAGCAGCATCGGCAACGCCTGAAAACCGGACACCAGCGAGCGCAAGCGGCGCGCGGCGCATGAAAGAGAGCGGGACATGGACAAACCGCGGCAAGACGGGACAAGACGGTGAAATCGCCGCGCAGAGTTGGCGGGGAAGGTCGTCACGATAGGGCAATTGCCCGCCCTTGAACAGCGGCGCATGCGCCGGCGGAGTGCCGGCCACCTAAGCTGCGCGGCTGCGGCTGCCCCCTTGCGCCGAGCCGCCGCGCGGCTCAACCGTGCGAAATCTCGGCGCAGGGCAGCTTGATCCACATTCTACGAGCCAGGGTAAACGTATGCTGAATACAACAAAGCGGACGGACTGAAACGCCACGACCGCCCGCGCCTCCCGGCGCGGACAACCGCCGTCCTAGCCCTCGTTCTGCCAACCCAGCCCCAGTGCTTTTTGCAACGACACGAAGTCCTTGATCAGGTTGGCATCGCCGGCGATCCGATCCTGCTGCGCGCGTACCCGGGTGCGTTCGACATCCAGCCAGTCAAGCATGCTCGCCGTACCGGCGCGATAGCGCTGCTGGGTCAACACGGAGGCGCGTTCGGCGGAGGCCTCCACCCGGCGCAGCAGGACCACGTTCTCGCGCTGGTGCCCGAAGCGGGACAAGGCCACATCGGCATCGCGCAGCGCCTTCAGGACCACGCTCTCGTAGGCTGCCTCGGCATTGTCGCGTCCTGCCTGCGCACCGTCCACGCTGGCGGCAACCCGGCCGAAATCCAGCGCGTTCCACTGCAGCCGCGGCAAGGCGAGCCAGGTAGCGTTGTCCTTGCGGACCAGGTGGCCGGGGTCCATCGCGCTGTAGCCCAGGGAGCCGAACAGCGACAGCTTGGGGAACCAGTCGGCCTTGCGCGCGCCGATCTGCGCGTTCTGCGAGGCCAAGGTGCGCTCTGCCGCGCGGATGTCCGGCCGCGCCTTGAGCAGCGCGGCCGGGTTGCCGACGGACACCGTCGCCGGCAACGTGGGCAGCGGCCGTTGCGAGCCGAGTTCGCCATCCAGTGCGCCGGGGGCGCGGCCCGTGAGTACCGCAAGTTCATCGAACGACGCCGTGATCTGCGCCTCGATGGGCGCGCTCTGCGAGCGGGTGCCCTCCACCTGGGTCAGCAGCCGCTCCACTTCCAGCTCCGATGCCACGCCGCGTTCGCGCCGTTGCTGCGTCAGTTCCAGCATGTCGGCTTCCAGCTTTTCCGAGGCGCGCAGGTGCGTCAGGCGCGCCTGCTGCTCGCGCAGGCCGACGTAGGCTTGGGCGACCTCGGCCGCCAGTTGCACGTGGGCGTCCGCTAGCTGTTCCGCGGCAGCGTCCGCCTGCGCCGAGGCCGCCTCGATGGCACGCCGCGTCCCGCCAAAGAGATCGATCTCCCAGCTAGCATCGAAGTTGGCAAGATAGAGCGCCATCGGTCCGCGGCCGCCCGATGATGCGCCGCCGGAAAGCGAAGACAGATTCGGCGAGCGCGTGCGCAGCGTGGCGGCGGTTGCCCCCACCTTGGGGAGCGCATCGGCTTGCTGCCCGCGCAGGCCGGCGCGCGCCTGCCGCACGCTGGCCTGCGCCGCACGAATGTCCGGGCTATGCGCCAGCGCGGTTTCTATCAGTGCATCCAGCTGGGGATCGCCCAGCGCGCGCCACCAGCTTGCGACGCGCGGCGCGTCCGGCCCGGTACTTTGCGGGGCATGGGGAAATGCCGCGGCGCGCATGGCGTCGGCGGCGACTTCAGGCGCGCCGTGATAGTCCGGCCCGACCGCGCAGCCGGTCATGGCAAACGCCAGCGCGGCGCTGAGGGAGACCGCGCACAGCCGGCAAGGGCCCGGCAGCGCCGCCGCGCTGGACGAGATGTGCTCCTGCCCGATCGCGCTGATCACGGCGTCGTGATACGTATTGCGGCGGTCGATCAGCGTGCCAAGCAGCGCGAGCCCGACCGAGCCGCCCAGGTTGCGGGCCATGTTGTACAGGCCAGCCGCGTCGCCCGCCTCATGGGTGGCGACAGCCGCCATCGATGCCTGGTTGAGCGGCATCATCGCCAGGATCTGCCCGAAGCCGCGCAGGATCTGCGAGCCGATGAAGTCGTGCCCGACGCTTTGCGCCGTGAGCGAGATATCCAGCATGCAGCTGCCAAAGAAACACAACAGCCCGGTGATGACGAGCCAGCGGCTATCGAACTTGCCAAGAATGCGGGGCAGGACCGGCATCATCAGGAATGCCGGAAGACCGGACAGCAGCATGATCGAGCCGGCCTGCTCCGCGTTGTATCCGGCGATGGTGGCGAGGAACTGTGGCAACAGGTAAGACACGCCGTAGAGCCCGGCGCCAACCGTCGAGACGATCAGGATGACGCTGGCGTAGTTCTTGTTGAGCAGCAGCCGCAGCCGTACGATCGGCGTCTTCGCCGTGAACTGGCCAACGACCATCATCAGGATGCCGGCCGCGCAGAGCAGCGCTAGCCATGCGATCGTCGGCGATTCGAACCAGCGCTCGCGCTGCCCTCCTCCAGCACCACCGTGAGCGAGCTCAGGCCGATGGCCAGCCCCGCGATGCCGAGCCAGTCCGCCTTGACGAACGCCTGCAGGCTCGCGCGCTCCGGCTTCAGGCCAAGATAGAGCAGCGTCACCAGCGCCACCGAGATCGGCAGGTTCAGGAAAAAGCACCAGCGCCAGTCGGCGTTCTCGGTCAGCCAGCCGCCAACCACCGGGCCCAGCAATGGGCCGAGCAGGACGATCAGGCCGAACGCCGACATGCCGATCGGCATCTGGTGCCTGGGCAAGCGCGTGCGGATGATGGTCTGCGCGGTCGGGATCATGGCGCCGCCGGCGAAGCCTTGGCCAATGCGGCCGATGACCATCCCGGCCAAGCTGTGGGATAGCCCGCACATCATCGAGAACGCGGTGAACAGGATCGCGTTCCACATCAGGAAGCGCCGCAGCCCGAACACGCGCGTGAGCCACGCGGCGAGCGGGATGATCACGATCTCCGACATCAGGTAGCCCGTGGAGATCCACGTGCCCTCCGTGCCCGCGGCGCCGATCTGCCCCTGGATCTGCGGCAACGCCGAGTTGGTGATCGAGATGTCGAGCGTGGCGAGCAGCGCGCCGAGCGAGCCGGCCGCGACGGCGATCCAGTCGGCGCTGGAGGCATTGGAGACCTTGGAGACCTTGGAGACCTTGGGCGCTGCTGGCGCGGATGCCGGGTTGCCCCCGGAGCGCAGCGCCTCAGCCACGCGCGCCTCCGGCCGGCGCCTGCGCTTGCGTGGAGGCCGCGTGGCGCGTATCGACCTCTACCGTCACCGACAGCCCCGGCACCAGCGCCCTGCGCGCCTCGCCCGACACATCCAGGTGGATGCGCACCGGCACGCGCTGCACGATCTTGGTGAAATTGCCGGTGGCGTTCTGGGCGGGCAGCAGGGCGAACTGGGAACCCGTGCCGGGCGACAGGCTTTCGACGGTGCCGTGCAGATCGGCATCCGGCAGCGCGTCGACATGGATCGTCACGGGCTGGCCCGGGATCATGTGGCCGACCTGCGTTTCCTTGAAGTTGGCGTTCAGGTAGAGATCCTGCAGCGGCACGATCGTCAGGAGCCGGGTGCCCGGCTGTGCGAACTGCCCGACGCGCACGGCGCGATCCGCGACGCGGCCGGCCAAGGTGCTGCGCACCAACGTATCTTGCATGTCGAGCTGAGCGCGGCGCGCACTCGCCTCGGCCACCGCCAGTTGCGCGCGCGCCTGCTGCAGCTTTGCCTGCAGCGTGAGCGTCTGGCTCTGGGCGGCGCGCAAGGCAGCCTCGTTGGCTTGCTGCGTCGTGGCGGCGCGTGTCTGCGCGTTGCGCAGCTCGGCGGTCCGCTCCTCCGTCTCGGCGCCCGACTTGACCAGTGGCGCATAGCGATCCACCTGCGATGCTGCGTAGCGCACATTGGCCCGCGCCCCGTCGAGTTCGGCCTTGGCCTGCGCGATATTGGCCTGCTGCTGCGCAAGGTCCGCCTCGCTACGCGCCACGTCGGCCTGGCGCGAGGCAACGGTCGCCGTGGCCTCGTCCAGCGCGGCCTGGTACTGACGGCTGTCGAGCCTTGCCAACGCCTGCCCAATGACGACCGTCTGGTTATCGCGCACCAGGACTTCAGCAATATAGCCGCCCACCTTCGGCGCCACCGTCACGCTGTCGGCCTGCAGATAGGCGTCATCGGTAGTCTCCATGAAGCGGCCCACCGTCCACCAGTGCCCGCCCCAGGCCGCCGCACCCACCAGCACGCCGCCAGCCAGGAAAAGCAGCACCGTGCGGCGGCGATTGCGCACCGCAGGCTTGACTGGGGTCGACGTGGCTTCGCCCCGTAGCAGTGGGTCGGCAGGCGAATCAACGGGTGCAGCGGTGGACATGGGGGCTCCAAATTATTCCAATCGGAACAATTATTCCAGTTGGTCAAAATGTGTCAAGTGATATATTTCTCTCCTGGCACGATCTCAAGGATGGCGACGAAACCCATGGCACGACACCGACCGGCCGCCGAAGGCGGCTACCAGAGAGGCGAGGAAACGCGCCTGCGCATCGTCGAGGCGGCGCTGCGACTCTTCGGGGAACGGGGATTCGAGGGGGCGTCGACACGCGACATTGCGAAAGAGGCCGGCGTCAATGCGCCTGCGCTGCAGTACTACTTCGACAACAAGGAAGGGGTCTACATTGCGTGCGTGGAGCATTTCGTCGCACGCATCTGGGAGCATCTGGCCGCGCCGGTGAGCGCGGCGCAAGCGGCATTGGCCAACCCCGACGCCAATGACACGGACTTGATCGAGGCATACCTGGGACTCCAGGGCTGCTTCGTCTCGTTCCTGAGCGATTCACCCGAGGCGCGCGACTGGCAACGCTTCATGGCACGCGAACGCGCGGGCCTTGGTCCGCCGGCTGCCTTCGCGGTGATCGACGAACGCCTCAACCGCCGCTTGTTTCCCGTGACCGCGTCAATCGTCGGCCGGCTGACCGGACGCGAGCCGACCGATGCGCTGACCAGGATCCGGACCATCGCGATAGACAGCCAGGTTGCCGTGTTCCGCATGTTGCGCCGGAACGTGCTCAGCGCCCTCGAATGGGAGACGATTGGCCCTGAAGAGATGGCCCAGCTCGGGGACGTGATTTTTGAGCATACGAGGGTCCTGCTGCTGGCCTTTGTCGCCGCGCGCGACGCGCGCAAAGGCGCCGCCCGCCGCTAAGGCGGGCAGGCAGCGAGCGGGCCGCTGCGCGAAAGCCGGCAACTAACGCCGCGCGGCCCCCTACTCCAGCTTGATCCCCGCCGACTTGATCAATGGCCCCCACTTGGCCACCTCGGCATCGATAAAACGCGCGAACGATGCACTGTCGCCCACCTCGGGCTGCAGCCCGAGGCCAATCAGCTTGCTGCGCGTCTGCGCATCGGCCAGCACCGCGCTGGCATCCCGGTTGAGCTGCTGCACGACGGCCGGCGGCGTGCCCGCCGGCGCCATCAGCCCGAACCAGCCGTAACCCACCACGCCGGGATACCCTTGTTCGCCAAACGTGGGCGCGTCCGGATACACCGGCGTGCGCTGCTCGGCGGACACTGCGATCACGCGCAGCTTGCCGGCCTTGATAAAGGGCAGCGCGGTAGTGATGGCGGTCAGCGTGGCGTCGACCCGGTCCGCGAGCAACTCCGTGTAGGCCGTGGAATCGCCACGGTAATGCACATTCAGGCCCTTGAACTTCGCCTGGGCGGCGAAGAGCTCGGCAGTCAGGTGCGGCCCCGAGCCGATGCCCGGCGAGGCGAATGTCACGCCGTCCTTCTTCCCGCGCGCCATGCGCACGAAATCCGCGACCGTGCGCACTGGCGAATCAGCGTTGACGACCAGGAATAACGGCCCGAGCACGCGCGGCCCTACCGCCACGAAGTCCTTGTGGATGTCGTAATGCTGGGAGAGCCCCGCCGCTGTATTGATGGCAAACGGTGCCGCCGCCCACAGCAGCGTGTAGCCGTCCGGGGTGGCGCGGGCGATCTGCTCGTTGGCCACCCGCGTGCCAGCGCCTGGCTTGTTCTCCACCACGAACTGCTGCTTGTACTTGCGGCTGAGCCCCTCGCTGAGCAGGCGCGCCGAGATGTCGTTGGAGCCGCCCGGGCCGTAGGGCGAGACCAGGCGCACCGGGCGCGACGGATATTCCTGGGCATGCACGGGCGCCAGCGCACCGCAGCCCACGGCCAACAGCATGGCGTTGCCGGCCAGGCGCAGCACTTGCCTGCGCTTGTGTGAATTCGGTGTCATGACGGCTCCTTGGCCGAAGCGGCCGCACCCGCCAGCGGACGGATTGGCGGATAGACAAAGGTCTTGTCGAGATGCGCGGGCTGGGGCACGTAGAGCCGCAGCGTCACGTAGAACGCGCCTGCGGGCGCGGGCAGCCAGTTGCCTTCGTCCGCCGGGTCAGCCGGTGGCGTGGCCGACAGGCGCAGCCGCAGGCTGCCGTCCGGCGCGTAGCGCAGGCTGGGCGAGCGGTCGCCCAGCGAGTAGCGCCCCAGCGCGTTGTCGACCAGCATGCAGTCCTCCTTGCCGTACATGGTGAGCGACCAGAACGCGCCCACCTGCGGCAGCGCATCGGCCGGGAAGGCCAGTTCGTAGCCGACGCGGCCATCGAGCGGCGCGCCTTCGCTGTCGCGGTCGGCCATCACGTACATCGCCTCTTGCACGCCGAGCGCGCCGATATAGTTGCGCGCTACCAGCGCGCGCTCGGCGAATTGCGTGCCGAACGATTCGCGGATTTCCACCGGCAGGGTCCAGCCGCCGCCGAGGTCGGACGGCAGCGGCGTCGCCAGTTCGGCGAGCACGGCCTGGATGGCCTCGCCCAGGCGGGCGAGTGCGTCATCGCCAAGCGCAGCCGCATCGCAATCCGCGCCAATGCCCAATGGCGCAAAGCCCGCCACCAGTCCAGCCTCAGCCGGCGGCGGCGGGTTCTCGCGCAGCGCCTGGTTGACCACCTCGGCATAGCGGCGCGGATCGCCCAGATGCTCGCCAGGCTGCATGCGGACATCGAAGGCCCGTGCGGCGCTCGCGCCGGCCAGCGTGCTCAGGCGGAACTGGTCCTGCAGCGCATGCACGGCCGGCAGGTCGGCTTCGCCATCCACCAGCACGCGGCCGAGCAGCCACACCGCATCCGTGGGGCAAGCGATGGCGGTGGCGTCAGCCGGCACGTCGCCCTGCCAGCGCGGGCCATGCAGCAGGAAGCGGCCGCGCCCGTTGCCCGTTGTGCGGGTGCCGATATAGCCGAAGGGATTGGTATAGAAATCAAGCAGGCCGAGTACGTAGTAACGGCCTGCGCTGTCAGGCACGTCCAGCAGCAGCGGCCCTTGCGACAGGTCCATCCAGGCGTTGCTGTAAAGCGTGTCGTTGTTGGGCGTGACCACCTGCCGATGCTGCGGGCCAAGCAGCTGGCGCGTGTGAATGAAATGATTGATCCAGCGCACCGGGGCATCGGGCTGCTGCGCGGCAAACGCTCCCGCGCTGTTGCGGCGCGGGCAGGTGGCGGCGCGCATGCGCGCCATTTCGTAAAGGGGCAGCGTGTAGCGGATGGCTTCGTGGACGGGCGCGGCGGGCGCGGCGGGCGCGGCGGGCGCGGCGGGCGCTGAGGATACGGTCTGGTACATGGTGGCTTCCATAACTTGGTTGACTCAATCGACGCAGCGCACCGCAGGAATGGTGTACTGGCCTTGCAGGAAAGACGGCGCGGGATGGTAGAGCCGCAGGATCAGGTAGAACGAGCCGGCGGGCGCGGGCAGCCAGTTCTCCTGCTGCCGCGCGCGCGCGTGCGAGATGGGAATCACCAGGCTGCCATCGGCTTCCATGCGCAAGCCCGGCGTGCGGTCGCCCACGGCGTAGCGGCCAATCTCGTTGGCGCTGAAGTAACGATCCTCGCCGTACAGCGACACCGACCAGAAGGCTCGCGCGGGCGGCAGCATGCCGGGCGCGAAGCGCAGCTCGTAACGGCGGCGGCCATCAAGCGGCGCGCCGTCGGCATCGAAGTCCGCCATGGCGTAGATCGCCTCGTCCGCGCGCAGGGCGCCCAGGCCCTTCATCGCGGTGCAGGCGCGCTGCAGCCAGTCGTCGCCGTACATGCCCAGCTTCAGGCTGTAGCCCCAGCTCTTGCGGCCCTGGCTACGGGTATGCGCCTCGATCACCGCCATGCCTTGCGCATAGGCGCTTTCCAGCCCGGCCACAATGGCCGGGCGCAGCGCCGCGAAATCGGTCTCGTCTTCCAGGCGGATGCCGGCCTTGCGCAGCAGCGTCAGGATGCCAAGTTCCTCGGCGGCCGGCGGGAACTCGCGCAGCGCGTTGAAGAGGTTGTGGAAAAAGTCCAGCGCGGGCCGGCCGCTGTCATGCCACTGGTCCACGCAGCGCGGACGCGCCGCGCCCGGCGTGCGGGTCAGCGCGAAGCCTTGCTCAAAGGCGCGCGCCACCGCCAGGTCATCCGGCCCCTGCACCAGCACGCGGCCGAGCAGCCAAACCAGCGAGCTGGGGCATGACACCGCATGCGCGCCGCTGGCCTTCTGGCCCGGGCCGACCAGCTCGATCTCGCCGCCTTCGGCGGCGACGTTGCGCGGCCCCAGGTTCTCGAAGTTGTTGGTGTGCACGTCGAGCAGCTCGATCACGTAGTAGCGGCCCGCGTCGGGCAGTGGCGGAATGCGCAGCGTCACCGGGCCATCGGCCAGGTTGACCCAGCCGCAGAAATACAGCAGGTCGTTGGCCGGGGTGACGATGTCGCGATCCTCGTGCGTCCACTGGCGCTCGCTGGCCGACAACGCATTGATCGGCGCGCGGCCATAGCCGGTGGCCGCGGCGACCGAGGTCTGCAGGCGGCAGGTGCGCAACGTCTCGATGAGCGCATAGCCGTAGATCACCAGCGGCAGCGCCGCGCCGGCGACCAGCGCCTGCTGGGGGCTGGCGTGCGGGGGGCGGCGGGGGCGGGGGCGGGGGCGGGGGCGGGGGCGGGGGCGGGGGCGGCGGAAGGGAACATGGTCATCTGTGTTGGCTCCTGGCGGGATTATTCGAGGGCGGCGCCGCTCGACTTGACGAGGGCAGCCCAGGCGTGGACGTCGTCCCGCATCTGGGCAGCAAAGACGGCGCGCGGCTGCGGGGTGAAGCGCATGCCCAGCGTGGCGGCCTGCGCTTGCATGGCGGGCTCGGCCATGATGGCGTCGACGGCGCGCTCAAGGCGATCGAGGATGGGTGCCGGCGTGCGGGCCGGCGCAAACAGCGCGTACCAGCTGTCGATGCGAAACGGCACGCCGGACTCGGCAAAGGTGGGCACATCGGGCAGCGCCACCGAGCGCTCCGAGCCGGTCACCGCCAGCGCCCGGACCTTGCCACTGCGGATCAACGGCAAGGTGCCGGCCAGGTCGGACATGGCCACCGGCAGCGTGCCGCCCATCACATCGGTCAGCATCGGGCTCACGCCTTTATAGGGAATGTGGCGCAGGTGGATGCCGCTGCTGACATTGAGGCTCTCGCCGGCCAGGTGGCCGCCCGAGCCGGGGCCCCAGGAACCATAGGCGAGGTCAGCGCCGGGACGCTTGGCGGCTGCGATCAGCGCCGGCAGGTCCTTGCCCGTGAAAGCCGGGCCAGCCACCAGCACGTTGCCGCCGTAGGCCAGCCGGCCCACCGGGACGAAATCGCGCACGGGATCGTAGGGCAGGCGGGGGAAGATCGCCGGGGCGATGGCGTGCGTGGCGGAGATGCCGAGCAACAGCGTGTAGCCGTCCGGCGCGGCGCGCGCCACCTGGGCGGCGCGGCGCGCGCCACCTGGGCCGAGCCGATGGTGCCGGTGGCACCCGCCACGTTCTCCACCAGCACGGTGCCGCCCAGCGCGGTCGACAGCTTGGCGGCCACCAGCCGCCCGATGACGTCGGTGCCGCCACCGGGCGGAAAGGGCACGACCAGGCGGATCGGTTTGTCAGGATATTTCGTGGCTTGCGGTGATGCGGCGTGCGCTGGTGTTACGGCCAACGCCGTCAGCATGACGGCGGCGAGAACGCCTGCCACCGGCGCGCGCGCGGTCCTTGCAGCTTGCAAATGCATGATGATTTGTCTCCGGTTTTAGTGGTTCCCCATCCGCGCGTCCGGTCTGTGCCGGTATCGGGTTGCGCGGTGGGCTCAAGCTTCTTGACTACGCCGTCGCGGTGAACGGCGCCAGGCCAAAGGCCATCTGCCGGAAGATCTCCACGGCGGTTGCGGCGGATGCCGGCCAGCACCACCAGCCCGAACACCGGATCGCGCCGCACGCCCACCATCAGCTCGCCCCAGCCACGCACCATGCGGGCCACCAGCACGCCCTCGAAGGGCAGGCTGGCGCTGGCCCGCGCCAGCGCCGCTTGCATCGCAGCAAAGGCCTTGCGCACCGCGGCGTCGTCGGTCAGGTTGAGCGCCACGCCGCCCACGTCGCTCTTGTGCAGCACCTGTGCCGAGCACAGCTTGACGGCCACCGGGTAACCGATGCGCTGCGCCAGGGCCACGGCTTCATCGGCGTCGCGCGCAAGTCCGTGCGCGGCCACTGGCACGCCGGCGTCCGCCAGCAGGCGCATGGCGTCGAACTCGGACAGCGCGCTGGCATCGTCCGGCACATCGCGCAGGAGCGCGGCGAGCGGCGCGGCGGCCTCGGCAACTGGCACGCGCGCGGCGGCGGCTTCCAATGCTGCCGCGCGGGCCAGCGTGGCCACAGCCTCGATGGCGTGGGCAGGTTCGCGGAACACCAGGCAACCATGCGCCTCCAGCCACGCCCGCTTGTCGTCGTCGACCACGCCGGACAGCAGCAGCGGCGCGGCGCGCTTGTCTTCATGCAGCGCGCCGATGGTGCGCTGCAGTTCTTCCCACAAGCGCGGCGCGTTAGCGCCGCCAGCGAGAAAGGCCACCACGCTGCCGTACTCGCCGCAGGTGGCCACGCCGGCCATCGCGTCGAGCAGCACGGCGGGCTGGGCCACCACCTGCCCCGTCACATCGATCGGGTTGGCGGTACTGGCAAAGGGGATGCTCGTGCGCAGTGCCTTGGCGGCTGCCGCGGGCATGGGCGGCATGGGCATGCCAAGCTCTTCAGCGCGATCGGCCATCATGATGCCGACGCCGCCGGACACGGTGACGATGGCCACCGGCGCCACCGCGTCGCCCATCAACCCGCTCGGGCTGTCCCAGCGCGCCGGCCGCCGCCCGCGCGACAGCGTGTAGCCGAGGCGGAAAAAATCCTCGAGCGTATGGGCGCGATGCACGCCGTACTCGTCGAACACCGCTTGATACACCGCGTCCTCTCCTGCCAGGCTCGCCGTGTGCGACTGCGCCGAGCGCGCGCCTGCCTCGGTGGTGCCCACCTTGGTGATCACCACCGGCTTGCCGGCGGCGCGCGCGGCCGCCAGCGCCTGGCGCAGGCGCGCGCCATCGCGGCAACCCTCCATGTACGCCAGGATCACGCGGGTATCTGGATCCTGCGCCATCCACTCGATCACATCGGCGACTTGCAGGCCGGCCTCGTTGCCGGTGGTCACCCAATAGCTCAGGCCCAGCCCGGCCTCGCGCGCCAACGCAAAGGCGTAGGCGCCAAACGCGCCGCTCTGGCTGACCAGCCCCACGTCGCCCGCGGGCGGCACGCCAGTCAGCGGGATCGGCGAGAAGGTGGCGAACATGCGCTCGCGCAGGTTCATCGCGCCCAGGCAATTGGGCCCGAGCAGGGCCACGCCGTGGCGGCGCGCGCTCTCGGCCAGCGCCACTTGCATGGCCAGGCCCTCGTCGCCCACTTCGGCAAAGCCCGAGGTGAAGAAAATCGCGGCGCGCGTGCCGTTTTGCGCCAGTTGCGCCATCACGGATTCCGTTGCCACCGCCGGCACCGCCACGATGGCCAGGTCCACGGCCTGGCCAATGGCGGCCAGCGTCGCGTAAGCGGGCAAGCCCTGGATCTCGCTGGCGGTGGGGTGCACGGGAAAAATACGCCCGGCGTAGCCAAGCTCGCGCAGCAGCCGAATCGGCATGCCACCCACCTTCTCGGGCTGCGTGGACGCGCCGATGACCGCGACCGAGCGTGGTTTCAGCAGGGAATCTAGACTGGGCATTGCGTTGTCTCCGGATAGCCTTGAATGGCTTGTTTTGGTTGCGCCTGTGCCGGCGCTGCGTGTGTGGCTTGGTGTGCCTTGCTCTGTGGGCCGGGCTATTGGTGCAGGCCGGTCGTGGATTCGATGGCGCGGGTCATCTCCATCAGCAGCGGCGCAATCTTCTTTTCCAGCACGCCGCGGCGCATTTGCGAGCCGGCGATCGCGCAGTTGAACAGCAGCGGGCGGTTCAGGTAGACGATGCGCGAGTACACGCCCACGCCATGCACGCCACTGCCGGCGTCGCCTTCATTGATGGCAAAGCCGCGCTTGGGGTAGTGCGCCACGTTATGGCAGATGGTGTCGTAGCAGGCAGCGTATTCCTCGGCGCGTTCGCGGCGTGCGGCCCGCATCAGTTGCTCGAACTCGATCTTGGAGAGCGTGCACAGGAAGGCACGGCCCATCGCCGTGCTCAGCACCGAGCGCACCGCGCCCACGCCGGGGCGCGCCGCCGTGCCCTCGTGATGCGTGCAGGTCTGCAGGTAGGTCACGTCCAGCCGGTGTGCCACGCCCATCGATACGGCGCCTTCGATACGATCCGCCAGCGCCTGCATCAGCGGACGAGCCACGTGGCGCACCTGCAGGCCGGCCAGGTAGGGATAACCCAGGGCCAGCACCTGGGCACCGACGAAATACTTGTCGAGCTTGGGGTCCCAGTCCAGGTAGCCCAGCTCGAACAGCGTGCGGCAGATACGCGACACGGTGGCGCGCGGCATCTGCAGGCGCTCGGAAAGCTCACCGTTGCCAAGCGGGCGCGGCTCGTCGATAAAGCAGCGCAGCAAGGCAAAGCCCTTGGCCAGCAAGCCTCCGAAGGACGGGTCCTCTTTTCTGCGCTCGGCTATGAATTGTTCGACCGGCGTGTTCATCTTGTCTCCTTGCACCCAGTGTGGGTGGCGTCCTTTTCGGTGTCAAAGAACGGAATGTATTTCCACATATTGGAAATGTAGACCGTTTCTTGACGAAACGCCGTGGTAACCATATGGTTCACAAAACCGAATCAGAATTCGCATACGGAATTACCATGCCCCTCTCGTCTTCTGCCGCGTCCCCCGCCAAGCCCGCCAAGGGGTCGTCCGCATTCCCCACCGTAGCGACGCCTTCGATCCTGCAGCCGCCACGCCAGCGCCGTGCGCGCGAGACCGAGCAGGCTCTGCTGGACGCGGGCCGCGAGCTGCTGGCGCAACGGGATTTCTCCGCGGTTTCGGTCGCGCAGATCGCCTCCGCCTGCGAAGTATCCGTCGGGGCCTTCTACGGCCGCTTCCGCGACAAGCAAGCGTTCTTCGAAGCACTGCGCGCCCTGGTGATGCAGGAAACCGGCGAGTCCGTGGCGCGCTACCTGCGCGTGGAGCGCTGGGAGGACGTGCCCACCGATGTGATGCTGGAAAAGATCATGCGCTACGTAGTGCTCGGCTGCCATGCCAACCGCGGCGTGATCAAGGCATCGCTCAAGCACGCCTCCAACCGTCCGGAAGAATGGCTGCCGCACCGCGAAAGCGGCCAAGACGTGGTGGAGCGCATGGTGGCGCTGCTGGTGCCACGCATGCCGGTGCCGCCGGAGCAGGCTGAGATGCGCGTGCGCTTTGCCATGCAGGCGGTGTTCAGCATCGTGGTCAACGCCATCCTCAACGACGCCGGCCCGCTGCCGCTCGACGATGAGCGGCTACCCGGCGAAATGACCCGGCTGGTGGCCGGCTACCTGACGTTGCCGGCGTGACGCCATAAAGCCGTAAAGCCGCAAAGCCGCAACCTCGCAGCATCACAACGCGCGGTCCCGCGCGTGGTTTCCCGCCGCAATCAAGCCTGACCCAATATCGGCGCGCGCATTTTGCTCGGAGCGCGCGCCGGATCCCATAAAACACCGAGGAGACAAAACATGAAGATACGCAGCCCGTTCTGCGGGAAAGCGGCCGCCCTGCTAGCCTGCGCCTGCGCGGCACTGCCGCCGCTGGCAGCCCAGGCGCAAGTCAGCTATCCCAACAAGCCCCTGCACCTGATCGTGCCCTATCCGGCCGGCGGCCTCACCGACACGCTCTCGCGCACGCTAGCCGAAGGCCTGGGCAAACGGCTGGGACAAACCGTGGTGGTGGAGAACAAAGGCGGCGCCGGCGGCATCATCGGCACCGACTATGTGGCCAAGTCAGCGCCCGATGGCTACACGCTGCTGCTGACCATCCCCGGCCCGATCACCGCCAACCTCGCCCTCTACAAGAAGCTGCCCTACGACCCGCGCACCGACCTGCGCCAGGTGTCGGACATCGCCATGGCGCGCACGGTGCTGGCCGTCAACGGCACGCTGCCGGTGAAAACCGTGGCGGAACTGATCGCTTATGCCAAGAAGGAACCCGGCAAGCTGCGCATGGGCTCCTGGGGCCCGGGCACGCAGCCGCACACCATCCAGGCCTACCTCGACAAGACCTATGGCGTCGATATCCTGCATGTGCCGTATCGCGGCGAAGGCCCGATGGTGAGCGATCTGCTCGCCGGCCAGGTCAACATGACGGTTGGCTCGGTGACCTCGCTCAAGCAGCACTTCGCCAGCGGCAAGCTGCGTCCGCTGGCCGTCACCGGCACCCGGCGCGCCAAGGCCTTGCCCAACGTGCCGACCTTTGCCGAGGCCGGATACCCCGACGAGCCGTACAAGCTGGTCGGCCCCATCACGCTGCTGGTCCCGGCGCGCACGCCCAGCGACATCGTCGAGCGCCTGGGCCGCGAGGCGAGCGCGTTGGTGAAGACGCCGGAGATCAGCCAGCGAATCGAGGACATGGGCGCGGAGCCGATCGGCAACCTGCCGGCAGAAGCACTCACCGCCTACAAGGCCTACCTGCCGGGCGTGCTCAAGCTGACCGCGGATACGGGCGTGACACTGGACTAAGGCTGGACCAGCCCTGCCGCGCCGCAGCGGGATCATGCAGCGCGGCAATGACCGCTATGAATCCGCGGCGGCTTAGCTTGGCCGCCGCGGCCGGCACTCCTACAATGGCAGCACCCCGCGCGGCGCACTGGCGTTCGCGTGCCGATTCCCGTTTTACCGCATCCCGGGTGCCTTCTGGCGCCGACATCACGCATGGCAACGCTCTTCCTGGTACGGCACGGTCAGGCCTCATTCGGCGCCGCCAACTACGACTGCCTCTCCGACACCGGACGGCAGCAAGCTCGCTGGCTGGGCGAGTATTTCCGCGAGCGCGGTATCTCGTTCAAGCGGGTGGTGGCCGGCTCGCTGGTGCGCCAGCAAGACACCGCGCTGGAGATCCTGGCCGGCATGGCGGCTGGCGATGTGCCGGTCCAGACGGGCATCGAAACCCACCTCGGCCTTAACGAATACGATGGCGAAGCGCTCTATCGCAGCCATACCGGCGGGGCGGATCATCGCGCCCATCAGAATACGGATTACAACGACTACTGGCGGACATTTCGCGCGGCTTATCAGGCCTGGACGCTGGATCAACTGGTGGGCATGCCGGAGTCGTGGGCGGAGTTCGGGGGGCGGATCCGCGACGGTTTGCTGCATGCCACGGAAGGGGCTTCGCGGGAGGATGCGGTGTTGGTTGTTAGTTCTGGCGGGGCTATCGGGCGGGCTACCGCGGATTTGCTGGGTGCGCCGGCGCAGACTGCGATCGAGTTGAATTTGCAGTTTCGGAATACGGCTTTTTGCGAGATTATTTCTGGGCGTGGGACGCAGCGGTTGCTGAGTTTTAATGGTTTGCCGCATTTGGATCGGGGGGATCGGCGGCAGGCTATTACGTTTGCTTGAAGGTGGGGGGGTTGCTGTTGCTGTTTTTTGATCGGCGATGGTTATTGGGCCCAAGAGCCATACGACATCCCCCTACGGGGGCGCCGGTCACTTTTCTTTGCGCGGTTGGGTGCAATAACCAACGCCGTTCAAAAAACAGCGATCACCCCAGTATGGGCATGTCGTACGCTCATGGGTCCAAGACGCCATCGCCGCTCAAAGAAACAGCGATAGGCACCCCATCACCCTACAACCGCTCAACAATAGTCACATTCGCCATCCCCCCACCCTCACACATCGTCTGCAACCCATACCGCTTACCCTGCGCGTGCAACGCATGCACAAGCGTGGTCATCAGCTTCGCCCCCGAGCCCCCAAGCGGATGCCCCAACGCAATGGCGCCGCCATTCACATTCATCCGCGCCGGATCCGCGCCCGTGGTCTGCAGCCACGCCAGCGGCACCGGCGCAAACGCTTCATTGATCTCGAACAGGTCGATATCGCCGATCTTCATGCCGGCCCTTTCCAGCGCCCGCAGCGTTGCCGGCAGCGGTGCTTCCAGCATGATCACGGGATCATGGCCCAGCACCGACATATGGTGAATGCGTGCCAGCGGCTTGACGCCCAGCTTTTTCAGGCCGGCCTCGTTGACCACCATCAACCCGGCCGCGCCATCGCAGATCTGGCTGGCGCTGGCGGCGGTAACGGTGCCGCCTTCCTCGATCAGCTTGACGCTGCCGATGGACTCCAGGCTGGCCTCGAAGCGGATGCCTTCATCCACCGTGTGCAACTCGCCATTGCTGCTGCCGTCGGCGGCGCGCACCGCCACCGGCACGATTTCGTCCTTGAAGCGCCCCGCCTGCGTAGCGGCGATGGCACGGCGATGGCTTTCCAGCGCGAAGCGGTCGAGATCGTCGCGCGTGAGGCCGTACTTGCGAGACATCATCTCGGCGCCGGTGAACTGGCTGAACTTCACGCCGGGATAGCGCTCCTGCATGGCCGGGCTCATCGAGCTGCCGAAGCCGTTCTTGAAGGGCAGCGTGGAGGGCAGGCCCATCGGCACGCGCGTCATGCTTTCCACGCCGGCGGCGATGACGATGTCCATCGCGCCGGACATCACCGCCTGCGCAGCGAAGTGCAGGGCTTGTTGCGACGAGCCGCACTGGCGGTCGACCGAGGTGCCGGGCACGCTTTCCGGCAGGCGCGAGGCCAGCACGGCGTTGCGCGCCACGTTGCCAGCCTGCTCGCCGGCCTGGCCCACGCAGCCCATGATCACGTCGTCGATCAGCGCCGGATCGGCGCCGCTGCGCGCCACCAGCGCGTCCAGGACCTGCGCGGCGAGATCCGCCGGATGCCAGCCTGCCAGCTTGCCGCCCTTGCGCCCGCCTGCGGTGCGCGCGGCCGCTACGATGTATGCCTCTGCCATGTGTTCTCCTCTTATCGTTGCGGGCGGATCCGCCCGTGGTGGCCGCGCGCCGGGAATGGCACGGCAAGCCTCGCTAGCCTGATGCGGATTCTGGCGCAGCAACGGGGCACCCGGCGTCGTCGGAAGCGACGATTGCGCGGCGCCGGCGATCGCGCGTGCGCCGGTTGCCGCCCTTCAGGTGCGGGGCGTAAGCACCGAGAAAATGGCCGTGGCGCGTAGCAGGCAGCGCTCGCCGGCCATCACGCGGCAATGGCCAAAGCGCAGCCGCGAACCCATTTTGTCGAACTCGACGTGCGCCTCGATCCACTCGCCCAGGCGGGCGGCATCGAAATAATCCAGGCTGAGATTGACGGTCACGGCGGGCGGCATGCGCTCGCCCTCCATCAGCATCATCATGCCAATGGCGGTATCGGCCAGCGTGGCCAGCATGCCCCCGTGCGGGATGCCGAGCGGGTTGAGGTGATGCGTGCCGATGCGCACGCCCACCGCGCGCTGCCCGCTGTCCACGTAGAGCTGGCCGAGATGGGCAAGAAAGCCGCCGCTCGGACGCATGGCCTTGAAGCCCGGCGGGACCGCGTCGGCAGCGTCGGCGGCGTCGGCACCAGCGGCGCCGGAAGATTGGTTGGATTCAGCCATGCCTGTCCCGCCGCCTCACGCCGCGAAGTAGCGCGAGGCCACCCCGAGCTGCTCGCGGCATTCGGCCACCATGCGCTCGATCAGCTCGGCGCAGGTCGGGATGTCGTCGATCAGGCCCACGCACTGGCCGGCGCTGATGATGCCGCCATCGGTCTCGCCGGCGGCGAGCGCGGCCTTGCCGCGTACGCCCGCCACCAGGTGCTTGACGTCCTCGAACTGGGCGCCGCCCGGCTGGCGCTCGATGGTGACGACCTCGTCGGAGATGGCGTTCTTCAGCACGCGCGCGGTGTTGTGCAGCGTGCGGAAGATCAGGTTGGTGTCGCGCTCGCTCGCGTCCACCAGCGCCTGCTTGACGTTGTGGTGAATCGGCGCCTCGCGCGTGGCGCAAAAGCGCGTGCCCATGTTGATGCCTTCGGCGCCCAGCACCAGTGCCGCCGCCATGCCGCGCCCGTCGGCAATGCCGCCGGAGGCGATCACCGGAATGCCCAGCCGGCGCGCGGCCAGCGGGATCAGCACCATGCCGGGGACGTCGTCCTCGCCCGGGTGGCCCGCGCACTCGAAGCCGTCGATGGAGACCGCGTCCACGCCCAGGCGCTCGGCCGACAGCGCATGGCGGATCGCCACGCACTTGTGGATCACCTTGATGCCGGCGGCCTTGGCGCGCGCGATATGTTCCCTGGGATTGTTGCCGGCGGTCTCCAGCACCTTGATGCCGCTTTCGATGATCACGTCGAGGTAGCGCGCGTACGGCGGCGGGTTGATGGAGGGAAGCAGCGTCAGGTTGACACCGAAGGGCTGGTCGGTCAGCTCGCGCGTGCGGCGGATCTCCGCGGCCAGCGCTTCCGGAGTGGGCTGGGTCAGCGCGGTGAGCACGCCCAGCCCGCCGGCGTTGGAGACCGCGGCGGCCATCTCGGCGTAGCCAACCCACTGCATGCCGCCCTGGATGATGGGGTAGCGGGTGCCCAGCAATTCGGTAATGCGCGTCTTCATGTCGTTCCTTCTGGCTTCTGGTCTTGTATCGTCTCTGATCTGTCTTCTGCCGGGCATGCGCCGCCAGGCGTCCTGGCGCCAGTCTACGGCGGCGCTGCCGTCCCTACCTCGTCGGAATCGACGATTGCAGGCGCCCGATTCTGCACTACCTTACCCACACCCCTTTCGAGAGAGCCAAGGCCAGCCATGAGCACCCCGAACCCAGCCGTTCCTCCCAGCTTCGAGACCCTGCAGTATGCGATCGACCGGGGTGTCGCCACCATCACCCTGCACCGCCCGGACAAGCTCAATGCGTTCACCGCACAGATGATGCAGGAGCTGATCGATGCCTTCGACGCCACCGACGCCGACGACAATGTCCGCGCGGTGATCGTCACCGGCTCCGGGCGCGCCTTCTGCGCGGGTGCCGACCTGTCCTCGGGCGGCGCCACCTTCGACTACGAGAAGCGCTACGGCGCCAGCAAGGAAGCGGCGCACCGCGACGGCGGCGGGCGCGTGGCGCTGCGCATCTTCCGCAGCCTCAAGCCGGTGATCGCCGCGGTCAACGGGCCCGCGGTGGGCATCGGCGTGACCATGCAACTGCCGATGGATATCCGCCTGGCGTCCACCGACGCCAAGTTCGGTTTCGTGTTCGCGCGCCGCGGCATCACGCCGGAGGCGGCATCGTCGTGGTTCCTGTCGCGCGTGGTTGGCATCTCCACGGCGCTTGAGTGGTGCTATACCGGCCGCGTGTTCTCGGCGCAGGAAGCGCTGGAGCGCGGGCTGGTGCGCTCGCTGCACGCGCCCGAAGACCTGCTGCCGGCCGCGCAGGCGCTGGCCCGCGAGATCGCGGACAACGCCGCGCCGGTTTCCGTCGCCATCTCGCGCCAGCTGATCTGGCGCATGGCGGGCGCGAGCCACCCGATGGAGGCGCACCGCCTGGACAGCCGCGCGATCCAGTCGCGCGGCCAGTCGGCGGACGTCAAGGAGGGCGTCAGCGCCTTCCTGGAGAAGCGCCCGGCCAGCTTCCCGGAGCGGGTGTCGCAGGACATGCCTGACTTCTTCGACTGGGGCAGCGAGCCGCCCTTTATCTGATGCCGTTGATCCCCCGCCTAGCCCCAAGGAATACAGCGTGAAAGTCAGCATGGCAGTCCAGAGCCGTAAATCGGTACGCGGCTTCCTTCCCACGCCGGTGCCGCCCGAGGTCATCCGCGACGTGCTGGAGCAGGCCGCGCGCGCGCCGTCGGGCGGCAACCTGCAACCCTGGCACCTGCACGTGGTGGGCGGCGAGCCGCTGGAGCGGCTCAAGGCCACCATGCGCGAGCGCATCGCCGGCATGCCCGGCGGCGAAGGGAGCGAGTACGACATCTACCCGCGCGAACTGGTCTCGCCCTATCGCGAACGCCGCTTCCAGGTAGGCGAGGACCTCTATCGCTGCCTGGGTATCCCGCGCGAGAACAAGCCGGCGCGCATGGCCCAGTTCGCCAACTGCACCGTGGACCGCCGCATGGGCCCGCCGCAATGGTCGGACCTGGGCATGTACCTGCAAACCGTGATGCTGCTGCTGTGCGAGCATGGGCTGGACAGCTGCGCGCAGGAATGCTGGGCGATTTATCCGGAAACCATCTCGGGCTTTCTCGCCATTCCGCCCGAACGCATGTTGTTTACCGGCATGGCGATCGGCTATGAAGACACGGAAGCACCGGTCAACCAGCTGCGCGCCACGCGCGCGCCGCTGGCGGAGTTCGCCGAGTTCATCGGCATCTGAGGCCTCTGCGGCAAGTGGCGGGCATCGGCTTGCCACTATGCCGATTTCGTCATCGGCGCTGGGGAAAGGCAACAAGCCGGCAGGGGGCGGCCATGCCACGCTATAGGGGTCATCCACACCTGGCCCCCTGGGCATTCCCGCCATGCATCCGAGCGCCCCGCCGTCCACCGCAAGCTCCGCGGTACCATCACCGCCCGCGCCCCGCCGGATCAGGGTGATCGACTCCCACACCGGCGGCGAACCCACCCGGCTGGTCATCGACGGTTTCCCCGATCTCGGCGGCGGCGGCATGGCCGCGCGGCTGGAGCGGCTCGCGCGGGAGCACGACCACTGGCGCGCCGCCACCGTGCTGGAGCCGCGCGGCAGCGACGTGATGGTCGGCGCGCTGCTGTGCCCGCCGGTTTCCGCCGGTGCCTGCGCGGGCGTGATCTTCTTCAACAACAGCGGCTACCTGGGCATGTGCGGCCACGGCACCATCGGGCTGGTGGCCTCGCTGGCGCATCTCGGGTGCATCGCGCCGGGCCGGCACAGCATCGATACGCCAGTGGGCACGGTCGAGGCCACGCTGCATGAAGACGGCTCGGTCGGCGTGCGCAATGTGCCCGCCTGGCGCTACCGGCATGCGGTGGCCGTCGACGTGCCGGGCCACGGCTGCGTCAGCGGCGACATCGCCTGGGGCGGCAACTGGTTCTTCCTGATCGAAGCCCATGGCCAGCGCATCGCGCGCGACAATCTCGAGGCGCTGACGGCGTTCGCATGGGCCGTGCGGCAGGCGCTCGAACTGGCAGGCATCGCGGCGCCGGACGGCGCGCCGGTCGACCATATCGAACTGTTCTGCACGCCCGACGATGCCGATGAAGCCGACAGCCGCAATTTCGTGCTGTGCCCTGGCAAGGCCTACGACCGCTCCCCCTGCGGCACCGGCACCAGCGCCAAGCTCGCCTGCCTGGCAGCGGACGGCAAGCTTGCGCCCGGCACACCCTGGCGCCAGGCCAGCGTGACCGGCAGCCGCTTCGTGGCGCACTATGCGCCCGCCGACGAACCCGGCCGCATCATCCCGACCATACATGGCCGCGCGCATGTGCATGCCGAGGCCACGCTGCTGATCGCGCACGACGATCCCTTCGCCTGGGGCATCGGCGCATGAGGCCCGCGCAGGCTTGCGGCGATGTCATCGTGATCGGCGCCGGGATCGTCGGCGCGGCCTGCGCCTTCGAACTGGCCGGGCACGGGCTGGATGTCTGCGTGCTGGACAGCCGCGCCGGCGGCGCCACCCACGCCGGCATGGGCCACCTGGTGATGATGGACGACACCGCGGCCGAGCGTGACCTGTGCGCCTGCTCGCTCAGGCTCTGGCGGGAGCTCGCCCGCGACATGCCGCCTGGCTGTGCGTATCGCCAGTGCGGCACGCTGTGGGTGGCCAGCGATGCCGCGGAAATGGACCTGGCCCGCCAGCGGCAAGACGCGCTGCGGGCGCAGGGCATCCCGTGCGCCACGCTGGATGCCGGCGAACTGGCGCGCCAGGAGCCCATGCTGCGCGCGGGCCTGGCGGGCGCGCTCAAGGTCGCGGGCGATGCCATCGTCTACGCCCCGGCCGTGGCCTCGTGGCTGCTCGCGCAGAGGGCATCGCGGATAAGCCTGGTGCAAGCCACGGTGAGCGCGGTGGAGGCAAACCATGTCACCCTGGCGGACGGCAGGCGACTGAGCGCCACCGCGGTTGTCGTCGCCAACGGCATCCAGGCCACACAACTGCTGCCCGCGCTGCCGATCCGCGCCAGGAAGGGGCATCTCGTCATTACCGAGCGCTACCCGGCCTGCGTGAACCATCAACTGGTCGAACTCGGCTATGCCGCGAGCGCGCACCACAGCGACGGAACCTCGGTCGCCTTCAATGTGCAGCCGCGCCCCACTGGCCAGTTGCTGATCGGCTCGTCGCGCCAGTTCGACAGCCTCGACACTGCCGTGGATAGCCAGGTCATGGCCCGCATGCTCCAGCGCGCCACCGCCTACCTGCCCGAGCTCGCCGGGATGAACGCGATCCGCTGCTGGACCGGCTTTCGCGCCGCCACGCCTGACGGGCTGCCCATCGTCGGCGCCCACCCCGGACAGCCGGGCCTGTGGCTGGCGGTGGGCCACGAGGGGCTGGGCGTGACCACCGCGCCCGGCAGCGCGCGCCTGCTGGCGGCGCTGGTGCTGGGCCACCGGGCCCCGATCGATCCGGCGCCTTTTTCCTTCAGCCGCTTCGCCGCAGCCACGAGAGACCGCGCCTGGCCCCGGCACGGAGACCCTGCATGAAACGCAACCGGGCCGTTAACTTGTCCGTGAACGTCCTCCTGGATGGCCGCGCGCTGCGGGTGCCGGCGGGCATCTCCGTGGCGGCGGCCATGGCCTATAGCGACCGGCCGTTCACCCGCCGCTCCTGCGGCGGCGAGCCGCGCGCGCCGTTTTGCGGCATGGGCATTTGCCAGGAATGCCGCATGACCATCGACGGCCGGCGCCGGCTGGCGTGCCAGATCACGTGCCGGGAGGGCATGGTGCTGGAGCGCGCGCCATGAGCGCGCTGCACACAGGCACCGGGCAGGCGCCGGCCTCTTGCCAGCGCCGCTACGACGTATTGGTCGTCGGCGCCGGGCCCGCCGGCATGGCGGCGGCGCGCGCGGCGGCCGGGAGTGGCTGCAGCGTCGCGCTCATCGACGACAACCCGGCACCCGG
>NZ_AHJE01000025.1 GCF_000243095.1 Cupriavidus basilensis OR16 | reverse complement strand
CCTTCAAACAGGATCACGACCTTGTGGCCGGTCTCCACCACCCAGCTTTGCAGCTTGACCAGCTCGCCCTGCAGGCGAAACAGCTCACGGAAGTACAGCCGCCGCGCAGCCCGTTCGTCCTCGTCCAGGCCGCCACCGCCCTCGCCGAACAGCGTATCGACATGATGGTCTTCCAGCTCCAGCTCGAGTTCTTCGTCATAGTGATCGGCCACCTCGCGGTGGATACGCCGAATCAGCTCATTCTCGTCTGGTCTCATCGCCAACTCCTGTTCGCAGCCACGTGGTGACTGGCAGGCTAACCGGGAAATGTGACGCCTCCATGACTCACCGGCGGCGCGCTCAGTAAGCTCCCTGCTTGCGGAAGGCCCAGCGCCCCGCCAGCACGGTGAAGCTGGCCACCAGCACCACCAGCACCCAGAAACCGTGCGGATGGTCCGCCAGCGGAATCCCGCCCACATTCATGCCGAAAAAACCGGCGACGATGTTGATCGGCAACGCCAGCACGGTGACCAGCGTCAGCGTGAACAGCGTGCGGTTGGTCTGCTCGTTGAGCTTGGCCGCGATCTCTTCCTGCAGCAGCTTGATGCGCTCGACCAACGCCGCCAGGTCGCTCAGCACCAGCGAGAACTCCTCGGTGGAGTCGCGCAGGTCCTGGATGTCCTGCTCCTGCAGCCAGGCCGGAGGCCGGTTGAGCAGTCGGAACAGCGCGCCAGGCTCGGGCGCGAGCAGCCGCTGCAAGCGCACCAGGCCGCGGCGCATGGAGCCAAGCTCCGCGCGGTTGCCATGCAGGCGCTGCGAGAGCAGGCGATCCTCGACCTGGTCCACGGTAACGCTGGTTTCGCGCACGATGCGCACCAGCACATCGGCCTGGTCGCGCAGCAAATGCACCAGCAGCGCCAGCGGCGTGTGGAACAGCTCGCCCTGGCGCACCGAGGCGCGCAGCTGGTCGACCGAGCGCAACGGCTTCATGCGCGCCGTCACCAGGATGCGGCGGTCGGCACAGGCCCACAGCGTGGAGATATCGGTGTTGCTCACGCCGAAGTTGTAGATCACGTCGTTGACCACCGCAAGCAGCGCGGTATCGAGCCGCTCGATGCGCGTGGAACGCGAGCCCTCGCGCAGCGCCTCGAAGAACCCCTCCGGCAAGTCGAGCTGGCCCTTGAGCCAGCGCTCGCAGGCGCTATGCGACAGATTGAAGTGCAGCCAGAGAAATTCGTCGCCCGCCGGGGGCTGCCTGAGCCACACGGCCGCCGCGGCGGAATCGATGGGCTGGCCCGGCTCGCCGGGCAGGAAGCGGAAACCGCTGACCAGGCCAACCGGATCGGAGCCGTAGCTGGCTTCGACGATACCCGCATGCATGTGGTGCCTCTTCGAAAACGCGAAATCGCGAAGATGGGACATTAGCATGAGGGGATGAATGCATGAAGGCCGGCGCACGGCGCCGGCCTTCAATGGGTCCTGCCGGATGCGAGGCGCTTAGCCGAATTTGCGCCGGGCATCCAGCGCGAGGCCGGAACCAATGCCGCCGAACAGATCGCCCTCGATCCGCTGCGCCCCCGGGATCAGCTCGGACAGCCGCTCGCGCAACAAAGGCACGCTGCTGGATCCGCCGGTAAACAATACGGTGTCAATCGCGTCCGCCTGTACTCCCGCATCGCGCAACAACGCCTGCACCGTCACCTCGGTCTTGCCAACCAGCTTCGCAATGGACTGGTCAAAGTCAGTACGGCCTATCGCCATGGTTTCGCCCGGGGCAATGCGCCCCAGGTCGAGTTGCGTCTCCTGTTCGGCAGACAAGGCAATCTTGGCGGCTTCCACCTGGATTGCGAGCCAGTGGCCGGCGCGCTGCTTGATCAGGCTGATCAGGCGGTCCAGCTTGACCTTGTCGGCCGCATCGCGATAGTTGTCCATCACGTGCGACCAGGCCTTGCGCGTGTAGACCAGGTTGATGGTGTGCCAGCTCGCCAGGTCGAAATACTGGCTCGAAGGCATCGCCTTGCCGTTGCGCAGCTCGCTGCCCAGGCCCAGGAACGGCATCACGCTCGCCAGGCTCAGGCTCTTGTCGAAGTCCGTGCCGCCGATATGCACGCCGCCATTGGCCAGTATGTCGCCACGCCGGTCGACCTTGCCGGCCCGCTCGGGCGACAGGCGCACCAGCGAGAAGTCGGAGGTGCCGCCGCCGATGTCGGCCACCAGCACCAGTTCCTCGCGCGAGATCGTGGCTTCGTAGTCGAAGGCCGCGGCGATCGGCTCGTACTGGAACTCGATGTCCTTGAAGCCGGCATCCGCCGCGATCTCGCGCAGCGTCTGCTCGGCGAGCTGGTCGGCCTTGGGGTCTTCGTCGATGAAAAAGACCGGGCGGCCCAGCACGACCTTGTCGAAGCCGGCGCCGGCCGAGGTCTCGGCACGCTGCTTGAGCTCGCCGATGAAGTGCGAGAGCAGCTTGCGAAACGGCATGGCCTGGCCCATGACCTCGGTGCTGTCTTCCATCATCGAGGTGCCGAGCAGGCTCTTGAGCGAGCGCATCAGCCGGCCCTCATAACCCGCCAGGTAGTCGCCGAGCGCGGCACGGCCGTAGCTGACCAGCGGATCCTCGGAGTGAAAGAAGATCACCGAGGGCAGCGTGAGCTTGCCATCTTCCAGCGGCAACAGCGTGGGTTGTCCCGGCCGGCACCAGCCCACCGTGGAATTGGACGTGCCGAAATCGAGGCCGCAAGCGTTTGACATCATGTTTCTGGTTTCTTCCCTACTGCATGGTTAGGTCCGGGCCGGGATGGCGCTTGGATGGCGTTTGGATAGCAATTCCCGCACCGGACGTCGCGGCCAGCATGATAGCAAGCCTGGCCGGCGCGCCGGGGCCTGCGAAGTGCTCAAACAGGCGCATTCAGCAACGCGAGTATCTGCTGATGCAGCCGCGGGTCGCCGCAGGCAACCACGGTGCCGCCCTGCTGCGCATCGCCGCCGGACCAGCTTGTCATGACGCCACCGGCGCCTTGCACGATGGGAATCAGCGCCTGCACGTCGTAAGCCTTCAGGCCGGCCTCGACCACCGCATCCACATGGCCCGCCGCGACCATGCAGTAGGCGTAGCAATCGCCGCCGTAGCGCTGCATCCGGGCGGCGTCCGCCACGCGGCGAAACGCGGCGAACTGCGCCGCGTCCTCGAACATCTCCGGCGTGGTGCACATCAGCTTGGCCTGCGCCAGGTCGGCGCACGGCCGGGTGCGCAGGGGCTGGCCGTTGAGCCATGCCTGGCTGCCATCGCCGCTGAACCGCTCGCGCGTGAACGGCTGGTCCATGATGCCGATCACCGGCCGCTGGCCGTCATTGAGCGCGATCAGCGTGCCCCACAGCGGCAGCCCGGTGATAAAGGCCCGGGTGCCATCGATGGGATCGAGCACCCAGGTCAGCGGCGAGCTGCCGGCCACGCGGTCTTCTTCCTCGCCCAGGATGCCGTGCTCCGGGTACCTCGCCAGGATCAGGTCGCGCATGGCGCGCTCGGCAGCCTTGTCGGCCGCGGTGACCGGGTCGAAGCGCCGGCCGCCTTTGTCCTCTACCGCCGGGGCGCTGCGGAAGTACGGCAGGCTGGCGTTGCCGGCCGCCTGCGCGAGGCCTGCGGCGAAGTCCATGTATTCGATAAGCTGCTCGGCGGTCAAAGGCATGCGGAGATCCTGGGGTCCGTGGATGGTGTCGGGGCGGCGGCGGTATGCGCGGCTCCGGGCAGCCCGGGCTGTATGCGCGCAATGGGACAGCGCGGGCCGCGCGGCCCGCCAGCATTGTAGCGGGCCGTGGGAGCCGGGCATCGATAGCCTTTGGCGTCTCGCGGGCGGAGTGCTAATGTCAAGGGTGCGGGTAGCCGTCCATGCGTCGCCCAACAGTCCGTACCTTCTTTCGCCGAGCTCGCTGAGTGACTCCGGGGATACCCGTTGCCGACGTGCCCGCGTGCCAGAAAAATTTCCGTACCGCGTGTAAGTTCGTGCCGCCACCGTCGACAAAGGCACATAAACCGTTGCAACCGCACCTGCGAGCGCCACGGAACATTGGAGAAAGACGGTGGACACAGCCTCCCAGCTATCGCGGCCCGCGCACGACCGCCGCGGACAAAGGTCCGCCGCCATCCAGCCGGCATGGGTGCGCATCACCCATTGGCTCAACGCCATCGCCGTCATCATCATGGTGATGAGCGGCTGGCGCATCTATAACGCGTCACCGCTGTTCGGCCTGCATTTCCCCAAGGGCATCACGCTGGGCGGATGGCTGGGGGGCGCGCTGCAGTGGCACTTCGCCGCCATGTGGCTGCTGGTCGCCAACGGGCTGTTCTACCTGGTGATGAATGCGCTCACCGGACGGTTCCGCCGCCGCTTCCTGCCGCTGTCGGTGCCCGCAGCGCTGCGCGATGTCGCCGCGGCGCTGCGCGGCCGGCTGGCGCACCCGGACCTGGCTGAATACAACGCAGCCCAGAAGGCCATGTACCTGGGCGTGGTGCTGGTTATCGTGGTGACGGTGCTGTCCGGCCTGGCGATCTGGAAGTCGGTGCAGTTCCCGCTGCTGCGCGACCTGATGGGCGGCTATGACGCGGCGCGCTGGGTCCACTTCGTGTGCATGAGCGCCATCGTGCTGTTCATCGTCGTGCATGTGGCCATGGTGGCGCTGGTGCCGCGCACGCTGCTGATCATGCTGCGCGGCCGCTGAACGCCGGCCGCATTCACGAAATACCGCATCCACAGAACCGCATACAAAACCGCATCGCGGAGAATCGCCATGGACAAATCCAAACCCATCGTCACGCTAGACCGGCGCCTGATCCTGCGGGATGCCGTGCGTGAACTCGATATGCCGTCGCGCCGCCTGTTCGCCAAGCGCGCCGTCACGCTGGGCGGGCTGACGATGCTCACGGGTTGCAGCCTGACCGACGACGCCTCGGTGGACCGCTTCCTCACCGCGGTATCGCGCTTCAACGATCGCGTGCAAGGCTGGCTGTTCGACCCCAAGCGGCTCGCGCCCACCTACGCGGAGTCCATGATCACTCGGCCGTTCCCGTTCAATGCCTTCTACGGCGAGGACGAAGTGCCCGAGGTCGACGGTGCTGACTTCCGGCTGGAAGTCGGCGGCATGGTGGCGCGCAAGGATCCGTGGACCCTCGAGCAACTGTACGCGCTGCCGCAGACCTCGCAGGTCACGCGCCATATCTGCGTGGAAGGCTGGAGCGCCATCGGCAAATGGGGAGGCACGCCCTTCTCGGAATTCCTGCGTCGCGTGGGCGCCGACACCAGCGCGAAGTATGTGGGCTTTCGCTGTGCCGACGACTACTTCACCAGCATCGACATGCCTACCGCGCTGCATCCGCAGACGCTGCTGACCTTTACCTACGACGGGGAGAAGCTGCCGCCCAAATACGGCTTCCCCATGAAACTGCGCATGCCGACCAAGCTTGGCTACAAGAACCCCAAGCACATCATGGCGCTGTACGTCACCAACACGTATCCCGGCGGTTACTGGGAAGACCAGGGATACAACTGGTTCGGCGGATCCTGATCCGCTTGAAATTGGCCGACATGGTGCCGGCTTGCACACTGACATACCCAAGGAGATCTTCATGAACAAACTTTTCGCAGCCACCCTGCTCTCGACCACGATGCTGTTCGCCGGTCATGCCTTTGCCCAGGACACCATGAAGAAGGATGCCATGAGCAATGACAGCAGCATGGCCAAGGACACCATGAGCAAGGACTCGATGAGCAAGGACTCGATGAGCAAGGACAAGATGAGCAAGAGCCACGACAAGATGAGTAAGGACAAGATGAGTAAGGACAAGATGAGCAAGGACAAGATGGGCAAGGACAGCATGAGCAAGGACTCCATGAGCAAGGACGCGATGGGCAAGGACTCGATGGGCAAGGACACGATGAAGCAGTAAGCCTCGCACCTGCGTGCCTGCCAGGTTCGTGGCAGGCCATGTGACAGCGCCCCGGCTCTCGCCCGGGGCGTTGGCTTTTCAGGGCCGAGGATCGCCTGCGTCACTCCAGCGTATCGGGACATACCCGCAGCCGCGGTCGCTGAAAGGCGGATGAAAGCACTCGCGCCTACTGTGCTTGGTAAGCCATTGGGGTGCGCCTAGGCGCGCGCCTGCTGTCGATGACAATCTGTGGCGGAAACCAGCGTGGCCTTGTGCCGCGCCAGCTTCCTCCGATACGCGCGCGAATCCGCAAAAGAATACAGCGCGCGGCCTGGTCCGCCGTGCCTGCCCCTGGGGCAGATGCGCAGCCCGGGTTTCACTGCAGGCGAGGGAGACAGCCTCATGGAACTATTCGAACACCTGGCCCTTGGGTTCTCCACGGCGCTGACACTGCAAAACGTTGGGTACTGCTTTCTCGGCTGTGTGCTGGGAACGCTGATCGGCGTGCTGCCTGGCATCGGGCCGCTGGCGACCATCGCCATGCTGCTGCCGGTGACTTACACGCTGCCGCCGGTGGCTGCGCTGATCATGCTGGCCGGTATTTACTACGGCGCGCAGTATGGTGGCTCCACCACCGCTATCCTGGTGAACCTGCCGGGTGAATCGTCGTCGGTGGTGACCACCATCGATGGCTACCAGATGGCAAGGCGGGGACGAGCGGGCGTGGCACTGGCCACTGCCGGCCTGGGCTCCTTCTTCGCCGGCTGCGTGGCTACGCTGATCCTGGCCGCGTTTGCTACGCCGCTGTCGGAACTGGCGTTCAAGTTCGGCCCCGCCGAGTACTTCTCGCTGATGTGCCTGGGCCTGATCGGCGCCGTGGTGCTGGCTTCGGGCTCGCTGCCCAAGGCGGTCGCCATGATCGTGCTGGGGCTGCTGCTGGGCCTGGTCGGCACCGACGTGAACTCGGGCGCCGCGCGCTTCTCATTCGACGTGCCTGAACTGACCGACGGCGTCGACTTCGTCGCGCTGGCCATGGGCATGTTCGGCTTCGCCGAGATCATCGCCAACCTGGAGCAGAAGGAAAACCGCGAGACCTTCACCGACCACGTCACCAACCTGTGGCCCTCCAAGGCTGACTTCAAGCGTATGGCGCCGGCGGTGCTGCGCGGTACCGCGCTTGGCTCCATTCTCGGGATCCTGCCCGGCGGCGGTGCGGCGCTCGCTTCCTTCGCGGCCTACTCGCTGGAGAAGAAGACCTCCAAGTACTCGCATGAGTTCGGCAAGGGCGCCATCGAAGGCGTGGCGGGTCCGGAATCGGCCAACAATGCCGCGGCGCAGACCTCCTTCATCCCGCTGCTCACGCTGGGCATTCCGCCCAACGCCGTGATGGCGCTGATGGTAGGCGCGATGACCATCCACAACATCCAGCCGGGCCCGCAGGTCATGACCAGCAACCCCGCGCTGTTCTGGGGCCTGATCGCCTCGATGTGGATCGGCAACCTGATGCTGATCATCCTGAACCTGCCGCTGATCGGGATCTGGGTCAAGCTGCTGCAGGTGCCCTACCGCTACCTGTACCCGGCCATCCTGGTGTTCTGCTGCATCGGCGTGTTCTCGGTCAACAACCAGACCTTCGACGTCTTTACCGCAGCTGGCTTCGGTGTGATCGGCTACCTGTTCATCAAGCTCAAGTGCGAGCCGGCGCCGTTGCTGCTGGGCTTCGTGCTGGGGCCGATGATGGAAGAGAACTTCCGCCGCGCGCTCTTGCTGTCGCGAGGGACATTCACCGTGTTCCTGACCCGTCCGCTGTCGCTCGGCCTGCTGATTGCGGCTGGCCTGCTGGTCTGCATCGTTGCCCTGCCGTCGATCAAGGCCAAGCGCGAGGAAGCGTTCCAGGAGGAATGACGGAATGACGCCAGCGTGGCAACGCCGCCGCTGGCGGGCGCCTCATCGGTAACAGCGTTAGGGAAAGGACCCGCATAGGCCTACACTGGGAGAGTGCCGGTCCGGCACGGACGGACATCGATGGGGGTATCGAATGAATTACAGTCCCAGGCAGCCTGGTCAGCAAACAGCGCCGACCACACCCTGGAAGACACACTTCCAGCAACCCGGCGAAAAGCGGCGAACCTCCCAGCCCGGCCAGTTTGATCCGCAAGCGGTACAGCCCGCCGACAAGAAATAGCGTGACAAAGCCCGTGCCGCAATGGCCACGGGCTTTGTACTTTATGGCAGGTGGTTTGTCTGCGCGTCCGGCCGGATGCCTGCTAGGCTGCGCTACGCGCTTCCGCGCGGTCGTGGCCGGCCCAGGTCAGGCGCCACCCGGAGGTAGCGGTCTTGGCGACCAGGCCCGAATCCTGAAGCAGCAGTAAATGGTGGCTGAGCTTGGACGCGTCGGCATTGCCCAGCGCCTTGGCGAGCTGGAGATCCGTCATCATCGCCTGGCTGTCAGCGCGCAATGCCGACAGCACGCGGTCCGCAAAGGACATGTCACGCCTCATCTTGCACTCCCGGTGTCTCGAGCGCCTGACGGCAGCTCGCCACCGCCTCGGGTGAGCGTCAGGCGCAGGACGGGCACGCGCCGGTAGGGGCGGCACCCCGGGGCTTCTTGCTGCAAAGCAAGGTGGCACGGTCCAGCCTGACGTTCCGTCTCAGTCGCGCTTCAGTGGCTTCAGTGGCTTCGGTTGCTTCGGCTACTTCGGTTGCGCATTACTTGCGCCTTGATTACTTCTTCTTGCCTGCAGCGCCATCGTTGCCTACGCGCGACTGCACAGCGCCGAACGGTGCTGCGGGCGCGACCGGCTTCTTGGGTTGCTTGGGCTTCTTGGTTTCGCGGTTGCCGCGTAATTGACCTTTGGCCATGGTGTGTCTCCACGAGTGGGTTACTGCATTGCGTGCCAGGCGGCAGATCCAGCATACCCGCTTACTCCCGCGTTCAGTGAAATATCGCGCGCGAGCGCCTGCGCTTTACCGAAGCGGGAAAATCGCCCTCGGCCGCCTGGCGATCCGCGCCTGCCATTGCGCCGCCAAGTAAATCGGACGCCACCAGGCAAACAGCGTATGCTCGTCGAAGAAAGGAGATCATCATGTCTCAAAACCATGCGATCTACAAAGGGTTCAAGGTTTCGGCCAACGTACGCCGCTCGTTCGACGAAAGCGCCAATGCCGAACTTGCACGGGCGAGCTTTCTCGCCACCGTGACCATCACCCAGGTCAGCGGCGACAGCGGTTCGCTCCGGCTGGTCCCACCCTTGCTCGAGCATGTCGCGCACACGCCGCACGATGCCATCGACCTGGCGGTGTCCTATGCACGGACCGTCATCGACGACATGTCCACCTTCGTCAAGCGCAAGTAGTCCCGCCCCCTCGATTCGCCCGGAATTGCAGTCCATCGCGCGGCCGCCCTGACCGGCCTGGCCGCAGCCACGCCCAGCAAGACTTCCCCACGAAAAACCAGGAGACGACCATGGACCGACAAATCAAGAACAAGGCGGAACTGCGCGCAATGATTCGCGCCGAGCAGCAGAAATTCACGGAATGCAGCGGCGCCTGTTTTGGCGACATCTGCTGGCATGCGCCGGACGCAGGTGGCTGCAACTGGAATCTTTCCACCATGGAAGGCGGCGACAGCGCGGCCTGCATTGAAAAGATCCAGCCGTTCACGGTCTCGCTGCAAGCGCAGTACAATATTCCCAACGAGGGGAAGTAAGGCGACCAAGCGCCTGCTGCCGCTTAACTAGTGCCCCAGGCGCTCGATCCGAGCCTTTGCATTATCCAGGGCATCCTCCATGGCCAGCTCGCGCGAGCTGAACGCGTTGCCCTGGTTTTCAAAACGGCCGTGCGTGTCCAGCGTATAGACCCAGTTCCATTGGCCGAAGGTGCGCTGCGTCAGCTCGAAGTTGACGTAGTGGCCTTGATAGAAAAAACTCTCCGGCATCGATCACCTCGTTCAATTGCGGCCTGCCCGGCATCGGGCACCGGCTTCCCTGGGATACGACAGGTAGCGCCGCACCACGCCAGTGCCACGAGAGACGCTATGTGCAATGCCATGCCTATCGTACGCGCAAATCCGCGGGCGAGCGCCGATTGACGGAAAATGGTATCATTGGCGGTCTTGGCCGTTCGCCGACCCTCTTCTCGTCGGCCCAAACGTGCCGGCTGCCAGACATCATCAAAATATTAACGGCGGCCTGTCGGGCGTACACCCGATTCGTTCAGGGCGACAACCGCCCATCACCCTCCCGACCCGGCGGCATGTCCGCTCCGCAACCTGTGCGCATGTACCTGGCGCATCAGCCTGCGCAAGCACGGTCCACTCATTACCAGCCACCTTTCTCACGCAGAAGCGCGAGGCCTGACGTTGCTGGACAACTCAAACACGGCGACCGATCGCCAGAAGAGAGCACGCGGCGCACCACGAGATGCGCTCAACGTTGCCTCAGATCGTCCGCCCGCATAAGGGCAACACCTTGAATCAAAGCATCAATCGCATCAATAGCACCGCGCGCGCCAATCGCGCCAATCCGTACACCGTGTCGGTGTACCCAATACAACAAGAGCCAGGCGTGTGGTTTGCGACCTACCTGATCGCCGAATACAAGAACGGCTCCGAATGCATCGTCGCCAACGTCTCGATGCGCCATGCCACGCATGGCACCGAAGCCCAGGCTAAACAGGCCGCCCGACGCGCGGCCGAGAGCGTCGCTGCCGGTATGCGCCTGCAATAGGCCGGCCGCACGAAAAGCCCCCCGCATGCGTCTCAACCTACTGTGCAGCAGGTCTTGCTGCAAAAGGATCATCCTTGGCTAAAGAAGAACTAGTGGAATTTGGTGGACAAGTATCGGAAGTACTGCCGGACAACCGTTTCCGCGTCATCCTGGAGAATGGCTTCCAGGTGTGGGCGTATTCGTCCGGCCGCCTGAAGAAGAACCGCATTCGTATCCTGGCCGGCGATCGCGTCACGCTGGAAATGTCGCCCTACGACCTGACCAAGGGCCGGATCAACTATCGCCACAAGTACTGATACTGACTGGCCGGATATGCTGCCGCGCCGTCAAGGTGTTGACCCGCGGCCCCTCCCACCCTCTAACGAAAGGAAGAATCATGTCGATCAGCGAAGAATGGGAAGAGATGCACCTGACGCCGGGCGGCTGGGTAGGCGGAAGCTATCGCCACGTGCCAGGACCGGAAGTCACGGTGGCGCGCCCCGCGGATGAGGTGCTTACCGTGCGCAGGCATGTAGCCGCAACCTATTGCGGCCCGTCGCGCGCCACGGAAGACAGGACGCCGCAAACCGAAGACATGGCATTGATCGAATCGCTGCTGATCCGCTTCGGCAACCCGGCATTCGGTGTCTAGCCGGGCAATCCGGACTAGCACCATCTCCCGGGCGCTCCCCGCGCCCGTGCCATCGCCGGGACCAGCGCTGGCTCAGCCAGGAAACCGCATACGCGGCATGCTGGCGCCAACGCGAGAGCCAACCGGGCGCAATTCGCCCTCCCAAGGTTGCGCTCCCAGGTCCAGCACGTAGTCCCCTTCGCCAGCCTTGTCATAGAGGTTGTCACGAATCGCTTGCCCAATCGCCAGCCGGCACAACGCCTCGAAGCTGTCGACCATTTCCCCCGTCAAGGCCGCCTCCTTGGCCTGAACCCCAAATGAACGCCTGCCGTCGCCGACGAAGCTGGTGAAGCGCACGCCCGTCGGATGGCTGGAGTCGAGAAAGCTGACGGCTACGTGGTAGGCGATGCCCTTGCCTTGCCCCGGTAGCGTGCAGAGGAAGTTGGATGGTGTAGCAACCTTGTTCATGACGTATGCGCTCGCGGGCCGGCGCAACTGCGCACGGCAGGTTTTGACAGGTAGACCGGCGTGCGGGCATTGCACGGCGCGGCCCGATTTCCTATTGCTTCCGATTGCTTCCGATTGGCTGGCAACTGCCAGGCCGGGCTACGATACACATCTGCACCGACAGCATAACGGCACGCGCGGGCAACGCCGGGCTGTTAAGCTGGATTTCCGGCGCCGCGTTACAGCGTGGCCACAGACTCACCGGGGATCAGCCCGTTAATAATATCTTCACCAAACTTCACGGCACCCCTGCGCGCCGTGCCGATATTCTCCCACGGCGTGCTTTCCAGGCGGAACACGCGAGTGCGTTCGCTGCCGGGCCGATGGCCCTCGCGGCAGATCACCACGGACGCATTGAAGCTGCGATCCGGCTTGGTCCTCGGCCAGGATTGCGCAGGCTGGATCTTGTACACCAGCGGATAGAGGTCGAATCCCTTGTAGCTGGCGGAAGGCGTATTGTTCATGTAGTGCTCCAGGCGGCTGGATGCCGCAACTGGCCTTGTGCCGGTTCGCTTGCGATGGCCTCAGCGACGTCGTGCGCCATCTCGATTTCAAGCGTCCTGGCGGACCAGGTAAGGCTCCTGGCATCAGGGATCTGCCAGTTTGCAGTCACCACGCGTTGCCTTACCGGCCAGATCCTGACATCTTGCCCGGTAATTTCGTCAAGGACCGGCTTTACGAAGGCAACGAGATCTAGCATGACGCCACATCCGCGAACGGCCCGCGCGCCATCGGCGCGACAGACAAGCGGGACATTCCGGGAATCTCGTCAACTGGCGACGATGCAGCGGTGGCTGGCAGCTTGGCCAAGCCATGGACAGGCGAGGACATGGCAGGCGCGCCTGCGTCATCCTCGTGCAGCGACGGACATTGCCGCATATCGCTTCATGCGTCAGAGCGATACGACGGATTGCCCGGGAATCGCGCCGTTGATGATGTCCTCGGCGTAACGAACGACACCACGGCGCGCAGCGCCGACATTGTCCCACGGTACCGTGTCGAGACGGAACGTTCGGGCTTGCTCGCCCTCGGGCTCGCCGCCTTCGCGGCAGATCACGACGGCGGCATCGAAGGTTCTGTCTGGCCTGCGTTCCGGCCAGGTGCGCACCACCGCATGCTTGTACACGAGAGGGTATAAATCGAACCCTTTGTAGCTGGCAATCGGATTGACGTCCATGATGCACTCCACAGTTCCACTGAGTCCCACTCTACTCCTATTGGGAGCAGCCTCATGACCTTTATTTTGGCCGCGCGGGCGGGACTGGTGCGGTAGCGGAGGCGGCGGCCGGGGCGGCTGAAGGCGTGGCTGCAGCATTGCCGACGGCGGCGGCGGCACTGGTAGCTACGGCGGTGTTAGCCGCAGCGGTGGCAGCCGTGGCGCCAGGCGCGGTCCGCGCGGGCTTTGCCGCCGCGGGCTCGGTCAGGGTCAGCAGCATGTCCGCGTACCAGGCCGAGTTCAGCCCAAGCACTTCGTCCTCCGCCAGGTCGCGCGAGCCAACATCGAAGCGGGCGGAGTGAATGCCGAGCAGCATCCACGGCAGGTCCAGCTTGTCACCCCGTCCATCGCGCATGCGCGAGACCACAAGCGCGCCGCTGGTGCCGCGATGGGTCCTGGCATCGGTCAGGAAAAACCCCTGGCCCTGGAAACGCAATCCGTAGGCGGATGCGACCACGGCCTGGCGTGCGACCGGTAAATGATGGAGCGCGTCATGAAAACCCAGGGGAAATCCAACGATCAACAGAGAATCGCCCACCTCAACGTGATCGGAAGGCTGCGCCAGATGCTCCGGCGTAAAGGCTCGGTACAGCAGCTTTGGCGGCAACGCCTTGCGCTCGAGCTCTACCACGGCGACATCGACCGGACCACCGCCGTCCTCGCCTTCACGCCAGACAGCAAGCCCGTCCCGGTACAGCGGAATCGAAAAGCCGATCGAGTCGGCCATGTTCTCCGGCTGGCTATGCAGTTCGATCTCGATGCGGTCAGGGTGGTGCTTGCTTGGCTCGTCGAATACCACATGGCGACTGGTCACCACGAAGAGCCGGCCGTCGCGCTCGAAGAAAAACCCGCTCGCATTGGTCAACGGCTGCTGGCCCTCGAAGGACGAGACCCGGACGGCAGCAAGAAGGATGGATTCGACCATAGGCATGATGATTGGGCGCAAACGCGCCGCGATGATTCCCGGTCGGTAAAAAAAAAGCCCCGCTAAGCGGGGCTTTTTTCTAGGCGATTCGAATCGGCTCGATTAGATCGGCTCGATCTTGGTCGCTGCGGGGCCCTTTTGGCCAACGCCTGCGACGTAACGCACTTTCTGGCCTTCTTGCAGCGACTTGAAACCGCCGCCTTGAATTTCCGAGAAATGCGCGAACAGGTCGTTGCCGCCTGCGTCAGGGGTGATGAAGCCGAAGCCCTTGGAGTCGTTGAACCACTTGACGGTACCGGTTTCCATGCTGGATATCCTTTAAACCTTAAAAGTTCTGGATGAGCCTGATGCTCACCAGGCATGACGATCAAGGAAGGAACATGGAGCAAACGAATCGCCGCTTGGAGGGGACGATCCATAACATCTGAGTAACCGCTTGAAAGATCCTGCACCAACATTTATACAGGCCTGGGATAGGCATGTCAACTTGCCAACGAAAAAAGTGGCGCATCGGTTGCGAATCCGGCCTTTTCCGCGCTGCGGGCGCCCCCGCGTGCGTGAACAGACACAAGCCTTGCAACGGCGGTTTATAGCCGCATGAACGTGCTACAGTCACCCACCTCCCGCCGCCGGATTCCACTGACACGCAGCGCATCAAGGTGCCACGCCGCCCCGCGATGACGGTCAGTACCTTTGTGTGCCAGGCCTGCGGCACTGGATGGATCTACCGCGACGGGAAGAATGTCGATGCCCAGGGCTGGCAACTCGCGCCGCAACAGGCGCCGGTCCCGGACCTTCAATGATGCAGCCACGCGCCCGCAACTGCTCGGCGCTATAGCACCACACCAACAAGATGGGCCCGACGGGCCCCGCACGCCCACTAGCTGGCAATCACCACCACTGCCGCATCGTTCACGCGAGACGGCGTCGCACGTACGCCCACCTGACCACGGCGGCGCGCGTCGCTCCGCGCGGCAACCCTCCAGGAACAGGATGATCCAGCGTATCGGACTATTTTTCACCGTAAGCCTGCTGCGTCTGCTCGCCGCCTTACCCTATAGCGTGTGCGCCCGCTTCGGCATGGGTCTGGGCGCCCTGCTCTACCGCATTCCCAGCCGGCGCCGCAGCGTCGTGCAGACCAACCTGCGGCTTTGCTTTCCCGACACGAGCGAAGCGCATCGCCATACCCTGGGCCGGGCGCACTTCAGCCATGTCATCCGAAGCTACCTGGAACGCGGTGTGCAATGGTATGGCGACGCCGGCAAGCTGAATGGCCTGGTCGAACTGGACTCCGCCATCGAGCTCGGCAACGCCGAGGCCGGCCCGACCATCTTCCTGGGATTCCATTTCGTGGCGATCGAGGCCGGCTGCATGTTCTACTCGATCAAGCATCCCGTGGCCTCGCTCTACTCGAAGATGTCCAATCCGTTGCTGGAACAACTCGCCCGGCAGCAGCGCGGCAGGTTCGGCACGGAGATGATTCCGCGCAATGGCAGCGTGCGCCAGGCCTTGCGCGCGCTCAAGTCGGGCACGCCGCTGATGCTCGCGGCGGATATGGATTTTGGCTTGCGCGACTCAGTATTCGTGCCGTTCTTCAACGTCTCCGCTTGCACGCTCACCTCGGTGTCTCGCCTCGCAGCGCTCAGCGGCGCGCGCGTCGTGCCCTTCACGACCGCTGTCCTGCCCGGCTACCGCGGATACAAGCTGAAGATTTTCGAAGCGCTGGCGGGCTACCCTAGCGGCGACGAAAAGGCCGATGCGCTGCGCATGAACGAGTTCCTGGAGCGACAGGTGCGCGCCATGCCGGAGCAATACTACTGGGTGCATCGCCGCTTCAAGCACCGCCCCGAGGGCGAGGCGCCTGTCTACTGAGATACCTGGGGCAGCGTGCATGCGCCGCCCGTTCTCCCATCAGTCTTCGTAGCCGTCCAGGCCCACGCGATAGAGCGTGGCGCCCACCTTCTCCAGCAGCGCGCGCGCTGCGTCGGAAAACGGCTCGCTGGCAAGCAGCGCGGCCAGGCCAGCCACGGCATCGTCCACCGATAGCTCCACCGTGTCGTCGTTGGCAATACGCTCGAAGGTGCTGATCACTACTGTCGGATCCATCCAGATTCCCCTGCAAATGTCGAACTCTGCCGCCCGGGCCTGATGCCCAGGCTAGCAAGCTGCGCGCATGGTAGCACCACCGCGCCGCCTGTCAGCGCTTTGGGGGCAAGGCGCGCAGGCGGCGATCCACTTCCAGCAGCGTGTCGCAATCGTCGCTTCGGTTGGCGAAGCGCTCGGCGATCGCACTGCATTTTTTACAAAGCGCGGCCCGCATGCGTCGGAGACAGTGCAAGATGAAGTGTTCTTGTTCGGTAACGACTGGCCGGGAATCCGGCGGCGACCACCGCCAGCGCGTGATTCACGCGGGCAAAGCGGTCTTGTCACGTCCTCCATGCAGGATTCATTCCTTTAGCCGCGATCCTGCCAACCCGCCGGGCACGATTCCTGCCACGCATTGCGCACAACGCGGCCATCCGCGCCAATGGTGCCCAAGATGCCGAACCCACTGGAAAAGTACCACCGGAAGCGCGACTTTGTCGTCACAGCGGAGCCCAAGGGCGCGCAAAGCCGGCGTACCGGCGCACTGTCCTTCGTCGTGCAAAAACACGCCGCCAGGCGCCTGCACTACGACTTTCGCCTGGAGCTCGACGGCACCCTGAAAAGCTGGGCGGTGCCCAAGGGCCCAAGCCTGGATCCGGCCGACAAGCGCATGGCGGTGCAAGTAGAGGATCACCCGCTCGACTATGGCTCCTTCGAGGGCGTGATCCCGCCGGGGCAGTACGGCGCCGGTACGGTCATCGTGTGGGACCGTGGCACCTGGGTGCCCATCGGCGACCCGCATGCCGGCTACCGGGACGGCAAGCTCAAGTTCGCCCTGAAGGGCGAAAAGCTCCACGGGCAATGGACCCTGGTGCGCATGCGCGGCAGGCAGGACCAGGATGCGAACAAGCCAGCGTGGCTGCTGATCAAGGAGCGCGATGGCGAGGCGCGTGCGGCCTCATCGTTCGACATTGTGGAAGCGATGCCCGACAGTGTGCTCTCGGGCAGGCAAATGCATGGCGCCGCAGCGGGGAATGCCGGCATGCCTCCCGCAGCGAAGGCCGCCGGCCTGCCGCTGATGCTGGCCCCGCAACTGGCCACCCTGGCCGACGAGGCGCCGCCGGACGATGGCGAATGGCTGTACGAGGTCAAGTTCGACGGCTACCGCTTGCTCGCGCGCATCGACGGCAAGGCGGTGCGCCTGTTCACGCGCAACGGCCGCGACTGGACGGCCAGGCTGCCCGGGCTGGCCAAGGCCGTCGGCGCGCTTGGCCTGCGCTCGGGCTGGCTCGACGGCGAGATCGTGATTACCGATGAACACGGCAGGACGGATTTCCAGGCGTTGCAGAATGCCTTCGAAAACGCGAAGGTCGACGCGGTCCGGTACTTCGTGTTCGACCTGCCCTACTGCAATGGCTTCGACCTGCGCGAGGCACCGCTATCTGCCCGCCGCGACCTGTTGCGGCGCATGCTGGCCGACAAGCCATCGGAGTCCTTGCGTTTCAGCGAGAGCTTTGAAGCCAGCGCTTCCGAGCTGCTGTCGGCCGCGCACAAGCTCGGGCTCGAAGGCATCATCGGCAAGCGCGCTGATGCGCCCTACGTGTGCGCGCGCTCGCGCTCCTGGATCAAGCTCAAATGCACGCTACGCCAGGAGTTCGTGGTGGTCGGCTATACCGATCCGGCGGGTTCCCGCCAGGGCATCGGTGCGTTGCTGCTCGGCGTGCATGACGAGCGCGGGCAGCTGCGCTACGCCGGCAAGGTCGGGACCGGCTTCGACGCCGATACGCTGTCTTCCTTGCAGCGCAAGCTCGATGCGCTGCGGCAGGACGCCTCGCCGCTGCAGACAGGCGCCGCGGGCAAGCCAGCGGGCAGGATGCCATCGCACTGGGTGAAGCCCAAGCTGGTGGCCGAGGTCTCGTTCGGCAACTGGACGCAGGAAGGACGCGTGCGCCATGCGGTGTTCCATGGACTACGCGCGGACAAGTCGCCCACGGCAATTTCGGTGGAGCGCGCGGTCCGGCTCGCGCCGAAGGGCGAGGTTTCAGCACGCGCCACCACGACGACCAAAGCCAAAGAGGCAAGAACCAATGCAAGGACAGCCCCCGCATCGGGCGTGCGCATCAGCCATGCCGAGCGCGTCATTGATGACGCGACGGGACTGACCAAGGGCGACCTGGTTGCATACTACGAGGCCATCGCTACGTTGCTGCTGCCGCATTTGCGCGGGCGGCCGGTGGCGCTGGTGCGCGGGCCCGGCGGCATCGGCGGCGAGCTGTTCTTCCAGAAGCATGCGGACACCCTGCGCATGCCCGGCATCAACACGCTCGATCCCGCGCTCTGGCCAGGGCACCCGCCTTTGCTCGAGATCGCCACGCAAGCGGGCATCGTCGCGGCGGCACAGTTCAACGTGATCGAATTCCATACATGGAATGCCAACAAGCGCAGGCTCTCCAAGCCAGACCGGGTGGTGTTCGACCTTGACCCCGGCCAAGGCGTGCCGTGGGAGCATGTGCGCGAAGGCGCTGCGATGATGAGGGCCGTGCTCGACGAACTTGGCCTGCGCAGCTTCCTGAAGACCAGCGGCGGCAAGGGCCTGCACGTGGTGGTGCCGATCTCGCCGCGTCACGACTGGGAGGTCGTCAAGGCGTTCGCCAAACAGCTGGTGACGCATATGGCCCAGACCATTCCCACACGTTTCGTGGCCAAGAGCGGGCCTCGGAACCGCGTCGGCAAGACGTATATCGACTATCTGCGCAATGGCTTCGGCGCCACCACGGTCGCCGCCTTCTCCGCGCGGGCACGGCCCGGGCTAGGGGTTTCCGTGCCGCTGGCGTGGGCTGAACTTGACACCATCACATCCAGCGCGCAGTGGACCATCACCAGCCTCCACGAGCGGATCGGCAAGCAGCCAGCAGATCCCTGGGCCGACTATGCCACCACCCGCCAAACGCTCACCGAGCCGATCAAGCTGCTGATGCCCTGAGCGCCGCGTCACCGGTTCGCGGGCAATGCGGCCAGGCCATCCAGCAGCGCCTTGTGGAACGCCTTTGGATCTTGCATCTGCGGCGCGTGCCCCAACTCGGGAAACTCGACCAGCCTGGCGTTCGGCAGCGCTTTCAAGGTGCGCTGTGCCAGCACCGGATAGTTGCCGATTCTCGCGCGGACCTCCGGCGGTGCGGCGTCCTTGGCAATGGCGGTGGTGTCCTTGTCGCCGATCAGCAGCAAGGTCGGTGTCTTCAGGGCGCCCAACTCATACACGACCGGCTGGGTGAAGATCATGTCGTAGATCCGCGCGGAGTTCGCGGCCACTTGCTGCTTGCCCGCGCCGCGGTTCATGCCCGCCAGCATCTGCACCCAGGGCTCGTACTCCGGGCGCCACGTGCCGACATAGTAGGTAGCCTGTTCGTAGCTGCGGATCTTGTCGGCATTGGTGGCGAGCTCGCGGGCATACCATTGATCGACCGACAAGGAAGGCACACCCAACGCCTTCCAGTCTTCCAGGCCGATCGGGTTGACGAGCGCCAGTTGCTCCGTCTGTTGCGGGTACATCAGCGCGTAGCGCATCGCCAGCATGCCGCCCGTGGAATGCCCGATCACCGTCGCTTCCTGGACGCCGACGAAGGCATGGGTGTTGCGCGCCAGTTGCTGGAAACTGTACTGATAGTGCGCCGGCTTGCTGGATTTGCAGAAACCAATCTGGTCAGGCGCAATGACGCGGTACCCGGCCGTGCTGAGCACCTTGATCGTGTCCTCCCAGGTTGCCGCGCAGAAGTTCTTTCCATGCAGCAAGACCGCGGTGCGGCCATTGGCGTGCTCGGGCTTGATGTCCATGTAAGCCATGTGCATCGCTTCGCCTTGCGAGGTGAACGCGAACTGCTGAACCGGCGCCGGATAGTCGAAGCCTTGCAGCTCGGGCCCATACGCGGGACCATCGTCAGCGCCAGCCAGCGCGACGGGCGAGACGGCAACGGCTGCCGCGGTGAACAAGGCAAACAGGAATTGGCGATGAAACGTCATGAGCGTGGTCTCGGCTATCGAAGAAAAAACGGACGGCGGCATTACGCGGCCAGCCGAGCGCGCTCCGCCGGCGCGGCAAAGTCCAGCACAGGCCCCGCCGGCACCACGCCGCTCGGGTTGATCGAGCGGTGGCTTTCATAGTAGTGCCGCTTGATGTGATCGATATTGACCGTCGCCGCGATCCCCGGCAACTGGTAGACGTCGCGCGTAAATCCCGACAGGTTCGGGTAATCGGCGATGCGCCGCAAGTTGCACTTGAAGTGCCCCACGTAGACCGCGTCAAAGCGCACCAGCGTTGTGAACAGGCGGATATCCGCCTCGGTGATCTGGTCCCCCAGCAGGAAGCGGCGCGTGGCGAGCCGCGCTTCGAGCCAGTCGAGCGTGTCGAACAGCGGCGTCACCGCCTCCTCATACGCGCCCTGCGTGGTGGCAAAGCCGGATTTATAGACACCGTTGTTGAGGGTGTCGTAGACGCGTGCGTTGATCTCGTCGATCTGCGCGCGCAGCGCTGCCGGATAGTAATCGCCCGCCTTGGCGCCAATGCCATCGAAGGCGGTATTGAACATGCGGATGATCTCCGACGACTCGTTGCTGACGATGGTTGCCCGCTGCTTGTCCCACAGCACCGGCACGGTGACGCGCCCGGTGTAGTCAGGATCCGCGGCGCTGTAGACCTGGTGCATGAGCCGTGCGCCGTTGACCGTGTCCGGCACCACGCCCGGGCCCTCGGCAAACGTCCAGCCCTCGCCAAGCATCAGCCAGTGCACCGTGGAGACGCCGATCATCTCCTCCAGTCCCTTGAGCGCGCGCATGATCAGGGTGCGGTGTGCCCAGGGGCAGGCCAAGCTCACGTACAGGTGATAGCGCCCGGCCTCGGCCTTGAATCCGCCCGCCCCGCTCGGGCCGGCGGCCCCGTCGGGGGTCACCCAGTTGCGAAAGGCGGCATCCTTGCGGACGAAGCGTCCGCCCGTGGATGCCGTGTCGTACCAGCGGTCTTGCCATTTGCCGTTGACGAGCAGTCCCATTTCGATACTCCTTCTGATGCGGTGAGGTACGCGTTCTTATTCGGCGCCGACGGGTTGCGACGGCGCATTGATGAAATGCACGATAGCCGGAATGGTCTGCCCTGGCGCTTCTTCCATCAGCCAGTGGCCCGAGCCCTTGACAATCACGCCTTGCACATTGGTGGCGACGAGGCGCGCCTGGTCGATCAGGAAATTGCCCGAAGCCTTCTCGCCCGCCAGCACCAGCATGGGCATCGGCAGCGGGTGTTTTGCCAGCGCCGCGAAGTCTTCGGCATCCTGCGGGAAGGCACGGAAGAACTCGAATCCCGCGCGCATCCGGCCCGGCCTGGCGTAGTTGGCGGCGTAACGCTGGCGGGCGGCTTCCGGCACCGAGTGCTTGGGGTCGGCGGCGAAGTCGTTCCAGAAGTGTTCAAAGTAGGTTCGCTCGCGGCCCTGCACCAGCTTTTCAGGCGTGTCGCCATAGAAGTTGAAGTGCCACTTGTCGCGCAGCAGCCAGACCTGTTGCCAGTCGCCCACGCCAGGCAGGAACGCATCCATCAGCGTTACGCTTTCCACTTCGTCCGGGTATTGCGCGGCGTAGGCATAGGCGACCATCAGGCCGATATCATGCCCGACGATGTTGATCTTGCGGTAGCCGAGCGTCTGGACCAGGGCATGAATGTCCTGCGCCAGGGTCTTCTTGTCGTAGCCCGACTGCGTAATCGCCGACCCGCCCGCGCCGCGCAGGTCCGGCGCGATGACGGTGCGCTTGTCGCCAAGCTGTGCCATCAGCGGCAGCCACATATGGCTGGATTCCGCATAGCCGTGCAACAGCACCACAGGCGTGCCGCTGCCGCGCCCGGACTGCAGGTAGTGCAAGTCGACGCCATTCGCGTTGATCGTGTGCTGCTGGACCGCCGCGTCGCCGACAGGTTCTGCGGCATGCGCGAGCGGCGCAAGCGCGCCGAACACGCCAAACATGAGCAATGCGGCGCCGGCGTACCGTGCCATACGGTGGATGAGGGCCATGACTATTCTCCGGTGATCGTGCCATGGCAGGACAAACTCTCCTGGCCGACGGCGCTTGCAAACAAAGGGGTTTCGGGAATCGGGTGAAGCACTGTGACGAATATTGCGCCGGCGCCTGTGTTTTGCCGTACGATTTTCCCGATGAACTCGTTCGACGGAGTTGAACATGTTGTCGGAAGACGAATTGGCCTTGCTGGAAGCCATCCGCGAGAGCGGCAGCCTCTCCCGCGCGGCGGCGCGTCTGGTCAAGGCGCCGTCGACCATCTCCCATGCCGCCCGGCAGCTCGAAGGACGCTTTGACGCCCTGCTGTTCGACCGCCGCCGCTACCGCCTGCAACTCACGCCTGCCGGCCATCTGCTGGCCGACGAGGCCGCGCGGCTGATGCAGGACGTATCGCGCATGACCCAGCGCGTGCGGCAGGTCGCCAGCGGCTGGGAAGACCGCCTGTGGATCGTCACGGACGAAGTACTGGAGTTTGAACTGCTGATGCCGGTGATCCGCAGCTTCGATGCGCTGAAATCCGGTGTGGCGCTGCGCCTGACCCACGAAGTCCTCAGCGGCACCTGGGAAGCGCTGCGCGATGGCCGCGCCGATGTGATCGTCGGCGGCGACCAACGAGCCGCCGGCCATTCCCGGCCTGCGCTGGTTCGAGCTCGGCGTGGTCGAATGGGTTTTTGCCGTGGCGCCGCGCCACCCGCTTGCCAGCGTGGACGAGCCGCTCACGCGCCAGCGCATCTCGTCGCACCGGGGCGTGGCCGTGGCCGATTCATCGCGCGGTACCGCAGGGCGGGCCTACGGCCTGGTGGGCGGGCAAGCCTCGCTGGCCGTGCCGACCATGCGCGCGAAGATACTGGCGCAGCGCGAGGGGCTGGGCGTTGGCTGGTTGCCGCGCCACCGCGTGGCATCGTTGCTCAAGCGTGGGGAACTGGTGGAAAAACGCACGGCGGATCCGCGCGAGCCCAACACGCTGTATGTGGCGTGGCGGGGCGACCATGAGGGCCGTGCGCTGGAATGGTGGCTGGATCAGCTGCGCCAGCCGCGGCTGGCCAAGCGCCTGGTGCAAGGCATGGACCTGTTTGCCTGAGCGCCCGAACGGGCAGCCCGCAGGATAACCAAGATCAGCAAGGTGCCATCTGAGCGGCTAGGCCAGGAGCTGCACACCGGCTGGGCGCTGACTTTTCCCAGCCAGTCCACGGCGTTGCCGTCGAGCGCCTGCGCAATGGCGATGCGCGTCATGCCCGTGGTTGGATAGCGCAATCAGCATACGATTATGAGGTGGTTTCATCAATGGCCCGAGAGAACTTCAACGACCTGCTCGCCTTCGCCATCGTGGCGCGCGAGGGCAGCTTTACCCGCGCGGCCGCGCAACTGGGCGTATCGCAATCGGCACTCAGCCACACGATCCGCGCCCTCGAGGCGAGACTGGGCGTTCGGCTGCTGACCAGGACGACGCGCAGCGTCTCCCCCACTGAAGCGGGCGAGCGCCTGTTCCAGACGGTAGCGCCGCGTTTCGAGGAAATAGAAGCCGAACTGGCGACCATGAGCGAATTCCGGGACAAGCCCGTGGGCACCATTCGCATCACCACCGCCGAGCATGCGGCCAACACCGTGCTGTGGCCGAAGCTGGCCAAGGTCATACCGGACTATCCCGATATCAAGGTGGAAATCACCATCGACTACGGGCTCTCCGACATCGTCGCGCAACGCTACGACGCGGGCGTGCGCCTGGGGGATCAAGTCGCCAAGGACATGATTGCCGTGCGCATCGGGCCGGATTTCCGCATGGCGGTAGTCGGCTCGCCCGCCTACCTCGCAACGCGCGCGCGGCCGCTGACGCCGCAGGACCTGTCCCTCCACGCCTGCATCAATCTGCGCCTGCCGACCCATGGCGGCCTGCTGGCCTGGGACTTCGAGAAGGATGGCCATCAGCTCAATGCGCGCGTCGAGGGCCAGTGGGTGTTCAACAACAGCAGCCAGATCCTGAGGGCGGCGTTAGCGGGATGCGGCCTGGCATTTCTACCGGAGGACCTGGTGCAGGAGCACATCGCCGGCAAGCGGCTCGAACGGGTGCTTGAAGACTGGTGCCCGGTATTTCCTGGCTACCACTTGTATTACCCGAGCCGCCGCCAGTCTTCGCAGGCCATGGCCGTGGTGATCGATGCGCTGCGCTACCGGACCTGACACGGCGTAGCTACAGGTTCCTCGTCCAGAGCTCCGCCACATCGGATCGTGCCGATTCCCGGCACCCGCAAGCGCAAGCGCCTGGAGAAGAATCTGGGGGCCGCCGACATCGCGTTCACAACTGGCGACCTTCGCGAGATCGATGGCGCGTTCTCGACGATCTCGGTGCAGGGCAAGCGGCTTTCGGAGGATCATACGAAACTGATCGACCGCTGAGCGAGCGAGAGACGTGGGCACGCGGCCACGCTCGCACAAGTTGCGGGCAACATGACAACCCTTTTCCGGGCCAACACCATGTCTCCTGTCTTGACGTTCAAGCTCATCCTCTTGTCACTGGTCGCGATCATCGGGCTTGAGCTGGTTGCGCGGCGCCTGCGCCTGCCCCCGGCCGCCGCGTTGCTGGTGGGCGGCGCGGCGATGGCGTTCGTGCCCGGCCTGCCGCGCGTCGAGCTCGATCCGGAACTTGTCCTCATCGTGTTCCTGCCACCGCTCTTGATGGACGGCGCGTACTTCACCGTCTGGGACGACTTCCGGCGCAACCTGAAGGGCATCCTGCTCCTGGCGATCGGCGCAGTCGTATTCACCACCCTTGTCGTGGGCTGCGTCGTGCACTGGATCGCGCCCGGGCTGCCGTGGGGCGCGTGCTTCGCGCTCGGCGCCATCGTGTCGCCGCCGGACGCCATCGCCGCCAAGGCCGTGCTGGAGCGGGTTGCGCTGCCACGCAGGGTGATGGTCCTGCTAGAGGGCGAAAGCCTGCTCAACGATGCCGTGGGCCTGGTCCTTTACCGGTTTGCCGTCGCTGCAGCGCTGACCGGCGCATTCAGCTTCCCGCATGCCATGGGCAGCTTCACCGTGCTCAGCCTCGGCGGCGTCGTGGTGGGCGCGATCATCGGCTATGCCGTCGTCAAGCTGTTGAGGTTCCTGGAGGACACCTATCTGGTCATTGTCGCCACCGCCTTGGCCGCATGGATCTGCTATGCCGTCGGCGAGGCGCTCAACGTATCCGGCGTGATGGCAACCGTGACCTACGGCATGATGCTCGGCTGGCATCAGCACGACATCGTCTCGGCGGCCGTCCGCATACGAGGCACCGCCTTCTGGCAAGTCGTGGTGTTCCTGTTCGAATCGCTGGTGTTCATCCTGATCGGCCTGTCGCTGCGCGATGTGATCGGGCGGATCGGGGGTGCCGGTGAAGCCCTCGCCGCGTTCGTCCCTGCTGTCGCGGCCATCCTTGGCGCGGTGGTGCTCTCGCGCTTCCTATGGATATTCGGCGTCGACGGGCTGGAGGCCACCTGGCGGCGCCTCGCGCGGCGTGACACACGCCGGCCCGACTGGCGCGCGGCAACCGTGAAAAGCTGGGCGGGCATGCGCGGCGTGGTGACCCTTGCCGTCGCCCTCGCGCTCCCGGCTTCCATGCCTGGGCGCGACCTGATCCTCGTGGCGTCATTCGCCGTCATTGTCTTCACGGTGCTGGTCCAGGGCGCGACCATCGGGCCGCTCATCGAGCTACTGAAGCTCGATACGACGGAGGCGCGCGATGCACGGTACCTGACCGAGCCGCAAGCCTGGGCGCGACTCGAGGCGGTGCAATTCGCCGCCGTCAGCACGCTGGCATACGACGCTGGCGGCAGGCTCGCGCATCCGCGACTGCTTGAGCAATATGGGTACCGCGCACGAATGAGCCGCGAGCATGAGGACGAAGCCGAACTGCCGCCCGAGGCGCGCCAATCGCATTACGACATTGTGCTGGCCGCTGTCGCCGCAGGACGCAAGGAGTTGCTGCGGCTGCATCGCGGCGGGCATCTGCACGATGAACTGCTGGTCGAACTTGAGCACGACCTGGACCTGCAGGAGGTGTCCGCCCTCCATGGTCGTGGCGCGTGACGGCACGTGACGGCGCGATGGCCTGCGCGTGATCGGAAACTAGAGTCCGGCCACAATGTGGCGAATGGCCGGGACGCCGTCGATTTCAATGGCACATCCAGTACCAGACTGCCAGACGCTGCCACTGCGCAACAGGTGCGGCGACAAAAAAAGCCCCTGAAATCCAGGGGCCCATTTTTCAACATCTTGTGTAGCAGCAAGCGCTCGCTAGATCAGCCAGCGAAGTTCTTGCTGGCGAAGTCCCAGTTCACGACGTTCCAGAATGCCTCGACATACTTCGGGCGGGCATTGCGGTAGTCGATGTAGTAAGCGTGTTCCCACACGTCGCAGGTCAGCAGCGGCTTGGCGTCGGTGGTCAGCGGGGTAGCGGCGTTGGAGGTCGAGACCAGGTCCAGCGAACCGTCGGCCTTCTTCACCAGCCAGGCCCAGCCCGAACCGAAGGTGCCGACCGCGGTCTTGGTGAATTCTTCCTTGAACTTGTCGAAGGAGCCGAACTTGGCGTTAATGGCATCAGCCAGCGCGCCGGTGGGCTGGCCGCCGCCGTTGGGCTTGAGCGAGTCCCAGTAGAAGGTGTGGTTCCAGACCTGGGCGGCGTTGTTGAAAATGCCGCCGGAGGACTTCTTGACGATCTCTTCGAGCGTCGAGTTTTCGAACTCGGTGCCCTTGATCAGGTTGTTCAGGTTGGTGACGTAAGTCTGGTGGTGCTTGTCGTGGTGGAACTCCAGGGTCTCCTTGGAGATGTGCGGAGCGAGCGCATCATGCGCGTACGGCAGCGGGGGGAGAGTATGTTCCATTGTTCTGTCTCTTTCTGTGGGGTTGAAGATCAGGAATTGTCGATTGTAGGGGACTTGCCATACCCGCGCAAACGCCGCAAACAAAGCCCCTTCGATCATATTAGTTTGATCGATATGCCAGTGCTGTCGGCGCCCGCGACGCGCGCCGGACTTAGAGTTCCGCCAGGCGCGGCTGCACGCTGGCGATGCTGGCGTCGGCCACGCCTTCGGCCAGGTGGACTTCGATCACCGCGCCCGCACGCAGCTCCGACGGCGAGCGCAGCGCGCGTCCGCGCTGGTCCAGCAGCACGGCGTAGCCGCGCTCCAGGGTGCGCTGCGGCGCCAGCAGCTCGAGCGAGCCGGCGGCACGCTGCCAGCGCTGGCCAGCGCGCTCATGCTGGCGTTGCGTGGCGTCGCGCAGGCGCAGCGCGGTGCGGCGCAGTTCGGCCTGGGCCTGGGCCAGGTCGGGCCGGCCAGCCGCCCAGCGCATGGCCAGCACTTGTTGGCGATGCCGTTGGGCTGCCACGGTATCGCGCAGCGCGGAGCGCAGGTGACGCATCAGGTTGTCGACCTGCAGGCGGCGCTCCTGCAGTTGCGCTTGCGGGCTGCGCAGGCGGCGCGCCAGCCAGTCCAGGTTTTGGGCGCGCCGGTCGAGCTGGCGCTGCATGCACTGGGCCAGCGCGTCGCGCGCGCGGCTGGCTTGCAGCAGCATATGGCTGCGGTCCGGGCTGACCAGCTCGGCTGCGCCGGTGGGCGTGGGCGCGCGCACATCGGCGACGAAATCGGCGATGGTGAAATCGGTCTCATGGCCCACGCCGGAGACCACCGGCACGGCGCAGCGCGCAATGGCCTGCGCCACGCTCTCTTCATTGAACGACCACAGGTCTTCGATGCTGCCGCCGCCGCGGCACAGGATCAGCACGTCGCATTCGTTGCGCTCGCTGGCGGTGTCGATCATGGCGGCGATCCTGGCGGCCGCGCCGGCGCCCTGCACCGGCACCGGGTAAACCACGACCGGCACATGGGGCGCGCGCCGGCGCAGGGTGCTGATCACATCGCGCAAGGCCGCGGCCTGCAGCGAGGTGATCACGCCAATGGTGCGCGCGTGGACCGGCAGGGGCCGCTTGCGCTCGGGCGCGAACAGCCCGGCCTGCGAGAGCTTTTCCTTCAGCCGCAAGAATGCCTCGTAGAGATTGCCAAGGCCGGCGCGGCGCATGCCCTCCACGCCCAGCTGCAGCTCGCCACGCGCCTCATACATCGACACCAGCGCCCGCACCTCGACCGCCTCGCCCTCGCGCGGCGTGAAGTCGACATGCTGGTTGCGCCCGCGGAACATCACGCAGCGGATCTGGGCGCGCGCGTCCTTGAGCGAGAAATACCAGTGCCCGCTGGCGGCGCGTGTGAAATTTGAGATTTCGCCCCGGACCCAGGTCAGCGGAAAACTACGTTCCAGTACCTGGGCAATCGCGTGGTTCAGCTCCCCGACGGGAATCGCCTCGCGCGCCCCGGGAGTGGCCATTGGCTGGGTTTCACGCGAAAAGTTGAGCGGTTCTGACATGGAGCACGGCCGGGCAAGCGGCGTGGAATTGACATGTCCACAGCATAACCGGTCTGTCAAGTCTCTTGGGGTGGGGGATGCAATAACCCCGCAAAGCCGCATGACTTGACACAAGCCTTTGATTCTTATGCGCTTTCGGCTGTCTTATTTTTTAGGCAATGTAAGCAAACCCCTTATGCGTCAAACACTTACCGGCTGCGCCCCCGGCTTGTTCACAAAGTTATCCACAGGAACTCTGGACAACCTCAAGTCGAACCCCCAACCTGTGGATAATTTCTTGCTACCCGCGAGAATGCCGCGTGCAGTGGCCAAAAGAGATCGCAAGGCCTCCTTGACGGGACATTGCGCTGTCCTGTCCTGGCCATGCGTGCCGGGACTGGAAAGCACCACACGAGTGGCCTTTGCCTACTTTTTAATCAGCTGGTATGAAGCGCTTTTCAATCAATGACTTAAGTGGCTTCTCAGGTAGTTGTCCACAACCCGTCCACAAGACTGTCCCGGCGGAATGTGGAAAGGGAGAGACATGACGGAATTTTTCGGTTTACGGCGTGCCAAAGCCCTCCCCGACGCCCATCTGGCGTGTTCTGCACATTATTTAGGCACCCTGTATACCTGTCTTTCCAATCAATGACTTAGCGTTCTTTTCAGGGCGCTGTCCACAAACGGTCCACAGCACTGTCCTGCTTTAATGTGGATAGACCGGGCTCTGGTTTTTGGGCGGTTCGCGCCCGCCCGGAGGCTGTCTTCGCCACCCGCTGCCTGCCCGTTTTTTAAGCTATCTGCAATTTTTCCTTATCAATCAGTGACTTGACCGTCTTGTCAGCCCTCTGTCCACAATTCATCCACAGCACTGTCCCAGTTCCATGTGGACATCCCGGCAGTCACCGCCCCGCTGCCTCGCGCGCACGATGCGCGGCGGACACACCGCGACGCTGCGTCTTGCCCCGCCCGGTGCTGCGGGTTAGAGTGGCGCCTGATTTTTTCGAACATTTTTTTCGAACATAGCCAGCGCGCGCACGGCCGCGGCGCCTGGCATGAGCACACAAGCCGTTGACTCGGGGTTCCACGTGTTTTCCATCATTCAAGCTGCCGGCTGGCCGATCTGGCCCTTGTTGCTCGCCTCGGTCATCGCCCTGGCGCTGATCGTCGAGCGTTTCCTCAGCCTGAAGCGCAGCAAGGTGCTGCCGCCCAAGCTGTATGACGAAGCCCTGTCGGTGGCGCACCAGCGCCGCGCTACGCCAGAGGTGGTCAACACGCTGGAGCAGAATTCCCCGCTTGGCCGCGTGCTGGCGGCCGGCCTGCGCCATGTGGTGCTGCAGCCCCATACCTCCCGCGATGCCGCCAAGGAAGTGGTCGAGGAAGCTGGGCGCGCCGTGGCGCATGAACTGGAGCGCTACCTGAATGCACTGGGCACGATCGCCTCGGTGGCGCCGCTGATGGGCCTCCTGGGCACCGTGATCGGCATGATCGAGATCTTCGGCAGCCAGGGTGGCGCCGGCGCCAGCCCCGAGCAGCTGGCCCATGGCATCTCGGTGGCGCTCTATAACACCGCCTTCGGCCTGATCATCGCAATTCCGGCACTGATCTTCTGGCGCTACTTCCGCCGGCGCGTGGACGACTACGTGGCCGAGCTGGAATTCCGCGCCACCGCCTTCCTGGACGCCATCCTGCCGCAGCGCCGCGCCTGATACGCCATGCACTTCCGATCCCGCCAGCGGCGTGAAGAACCGGAGATCAACCTCATCCCGTTGATCGACGTCCTGCTCGTGATCCTGATCTTCCTGATGATCACGACCACGTACTCGCGCTATACCGAGTTGCAGATCCAGCTGCCGACGGCCGACGCCGAAAAGGCGCAGCAGCGCCCCGGCGAGATCGTGGTATCCGTATCGGCCAAGGGCGTCTACTCGATCAACAAGCAGGTCATGGACCAGCAGGATGTGACCAGCCTGGCCCAGCGCCTGCGCGAGGTAGCCGGCCCGGCCGAGGGCCAGCCGCCCGTGCTGATCGTCAATGCCGATGCGCAGGCCACCCATCAGTCGGTGATCAATGTGATGGAAGCCGCGCGCCTGGCCGGGCTGCCGCGCCTGACCTTCGCCACGCAAAGCGCGCAGGCGCGCTGAGCGGCCAGGCGCGGGGATGCCAATCCCCCGCTGCGAGCCGCACCTTGCGGCGGGCGCCGCAAGGTGCCCATAATGGCTGGGTGGCTGGCTTGCGCCGGCCATCCATGACGCGATGACGCCATCATGCCGGCGCGCCGTGAGCACCGCCCCCCGGCCCCAACCCTGCCTTTCAACGCAACATTACCGCCCAGCCCTGCCTGCCACGCCCATGCCCGCTCCCCGCAACACCCTTGCCGACTTCGTGACCGCCCAGTGGCAACGCCGCGGCTGGTTCGCCTGGCTGATGCTGCCGCTGTCATGGGTGTTCGGCCTGGTCAGCGGCTGGCGGCGCCTGGCATACCGGCGCGGCTGGTACCGCTCGACGCGCCTGCCGATGCCCGTGGTGGTGGTGGGCAACGTGACCGTGGGCGGCACCGGCAAGACCCCCGCGGTAATCGCGCTGGCCCATGCGCTGGCCGAGTCCGGCCTGCGCCCGGGCGTGGTCTCGCGCGGCTACGGCGTCAAGCTCAAGCACCCGCGCCGGGTCAAGCCCACCTCGCAGGCCAAGGACGTGGGCGACGAGCCGCTCTTGATCGCGCGCGCCACCGACGTGCCGGTCTGGGTCTTCCCCGACCGCGCGCTGTGCGCGCAGACCATGCTGGTCTCGCATCCTGGCGTCAACGTGCTGCTGCTCGACGACGGCCTGCAGCATTACAAGCTGCAGCGTGACTTCGAGATTGTGATGTTCGATTCGCGCATGGGCGGCAACGGCATGCTGCTGCCCGCAGGCCCGCTGCGCGAATCGCTCTCGCGACAGCGCGACGCCACCCTGATCAACGACCCCGACTTCCGCGCCAGCCCCGACAAGCCGGATGTCTACGGCATGCGCCTGGTGCTGGACGACGCCTGGCAACTGGCCGACCCGACCATGGCCAAGCCTTTGTCCGCGTTTGCCGGTCAGCGCGTGCTGGCCGCCGCCGGCATCGGCAACCCCGAGCGCTTCTTCGCCAGCCTGCGCGCAGCCGGCCTCGCGCCGGACACCATGCCGCTGCCGGACCACTACGACTTCGCCGCAGACCCCTTTGCCGGCGATCCGGTCGCGCAAGCCGCCGATGCGATCCTGATCACCGAGAAGGATGCCGTAAAATGCGAGCGCCTCAGTGACCCGCTGGACCCGCGGATCTGGGTCGTCCCCACCACGCCCGTGATCGATGCGGGCCTGATCGAGAAAATTCGCCGCGCGGTCGCCGCGCACGCCCAGGCCGCTCCCGCAGCGCCGGGCGCAGCGACCGTCGCCGGCCACACCAAGGAAACGCAAGATGGACAACCGGCTGCTTGAAATCCTGGTCTGCCCGCTGTGCAAGAGCAAGCTGGAGCATGACCGCGCCGCCCAGGAACTGATCTGCCACGTGGACAAACTGGCCTATCCGATCCGCGATGGCATTCCCATCATGCTGGCCGATGAAGCGCGCCAGACCGTGCCGGGCCGGCTGGTCTCGCCGGAATAAGCGGCTCGCACCATGTCGCTGCCCGCTTTTACCGTCGTCATCCCGGCGCGCCTGGCCTCCACCCGGCTGCCCAACAAGCCGCTGGCCGATATCGGCGGCAAGCCCATGATCGTGCGCGTGGCCGAGCGCGCCCATGCCTCGTCGGCACAGCGCACGGTGGTGGCCACCGACGCGCCCGAAGTGGCGGCAGCCTGCGCGGCGCATGGCATCGATGCCGTGATCACGCGTGCCGACCATCCATCGGGCACCGATCGCCTGGCCGAAGTGGCCACGCTGCTGGGCCTGCCGGACGATGCCATCGTGGTCAATGTGCAGGGCGACGAGCCCTTGATCGAGCCCAGCCTGATCGACGAGGTGGCGCTGCACCTGGCCCACCATGCCGATTGCGCCATCGCCACCGCCGCCCATCCGATCGGCGATATCGCCGAGGTGTTCAATCCCAATGTGGTGAAAGTGGTGTGCGATGCCGCCGGCCGCGCGCTGTATTTCTCCCGCGCGCCGATTCCCTGGGCGCGCGACGCCTGGGCCGGCGTGCCGGCCGCGGCGGCAGCCACCGCCCAGGTCGCGTTGCCGGCCATGCCGGTATTGCGCCACATTGGCCTGTACGCCTACCGCGCCGGATTCCTGCGGCGCTTCCCCACGCTGGCGCTGTCGCCGGTGGAGCAGACGGAAGCCCTGGAGCAGCTGCGCGCGATGTGGCATGGCGAGCGCATTGGCGTATTGGAAACGGCGGCAGTGCCCGCGCCGGGCGTCGATACCCAGGCCGACCTGGACCGCGTGCGTGCGCTGTGGGCGCAGGCCATGGCGCAAGAAGGCCCCTGAGCGCACTTGGCGATGGCCGCCGGCCGCTGCGCTCGTCCATGACCTGCGACATAAGTCATGACAGATGTCACCGCAGCGGCAAGCCGATTTCGCGCCGCCTCATGGCATAATGCTTGACGATACAGAGCCGTCGGGCGCCCGGGCGTCCGGCCAAGGCTCGGTGGGGAGATGAAAAGTGAGCCCGTTCGGTACCCGCCCGCCGCCAGCGGCAGAGGCGTCAGCGTGCCGACCGTCAACAGACCAGACTCCGATCCGAGGTGCGCCGTCCTGACGGCGTGGTAAGCCTCGCGTCAAGTTTCGGCGTTACCCTCCTTCCATTCCCCCTGCCATACAAGATTCAAAACTCTGAGGACCCGTAATGCGTTTGATCCTGTTGGGCGCGCCTGGCGCCGGCAAAGGCACGCAAGCCCAGTTCATCTGCGAGAAGTTTGGCATCCCCCAGATCTCCACCGGCGACATGCTGCGCGCCGCCGTGAAGGCTGGCACGCCGCTAGGCGTGGCCGCCAAGAAGGTGATGGACGCAGGTGGCCTGGTGTCGGACGACATCATCATCGGCCTGGTCAAGGACCGCCTGCAGGCGGCCGATTGCAAGGACGGCTATCTGTTCGATGGCTTCCCGCGCACCATTCCGCAGGCCGAGGCCATGAAGGAAGCGGGCGTGGCGATCGACTACGTGCTGGAAATCGACGTGCCGTTCGATGCCATCATCGAGCGCATGAGCGGGCGCCGCGTGCACGTGGCATCGGGCCGCACCTATCACGTCAAGTACAACCCGCCCAAGACCGAAGGCGTGGACGACGCCACCGGCGAAGCGCTGATCCAGCGCGACGACGACAAGGAAGAGACCGTCAAGAAGCGCCTCGACGTCTACTCCCAGCAGACCCGTCCGCTGGTGGACTACTACTCCAAGTGGGCCGCCGGTGGCGATGCGTCCGCCAAGGTCGCCCCGCCGCAGTATCGCAAGATCGCGGGCGTTGGCAGCGTGGAAGATATCACTTCGCGTGTGTTCGACGCATTGAAGTAAGCCGCGCGCATCCTGCGCTGCAGATAAAAAAAGGCGACCCTCGGGTCGCCTTTTTTATTGCCGCCGCCATCCGCAACGATAGCATCGCCGAATTGACGTTTACGTAAACGTTATGCCAACATGCCGTATCTGCAGTTCGTGCGCTGCGACGTCAGCAGCGAGGCCGACGGGCAGGCTGCCGTGGCGGCAGCCACCGCGCTGGGCCGCCTGGCCGGGCTGGTCAATTGCGCCGGCATTGCCACGGCCAACAAGACCGTGGGCAAGAACGGCCCGCACCCGCTCGACGCCTTCGACAAGACCATCCGCGTCAACCTGATCGGCACCTTCAACATGATCCGGCTGGCTGCCGCGGCCATGGTGCAGAACACGCCCGACGCGGAGGGCGAGCGCGGCGTGATCATCAATACGGCGTCGGTGGCGGCCTTTGACGGCCAGATCGGGCAGGCTGCCTACGCGGCTTCCAAGGGCGGCGTGGTCGCCATGACGCTTGCCATCGCGCGCGACCTGTCGCGCGACGGCGTGCGCTGCATGACGATTGCCCCGGGGCTGTTCGAGACGCCGATGCTGCTGGGCATGCCGCAGGAAGTGCAGGACGCGCTCGGCAAGATGGTGCCGTTCCCGCCGCGCCTGGGCCGCCCGGCCGAATATGCGAAGCTGGTGGGATCCATCATTGCCAACACCATGCTCAACGGCGAGGTGATCCGGCTCGACGGCGCCATCCGCATGCAGCCGAAGTAAAACCGTCGGCGACCCGGATGGCGGCCAAGCCGCCACCCGGGTCATCTCTCAACCCGCCACATAAGCCGTCTTCACCGTCGTATAAAACTCGGCCGCGAAGGTGCCCTGCTCGCGTGGCCCTAGGCTGGAGCCCTTGCGACCGCCGAATGGGACGTGGTAATCGACACCAGCCGTCGGCACGTTGACCATCACCATGCCAGCTTGAGCGTGCCGTTTGAAGTGCTGTACGTGTTTCAGCGACGTCGAGCAGATACCGCTGGCGAGGCCGAACTCGGTATCGTTGGCCAGTTCCAGTGCATGTTCATAGTTCCTGGCGGGGATGACGGCGGCAACCGGCCCGAAGATCTCCTCGCGGCAGATCCGCATGTCGTTGCTGCAATCGGCGAAGATCGCCGGCGTCAGGTAGAAGCCCGGCGTGGCGCGTATTACGTGTTCGCCGCCGCACACCAACCTGGCGCCCTCCTCGCGCCCGATGGCAAGGTAGCGCAAGTCCTGCTCAAGCTGGTCGCCGCTTGCCACCGGGCCGATGTCGGTGCCGGCGTCGAGGGCGTGGCCGATCCTGAGCGCGGCCGTGCGCTCCTGCATCCGTTCGACGAAACGGGCATAGACGCCCTCTTCCACGATCAGCCGGCTCGAGGCGGTGCAGCGCTGCCCGGTGGAGAAGAATGCGCTTTGCACGGCGCACTCCACCGCCACGTCGAGATCGGCATCATTGAGCACCACCATCGGGTTCTTGCCGCCCATTTCGAGCTGGACCTTGGCCAGCCGTTGGGCGGCCGCCTGGGCCACGCGCCCGCCCGTGGCCACGGAGCCGGTGAAGGAAATCGCGGCGATACGTCTGTCGTCAAGCATGGCCTGGCCCACTTGCGAGCCGCGCCCGATCGCCAGGTTGAATGCTCCCGCCGGCAATCCCGCGCGGCTGATGATCTCAGCCAGCGCCCAGGCGCAGCCCGGCACGAGCTCCGCAGGTTTGAACACGACCGTATTGCCATACGCCAGGGCTGGTGCGATCTTCCAGGCGGGAATCGCCATCGGGAAGTTCCATGGCGCGATGATGCCCACCACCCCGACCGGCTCGCGCGTGACTTCGATTTCCACGCCGGGCCGTACCGAGGCCAGCTTGTCACCGCGTTGGCGCAAAGCCTCCCCGGCGAAGAACTTGAAGATATTCCCGGCGCGGGTGACCTCGCCGATGCCTTCCGGCAGGGTCTTGCCTTCTTCGCGCGACAACAGCAGGCCGAGTTCCTCGCGCCGCGCCAGGAGCTCGGCACCGATCTTGTCAAGCGCATCGGCGCGTTGTTGCGGCGTGCTGGCGGCCCACCGCGGCACGGCGGCATGGGCGGCGGCGATGGCCTGGCCGGCCTGTGAGACATCGGCCAGCGCGTAGTGGCCGATGATGTCGGTGGTGTCGGACGGATTGACGTTGGCGTGAGTGGATGCGCCGTCGAGCCATTGGCCGTCGATATAGTTCTTATGCAGGGTCATGTCAGGTGTCTATGTGTCTAGCAATGAGAGTTCCACCTGCTTGAGGCGGTGCACGATGCCCTTGACGAATTCCAGCGTGACATTGGACAGCACACGCTGGCATGGCGTGATGATGCCAACCGTCAGCGCGTTGATATTGGGTTCGTCGAAGGGGCGCCAGACCACTTCGCCGCTTGCGATCTCATCAATGAAAGCGAGTTTGGAGAAAAAGGAAATGCCCCGCCCCGAGGCAACCAGGCGCTTGAGCAGGAGGGTGGAATTGCAGGTAACGCTGGGGGTCATCAGATCCCAGAATTCCATGAACCTGGGAGACACCACGCCCTGGATCGGCGAGCGTCCTTCCAGGCGCAGGAAGGCGTGGCTGCGGCAATCGGCAAAGCTGATCCGGTCCTTCTTCGCCAGCGGATGGGAAGAGGCCATCACTACGCCCGGCGGCAGCGCGACCTGGGCCACGACGTTCAGCCCCGCCGGCAGCTTGGCGATAAAGGTGACGCCGACATCGAACTCGCCACCCAGGACTTTTGGCGCAACATCCCAGGGGGTGATGGCGGCGATGGCGTAAGTAACTGCCGGATATAGTTCCGAATAGTCCTCCACCGCTGCAGGAAGGAAATCGACAAACAGTGAGTCCATCGCCGCAACCGATACGTGGCCCCTGCGCTCGTCCTTGAGCTCATCGAGTTCGCTGCGCATCAAGTGAAAATCGTTGAGCGTCGCTCGGATATGCTGCAGCATCCGCTCGCCCGAAGCGTTCAGCCGGATTCCGTTGGGCAGGCGGTCGAACAGCTCGGTTCCCATCTCGGCCTCGAGCTTGAGAATCTGCCGGTTGACGGCGCTGGAGGCGACATAGAGGTTCTGCGCCGCCTTGCGGATCGACCCGCACCGCGCGACCTCGACGAAGTACTTCAGGATGCTGGCGTGCATGCTCTCCTCGATCAGTTCACGGGCTACGGTTCGCTGCGCACAGGATACGCCTCGACCACGGGGTGGTCGCAGACCTGCGGCCCGACGTAGTCGGCGCCGCCCGGCGAGCCGACGCCACTCACATGCCGGGCAAAAAACTCCCTGTTCACAGCGGCGAACACGGCCTGCTCCGCCGGCAACTCCGCTTCGTCATGGATGGCTTCGGTTGGGCACACGGAAACGCAGATGCCGCAGCTGATGCATTCATCGGGGTGGATATATAGCGTGCGCACGCCCTCGTAGATGCAATCGACGGGGCAGCATTTCACGCAGGCGCCGTCCTTGACATCGATGCAGCCAGAGGCAATGACGTAGGCCATCAGCGCCCGCTCCATTGCGGCTTGCGCTTTTGCTGGAAGGCCAGCACGCCTTCGCGCGCGTCCTCGGACTGCAGCGCGTCGACCAAGGCGGGCAGCCGCAGAGCCTGGGCGTCGGCCGGCGACAAGGTCGAGGTGCGGCGCACAACCTGTTTGATCGCCTGCTGCGACCGCGGCGCGCACGCCAGCAGCGCATCGATCCAGACTTGCACCGCCGCATCCAGTTGCGCGCGTGGCACCACTTCGTTGATCAGGCCGATCTCGGCAGCTTCGCGTGCCGGCATGCGGCGCCCCGTCAGCAGCATGGCCATGGCCTTGCGGAACGGGATCTGACGCTGCAGCAGGGTCATGCCGCCGTCGAGCGGCATGCGTCCCACCAGCGCTTCGGGCAAGCCAAAGCTGGCCTCCTCGCAAGCGACCACGATGTCGCAGCCCAGCACCATCTCGAAGCCGCCGCCGAGCGCGAAACCGTTGACGCGGGCGATGACGGGTATATTCAGCGACTCGCGCAGCGCGATGCCGCCGAATCCGCCCGGCCGCGCGGCACCCCAGTATTCCAGGCCGGTGGTGGACGGGTTCTTCATATCGGCGCCCACGCAGAAGGCGCGGTCGCCCGCCCCCGTCAGCACGATAACGCGGACATCGTCGCGCCGCTCCAGCTCCGCCCAGATGCGTTGCAACTCGGCCTCGGTGGCGAGATCGACCGCGTTCATCACCTCGGGTCGCGACAAGGTCACCGTGGCGACAAAATTCTCGACTTGCAGATGGACGCTCATTCCGCCTCTCCTTGCACGGCCACCATCGCGGGCATGCCCTCTAGTTCGCGCAGCACGTCATCGTTATGCTGACCGAGCCGCGGCGGCGGGCGGCGCAGGCTGACGCGAGCGCGCGACATGGTGATAGGACTGCCGACGAACTTGACTTGCCGACCCTCGCCCGCGCCTTCCAGCAGCAGCTGGTTGTGCAACGTCTGCGGATCCACCAGTGCTTCGCGCAGGTCTCGCACCGGCGCGCAGAGAATGTCCTGCGCTTCCAGGCGGGAGAGCCAGTGGTCGCGCGTATTGGCGGAAAAACGCTCTCGCAGCACCGCTTGCAGCCCGGCCTTGTTGCTGAATTGCTGGGTCAGGTCGCAGTAGCGCGGATCGGCGGACATGTCCTCGATCCCGAGCGCCGCGCAAATGTCGCGCAGCGGGTTCTGCTTGAACGCGCCCACCATCACCAGCGGCCCCGTCTGCGTATCGAACACGCCGGACAACGGCATGGCCGCCCAGTTGACCTCGGAATCGTCCATCATGATCATGGCCGCTTCCTGCATCTGCATGGCCAGCATGGAGTTGTACAGCGACACGCTGATCTTCTGGCCCTCGCCAGTGCGGGCGCGGTCCAGCAAGGCCAGCAACACGCCCTGCACCATATGCATGCCGGCGGAGTAGTCGGCCAGTGCGGTCGGGTAGACCGAGACCGGCACCGAATCGTCGGCCCGGCGCGCCATCACGCCGGTGATGGCCTGGGCCAGCACGTCCTGGCCGCCCTTGTGCGCATACGGCCCGGACTCGCCGAAGCCGGTGCCGACCGCGTAGATGATGCGCGGGTTCAACGCGTGGCATGCCTCGTAGCTCAAGCCCATGCGATCCATCACGCCCGCACGGAAATTATTGACGACGACATCGGCGCCGGCGATCAGGGTCTTCACGTGTGCCATCTGCTCCGGATCCCGCAGGTCAAGCGCAATGCTGCGCTTGTTGCGGTTCAGGCTGCAGAAGATGGGGTTGTCCGCGCCGGCAACCGGCTCGAAGGTGGAGCGGCTGAGATCGCCGGAGCCCTTGCGCTCTACCTTGATGACGTCGGCACCGTAGTCGGCCAGCGTCTGCGTGCACACCGGGCCCATCATCACCTGGGTGAAATCGATGACCCGGATGCCGCTCAGGGGCAGGTCTTGCGCCATATTGTTGTTCTCCATGTCTTATGCTGCCTCCGCCTGCTGCACATAGGCCGCCAGCGCGGGAATATCGGCGTTGCGCCCAGTCTGGTCGCCGGGATCCGCGCCCTGTGCGCGCAAGGCCTTCTGCACGGCCCGCACGTCGACGTCGCGCACAGAAACGTTGGCGTTGAGCGCCAGCGCCGCTGCGACGCCGGCGGCTTCGCCCATCGCCATGCAGGGCGGGATCTCGCGCGAGATCTTCTGCGCCTGCGAGGTCGCCGAGTAGTGGCGGCCGGCCACCAGCAGGTTGTCCACCTGCTTGGGCAACAGCGCGCGGTACGGCATGTAGTAGTCGCGGCCGCGCGCGATGCTGTCGTCAAAGCGCACCCGCTGCGCCACGTCTTCCTTGGACATCACGTACTCGCCTTCGAGCAGCCGGGTCTGCCGCACGCCCGTCTGCGGTGCGACGTCGATCACGTAGCATTGCTCGAAGCCGGGCAGCTTCTCGCGCACGAACTCGACCACGGCGTGGATATGCTGGCGCCCCTGGATTTCGGCCCGCGTCAGGTCTTCCGCCTTGAGGCCGTCGATGCCAGCCATGTGCGGGCAGTTGCACCACACCACGCCAGGCAGCGGCGTCTTGAGCCACCACAGGCCCCACGAGCCGCCGAGGATGCGCTTGATCTGGCGGTCGAGCTGCGCGTAGGCCTCTGGCTCTTCGCGCTCGAAGCGCTCGGCGGCGTCCGTATCCACGCCGCCCAGGCGGAACACCGTGGTGGTGATGTAGCTGCCGCCGGCATGCGGCGCACCCGCGGAGGCCGCGACATCGAGGTCACCGGTGGCGTCGATCACCACGTCGGCGAGGATGGCTTCACGCCCGCTCTTCGTTTCGCAGATCACGCCCTTGACCTGGCCGTCCTCCACCAGCGTCTGCGAGAACCACGAGTGCAGCCGCAGCTTGACGCCGGCTAGCTGCACCATGTCGAGCGCGACGCGCTTGTAGGCGTCGGGGTCGAAGGCCGCGGCGAAGCACACCGGATGCGGCGTCTTCTGGCTGTGGAAATCGAACGTGCCCCAGCGGCCCCAGCGCCGATAGGCGGCCGGGTCTTCGCCCCATTCGTTCGCGCGGGGAAACTTGGCGAGGCCCAGCGCCGCCATGCGTTCGATCATGGTCATGCAGTTGCCGCGCACCGAGATCTCCTGCAGGTGGCTGTCCCACATATCGTCCAGCACCAGCACCATGCCGCCCGAAGCGAGGCCGCCCAGATGGTTGTAGCGTTCGAGCAGAATCGTCTCAGCGCCGTTCCTTGCTGCGGCTAGCGCGGCCGACAACCCGGCCGGGCCGCCGCCCACCACCACCACGTTCGCTGTGGCCGCAACGCGCACATCGCGCGCCGGTTGCTGAATCCAGTCATTGATCTTGTTCATTTGTATCCTCGGGATTGTTGTTGTCGTGCAGCGCTCAGTGCGATTGCTCAGGCTGCCACGTGATAAGCCAGCGTTCGACCAGTGCGATCACCAGGAAGAAGGTGCCGGACAGCGCCGCGCACATGATGATTGCCGCGTAGAGCAAGGCGGAGTCAAAGGCGTAAGTGGCCTGGATGATCATGGCGCCGACGCCCACCGTGGCCCCGATCCATTCGCCGACCACCGCGCCGATCACCGACATCGACGCGGCGATGCGAAGCGCAGAGAAGAGATACGGCAGCGAATTGAGCAGGCGCAGCTTGAAGAAGATCTCGCGCTTGCTGGCCGACAGGACCCGCATCAGTTCCAGCGACTGCGGATTGACGGCTTCCAGCCCGCGCACCATGTTCACCAGTGTGGGGAAAAAGCACACGATGGCAGCGATGGTGATCTTCGGCTCGATCCCGTTGCCCATGATCAGCACCAGGATCGGCGCCTTGGCCACCACCGGGATCGAGTTGATCATGACCGCCACCGGGTAGAAGATCTCCTGCAGCGTCTTGTTATGGACAAACACGGTCGCCAGCAGGATGGCGAGCAGGTTGCCCAACAGGAAGCCGCCGACCGCTTCGATGGCGGTGGGGATCAGGTTCTGCAGCAGGACGTCGCGCTTGTCGAAGAATGTCTGCAGCACCAGCCCGGGAGACGGCGCGATGAAGGGCTTGATATCGAAGCCCGCCACCACGGCCCACCAGGCAAACAGCAGCCCCGCGATGCCAAGCGCGGGCAAGACGCGGGCACGCCAGACGCGCCGCCGGCGGCTGGCATAGTAAGCGTGCGCCTCGGCATCCGCGCCGGCAACGGGCAGGTTCAGCTTCATTTCCGATGTGCTCATCAGCAAGTCTCCAGCACGCGGCGCAGATGCGCGGATAGTGTTACGAACTCGGGGGTTTCACGCACATCCAGGGTGCGCTCTTCAGGCAGCGTCACCGGGACGATTTCCTTGACCCGGCCGGGATTGGCTGCCAGCAGGAGCACGCGCTGGCCGAGGAATGCCGCTTCATGGATGCTGTGCGTGACGAACAGGATCGTCAGTCCCATTTCCTTCCAGACCCGCCGCAATTCCTCGTTCAGCCGGTCGCGCGTGATTTCATCCAGCGCACCGAAGGGCTCGTCCATCAACAGCACCTTCGGATCGCTGACCAGCGCGCGGGCGATCGCGACGCGCTGGCGCATGCCACCGGACATCTCATGAGGCAGCGCATCCTCGCGCCCCTTCAAGCCAACCAGTTCCAGCAGCTCGCGTGGCGTTGCCTTACCCGCGCGCGCCTTGCCATTGGCGACCTCAAGCGGCAGCTCGACGTTCTGCAACGCCGTGCGCCAGGGCAGCAGCGCCGCATCCTGGAACACGAAGCCAATGTCGCGGCGGGCCCGCGCGACCGCAGGCGGTTCGTTGAGCACGCGGATGGCGCCGCGACTGGGCTTGACCAGGTCCGCCACCACGCGCAGAAAGGTGGACTTGCCGCAGCCGGAGGGTCCGAGCAGCGTCAGGAATTCCCCCGTTGCCACATCGAGGCTCAGGCCCTCGATGGCCGTCGTGCTGCGGCGGTCGGTGAAGAAGCGGACATTGATATCGCGGCAGCTGATCGAGAGTCCGGTGCCGGTGGAGGCTGGAACGCCGGCGCGTGCGGCCGGGCGTGGATCGGATAACGTGGCTTGCATTGCTTACACCACCAGTCGTGACGATTTGGTGGCCTGCAGGATGTCGAGCGTCATGACATCCTCCACCTTGGGAGCGCGCGCGCGGAATTGGCCGAGCTCTGCGTACAGGGAAATCTGCTCCTGCCACACCGTGGGGTCCATGCTGCCCCAGCCCTGCGTGCCGCTCGCTTTGTTGAGGGCATAGCCCATCAGGACGTCGATCGATGCGCGCTCATCTGCGTGGTTCAGGCTCGGGAATTCCTTGAGCAGCAGGTCGATGGCCTGGTCGCGGTTCTTGTTGGCATAGAGCCAGCCGCGCGCGGTCGCGCGCAAAAAGCGCTGCAGCACTTCCGGATGCTTGCGCAGCGTATCGGTATGCGCGTAGTAGGGCAGCGCATAGAGCCGGACGCCGGAGTCCCAGAGGCTCAGGTCGACACGATCTGCACCGAGTGCCTTCAGTGCGGACAGGTTGGTCTGCCAGCCGGCTACTGCGTCGACGCGACCGCTCAGCAGGGGCATCATGTCGGCGCCGATCGGCACGACATTGACCTGGCTCTCGGCGATCTGGTGCTTGACCAGCAGCGCCTTGAGCAGCACAAGTCCGGTGGCCTGGATGCCGATGCGCTTGCCGATCATGTCCTGCGGCGTGCGGATCGGGGTCTTCTTCAGCGAGAAGAAGGCGTAGGGGTGTTGCTGCAGGCCCACGGCAAAACATTTGACCGGCAGCCCTTCCGATACCGCCAGCATGACGGACGGACTGGACGAAATCTGTCCGGCCTCGCCGCGCCCGGAGGCCACGATGGCCACCCCGTCGACATTGGGGCCGCCGGGCAGGATCTTGAAGTCGATGCCTTCCTGCTCGTAGTAGCCAAGCCGCTTGGCCACGACTTCGCCCACCTGGTTGCCGCCAGGGATCCAGCCCAATTGCATATTCACCGCCGCGCGATCGGCTGCGAACGATCTCACCGACAGCAGTGTGCCGGTGGCCAGCCCGGCGGCCAGCAGGGAAGCCTGCAGCACACGCCTGCGGCTCGGGTCGTCTAACCGTGACATCTTGATTTCCATGGGTCTCCACCTCGTTTTTCGGATCTGTCCGCCAGCGCTCAAATCTCGTGACCGCTGTATTTTGATGACGAGGGAGTGCTCGAACAAGAACCGTTTTTCGAGCATGTGCGATGCCAAAATTAGAGCGCACAACACCAGTGCGGCATGCCCGATGCGGGTGCTGGCGATGCTTTATTGCGGTGCAAAAAGACGGACACTCCTTAATGGGCAGAGCGAAAAATTCGCTCGGCGGTAGCCAAAATCTGTGCTTCCCGCGACGGTTTTCCTGCGCAGACAATCCACTCAAATCTCACCGATAAAGAGATCAATGAGGGAGCAGGCATGGATAGCCGTTGCGCAGTCGATTCGATTGGCTTACTTCACTCCGGAGCTGGCTCGCGTGTCTTTGCACGCCACGCCGGTCCCGGCGAGCACCTTGGCCGGCTAGCCATCCCAGCCAGCTTCCCGCTCCCCGCGGACATGGCCAGGTTCGTTTCCTAGCGACAGCGCCGCCCGCACCTATTCCCGTCCAGTTCTTCTCTCTTCCGGATCCCTGCGCACCCGCGGTGCGCGCGGGAGGACCGCTTTTTTACTTTTTTTCTAATGACAGGAAGGTCTCTATGAAGCGAAGTGCCATCGTCGCCACGACGGTATTGCTGGCGTGCTCGGCATCCCACGCGGAAAGCGGGGTGAATCTGTACGGGCTGATCTCGACCGGCATTGTTTATGCCAACAACCAGAACAGCCATTCCAGCTTCCAGATGGCCAACGGGCCGATGCAAACGCCTCGCTGGGGACTAAGGGGCGAGGAAGATCTGGGTGGCGGCAACAAGGCCATCTTTACGCTGGAAAGTGGTTTTTCCGTCATCAATGGCACGGCTTCGCAGGGTGGGCGGATGTTCGGCCGGCAGGCCTTCGTCGGCATGTCGTCCCAGGATCTGGGCACCGTTACATTAGGCCGGCAGTACGATCTCTCGGCGGCGACGCTGTGGTCATTCGAATCGGCAACACAGTTCGCCGCCTATGGCACGCACATCGGCGACAGCGACAACGTGTTCAACACGTTCCGCCTCAACAACACCATCGCCTACAAGAGCCCTTCATACGGTGGCCTGCAGTTTGCCGGCATGTTCAGCCTCGGCGAAAAGCCTGGGGACTTCCATTCGAATAATGCGTATAGCCTCGGCATATCCTATAAGCGCAACGATCTTTCGCTGGGCGTGGCCTATGAGGAGGTGAACACGCCGAACAGCCCGAGTAACCAGTCGGGTGCGGTGGTTGGCGACTACGGCTTCACGACCCCCTTCCTGACAAGCCTCGCTACCGGCGCAAAAGTGGACAAGCAGCGGATCCTGGGGGCGGGCGGTGCCTACCAGTTCGGTCCGGTGGGCGTATCGATGCTGTACACCAACGTGCGTTTCAACTACCTCGACAACACGCGGCTGACGGTCAACAACGGCGAAGTTTCCGTTACCGACTACATCACGCCGAACCTGATGGTTGGCGCTGCCTATATCTATACCTGGGGCGACTACCGTCCGATGGACAACAGCCCGAAATGGCACCAGGTCAACCTCGGCGCCGACTACTTCCTTAGCAAGCGCACCGACGTGTTCCTGGTCGGCATCTATCAGCACGCAGCCGGCGACGCCGCGTACGCGCAGATCTACACGCTGTCGCCGTCGTCGACCAAGACCCAGGTGTCAGCAGTGGCGGGGATACGACATAAGTTCTAAGGCGCGGCGCTTGCACGCTGGCCGCCCTTCACGCCGGCATCAGCATCACCAGCGTCAGGCCCGGCGCGGCGGCCGGCACCAGCGTGAGCTGCTCGAAATGCAGCAGCCCGCGCAACGGATGCCGAAAGCCGCGCCGCCCGCCCTGCCGCTCTTCCACATCCTGCGACAGCCAGTCGGCGCGGAACACCGGGCTCTGGGCAATCAGCCCCTCCACCAGCGCGCGCATCGGCGGATCGTCGGCATGGCGAATGCTGTGCGCGCGAAACTCCGCCACCAGCCGTGCCGCCCGGTGCGGCCAGTCCTCTACCAGTGCTTGCAAAGCCGGCGACAGAAACATGCTGCGCAGCAGGTTGCGATCCGCGCTGGCGGGGTCGAGCCAGCCCACGAACAGGTCCGCGGCGGCGGCATTCCAGGCCAGCGCGTTCCATTGCCGGTCCAGCAGGTAGGCCGGGCCGTTGATGGCCTCCACGCTGGCGAGAACGGTGGCAGGCGCGTGCTCGTCCTGCGCCTGCATCGGGTCGCGCCGGCCAGCCAGCTCGAACAGGTAGGCCCGCTCCGCGCGCGACAGCCGTAGCGCACCGGCCAGGCTGGCGAGCGCGCGGGCCGACAGCGCCACCGGCCGGCCCTGCTCCAGCCACGTTACCCAGGTAGCGCTCAGGCCAGCGAGCTGCGCCAGCTCCTCGCGCCGCAGGCCCGGCGTGCGGCGCCGCCGTCCCGGTGCCAGGCCAACCTCGGCCGGGGCGAGGCGCTCGCGATGCGCCCGCAGGAAGCGGCCAAGCACGGCTTCACGCGTGAGTTCGGGGGGCTTGGCGGGATCGGCAGGCGCGTATTCTGTCATGGAGGGCTGAGCGGTCAATGCCGGCAGCAAGGCGGAAGCTGGTGCGTTTTATACCAGGATAAAACCCTGACTTGTACCGGGAAAACAGCCTGCTACAGTACGTCGAACCCGCTACGCGGGCAAGTCCCCGGTCCCCGCTTTTTGCAGCCTCCGGTCACCAGAACCCACCAGCGGCCGTTGCCGCCAGGAGAGCCCCATGCAACAACAAGAACTCGTTGCCGCCCAGTTCGGCGCCACTGCCAGCGCCTACCTCACCAGCGCGGTCCACGCCCAGGGCGCGGACCTGCAGCAGCTTGCGCAGGAACTGGCTGCGCTGCCGGCGGCGCGGGTGCTGGACCTGGGCTGCGGCGCGGGTCATGCCAGCTTTGCCGCCGCGGGGGTCGCAGCCGAAGTGACGGCTTACGATCTGTCGACCGAGATGCTGGCGGTGGTGCAAGGCGCGGCGCGCGACAAGGGGCTGGCGAATATCCGCACCCGCCAAGGTGCCGCGGAATCGCTGCCCTTCGACGATGCCAGCTTCGATGCGGTGATCTCGCGCATGAGCGCGCACCACTGGCGCAACGTGCCGGCGGCGCTGGCGGAAATGCACCGGGTGCTCAAGCCTGGCGGCAAGGCCGTGCTGATCGATATCGCCGGCTCGGACGACCCGCTGCCGGACACCTGGCTGCAATCGGTGGAGTTGTTGCGCGACCCGTCGCATATCCGCGACTACACCGGCACCGAGTGGAAGGCGATGCTGGAGACCGCAGGCTTCACGGCTAGCGTCTCGCCGGCCTGGCGCATCGAACTGGAGTTCGCCACCTGGGTGCAGCGCATGCGCACGCCGCCGGTGGCGGTGGCTGCCATCCAGCACCTGTGGCAACTGGCGCCGGCGGAAGTACGCGACCACTACCTGGTCAAGGCCGACGGCAGCTTTGCGCTGGAAGCGGTAATGGTTACGGCGATGCGCAGCTAAGCCCGGCTGCGGCCAGCGGCTACGGCATGGCCGGTTCGGCCGGCAATGGCAGGCTCTGCACCATCTGCCACACGGCCGCCGCCGCGGGCGACAAGGAACGGTCTTCCCGGCAGACCATGACGATACGGCGCTCCTCGCGCGGCGCGAGCGGCCGCCAGACCAGCGGCGACGCCGCCGGCAGCGGCAGCGAGAACGAGGGCAGGACCGAGGCGCCGATGCCGGCTTCGACCATGCCGAACACGCTGGCCGAATGGCCCAGCTCCTGCACCACGCTGGGCGCCACGCCGTGGCTGGCGAAGATGCGATCGATCAGCGGCCGGCTGCCCGAGGCAAAATCCAGCAGCACCAGCGGCATGCCGTCCAACGCGGACCACGGCACCGAGTCGGCATTGGCCAGCGGGTGATCGCGCCGGCACACGAAGCAGAACGGATCGGTCGCCAGCGGCACGATGGTCAGGCCTTCTCGCGCCAAAGGATCGATCAATACGCCAAAGTCCACGGCCCCCGCGCGAATCTGCTCGAGACCATCGGCCTGCACGTTGTCGCGCACGCTCAGGCGAATCTCCGGGTACTGGCGCGCGCAGGTGGACACATAGAGCGGCATCAGGCGCGCAGAGATCGTGGGCGCGCTGGCAATCACGACGCGCCCCCGATAGCGCTCGCCAAGCTGGCGCGTTTCTTCCAGCGTGTCGTCCAGCTGGCCAAGCAGGCGCTCGATGGCAGGGGCCAGCGCCTGGCCCGCATCGGTCACCACCACCTCCCGCGTGGTGCGGTCGAGCAAGCGCACGCCAAGTGCCTCTTCCAGCTCGGCAACGCCCCGGCTGACCGCGGGCTGTGTCAGGCCAACGGCATCCGCGGCACGGCTGAAACTGCCATGCCCGACCACGGCGAGGAAGACGCGCAACTGGCGCAGTGTGTAATTCATGCGTCTATGAGATGAATGAATGCGATAAATGAATTTGCATTCTAGGCTTCGGTGGCGTCCAATACTAGGCGAAACCCTTATCCAACCTTGCTGTCATGTCCGCCATCCTCTCATCCTTCAAGAAAATCTACGACCTCATCGACGGCTTCGTATTGATCATGCTGAGCGCCATCGGCATCGCGCTGCTGGCCCCGCAAATCGGCGCTGGCGACGGCCCGCTGCACCTGGGCATGGTCACCAACCTGGGCGTGGCCCTGGTCTTCTTCCTGCACGGCGCCGCGCTGTCGCGCGACAAGCTGGTGGCGGGCGCGCGCCACTGGCGCCTGCACTTCGGCCTGCGCAACATGCTGCCCGCCGAGCTGCTGCTGGGCGTGTTCTACCTGTGCGCATTGCCGTCCACCGTGTCGTCGTCCGTGGCGATGACCTCGATGGCGCGCGGCAACGTGCCCGGCGCGATCTTCAATGCCACCATCTCGGGCCTGATCGGCATGGCCGTCACGCCGCTGCTGATGGGGCTGGTGATCAGCGCCAGCGGCGCCTCGATGCCGCTGGGCAAGGCGCTGACCGGCGTGGCGCTGCAGCTGCTGCTGCCATTCGCGCTGGGCCAGCTGGCCCGTCCGCTGATCGGCAGCTGGCTGGCCAAGAAGAAGCAGATCACCAACAAGATCGACCGCGGCGTGATCGTGCTGATCGTGTACTCGTCCTTCTGCGATGCCACCGCCGCCGGCCTGTGGCACAAGTACAGTTGGGAAACCATCGGTGCCGTGATGGCGCTCGCCGCCGTGCTGCTGGTGGTGATCCTGGCCACCACCACCTTCACCGCGCGCCGCCTCGGCTTCTCGGTGGAAGATGAGATCACCGCGGTGTTCTGCGGCTCCAAGAAGAGCCTGGCCAACGGCATCCCGATGGCCAAGATCTTGTTTGCCGGCCACCCGGCGCTGGGCCTGCTGGTGCTGCCGCTGATGGTCTACCACCAGCTGCAACTGATCGTGTGCTCGGTGATTGCCTCGCGTTACGCCAGCCGCGACGCACTGCCCGACGGGGCCACCGCCCGCGCCTGAGTGTCAGCGCGTCAGCGCGCTGCATGGCAAACGGCCGGCAACGATGTTGCCGGCCGTTTTGCTTTCAGGCGCCGCCTCTTACACCGACGGATTCTTCGCCAGCGGCGGATTGCGCGCGAAGTAGTTCTTGATGCCACGCAGGATGGCGTTGGCCAGTTGCTCCTGGTGGCTCTCGTCGTTGAGCTTGCGCTCTTCCTCGGGATTGCTGATGAAAGCGGTCTCGACCAGGATCGACGGGATGTCCGGCGCCTTCAGCACGGCAAAGCCCGCCTGCTCCACGCTGCCCTTGTGCAGCCGGTTGACGCCGCCGATCTCCGCCAGCACGGCCTTGCCCACCTGCAAGCTGTCGTTGATCTGCGCGGTAGTGGACAAGTCCAGCAGCACCCGCGCCACCTGCGCATCCTTGTTGCCCATGTTGGCGCCGCCGATCAGGTCGGAGGCGTTCTCCTTGTTGGCCATCCAGCGCGCCGCGGTGCTGGACGCGCCACGCTCGGACAAGGCAAACACCGAGGCGCCCTTGGCTTCCGGCGAGAGGAAGGCATCGGCATGGATCGACACGAACAGGTCGGCCTGCACCCGGCGCGCCTTCTGCACGCGTACGTTGAGCGGCACGAAGAAGTCCGCGTCGCGCGTCATCATGGCGCGCATATTGGGCTGGGAATCGATCTTGGCGCGCAGCCGCTGCGCGATCTGCAGCACCACGTCTTTCTCGCGCGAGCCGGACGCGCCGGTGGCGCCGGGATCCTCGCCGCCATGGCCGGGATCGATCGCGACGGTCAGCAGGCGGCGCATCTTGAAGGAACGGTCCGCCGGCGGGTTGTTGGCGGGCAGGGCCGCAGGCGGGTTGTTCTGTGCCAGCGGCGGTGCCGATGGTGCAGAAGGTGAGGAAGGCACGGGCGGCCTGGGCTTGACGGCTGCCATCGGCGGCAGGGCCGGCACCGGGTTGGCGCCCTTGTCCTCGAACTTGCGCACCAGTGCGCCAATGGCGTCTTCCTCGCCGGAGGCCGGTGCGCCGGACACGCCGTCCGCACCGGCCGGGGGCTGCGTGGCGGCAAACCTGCGCTGCTTGTCCTCGGTGTCGCGCACCAGCGTCCACAACGGATCCGGCGGGTTGACGGGGTATAGGTCAAACACCAGGCGGTTGCGGTAGCTGCCGATCGGCGCCAGCGTGAACACCTGCGGCGAGACGTTTTCCTTCAGGTCGAACACCAGGCGCACCACGCGCGGCCGGTTCTGGCCCACGCGCACAGTCTGGATATAGGGGTCGTTGGAGGTGATCTTTGCCACCAGCTCGCGCAGGGTGGGCGAGAGATCGAGGCCATCGATGTCCACCACCAGCCGGTCGGGGCCGTGGATCATCTGGTGGACGGCGGCCAGCGGCTCGTCGGATTCGATGGTGACGCGGGTGTATTCCTCGGCGGGCCAGACCCGCACCGCGACGATGCCGGCGCCGAAGGCGATCTGCGGCCCGGCCAGTGTGAGCACCACGGTGCCGGCGCTGGCCTTGAGGCACTGCGCCAGCCATTTGCGGCGGGCCAGCTGGATATCGTCGGGTCGGTCGGTGGCGAGTCGCTTGATCAGCATGCGCAAAGCAGGGTAAGTCCAGTCTGAGTATAGGCACGAAGCGTTACGATACGGTGTTCGGCCGCTTCGTCGGCGTCACTTGTGTCCGATTGGAGCAACAGGTGAAGGTCTGGTTCCCCGAGCAAGTGCCCGGCTTTCTCCGGCCACTCCACCAGGCTCACGGCCGGCTCGGCAAAACAATCACGAAAACCAGCATCGGCCCACTCCTCCGGATCGGCGAAGCGGTACAGGTCGAAGTGGTAAGCGGTCAGCGGTGAACCATCCGCGCGCGTGACCGAATACGGCTCGCACAGCGTGTAGGTGGGGCTGCGCACCTTGCCCGCGTGGCCAAGCGCGCGCAGGATGGCGCGCGACAGCGTGGTCTTGCCGGCGCCAAGATCGCCGGAGAGCTGCAAATGCACGGTCTGGGGCGGCAGCTTGCGCACGACGCCGGCCAGTGCCGCGCCCAGCCGGGCGGTGGCCGCTTCGTCGGGCAGGTTAAGTGTGCGTTGTTGGAGCAGGGGCATTGCGTACAATTCGGGAATGATCGACCGAGCAGCCCAGGCGCCAGCCGCCTCGCCCCCTCCTGCCAGCAGCGCCGTCCCTGGCGTGGCGCCTGGCCTTGCGCCGTCCATTGCCCATACAGGCACGGACGCCGCCGGGCTGGCAGCGCTGGTGGGCTTGATCCGGACCTGGGGCACGGAACTCGGCTTCGACGCGGTCAGCATTGCCGACGTGGATCTCAGCCGGGCTGAAGCAGGATTGTTGGCGTGGCTGGCGCAGGGCTACCACGGCGAGATGGATTATATGGCGAACCACGGCTTGCGGCGCGCCCGTCCTGCCGAACTGGTGCCCGGCACAGTGCGCGCCATCGTGGCGCGCATGCCGTATCTGCCTGCCGCGGTCCCCAACGACTGGCGCGCCCACGAACTCGCCCGGCTCGACGACCCCGCCACGGCCGTGATCTCGCACTATGCGCGGGGCCGCGATTATCACAAGGTGCTGCGCAACCGCCTGCAGCAACTCGCCAGCCGCATCGAAGCCGCCATCGGCCCGTTCGGCTATCGCGTCTTCACCGACTCGGCGCCGGTGATGGAGGTAGCGCTGGCCGCCCAGGGCGGGCTGGGCTGGCGCGGCAAGCACACGCTGCTGCTCGACCGCGATGGCGGCTCGATGTTTTTCCTTGGCGAGATCCTGGTCGATGTGCCCTTCCCCGCCGACGCACCGGTTTCCGACCATTGCGGACAATGCCGCCGCTGCATCGATATCTGCCCGACCCAGGCCATCCTGGAGCCTTACCGGATCGACGCGCGCCGCTGCATCTCCTACCTGACCATCGAACACAAGGGCGCCATCCCCGAGGCTTTGCGCGCGCCGATGGGCAACCGCGTGTACGGCTGCGACGACTGCCAGCTGGCCTGCCCGTGGAACAAGTTCGCCCACCGCGCCACGCTGCCGGACTTCGACGTGCGCAATGGCTTTGACGCGCCCGACATGGCCGAACTGTTCGGCTGGACGGAAGCGGAATTCAACCAGCGGCTGGAAGGCAGCCCGATCCGCCGCATCGGCCATGAACGCTGGCTGCGCAACCTGGCGGTGGGGCTGGGCAACAGCCTGCGCGCGGCCATCGCCAGTGGCGACGTGGCGCTGGCCACGCGCATCCGCGCCGCCCTCGGCGCGCGCCTGGCCGACGCCAGCCCGCTGGTGCGCGAGCATATCGAGTGGGCGCTGCGCCAAGCGCCAGCGCGCGCCGAAGCGCCCCTTAGCTGACCAAAGACAACCAGAACGGCGTAGTGACGATGGCCGCCACGGTCATGACCGAGATCGTCGCCGCCACCATCGGCCCGTTGCCGCCCATGCGCACGGCCAGTATGTAGGCGCTCGACGCGGTCGGCAGCGAGGCAAACAGCACCACGATCTGCGACTGCAGCTCGGTCAGCGGCAGCAAGCGCCCCACCGCCCAGGCGAAGCACGGCATGGCCACCAGCTTGACACCGCTCCACCACGCCACCGGCCCGATCGCGCCCGTCACGCCGCGCATCTGCAAGCCCGCGCCGACCGTCATCAGCCCCAGCGCGGTGGACGCGGAACCCAGCCGGGCCAGCGTCATGCCCACCACCTCGGGCGGATGCAGGCCAAGCAGGTTGGTCAGCAAGCCACCGGCGGTGGCCAGGATCAGCGGGTTGCGCGCCAGCTCGCGCCACAAGCGGGTTTCACCGTGGCGGGCCAGCGCCCATACCGCGGCCACATTGCACAGCGGCACCGTGCAGCCGACGATCACCGCCATCATGGCCAGGCCCTCGCTGCCGCCCAGGCGCGCGGCCAGCGCCAGCCCGATATAGGAATTGAAGCGGAACGCGGTCTGCAGGCCGGAAGCGAAATCGAGCGGCGCCGGGCGCATCGCCCATTTGACGGCGTAACCGCCCACCATGCCGAAGGCGGTGGTCATCAGCGCCAGGCCAAGCATGGCCGAGGTGGAGGAGAAATCGAACTTGGCGCTGTTGGTGGACTGCAGCAGCAGCGCGGGAAAGAGCACGAAGTACACCAGCCGCTCCACGCCAGCCCAGAACGCGCGGTCGAACGGGGAATAGCGCACCAGCAGCCAGCCGATCAGGATCAGGCTGAAATCGGGCACCAACAGGAGAGCAGAAGACATCGCTTGTTTTTAGTTATTGTGATGGCCCCCACGCACGCCAAGTGCAGCCTAGGGCAGATACCAATTGGTATTGTTTCAGAAATCGAGGACGATGGCACGTTCCGTCGTACCGTCCAGCCTTTATGTTTTCCCGTCGTACCCCCTTCGCGCGCGAAAGGCTCGCCCGCCGCGCAAGCCTCTTGGCGCTCACCCTCTGCATAGGCGCCGCCCTGGCCTTGCCGCCGGCACCCGCGCGCGCCAACGAAATCGAGGGCATGCGAATCGACGACGCCACCCGGGTCGGCGGCAAGGAACTACAGCTGAACGGCACCGGCCTGCGCTCGATGTTCATCATCAAGGGCTATGTGGCCGCGCTTTACCTGCCGGAGAAGGCGCGCAACGCGACCGTGGTGCTGGGCGACCACGGCCCCAAGCGCCTGCAGATCCGGCCGCTGCGCGAGGTGCCATCCGATGCCTTCATCAAGGCCCTGAACGAAGGGATCCGCGAGAACCACAGCGAGGTCCAGTTCCAGAAGCTGTCGGACCGCCTGCTCCAGCTGCGCCAGACCATGGAGCAGATGGGTACCGCCCGCAAGGGCGATGTGATCAATTTTGATTTTTCGCCCGATGGCGGCACCGTGGTCGCCATCAATGGCACGCCGCGCGGCAAGCCGATCCCGGGCGAAGATTTCTACCAGGCCGTGCTGCGCATCTTCCTTGGCGACCATCCGGTCGACCGGGATCTCAAGCGCGGGCTCCTGGGCGGTTAGCCCCCGGGCGGCCGGAAGCCGCCCGCCAGAACTCACGCCGCCGGCTTCAAGGCCCCGCCACCGCGGACGCGTCGCCGGCGTTCTTTACCTTGGGCGGATATCCCCGCCCGGTCTTTTGACGGGAGACACGATCTCATGCAGACCAGCAAAATCGCCCTGGCCCTCGGCCTGGCAACAGCGGCCTCCGTGGCGCAGGCGCAAAGCTTCCCGACCAAGCCGATCCGGCTGATCATCCCGTTCGCGCCCGGTGGCACGACGGACATCGTGGGCCGCGGCGCGGCCGACCAGATGAGCCGCATCCTTGGCCAGCCCGTGGTGGTGGAAAACCGCGCCGGCGGCGGCGGCTCGATCGGCGCCGACGCCATCGCCAAGGCCGCGCCCGACGGCTACACCATCGGCATCTCCACGGTCTCGACCATGGCGGTCAACCCGGCCTGCAACCCCAAGCTGTCATATGACCCGATCAAGGACTTCAAGCCCATCACCAACCTGGCCAACGTGGCCAACGTGATCGCGGTCAACCCGAACTTCCCCGCCAAGGACTACAAGGAATTCCTGGCGGTGCTCAAGGCCAATCCGGGCAAGTATTCGTACGCGACCTCCGGCACCTGCGCCTTCGGCCACATGCTGGGCGAGCAGTTCAAGGTCTCGACCAAGACCTTCATGGTCCATATCCCCTACCGTGGCGCGGGCCCGGCGCTGAACGACGTGCTGGCCGGCCAGGTGCCGATCATGGTCGACAACCTGCCCTCGTCGATGCCCTACATCAAGGCCGGCAAGCTGCGCCCGATCGTGGTGGCCTGGAACAAGCGCATCGATTCGCTGCCGAACGTGCCGACCTTCGGCGAACTGGGCCTGAAGGAGCCGAACGACCCGGCCTGGTACGGCCTGGTGGCCCCGGCCGGCACGCCTGACGACGTCATCAAGAAGCTGAACGAAGCCGCCGTCAAGGCATTGCATGACAAGGACTTCCAGCAGCGCCTGCGCACCGCCGGCGCCGAACCTTCGGGCAACACCCCGGCGGAGCACTCCGCCGAGATCAAGAAGGAGTTCGAGAAGATGAAGACGCTGGTGAAGGTGCAGAACATCAAGCTGGAGCAGTGATGGTGGTGTCAAGGCTGCGGCACTAGCCAAAGCCGGCGAGCGGGCCAAACCCGCGCGCCATGACGATGGTTGTCCCTCCCTCGCCCGCACGCGGGAGAGGGAGGGACAACGCAGATCCGGCTTCGTCAGGCCAAAGCCACCGCCTCGCCCAGTAACACCTTCACCTCGTCCACCGTCGGCGAATACGCACCCGCACGCGTGGCGGCCACCGCTGCCGTAGCTGCGGCCCATCGCGCTTGCCGCGCCAGCGTTGCCTCGGGGTCCCGCAGCAATCCCGCCATCCATCCGCCCATTGCAGCGTCTCCGCAGCCAACGGTATCAACCACATCGACGGCAAAGACCGGCTGTTCACAAGCCTCAAGACCATGCAATAGCGTCATGCCGTGCGCACCGCGTGTCAGCAACAAGCGCGCCTGCGGGGCCAGCGCCCTGAGCGCGGCCAGCGCGGCGGGTGCGTCCAGTGCCGGATACAGGCCGCGCAGGTCTTCGTCCGATACCTTGATGTAGTCCGCCAGGCCAGCCATGTGCGCGAACGCGGCCTGGTACTCTGGCGCGTGCATGGGTGTGCGGAAGTTCGGATCGAAGGCGATGCGTTTGCCCGCGGCCCTGGCCTGCGTGGCTTCCGTGCACAGGCGCGCGGCGAGCGGCTGGCGCGCCAGGCTAAGCGAGCCGAAGTGCACGGTGCGCGCGGCCTGGCGCCAGCCCGCCGGCAAGCGCTCGGGATCGAAGTAGAGATCGGCACTGTCATCGCCGACGAAGAAATACTGCGGCGGGTGCTGCGCGCCGACGAACGCCAGCAACGGCGAACGCTCCACGCGCTGCAGGAAACGCAGGTCCAGGCCGGCTTCGGCACTGGCTTCGGCCAGTTGGTCGCCCAGCGTATCGCAGCTGATCGCGCCGGCGAAGGCGGTTGGGATGCCCAGCCGCGCACCCACACGGGCCACGTTCCAGCACGAGCCGCCGGGCAGGCCTAGCCAGTCCTGCCCGCCCTGGTGGACCATATCGGTCAATGCCTCGCCGAAGACGACGTAGGCTGGCCATGATGTCGTTGTCATTGCATCCTCGTTCTCGTATTTCCGGATGAGCGCGGTGCCGCGCGTCAGCCTTGCCAGGCCGATGCGGCGGCCAATGCGCGCCGGATCAGGCCGGCGGTGGACGCATCATGCGGGCGGGCGGGCCCGCCGTCGAGCTCGCAGGCGATCGGCGCGGCAAGCTGCTTGCCGAGCTCCACGCCCCACTGGTCGAACGAATTGATATTCCACAGCACGCCCTGCACGAAGGTGCGGTGCTCCGAGAGCGCGATCAATGCGCCCAGGTGATACGGATCGAGCCGCTGCAGCAACAGCGTATTGCTGGGGCGGTTGCCCTCGAACACCATGTGCGGCACCAGTGCCTCGTCCTGCACGCCGAGCGCCCTGACCTCTTGCGCGGTGCGGCCGCGCAGCAGCGCCTCGCCTTGCGCAAAGCAGTTGGCGAGCAGCTTGCCGTGGTGGCCCGGCATCGGGTGCACCGGCTCCAGCGCGGCGATGAAATCCACCGGCATCCAGTGCGAGCCCTGATGCACCATCTGGAAGTAGGCGTGCTGCCCGTTGGTGCCCGTGGTGCCCCATACCACCGGCGCGGTGCCTTGCGCGGCGGCGGCGCCGTCGAGCTGCACGGACTTGCCGTTGCTCTCCATCTCGAGCTGCTGAAGGAAGGCCGGCAGCAATTCGAGCGGCTCGCAGTACGGCGCCACGCAGCGGCTCCCGGTGCCGAGGAAGCTGCGATACCACACGTCTAGCAGGCCAAGGATCATCGGCATGTTCCGCGGCGCGTCGGCCTCGGCGAAATGCCGGTCCATGGCGCGAGCGCCGTCGAGCAACTGGCGAAAGCGCGCAAAGCCAACGGCCAGCGCAATCGACAGCCCCACCGCGGACCACAGCGAAAAGCGCCCGCCCACCCAGTCCCAGAACGGGAACATGTTGACAGGGTCGATGCCAAACTCGGCCACCGCTTGCCGGTTGGTGGAGACCGCGACAAAGTGGCTGGCCAGTTGTGCCTGCGGCACGCCATGGTGCAGGAACCAGGTGCGCGCGGTGTGCGCATTGGCCACCGATATTGATCACGTCGGTGATCTGGCGCCCATTCCAGCCGCGCCACGTGCCGCCGCGCACCGCGTCGGCAAAGCGTTCCATCTGCGAGAGCACCGCGGCCACGTCGCCGGCCACCGCCACGCCCTGCGCGTGAAAGCCGTCCTCCGGCCACGCGCGCAGCGCCATATGCAGCGCGGCACGGCGCTCGGTGGTGTTGACCGCTTCGCCGCGGTACATGGCATCGCGCCGCGCGCTCACGCCGGCCTCTTCGGCCAGTGCGAAGAGCAGCGCCATGGTGGTGTCGGTGACGCGGTTCTTGGCGTAATCCAGCGTGAGGCCGGCCGCCTCGGCCACGAAACCGGCGCCGCGGTCCTCGCCCTGCGGGCCGTCGAACCAGTCGCGCAGGTGGGCATGGCGGATGACCTGCGCATGCTCTTCAAGCCGTTGCCAGGTGCTCAGGAAATCGGACTTCTGGGACATCGGGAACATTGAATCAACTCCTGTACTCGCGCGCCGCGCCGGCAACCGCCGCTGCGGCGCTATGCTTCAGACTTGCCTCACAGCTCTTCGTGCCACACCGCGCCATCGCGCGAGGGCAGCGCGCTCGACGCGGCCGGCCCCCAGGTGCCGTCGGTGTAGAGCTTGAGCGCGAGATTGCTCTGCGCCCAGGCCTGCTGGATCGGCGCGACCCAGCGCCAGGCCTGCGCCTGCTCGTCGCGCCGCACGAACAGCCCGAGCCGCCCACGGATCACGTCCAGCAGCAAGCGCTCGTAAGCCCCGGTCTTGCGCTCATTGCGATTGCCCTGGCCGCGCGGCAGCATGCGTTGCAGGTCCAGCGTGGCGGGCTGCAGCGCTTGCGTGTCGCCGGGATGCTTGACCAGGAAATGCAGGCGGATGCTCTCCTCCGGCTGCAGCGTGATCACCAGCCGGTTGCCGGGCTCGTGGTCCAGCGGGCGCGGGAACAGCGAGTAAGGCACATCGCGGAACTGGATCACGATCTCGGCCACGCGCGACTGCATGCGCTTGCCGGTACGCAGGTAGAACGGCACGCCGGCCCAGCGCCAGTTGGCAATCTCGGCCTTGATGGCGACGAAGGTCTCGGTCTGGCTGTCGGGCGAGATGGCTGGCTCGTTCACATAGCCCGGCACGGCGTCGCCGGCCGCCGCGCCACGGCAGTATTGCCCGCGCACCACCTTCTCGGCGACTTCGTTCAGCTCGATGGGCTTGAGCGCCTTGAGGATCTTCAGCTTCTCGTCGCGGATCGCGTCCTCCGACAGGCTCGCCGGCGGCTCCATCGCCACCATGCACAGCAATTGCAGCAGGTGGTTCTGCACCATGTCGCGCAGCGCGCCGATGCCGTCGTAGAACGCGCCGCGCTTTTCCACGCCGATTTCCTCGGCAATGGTGATCTGCACATCGCGTACCCATTCGCGCCGCCACAGCGGCTCGAACAGTACGTTGCCAAAGCGCATCGCCATCAGGTTCTGCACCGACTCCTTGCCCAGGTAATGGTCGATGCGGTAGATCTGGTCTTCGGCGAAGTGGCACGCCACCGCGGAGTTGATCGCATCGGACGAGGCCAGGTCGTGGCCCAGCGGTTTTTCCAGCACGATGCGCACGCCTGCGTGGTTAAGGCCGGTGCGGGCCAGTTGCTCGCAGATCGGCACGAACAGGTGCGGGCCGGTGGCCAGGTAGAACACCACCACCGGCGCGGCGCGCTCGCGCACCAGTTCGGCGAGCGCATCGAAGCCTGCCGGCGCGTTGGCGTCCACCTGCAGGTAGAGAATGCGCGCGAGAAAGGCCTGCCAGACTTCAGCCGCGGCGGCGGCGGGCAGCGCCGGACGCACCTTGGCCTCCAGCATGGCCAGGTAGGCGTCCTGGCCGAGCGGCTGGCTGCCGAGCGCGAGGATGCGCCCGCGCGGGTGCAGCGAGCCGACGCAATGCGCGTCAAACAGCGCCGGCAGCAGCTTGCGCGTGGCCAGGTCGCCGGTGCCGCCGAACAGCACGAAGTCGAACTCGGGGACTGCGCCTACAGCATTGTTTGGCATGGTTTCACCAGTCGGTTGGTCGGTTGGTCGGTTGGTCGGTTATGGGGGATTCGGTTGTAAATCGAGCGCGGACCGCTGCCCAGCTAGCGCGGCGCGGCCCAGCCCTTGTACTCGTTCACATTAGCTCGCGTAACCAGTGTGGGCGGCAGCAACACGGTGCGGTTTGCGGGCGCCTGGCCATGCATCAGCCCCACGCCGATCTCCACCGCGGTGCGGGCGATGGCCCACGGGTCCTGGCTGGCCGAGGCCTGCACCAGCGTGTTGGCCTTGAGCGCGGCCTCGATATCGGGCGCGCCGTCGACGGACGCGATCAGGATGCCGCGGCGGTTCAGCTGGCGCGCGGCCAGGTCGGCGCCGACAGCCTGCGGGTCATTGATGGTAAAGACCGCGTCAACCTTGGGAAAGCGGGTCAGGTAAAGCTGCATGACGTTGAGGGGCCACCCTCGCGCGAGCCCTTGCCATCCTGGTCATCGGAGAGCACGTGGATGCCGGGGTGCTTGCCCAGCACCGCCTTGCAGCCTTTCACGCGATCCAGCACGGCGGACACCGGCGGGCCATTCTGGATGATGAGGTTGCCGCGCCCGCCCAGCCGCTCGGCGAGGAAGGCGCAAGCCAGCTCGCCGGCTTGCGTGTTGTCCGTCTGCACCGTGGCATCGGCGCCCGCCGCCGCCACGTCCACCGCTACCACCACGATGCCGGCCTTGCGGGCCTTCTTCACCGCGGGCTCGATGGCGCGCGCGTCGGCCGCGTTGATCAGGATCAGGTCCACCTTCGACACGATAAAGCTGTCGATATGCGAGAACTGCTTGTTGAGGTCATAGTCGGCGGACAGCACCGTGACCTTGGCGTCCGGGTTGATCTTCTTGGCCGCGGCTTCGGCGCCGTGCGCCAGCGCGACGAAGTACGGGTTGCCGAGCGAGCCGAGCGTGACGCCGACTTTTTTCAGCGGCCGTTGCGCGGCTGCGCTCGCCGGTACGGCGTCCGGCGCGCTCAGTGCGGCTGCGCCGGGGCACAGCAGGCTCATTGCCGTCATCGCCAGTGCCGCCAGGTATTGCTTGGACATATCGTGTCTCCAGTAGCCGGTGGTAGCCGGGGTCAGGTCGCGCACGCCTCACGTGCGCGCCGAGCCCTTGCGGCGATAGCTGTCGAGCGCCACCGCACCGATGATCACCAGGCCCTTGATGATGTATTGCCAGATATCGGACACGCCCAGCAGCACCAGGCCGTTGGACAGCACCGCGATGATCAGCGCCCCGACCAGCGTGCCGGCGATGGAGCCGGTGCCGCCCACAAAGCTGGTGCCGCCCAGGATGACTGCGGCGATGGCATCGAGCTCGTACGACTGGCCAAGCTGCAGCCCGTTGGCCGCATACAGGCGCGCGGAGGACATCACACCGCCCAGCCCCGCCAGCAGCCCGGACACCGCGTATACGAACAGCAGCACGACCCACACCTTGATGCCGGACAGGCGCGCCGCCTCGGCATTGCCGCCCACCGCGTAGATCTGCAAACCCAGCACGGTACGGCGCAGCACGAACCACGACACCGCCACCACGGCCAAGGCGATGATCACCAGCCAGGGCACGCCCAGCACTTCGCCGTTGCCGATAAAGGCAAAGCCGATATCCGGGTTGTAGATCGTGCTGTCGTTGCCGACCAGCCGCGCCAGCCCGCGCACCGCCGTCAGCGTGCCCAGTGTGACGATGAACGGCGGCAGTTTCATGAAAGCGACCAACGCGCCATTGACGATGCCGAACATCAGGCCGCACAAGAGCGCGGCCGGCACGCTCAGCATGCCGAGCTGCGGCATCAGCGACGCCAGCATCGCCACCACCGCTGAGATCGACAGGATGGAGCCCACCGACAGATCGATGCCGCCGGTCAGGATCACGAAGGTCATGCCCGCGGCCAGCACCACGTTGATGGCGGCTTGCTGCGCGATGATCGACAGGTTCTGCCAGCCGGCGAAGTTCTCGGTCAGCACCGTGAAGCCGATGCACAGCAGCACCAGCACCGGCAGCATGCCAAGCGCACGCAGGCGCTCCTGGGTAGTGAGGCGGCCGAGGGTGGGCGCGGGCAATGAAGCGCCAGTGGAAGTGGCGGGACGTGTGATGGATTCATGCATGGTTGTCTCCTGCGCCGGCGGCTGCGGGAAGTTGCAGGCCGGTGTCGATATTTCCGTTTCTTGCGGGCGGCGCACAGGCTGCGCCCCGCCTCAATGCAGCGTGATGCCGGTTGCGTTGCCGGCGGCGGGCAGCGGCACGTCCGCCCATGCGGGCGCCGGTGGCGCGGCCGCGCCGGTGGCCAGCGCGATGATGCGTTCCTGGGTTTCGGCCGCGCTGCTGGCGGGGCGCACCTCGCCGGCCAGCGCGCCCTCGCGCATGACCAGCACGCGGTCGCACAGGCCCACCACTTCGGGCAGCTCGCTGGAGATCATCAGGATCGCCACGCCGCTCTGGGCCAGCGCGTTGATCAGCCGGTAGATTTCCGACTTGGCGCCGATGTCCACGCCACGCGTGGGCTCATCCAGGATCAGCACGCGCGGCTGGATTTCCAGCAGCCGCGACAGCATCACCTTCTGCTGGTTGCCGCCCGACAATGCGCCGACGTTGACCTGCGCATGCGCCACGCGGATGCCCAGCGTGTCGATGGCCTCGGTCGTGCGGCGGCGCGCGGCGGGCCGGTTCAGGCGGCCAAGGCCTAATGCGTCGCGCGCGGCCACGATCAGGTTGATGTTCTCGTGCACGCTCTGGTCCAGGAACAGGCCCTGCAGCTTGCGGTCCTCGGTCAGGTAGGCAATGCCGGCATCGATGGCCTGGCGCGGGCCGCCAGCTGGCAGCGTGACCAGCCCGCCGGGGCCGGCCGGGTTGGCAATCCGGACCTCGCCGCGCGTGCGCACGTCGGCGCCGAACACCAGCCGCGCCAGCTCCGTGCGGCCCGCGCCGACCAGGCCCGCCAGCCCCAGCACCTCGCCGGCACGCAGGTCGAAGCTGCAGCCCTTGACGCGCCGGCCGTCGGCCACATCGCGCACGGACAGCATCACGTCACGCTCGACCGCCTGGCCGTGCGTCTTGGTGTAGAAGCCTGACAGGTCGCGCCCCACCATCATCTTGACCAGCGCCGCCTGCGACAAGTGCGCGCGGTCCAGCGTGCCGACGAAGCAGCCGTCGCGCAGCACGGTCACGCGATCGGCCAGCTCGTCGATCTCGGCCATGCGGTGGCTGATATACAGGACCGCCATGCCTTCGCCGCGCAGCTGGCGGATCAGCGCGAACAGGCGATCCGTCTCGTGCGTGGACAGCGGCGTGGTGGGTTCGTCCATCACCAGGATGCGCGCCTCGAAGTGCACGGCCCGCGCGATTTCCACCAGTTGGCGCTGCGCGATCGACAGGCTCGCCACACTGGCAACGGGCGAGAAATCCGCGCCGAGCCTGGCCAGCGTGGGCGCGCAGGCGCGCGCCATGTCGCCTCGCGCCACCAGCCCGCGCCGCTGCAGGGCGCGGCCCAGGTAGATGTTCTCGGCCACGCTCAGGTTGGGCGCCAGGCTGAGCTCCTGGTAGATCACCGCCACGCCGAGGTCGCGCGCGGATTGCGGGCCGTCGATCAGCACCCGTTGCCCGTCGATATGACATTCGCCGCCGGGGTCCGCGGTGTAGGCGCCGGACAGGATCTTCATCAGCGTCGACTTGCCGGCGCCGTTCTCGCCCATCAGGGCGTGGACCTCGCCGGCGTAGGCTGTGAGCTCGACATTGCGCAGCGCGCGCACGCCGGGGAACGTCTTGCAGATATTGCGCAGCGCCAGCAGCGGCGCCTTGGTGGACGAAGCGGACGAAGCGGACAGATCAGACGATGGCATGGTTGGCCTCCGGAATCATGGCCGATGCGCCTTTGAGCATGTCGGCCCGCGGCGAGAAATTCATGAACATCGGCAGCGACGCGGCACCGACCGCGCCGGCGTTGGCACCAAAGCAGCCGCGCACCACGCGTGGCGCTCGCCGTGCCTCGGGCGCGCCGTCGTCCAACGCGCCTTGCAGGCGCTCGATCAGCGCCTGCACCAGGCCGCCGTCGATATCGGCGTCAAGGATGATCAGCGGCACGTCGAGCACCGCCAGGGCGGATTGCATGGCGGGCGCCAGCGCGTCGATGCAGTCGTCCAGCCACTCCGCCACCGCCGGGTGCTGGCCGCGCACCTGCGCTTCCAGGTCGGCGTGGCCGTCGATGGCCACGCCGTGGTGGCGCAGGTGGCGCGTCAGTGCGTTGAGCGAGGCACGCGCCAGCAGGATGTCGCGCCGCTTGGCCGTGCGCGGCGCGGAGGCCAGGGTGCTGGGCTGCACCGGCATCATGCCGATATCGCCGGCATTGCAAGCGGATCAGGCTGGCCGGCTGGCCGCGCTGCCCGTCCTGGCGGCGGCCGGCCACATGGATCAGGCCATCCTCCGTGAGCGTCTGCACGATGCTGCCCACCGCCGTGTTGGTAAGCTGCGCGATGCGGGCGAGATCCGCCTTGGACGCCTCCCCGGCATGCCGCAACGCCAGCAGGAGCGCGCGCTCGTTGTACAGCCGCAAACTGGCGGAATTCACGCCGCGGCCGGCCTTGGCACTGTTCATGTCGTCTCCGAATGTTGTTATGGGTGTCGCTTGCATCACACTACGCGCTGGACTGCGGCGGCGGTGCATCGGGCTTTGGCATTAATTAATTCAGTTTGAATTAAATAATGCCGAGAGGCAGAACTCAAGAAAGGGGAAACCCCAGTCAAGCGGTTGCATGGACCTCTCCGATGCGCCCTCCACGCCACAGCGCATCCCGGTGGCGCCGCCATGCTCTAAAATCCAGGCTCGCCCTTTCCATCCCTGCCATGGACTCCATCTTCGACGCCGTCCTCCAAGCCCCTTTCGGCAAGATCGGCGTGCGCACCGACGGCGAATTCGTCCGCGAGATCGTCTACCTGCCCGAGAGCATGCGGCTCGTCGAGCCGGCCAACGCGGTCACGCAAAGCCTGGCACGGCAGCTGGAGGCCTACTACGCCGATCCGGACACACGCTTCGACATTGCGCTGGCGCCAGTCGGCAGCGCCTTCCAGCGCCGGGTCTGGCAAGCGATCTCGAACGTGCCGCGCGGCAAGGTCACCACCTATGGCGCGGTGGCGCGGCAGATCGCCAGCGCGCCGCGCGCGGTCGGGCAGGCATGCGGGGCGAACTTCTTCCCGCTGGTGATTCCCTGCCATCGCGTGGTTGGCGCCAGCGGCATCGGCGGCTTTGCCAATCACGACGGCGACGGCTTCTTCCTTGACATCAAACGCTGGTTGCTGCGCCATGAAGGGGTGATGCTGGCATGAACGACATTGCGCGGATTGACGACGGCGACGACAGCGGCCAGATCGACGACGTCGAAAACGGCAACGGCACCATCGGCACCGAGGACAGCCCCGCCCTGCTCGCCGACCTGGCCCTGGTCGACCGCTTCTGCGACGCGCTGTGGCTCGAAGACGGCCTCGCGCAGAACACCATCGACGCCTACCGGCGCGACCTGGCGCTGCTGTCGCGCTGGCTGCATGCCTCGGGCACCTGCGCGCTGCTGGCGGTGGACGACACTGCCCTGAACGGCTACTTCGCCTCGCGCCACCTGGAAACCCGCGCCTCGTCGGCCAACCGGCGGCTGACGGTGTTCAAGCGCTTTTTCCAGTGGGCGCTGCGCGAGCACATGATCACGACCGATCCCTGCTTGCTGCTGCGCCCGGCCAAGCAGCCGCCGCGCTTTCCCAAGACGCTGACCGAAGCCCAGGTCGAGGCGCTGCTGGAGACACCCGACACCGCCACGCCACTTGGCCTGCGCGACCGCACCATGCTGGAACTGATGTATGCCAGCGGCCTGCGCGTGTCCGAGCTGACGCAGATGAAGACCATCGAGATCGGCCTGAACGAGGGCGTGGCGCGCGTGGTGAGCGGCAAGGGCAACAAGGAACGCCTGGTGCCGTTTGGCACGGAGGCCGGCGACTGGCTGCGCCGCTACCTGGCCGAAGGCCGTCCCGCGCTATTGGGCGAGCGTGCCTGCGAAGCGCTGTTCGTCACCCAGCGCGGCGAGGGCATGACGCGCCAGGCCTTCTGGCACCTGATCAAGCGCCACGCGCGCGAAGCCGAAATCTACGCACCGCTGTCACCACACACCTTGCGGCATGCCTTTGCCACCCATCTGCTCAACCACGGCGCGGACCTGCGCGTGGTGCAGTTGCTGCTGGGGCACGCCGATATCTCCACCACGCAGATCTACACGCACGTGGCGCGCGAGCGCCTGCGCGAACTGCACCAGCACCACCATCCGCGCGGCTAGGTTGACCGCGCGGTCATTGCGACCTGTCATCCATCATGAGCAAGACCAAACACGTTTCGGAAACCCCCGCCACCCAGTTCCTCAAGCAGCATGGCGTTGCCTTTGGCGAGCATGCCTATGACTACGTCGAGCATGGCGGCACCGGGGAATCGGCGCGCCAGCTTGGCGTGGCGGAGCACACGGTCATCAAGACCCTGGTCATGGAAGATGAGAAAGCCCAGCCGCTGATTGTGCTGATGCATGGCGACTGTTCGGTGTCGACCAAGAACCTGGCGCGGCAAACCGGGCGCAAGAGCGTGCAACCGTGCAAGCCGGAGGTGGCGCAGCGGCATAGTGGGTATCTGGTGGGAGGGACGTCGCCGTTCGGGACGCGCAAGCGGATGCCGGTTTTTGTTGAGGCAGGTGTGTTGGCGCTGGAGCGGATCTATATCAATGGGGGCCGCAGGGGGTATCTGGTTAGTATTGATCCGCAGGTTTTGAAGACGTTGGTGGGGGCGGAGGTGGTGGAGTGTGGGTTGAGGGATTGAGGGATTGAGGTGATGGGATGATGGGGTGGTCGCTGTTTCTTTGAGCGGCGTTGGCTCTTGCACCCAAAGGCCGTACGACATCCCCCTGCGGGGGCTGCCG
>NZ_AHJE01000026.1 GCF_000243095.1 Cupriavidus basilensis OR16 | reverse complement strand
GTCGATGCGCGGCACGCTGATGCTGCCGTCCGTCGGCCACCACTCACCTCGATCACCGCCGCCACATAGGTCACGAAGCTGTAGCAGACCGCCCAGCCCCACGCCCGTGCCCCTTCGGCAGCGTCTTGCCCCAGCCGGCTTCGCGCGTGGCCAGTTCGATCACGCCGCGCAGGCGGCCGATATCGAGCGGATATTGCTGCGGGGACTCGCCGTAGTTCCAGGTGTCGGACAGATGCGTCGGGTCGATGCGGCGGTCCGGGCCGAGCAGCGCCAGCAGGTAGTCGCGATGGTCGCACCCGGCTGCCGCCGCCAGTTCCGCCGCGAACGACTGCACGGCGAAGGCGTGGGGGATGTTGGACACCGAGCGGAACCAGCCGATGCGGGTGTGGGCTTGCACCTCCGGGTTTTCCACGCGCACGTTGGGAATGTCGAACGGCATGTTCACCGCCGACATGCCGAGCTCGAACGCGGCTTCGTTCTTCGCGCCGGCCACGAAGGTCGACGTGATGGTGGAAGCGGCGGTGCGATGCAGCCACGCCTGCGTCTTGCCGTCGGCGCCGAGCATGGCTTCCATGTGCTCGACGGAGACGGTGTGGAAGTAGTCGTGATGCAGGTCGTCGTCGCGCGTCCAGGTTACCTTGACCGGCTTGCCGCCCATGGCCCTGGACAGCAGCGCGGCCTCGGCGGCAAAGTCCGGCTTGGACTTGCGGCCAAAGCCGCCGCCCAGCAGGGTCACGTGCACCGTGACGTCTTCCGGCTTCAGGCCGAGATGCCCGGCCACTGTTTCACGCGTGGCCTGCGGCGCTTGCACCGATGCCCATACCTCGCACTTGCCATCGGCGATGCGCGCCGTGGCAACCGGCGGCTCCATCGTGGCGTGCGCGATATGCGGCAGGTAATACTGCGCCGTGATGCGCTTGCCGGGGCCGGCCAGCGCGGCCATGGTGTCGCCCTGGTTGCGCACTACCTTGCCGGGCTGGCTCGCGGCTTGTTCCATGGCGACGCGGAACGCACCGGATTCGTAGCTGGCATTGGGGCCATCGTCCCAGCGCAGCTTCAGCGCTTCGCGGCCCTTGATGGCCGACCAGGTATTGGTGGCGATCACCGCCACGCCCCCCAGCGGGTGGAACAGGGCGGGCGCGGGGCTGCCGGCCAGCTCCACTACCTTGATCACGCCGGGCACCTTCATGGCCTGCGTGGCGTCGACGCTGGCGAGCTTGCCACCGAACACCGGTGGGCGGGCGATCACGGCGTACAACATGCCGTCCATCCGTACGTCGATACCGTACCGCGCGTGTCCGGTGGCGATGTCGTGGCCATCGATACTGCGCGTGTTGTCCTTGCCGATATAGCGGAACTGGGCCGGGTCCTTCAGCTTGAGGCTGGCAGCCGCTGGCACGGGCAGGCTCGCGGCGTCCTTCGCCAGCGCGCCGAAGCCAAGGCTCTTGCCGCTGGGCACGTGGACCACGGCGTGGTTGCGTGCCTGCACTTCGCTCACCGGCACATTCCAGCGGGCTGCGGCCGCCGTTTCCAGCATCATCCGCGCGCTGGCGCCCACGCGCCGCATCGGCTCGAAGAAATGCCGCACGCTGCGCGAGCCGTCGGTGTTCTGGTTGCCGTAGCGGATTTCGTCGCCGGGCGCCTGCACGACCCGCACCTGGGCCCAGTCGGCTTCAAGCTCGTCGGCCACCACCATCGGCAAGCTGGTGCGCACGCCTTGGCCCATCTCGGAGCGGTGACAGACAATGCTCACCTTGCCGTCTTCCCCAATGGAGAGGAACACCAGCGGGCTGTCGACGGCGCCGCCGGGCATGCCGTCGCGGCCGTACTTCTTGGGCTCATCGGCGGCCAGCACGATGCCGTCCAGGCCAACGGCCAGCGCCAGGCCGGCGAGGGCGCCCATGCTCTTGAGCCAGGCGCGGCGTCCGGCGGATTGCAGTTGGCTGATTTGGCTCATTTGGCGCTCCTCTTGCCTGTCGGCTGGGCAGCCGGCTTCGCCGCCAAGTTCGATTTGGCGACGTGCTGGATGGCGGCGCGGATGCGCGTATAGGTGCCGCAGCGGCAGATGTTGCCGCTCATGGCGCCGTCGATGTCTTCCTCGCTTGGGTGCGGGTTGGTGTGCAGCAGCGCCGTGGCGGACATCAGCTGGCCCGCCTGGCAGTAGCCGCATTGCGGCACGCCGAATTCCTCCCACGCTGCCTGCAAGGCCTGCCCGATCTTGTCGGCCGACAAGCCCTCGATGGTGGTGATCTTCTTGCCGGCCACCGCGGAGATCGGGGTCACGCAGGAGCGGATCGGCTGGCCGTCCAGATGCATGGTGCAGGCGCCGCACAGGGCCATGCCGCAGCCGAACTTGGTGCCGGTCAGGCCGATGTGATCGCGCACGGCCCACAACAGCGGGGCGTCGTCGGGCAGGTCGATCTTTTGCGGCTTACCGTTGATCGTGATGGTTCTCATGTTTTTGTGGGGGTGGTGCAACGGGGACGAGGGCTGGCTGACGAGCCAGGTGCCTGCGCTGCTTTGCGCAAAGCGCATTGTGATGCCGGCGGAAGATGTCAGGGAATGGCGAGGTCGGGATTTGTCAATTCCAGAAACTGGAATTATGGCGATGCGCGGAGATGAGGCGGGGCGGCGACCGCAAGCACAACTGTGCTTGCAAGGCATTAAAGTCCTTTCAGAGACATTAGATGGCTTGCAGAGTGTCTAGGCTGCCGGGACGGTCAGCTTGCGCTGCTGTCCCGGCGCCGCTCAATGCAGATGCGGCAGTACCTTGGTGTGCTCGGCCTGCACCGCTTGCAGCTCGTGCGGCTTGAGTCCAAGCAATGCGAGGATGGTCGGCGCGATCTGGTTGGTCTGGACCGGTTCGTCGACGATGTTCTGGTCGATGCCTGCGCCCCACACAACGATGGGTACGTGACGGTCCTGCTTGGCGTCGCCGCCGTGTTCGGCGATCTTCGACAGTTTGCCGCCGGCCCAGACGGTACCTTGCTGCGCAATGCCGACGAGATCCGGCACGCGATCGTCGCCGCGCGCCACGCCGAACAGGTCAGCGGCTTCTTCGCCAGCGTAGATCTTGCTCACGCCCGCCTGGCTGAAGGCCCTGGCGATGGCGTTGCCAGCAGCGTCGGAGCCGAGGCCGTTGCCCGAATAGCTGAGCAGGAAGGTCCTGGCAAAGCTGACGGCGGCGGGAGAGCGGTCGTTGAACCACATCAGGATCCCGTCATCGTCGATCGCATGGGCCACCAGATGGGATTTGGACGAGTCCTTGCACGTGGCGGCGTATTTTTCCCAGGCGCAGTTCAGCGCGTCGATCATGTCGCCATCGTTGATGATGGTGAGATCGTGATGGTGAGATCGGTGCGGTTCTGCGGGGACTGGCCGTGCTTGGCCGACAGGACCACCACGGTGTTGGTGCGGTCGAGGGCGCCGACCATTGTCGTCAGCTGGTTGTTGACGAAGGTCAGCGCGCTTTGCAGCACCACGCCGGGCGCGGTCCCGTTCATGGTGTAGCCGCCCAGGCCGCCGGCAACGATGGTGGCGGTGTTGTTCGGATCCGTGTAGTAGCTGGATTTGTTGAGTTTCTGCGCGGTCGACACGGCCTGGAAGTTCATGCCGAAGATGGCGGGGGTGCCCGGCGAGCCGTTGCCGGCATGGTCGTGGCCCTTGATCCAGTTGAGGACGGCCTGTACCTTGAAGCTGTCATAGCGTTGTGTGTTGGTGTTGTCCTTGGTCCAGTCGTTACCCGGGCCGGCGGGCAGCGACGGATCGCTTACCGAGCTGTTGATTTCGGGGGCAAACAGATCGTCGATGCCCTGGCCGGACGGCCCGTTGAGAATCTCGTAGGCGGCGTGCTTGTCCGACCAGGCGGTGCGCAGCCCATGCTTGTGCGCGACCTCGAAGATCGTGTTGACCTTGAGATACTGATGCGGATAAACCGGCTGGCAGGTCTGCGCGGAGACCGGCAGCAAGGCCGGGTTGATCAGGTCTTGCGGGTGCCCGGTCAGCTGCGAAATCCTGGTGAAGTCCGAGTACAGGCCGGGGATGCCCTGTCCGCTGTCGAGCCGGTTCAGGTCTTTCGCTATCACTTCTGCGAAATACACTTCAGCGCCCGGCTTGGCGCTGTGGCAGCTCGCGGCCGTGGTGCCGGCCGGCAGCAGGCTGCGGCTGTAGGCGTCGTCGTAATAGATGCCGGTGGTCCTGGGGTTGCCACCCGTCGCCTGGCCGACCATGCCGGGGAAAGAGTCCGAGGGGAACGGCGTTTGCGCATTCCGGTAGGCGACGCCATGGCGAACCAGTTGCGCAAGGGTGGAGGCTGGATTTGCGTTGACGAACCAGTCCAGGTCGGCCTGATGCAGGCCATCGACCGAAACCAGCAGCACATGCTTGGCACGCGGCTGACGGGCGTCGTCGTCCGCGCGTGCGGACGTGGCCAGCCCACATGACAGCGACAGCGCCACGGCCAGGGTAAGCCTTCTTGTTGCTCGCATGATATCTCCTCGAATGACTGCCACAGGGCAGCCGGGAGACGCTATCAACCGCCCATGTCCGATCGGTGTCAGTGAATGGACGGAGAGGTAACAATTTGTATGGGTGTCTTGAAGCACCCGGAGTCGAGCATGAGGCCGGCGGGCTTTTACGCAGCGGGCATGCCACGACACCGCATCTCAGGCGGTGTCGTGGCGGATGGCCAGTTGCGGGTACGGCATCAGGCGTTGGCACCCTCGGTGAAGACATCGACCTTGCCGCTGCGGGCGCCGTCGGTGTAGGCATCGAAGCTGCGGGCCGGCGTTGCGGAGACGCCCGAGCGGTCCAGGCCGGCGACCAGCGCGCCATCGGTGTACGGGTCAAACTTGCCGGCACGTGCGCCGTCGGTGTAGGCATCGGTTGCGCGGAAGTCGTAGCCATACTTGTCGGCGGGCACCGAGGTGCGGAATTCGTAGCCGTACTTGTCGCCGGCGTGGGTGTCCTTGGCGGAAGCGGCCTGGGCGGCGCCGATGGCGGCGAGCGACAGCACGAGGGTGGAAGCCAGCTTGAGGGCGAAGGTCTTGGTCATGATGTTCTCCAGTATCTTAAAATTCGTTGAATTTCATTGATTGTTCGCTGCGCCTGCCAGAACGTTGCTTTGTTTGTGTGCGCCGTCCATGTAACGAACTATAGGAGAATCATCGGTGCGTTAGACCAGCCTTGTCCGGATATATTGTTCAGAATATTTGAATTAACGTCGGTGGCGTCAGGCAGCATGGCCGCATGCGGACCGGACCGGGCGTCCAACCCGGCGCGCACTAGCCGGCCCAGAAATTGACAACCGCAGCGCGCCCTGCCGCAGCGGCCAAGACAGCCTTGCTCAGGGATGCGGACTCACCGGCGCGAAAAAGCCATGCACCATCCGTGAGGACTGATAGGGCCCTCCAGAACCTTGCAGGTGCCAGTATCGGAATCCGGCGTTGTCGAGGGCCTGAAGGAAGTGCATTCAGAGCACGATTTGCCATCCTTAGGGCTATCCTGGTAGTGGAGCATCCCCTTCGTCGCCGAGGCGCCCTTGGCGGCCGGTGAGTGAATCGCGATCGGAATCAGAGCAATGGATCCCAGTATGATGGTGCCGCGACGAAGCAAGTTTCGGCGGCTCAACGGTATCATTGTTTTCACGGCGCTTCCTCCCTGATCAAGGCCTAGAACATGAACCACGCATAGAAGAAAAGGGTGTTGTTATCCGCCGCGCGCCTGAGTGTCGAATCGTAGTTCGAGTGGCTACCATTGAACTTGGTATAGCCCGTATATTGAAGACCAAAGCGCACGTTCATTTGCGGGTCCCAGGCAAACTTGAACTTCGGCCAATAGTTCAGTTCGACGAGATAGCCCGACGTATCCGGCTTGCCTGTTGTGGTGCCGAACCTGGCGAAATCGGCGTCGCCCGTCACCTTGAACGCGCCGGCGGTAATGCCATAGGTGCGGTCGTATAGATAGGTGATCTTCGCCCGGGTCGAGCGCAGGCTCGAGCTGGGATTGTCGTTGCCCCCGTTGGGAAATCCGGATCGCCAGTCGGTTTTCTCGTTGATCATGGCAGCCTGTGCGCTGATGATGTGGTGATCATCCTTGCTGAAGAACTGGTATTGGGCATCGAATCCAAGATCGCGAAACCGGTCCGCGGGTGTGCCGCCGCTGTCCGGTGCTTCGACCGAGGCAATCGTTCCAAAGTGGCCGATCATGAAATTCTGGTGTTCATCGCCGATGGTATAGGCGATACGCCAGTACGGATTGGCGCCAGAAAGCGAGACTCTTTGGCTATCGGGGGTACCCGCGCGCAAGACCGATAGCGCCCCTTTTGCCGTTTGATATGAGGTCGCCTCAAGGTATAGGGCATCGAGCACGTGCGCATAGGCACCAATCCCCGCAACCCGGGCACCCGACTCAAGGAACGTCAGCGTGCCTCGGCCCGGGGCCGCGATGCTCGGGCTCCAGTACGGAAAGCTCCAGGCCGGCGCCGTATTGAAAACGTCCTGAACGGTGGGGTTGTTATGCAATGTCAGGCCGACAATGGTTGGCTTCTCTTCCGACCCGAACAGCTTCACGACACGTAGATCCGTATTGTCGAGCGCGCTATGCCCGGCGAACGTCTGGTTATCCGTGGTGCTGATATTGTTGTAGGTCCACTGGATGAAGGCCCCGGCGTTGTCCGTGATCTTCCCGCCGGAGAACAGGCTGATGGCTTCGGCAACAAACTCGTTGTTCTTGCCGTAGAGCTTGTCGCCGGTCGATTTGTCGGTATTGTCGTTGATGGAGTTGCGTGAGAAGACCGCCATCAGCGCTAGCGGCACCTTCTCGCGTTCACCCAGCGTGTATCCGCCAAGCTTGAATTTCCGTCCGAATGGTGTCAGCTCAGGATAGATCGTGTGACAGGACGCGCAATTCAGGCCGGTTTGCCGGGCAAAAAGCGGATTGGCTTCGGTCTGTGGCATGAAGCCAAAACTGCCGAGCAACCAAAGCGCAAGCATGGCGCTTTTAATGACAGCACAGGGGGTCTTCATTGCGGTTCTCCCGTCGGTCTTCCGCTCGGCGTCAGCCTTACAGAAAACTCTAGGTCAGCCACGCGCGGTCGTTAAGGGGGAGATCTACTCCTGCTCGCTTGGGTGCACCCACCCCTGGCTCGGGATGCGATGGCTTGTCCTACCGCAGCAGTAGGGAACCAACCCATGCCGCATCTCATCACTCATCTGCACAATGCAGTTTGGGGGATATCCAGATGCGTGCTCGCGTGTTGCCGCCCTTGCCGAGAGCTGGCTTTCTCATTGCGTCCTTCGCACTGGGCCTGGCTTGCCCGTGCGTGGCAAAGGCCCAGATATTCGGCGCCGTCGGTGCCGATGGATCGATCATGCTGACAGACAGGCCGGGCAATCCGGCGCTGCACCTGGTTGTCACCTCCAGTGAGCCGGCAGCGCGGGGCGCAAGAAAGGACAACGCCGCCGCGTCCGCGACGATGGATTCCGCTCAGTATTCCGAGATCATTGCCGAGGCCAGCCGCGATGCCCGGGTGCCACCCGAGCTGATCTCGGCGGTGATCGTGGTCGAATCCGGATACAACCCGAACGCGGTGTCCAAGAAGGGAGCGCGCGGCCTGATGCAGTTGATGCCGGAGACCGCCAGGCGGTTCTCCGCGGGCGACATACTCAATCCCCGCGACAATGTGCTGGCCGGCGCCAAATACCTGCGCTTTCTCCTGGATCTGTTCAGAGACGATGTTGAGCTGGCACTGGCAGCGTACAACGCGGGAGAGAATGCGGTGATCCGGGCGGGCTATCACATCCCCGCGTATGCGGAAACGCAAAGCTATGTGCCGATGGTGATGGCGCATTATCGGCGCCTGAGCGCAAGCAGGAGCGCTCCGTAGGCGCTGGGTACCTCGGGGCGATTGACAACCCGCCTCCCGCCTCCCGTCAGGAGGCGACTGCCGTCACTATTGCTGAATCGTCGCGCGTTGCATCTGGGCACTGATGAACCCAGCGCTCGCGCTCTTGAGGGCGAGCACCTGCAGCTGCTGGCGAATCGCGCCCTTCATCTGATCGAGGGTCGGCACCTGCGTCGCACGCTTGGCCTCCAGCTTGACGATCACGCGAACGCTATCGACGGCAATCGGCGTGGGCGTAACGCCGCCGGCGGATAGTTGCGTCACGGCCTGCGCGACCGCCAACGGCACGCCTTGCGTCTTTCCCTCGGCCGCCGGTGTCTTGAAACTCACCCACGGCATCTCGCCACCGTCTGCCTTGCTCGACGCAATGCTGTACTCGCGCACGAGCGCGTCGAAGGCCGCACCTGAACGCAATCGCTCAAGCACCTTGGCTGCGGTAGCATCGTCAGCCACGGACAGAATTCGCAGTTTGTACTCCTCGTTGCCCATCAAGCCGACGATCTCGTGGTAGCGTGCGCTCACCTGTGCATCGGTGATCGGCTCGGGATGGATATTGTCCCGCAAGTAGAGTTCCGTCTCCGCAGCGGCCTTGCTTGCATTGACCGCATCCTGAACCGCTGGCTTCATGCCGTAGTTCTGCTGTTCGGCACCCTGGCGCAAGACCTCGCGCGCAATGAGTTCCTGCTTGAACAGCCGGCGCAGCTCCGGCGTATCCGGCTGACGCGCCGCGCGCATGGCGTCGCTAAGCCGCGCTAGCGGAATTGCCACGCCATTCACGATCGCCAACGTGTCCGTTGGCAACCTGCTGTTGTCCTTGCTGGTGGCCTGCTGGGCGAAAACGGGTGCTGCCTGGCCAAGCGCGAAGGCGATGGAAGCGGCTATGAAGCTCAAGGCGTTCGTTCTCATTCGCATCTCCCGGTTGCGTGTCGTCAATACGATCGCTGCCGTGGGTCGAAGGACAGCAGCGGCACGCCGCGGCACTTGACTCCTCCAAGCCTTTATTTTGGTGGCGGCCAGTCACGCTCGCCATGGGTCAACACCCTACAGGTGAAGTAGGGTTGCCCACCAAGGAGTCGCATCGCACAGGAGATGAATGTTGGGGGCTGTGACCCTTACCGTCTTGCATTGGGGGATCTTGCCCATGCCCTTTGGCGTGGATTACTACTTCTCTTATTACCTGCCTGGCCGAGCATAGTGGCAGACCCTGGGACTGGCGTCGCCTCGCCCCGCTGGATGTCCCGGGCCGTTGTTGAATCGCTAAGGAAGACCATCATGAACAAGCTTACCGCTACCGCACTTGCCTGCAGCCTGGCGTTCACAGCCGCGGGCGTCCTTGCTGCCGATGACACGGTTAGCGACATCGCCATCAAAAGCCTGATGAATCACGAAGTCACGGCGCAGGAAGGGACCCAGAGCGATGCGCAGGACTACCATGGCATGGCCGCGGAGCCAATGAAGGACGAGCCGGCGAGCGCCGACAGCATGAGCGAGCAGCAGATGACAGACGAGCCGATGAGCCATGACAGCATGGCCGACGATGGGGCAAGGAATTCGACGGAGCAGTAGTCCGGATGGATGATGGCGAGGCGCCTGTGCAGCTTGCCCTGGTCGTGCCGGTATTCCGGCCCGGCCGTGACTGTTCATGACGCCAGGCTCTTCTCCCTCGGCACAAGCGGATCGCCCGGGCCGTCAGGGACGGCTGACCTAGTGCGTCTCGAGCCTTGGTGCATACCGCTGCCTTTCGCGCAGGGTGCAGGGCGTCCAAGGCATTGCGCGAAAAGCGCCGTGTTGGCCAGCGCATGACATGACATTAATGTATTAGATGAAGTGCATTGAAATTGTATCTGAATGGATTGTGCCGAATACAGCCCTAATCCATCTGGGCGGTGTATCTCCGTGAGTTTAGTTCCTAGCCTTGTATTACAGAAAGTTACGGAACGCGAAGACCACTGGGAGAGGCTCATGATGAGCAAACGCTGGGAGGGTTGCACCGGCCTGCCGCGGCATCTCCATGCCAGCGGAGCATCACGCCGAAACCAAGGAGGACCCGCATCGATCGGATCAGGCGCATTGCGAGCACGATCGCATGATCGTTGAACCGTTTTGTGCCCCGTCCCCCGGCGGGCACTTTTCTCATGCCGGCAGCACTTACGGCTGCGGATTTGTTGATCCATGCTTTATGGGAGAACATCGCTGATTTTAGCCAATCGCAGTAATGAATAACAGAAGAAAATAGGGTGGTAAAGGGAGGGGGAAGTGAATATAAAATATAACGTTTTAATCGTCGAAGATCATCACCTTCTACGAAGCGGCCTACGCTCGATGGTATCCGGCATCGGCGAGTTCAATGTTGTCGGTGAGGCAAAAGACGGCAGAGAAGCGTGTCATCTTGCCATCTCATTGAATCCGGACCTGATCCTGATGGATCTTTCGATGCCCGGCATGAACGGAATCGATGCGATCTCCGCGATCCGACGCCGAACGCCGGCCGTTCGGATTATTGCGCTCACTGTTCACCAAAGCGACGAGTACGTACGGGAGGCGCTGCGCGCCGGGGTGGATGGCTACGTCTTGAAGGATTCTTCATTCGAGGACCTGGTTTTTGCAATGCATGCCGTCATGCAGGGCAAGAAGCACCTGAGTCCGGAAATGTATGGAAACCTGGTGGAATCGTTTGTTAGCGGAAATGACCATGCGGCTTCGAACAAGAATGCGTGGGACGTGCTTACGGCCAGGGAACGCAGCGTCCTGAAGCTGGTTGCGGAAGGCCGCTCCAACAAGCAGGCCGGGCAATATCTGAACCTCAGTCCAAAGACGATCGAGAAATATCGTGCCAGCCTGATGCATAAACTAGGGATCACGAATCTGACTGGACTGGTTTTGATCGCAATCAACATGGGCCTGATCACTTCTCTGGCCAAGCGATACTACGACCCGAATCGCGCCGAAGATCCGCCACTGACGCATGCAGATGTGGCCCCCGATGGCAACGCGGATAGCGACGTGAAACGCGACGTGAAAAGCGGCGGCGACGTTCGCCGTGACCAGTCCGGCAGCACTGCCGGAAACGATGATCGGCTTGGTGGCCTTGGCGCTGGCGCTCAGGAATAGGCTGACTGGTGCGGTGGTGGCAGGCGGCGGCATTCAAGGCCATGTTGGCGCGGGCGGCACGAGGAGCGCCGCCCGCGGACCTTGTGCGGCCATGAGCCGCGTGCACGCACCACAGGCCGATGCCGGCACGTTGCCGTTGTGCCGCGGCGGTTCAGATTCTCCACGTTGCCGAGACGAGGGTACCGCTGCGCTGGCTTGACTGGAGCGAGAAGCTCCCGCCGTTGGATTCGACCCGTTCTTGCATCCCGATCAGGCCTAGCCCAGAGAAGGACGCGTCGTCGGCTGACAGGGGAAGCTGCTCGAAGCCAATGCCATTGTCTTGTATCGTCAACAGGATGTCGTTGGCGTTGCGTTGCAATGTCACCCTGATCTCGGTTGCCACCGCGTGCTTCACGACGTTGTTCATTGCCTCCTGGGCCACGCGGTACATATCCGCTTTCAGACCATCCGGCACCTCGTCCTCCCTGACCCGGCAATCGAAGATGACGACCACCTTCCCGCTGCCGTGCTCTACCTGCCTGCACAGCGATGCCAGAGCGGGGGCCAGGCCCAGATCGTCCAGCAGCCTGGGGCGCCCCGCTCGATGCGCAGCAGGGAATCTTCAACCATCAGTTTGATCAAGGTCAGTGCCTGCCCGAGGCCGTCGTGGAGTTCGGAGGAGACTCGCTTGCGCTCTTTCTCCTGCCCGATCATCAGGTGCGTGTAGAGCCGGCGAAGCTCCGACTCAGGACGGCTCAGCGCCTCGATGCTGCCATTTGGCAAAATGACGGGTTCCTCGAAGACAACCAGGAACGCGCTGAAGTTGCCTTCGCTATCCGCAATGGGTTGCTTGTGCAACAGGATATCGGTATCCCGGCCCCCCCGTCCGCGCAAGACCGCGCCAAAGGAGTGAAATGCACTGGACGCACTGCCGGAGAATCCCTCGCTAACGCGCTCCTGGTCGCTGTCCCGAACCAGATCGACAAGCGACTTGCCTATCAAGTCCACAATCGAGTAGCCAAACATCGCCGCGGCGCTGCTGTTCGCCGACAAAAACCGTCCGCCCGGCGCGAGAATGGCCAGAGCGGCACCATGAACATCTGTTATCGCGCGCAGGACCCTGTTGCTCGAATCGATCGCGGCCATCATCTTGCGCATTGCATCGGTGACGTCACGCAGTTTCAGATGCTCTCCTCCGTGGGGAGTGCTTGCGCTCATCGGAACTCCTAAAGTGCTGCTGCGGCCGCGGTCCGCGCGAGATGGACGGATTGCGCCGGTCACCTCTTTATGCAACGGCGATGCCCAGGAACACGGAAAGACGCCACCCAAGTGCTATTCCCTTCAGGTGTGTCCTATTGTATGTACCCGGAAACCCAAAAGCCAATACGGCTCATTGCCGTAGCCATGTGGAGGGTCTCTACCCATGGCGTTCGGCGGGTATCCCTACTTCTTTCCCATCGTTCGCTAGCCAAGAATGAGAAAAAGGCCGCGGTTGTGCCGAGGCTATCGTTCCGAGGGCAAGGGGTTATCCATGCGCATCGATACGCAACTGAAGAATTGGGGGCGAACCGAGGGCTTCACGCTACTGGAACTGCTGGTCGTCCTGGTCATCATCGGCTTGCTGGCAGGCCTTGTTGCACCAAAGTACTTCGCTCAACTCGGTAAGTCAAACATCAGCATTGCCAAGGCGCAGATCAGCTCCCTGGGCAAGGCGCTAGACCAGTATCGCCTGGATGTGGGGTCCTACCCGACCACGGAAGAGCGGCTCGAAGCGCTGGTGGCAAAGCCACAGAACGAGCCGCGCTGGAGCGGGCCTTACCTGGAGAAGGCCGTGCCGCCGGATCCATGGGGCAGGCCCTATCAATACCGCTCGCCAGGCGAGCATGGTGACTACGATCTGGTCTCCTTCGGCAAGGATGGGCAAGTTGGAGGCGATGGCGAGAATGCGGATGTCACGTCCTGGTAAGCGTGCCCTGCCTGCGAAGAGGTAGCGCGCTGCTTGGATGGCCGGACAGGGAGAACGAGGTGAAGTACCTGATGCGCGTCTTTGATACCTGCGGCGAGGTGCAGTCAATCCACATCGACAGCGACTCGCCGGCCAGTGCGGCCGCAACAGCGCGCTCGCGCGGGCTGCGCGTGGTATCGATTCGGCTCGCCGCTGGCGCCAAGCGCGGGCCTGGCCGCTGGATGACGCTGCAGGTAACGAAGTTCGACGTCGAGTTGTTTTGCCAGAGAGCTGGCCGCTTTGCTAGACGCCGGTGTTGGTGTGATCGACGCCCTACGCACGCTGGGCAGCAACGAGCGCCGCGATGCCTCGGCAAGAATCTACCGGCAACTGCTAAGGCAACTGGATGAGGGCCACGCATTGTCCGCGGCGCTCGAGCATGCGGATGAAGTCTTCCCGACTGTCCTGATAGCTTGTGTCAAGGCCAGCGAACAAACTGGCGGCCTTGCCGAAAGCCTGAAGCGCTATTCACGCAATAGCGCCACGTTGCGAGAACTGCGTGCCCGGGTGGTTTCCGCGGCAATCTACCCGTCCGTCCTGATGGTCGTGGGGCTGGCCGTGGTGTTCTTCCTGCTGGCTTTTGTTGTCCCGCGCTTCGCGAACCTGCTCGAGAACAGCGGCCGCGAGCTGCCGCTGCTGTCGCGATGGCTGATGGCCTGGGGCGGCCTGGTCCACGCGCACGGGTCTTCGCTGGCTTTGGGCTTCGTGGTGTTGCTGCTGGGATCGGTCGTCGTGCTGCGCCGGCAGGGCGTGCGCGACTGGATCGCCGATCGCATTCTTGCATTGCCCGGCATCGGCGCGCATTTCCGTATCTATCGCCAGTCGCAGTTCTTCAGAACCTCGGCGATGCTGGTCGACGGCGGCATTCCAGTGGTGCAGGCACTTGATCTCGCCCGTGGCCTGATCGGCCGTGGCGACCGCGTGGCGCTCGCCACGGCGATGAATTCCATCCGGAACGGCGGAAAGATGTCCGACGCGTTCCAGGATTGCGGGCTGGCGAGCGCGATTACATATCGACTGCTGACCGTCGCCGAAAAGACCGGCGGCCTGGGCCCGGTGCTCGACAAGATCGCGGGATTCCAGGAGGCGAAGGTGTCACGGGCCATCGACGTGATCTCGCGGCTGGTCGAGCCAATGATGATGATCTTCATCGGCGTCGTCATCGGCGGCATTGTCGTCCTGATGTATTTGCCAATTTTCGAAATAGCCTCCAGCCTTCAATAGGTACGTCATGAATCCGAACGGCGCGAATACGGAAAGAGGGAGTGTTCAGTTCCGGACCACCCTGCGCGAGCTCGGCGAGCGCCACGGCTCCGGGATACGCGCCCTCGAGGCACTGTTCGCACAACAGCCCATGGGGGCCGACGAGGTTCTCGCGCAACTGGCGGCCGAGTTCAGGATGGCCCCGATCAGTATCCGTGAACTCCATCAGCTTGAACCGGAGTTTGAAGTCATTCCCTTTGTCGAGGCGGCTACCAGGCTGTGCGTAGGATTCCGGCAGGGCACGGGCCTGCTATTCGTGATCGCCGACCCGCTGGACACGCGAACCCGCAGCTGTGTCGATCAACGCATGCGCGCACACCCGACAGTGCACTACAGCTGGTCGCTGGCCAGTGTTGGGGACCTGACTGCCTACCTGGCCGCGCGTGAAAAGGATGTGCGTGCACTGGACACGCTTGCGTTCGATGACCCGATACAGCGCACCAATGATCCGTCCGCGCTGGCCTTGACGCTACAGGGCATCAGCAGCGACGACAGCGCGGTAGTGCGCCTGCTCAATTCGACGATCTACGACGCATTGAAGATGAAGGCCAGCGATATTCACCTTGAATGCAGGGCGAACGGCCTGGTGATCAAATGCCGTGTGGATGGTGTGCTGACGGTGGTCGGCCGGGCGGAAGGCCGAGGCGTCGCCGATCAGGTGCTATCGCGCGTCAAGGTGATCTCGGAGCTCGATATCGCCGAGCGGCGGGTGCCGCAGGATGGTCGCTTCAAGGCCCAGTATGCGGGGCGGGACATCGATTTTCGCGTGTCGATCATGCCGAACCTGTTCGGCGAGGATGCCGTTCTTCGCATTCTCGATCGCTACCAGCTGTCGCAGGCGTCGGGTGGCTTGACGCTCGAGGCGCTTGGCTTCCAGGAGGCCGATATGCGCTTCATGCGCTCGGTCGCATCGATGCCGTATGGCATGCTGCTCGTGACGGGACCCACGGGCAGCGGCAAGACCACCACCCTCTACGCAATCCTGACCGAAATCAACGACGGCCTGGACAAGATAGTCACGATTGAAGACCCGGTCGAGTATCAATTGGGCGACATCCTCCAGATTCCGGTGAACGAAGCCAAGGGGTTGACGTTCGCCCGGGGGCTGCGTTCAATCCTGCGACACGATCCCGACAAGATCATGGTCGGCGAAATCCGCGATCCGGAGACCGCGCAGATCGCCGTGCAGGCGGCGCTCACGGGGCATCAGGTCTTTACGACCGTGCACGCGAACAACGTGTTCGATGTCATCGGCCGTTTCACCAATATGGACGTCGATCCCTATAGCTTTGTATCCGCATTGAACGGCGTGGTGGCGCAACGCCTGGTTCGCCAATGTTGCGCCGATTGCGCGATCGAGGAGGCGGGGGACACGGACGCGCTGGCACGCGCCGGGATCGATCCCGAGGTGGCAGCGGGCTTTCGCTTCCGCAGGGGTCTGGGCTGCGCCGCCTGCCGTGGCTCGGGATATCGTGGGCGACGCGCCATTGCGGAAGCGCTGCGGATGAACGACGAACTGCGTGAGCTGCTGTCGGAGCGGGCGCCGCTTGGCCGCATCAAGAGCGCGGCGCTGCGCCACGGGATGGAGACCCTGCGTACCGCGGCGGTCCGCCTGATGGCGAAGGGTGAGACGACCCTCGAGGAGATCAATCGTGTCACGATCGTCGAATGATGTCCTCGCAATCGGGCTGGGCACCTGTGCCGCAGCGGTCGGGGTGCGCCCCACGAGGCTGCAGCATCTGCTGCGCTTGGCGCAGCGCGCGCGCCGCGGGGTAAGGGCCGTCACCGCGCCGCCGTCCCTGCCGCCGGCCGTCGAGCACGCCTGCATCGCGATGGAGGAGGCACTGCACTTCTCCGAGCAAGGGGCGCTCGACGTCCTCCGGCGGGCATTGGCGGAGGCCCCCGGTGTTCCTGGACCGGCGACGAAATCGAAGCGCCGAGCGTTTATCGTGCTCGATGATTTCTGGGCCAATCACGGGATCCTGCGGGGCGACTTCCGCACCGTGCGCGCGCGGGAGGTCGAAGATATCGCCCGGAGCTATTTCGCGGAGACGTTCGGGCTGGATGGCGATGCCATCATGATCCGCACCGTGATGCAGCGGGGAGGCAGGGCAGTGTTCGCCAGCGCGCTGTCGAGATCGCTGCACGATGGCATCCGCGATGTCAGCGCGGATGCCCGTGTCGAAGTGCAAAGCCTGATGCTCGGGCTGCCGCAGGCGATGAATCGGGCCCGCCATAGCGTCGACGGCAGCGCTTCGATGCTGGTGGTGGTGGCCGAAACCGTACTGCACGCCGTGTTGATGGAGCATGACCGCTGGGTCGCCTATGGCGCGCAGCGCCTGTTTGCCGACGATGTCGCCGATACTTTGCGGCTTGCGGCCATTACCGAGCAGGTCTTCGAGCGGTTTTCAAACACGCGGCGAGAAGACTGCACGATCTATCTAGGCGGGCTCGACCTTGATCCTTCGGCGTTCGAACAACGGTTCGCCACCGTGCGCCGCTTGCAGGATATCGTGTCGAACGCTTCAGCCCCGCTGCGCTTGATGGGGTTCGCGCTATGATGCCGCTGCTCAAGATCGATTTCATCCGGCGCCCGGCAACCCTGGCGCCAACCGGTGTCGTGGTGCTGGTTCTGGCGGGCTTGATGCTGCTGCTCAGCGCCAGGACACTGTGGCATGCGTATCAGGACAACGATCGTGCCCGGACCCAGTTCGAGATTGCCGCGCGCGAAGAAACCTCCAGCAAGCACCTGCCCAAGGCGGCCCCCACCCCTGCCGCCAGGCTGGCAGAAAAGCAGGGCGAGGCGATCCTGCGCGAGCTCACCGTGCCATGGCAGAGCCTGCTCTCAATCGTGGAAGACTATCCCGCCCGCGATATTGCGCTGATCGGCATTGATCAAAGTCCCGCGCAAAGCCAGATCCGCATCACGGCCGAGGCCAAGGATGCCGATGCGATGATCGCTTACCTGAAGTACCTGCAGGGCAGCGTGCTCCTGCACGAGGCGGTGTTGAGCGGTCACCTGATCGAGACCAACATACCCGGGACGCCGGTTCGCTTCCAGATCGTCGCAGTATGGAGAAAGCCATGATGGCCCACCGGCTTGCCGATCTGCTGTTGACCCTGCACTTCGAGTTGCGGCGCACATTTGGCGTGCCAGGCCTTGTTGGCGCGTTGGCCTTGGGCGTGGCCGCTTTGACGTGGACCGCGATTCCCACCGTCGAGGCGCAGACGAGAGGCATGCTCGACAGCGCACGGCAGGCTCGTACCGCGAAAACACGGTATCCCGGCGACGCTGGCCGGGCGCCGGCCGAAGTGAATTCCCTGGGCAAGCTGCCGGCCTTGTTCACGACCTTCGCCGACAGCGGGAACGATATCGCCGTGATCTTCTCCCAGGCGCGCGAGAGCCATCTGACCCTGGGTTCGGCCCAGTACCAGATCGTCACGGAGCCCGGGGCAGGATTTACGCACTATCAGGTCGTGCTGCCGGTCAAGGATCAGTACGGCACGATTCGCCGTTTTGTCGCATCCGTTCTCAACAGCGTGCCAAACGCCGCGCTGCAGGAGATTCATGTCGAACGGCCAGCGGTGGACGGCAATGTTCTCGAGGCCCGTATCCGCTTCGATCTGATCTATCGGGCGAGCCGGCCATGAACACCGCGCTCGCCAGGAGAATGCTGATCGCCGGCACCGGGCTGGCGACTGCTGCATTGATGGGCTGGGACCAGGCGCCACAGCACCGCGCGCCAAGCGGGGTCTCTGCCATCAAGGCAGCCTATGGGCGCAACATCCCGAGCAAGACAGGCGTCCTGCCGGCCGCCCCTCCGGCTCCGGCCGCGGGGACGGCGCAGCGCACGCAAGCCGCGGCGAGCGAACCCGCGGTGCGCACGGTCGCCAAGGTTGCTCCGCGCGAGCGGCTTGCGGCGTTGCGCGCGCCCCTGTCGCCAGAGACAGCGCACGATCCATTCAGCGTTTCGTCCTGGCTCCCCCCGCCTGCGCCACCGGCGCCGCCGGCTCCGGCCCTCCCCCCTCCGGCACCCACGGCGCCGCCGTTGCCATTTGCCTATGTGGGCGCGCTGGGCGCGGACGTATCGAAGGAGCAAGTGTTCCTGAGCAACGGCGACCGTTTGTTGATCGTATCGCTGGGCGATGTGATCGACGGGCAATACCGCCTTGAGGCGATCACGGCAACAGGTGCGACCTTTACCTATCTGCCGCTTAACGTGAAACAGGTCATGTCCACCCAGGGCGAAGGAAAGTAGATGAAATCCCGATGCAGATCCGACGCTGCCTGCAGAGTAGAGCGCTGCGACGCGTCCCTCAGGTCGATAGCCGCGTCAGTTTGCACGGCTCCCCGCGCGAGTTATGCCAGCTACCACGCGCATCGATTCAGTGCGGCGCTGATCGCGATGCTGCTCGGTGGCTGCGCGCTGGAGCCAGGCGCGCTGCGTACGGCGAGCGTTCGCCAGCCCACCGATGCGGAGATACAACTGAACTACATGCACGAACGCAACGGCCAGATGAACGCGATCCTGGATGAGGTGGATCGGCTGCGAGCGAATTACCAGTTTCATGAAGCCGTGCTGAAGCTCGACGAGGCGAGCAGGATCGATCCCACCAGCGAGCGAGGGCGGAAGCTGGGCGCGGCACTGCAGATCGATTTGCGCGATCTTGTCATCCTGGCGGAGGTTCAGCGCATGCTTGAACGCGGCTCATATGACAGCGCGGCCGAACGTGTGCGCGAGGTGCTTGCGGAGAATCCGACCAATGTCCAGGCACAGCAGATGATGAGGCTGATCGAAGACAAGCGGCGGCAGACGCGGGCCGCGCGCGAGGAAAAGAGCGCGGCCGCATCGATCATGCGTACGCCGGTGACGCTGCAGTTTCGCGACGCGAACGTGCGGATGGTCTTTGAAGCACTGTCGCGCACGTCGGGCTTGAACGTCATCTTTGACCGTGATGTGCGCACCGACCTCAAGACGACGATCTTCGTGACCAACGCGGCGATCGAGGACGCGGTCAATCTGATCTTGTTGCAAAACCAGCTGGACAAGAAGGTCCTGAACGCGAACACGCTCTTCATCTATCCAGCCACGCCAAACAAGCAACTGGAGTACCAGGAGCTGAAGGTCCGAACCTTCCAGCTGTCGAACATCGATGCCAAGCAGGTACAGCTCTTGTTGAAGAGCTTGCTGAAGATCAAGGAGATCGTGATCGACGAACACGCCAACACCCTGTCGATTCGCGGAACACCCGACACCATTCGGCTCGCGGAACAGCTGATCGCCGCACAGGACCTTCCCGAACCCGAGGTCATGCTGGAGGTTCAAGTCCTGGAGGTCTCGCATGAACGGCTGACAGACCTGGGGATTGCATGGCCGAACAGCTTCACCATGGCCACGCCAAGCACGGCGTCCACATGGGGCGCCCTGCACACGCTGCCCATCAACCAGCTGGTGGTCAGCGGGCTGTCGGCAACCGCCAACTTCAAGCTGACGGATACCGATGCGAACCTGCTCGCGAGCCCTCGCATCCGCACCCGCAACAAGTCCGCACCCGCAACAAGGAAAAGGCAAAGATCCTGATTGGCGACAAGGTGCCGGTGATATCGAGCTCGAGCACCCCGAGCACCAGTGGTCCGTCCTATGCGCAAAATATCCAGTACCTGGATGTCGGTATCAAGCTTGAGGTTGAGCCGCAGGTCTACCGCGACGACGACGTCGGCATCAAGATCAGTCTCGAGGTCAGCAATATCACGAAGACAATATCGAGCAGCAACGCACAGACTGGCCTGAGCTCGCTGGCTTACCAGATCGGCACACGCAGCGCATCGACCAGTCTGCGTCTCAGGGACGGCGAGACACAGGTTCTCGGTGGCCTGATCTCGGATGCCGATCGCACCACGGCGGACAAGGTGCCTGGCCTGGGCCAGCTGCCGGTTCTCGGGCGCTTGTTTTCGGATCACAACGGCGACCACGTCAAGACGGAAATCGTTTTGCAGATCACCCCGCATATCATCCGTCCTCAACGCATCGCGGATGCCGATACGCGTGAAATCTGGTCCGGCACGGACACCAATGTGCGCACGGAGCAATTGCGTCTCGATCCCGCCAGTGCCGCAACGCCCGCCGTTGCCGCGCCCGTGGCGCCGGTCAAGCCAGGAAGGGTTGGCGGCGGAACCGTGGTGCCCGCGGCGCCTGTGACACCCGTGGCACCCGTGGCACCGGCGAGTGTCGGCGGTGCGGCCACCGGAGAGGGCGCACCTGCCGCCGCGGGTGGCGGCGCCACTGCGCCGGCGCCCCCTCCGTTGCCGCCCAGGGGCTCGCTCGGGCAGGCTCCGGCGGCGCCGCGGACTACCCCGCCAGTGGATCCGTATGCGGGGCGGTTCCCGGCCATCCAGGCCGCGCCGCCGGCGCCGGTGGCCGCCGCGCCGGCTGATGCGAACGCGGCTGCGCAGGACGCGACAAGCGCGGCTGGCACGACGCAGGCGCCAGCACCCGCGGCAGGGCCCTTTTCCACGCCACCCTCAATCCTGAAGATGCCGCCGGGCGATATGTCCAGCGACAACCCACTCTATCCGGTCCCCAACGGGACGCATTGACTCATGACACTCCAGGCCCAGTCCGCACGTTGCCGTGGCCGCCCGCTTCTCCATGGCCGCGGTTTCACCTTGATGGAGCTGGTGGTGACGCTGGCACTTGTCGGCATTGTCGCGCTGGCGATCCTGCCATTCTCCGAGTTGATGGTGCAGCGTGAAAAGGAGCAGGAGCTAAGGCTCGCGCTGCGACAGATCCGTACCGCGCTGGACGCCTACAAGGACGCCAGTGACTACGGATCGATCGAAAGAGAGGTCGGCGCTTCCGGCTATCCACCGACACTCACCGTGCTGGTGACCGGTGTCAAGGATGCGAAGGATCCCAAGGCTGGGCTGCTGATGTTCCTGCGCAGCGTGCCGCGCGATCCGTTCTTCAACGGCGATGCCACCACGCCGGCGGAGGACACCTGGAACTCGCGTGCCTATGGCAGCGTGGAGAGCAGCCCGCAAGGCGGCAATGACGTGTTTGACGTGTCATCCAAGGCTGACCGCCTCGGTCTGAACGGCATCCCCTACAAAGATTGGTGAGGCCCACGATGAAACGCGTTCGCAGCCGCAGGCTCCATGGATTTACCTTGATCGAACTGGTGGTCGTGATGGCGATCATCGGCTTGCTGCTGACCATTGCGCTACCGCGCTATCTTCGTAGCATCGATCGCGGCAAGGAGCAGGTGCAGCGGCAGAATCTTGCCGTGATGCGGGATGCGATCGATAAATACTTCGGTGACAATGGCGAGTATCCCGAGAACCTGGACGAGCTGGTGCTAAAGCACTATCTGCGCAGCGTTCCGCAAGATCCGGTCACGGGCGGCACCAGCTGGACGGTCATCGCGTCGCCGGATGCGGATAAGGCCGGCGTCTATGACGTCGCGCCGGCGAGCGAAGCGGCGGCGGTTCCGGCCGCTGCCGTGGCGCCGGAAAAATGAGCCGCCTTCGCTGTACGCATCGTGCAAGGCGGCATCGCCAGGGTGACGGTGCCCGCGGCCTCGTCCTGCTGACGCTGCTGATCGCGCTGATCCTTGTTTCGGTGGCATTGCTGGGCGCGCTCGATGTATGGGCGCTGCAACGGCAGCGGCTGCAGGAAGAGGAGTTGCTGTTCGTCGGCAACCAGTACAGGCTGGCGATTCAACGCTACTACCAGGCCGGCCGGACACTGCCGGCGTCGGTCGACGATCTGCTGGAAGACAAGCGCTTCCCGGTGCCGCTACACCATCTGCGACGTGCCTACCCGGACCCGATCACCGGTAAGAACGACTGGTTGTTCCTCCGCGACGGCGATCGTATTTACGGTGTGTATAGCAAGTCCACGGCGCCCGCGATCAAACACGCGAATTTCCCCAGGCGCTACGCGGATTTCGCCAATGCGAAAACCTATGCCGAGTGGCAGTTTTTCTATCTGCCACCGGGCCGCCGAAGCCGCGCGAGCAATGCGCTTCCGAGCAAGCAGGATTCGACCGGACAAGGCGATGCAGCTGGCCGGCGCACAGGCGTGAACAACGCCTCTCCGTTCAGTCCAAACGGGCGGTCCAGATGATGTGGCCGGCACGGCCGGGCCTTCGATGGATTGCCCTACCGCATCAGTAGGGTGTTGACCCATGCAAACCTTCATCGGCGTTATCCACAATACAGGCGTGGGGAGAGATCCGCGGAAATCAGTGATGACCGGCAAGGACGGGTGTCGTTGCCGCAGGCGTGGAAATTGATGTCCTACGGGAATCGTGCTGGCTGACCCGCAGGAAGGAGGTTATATGTTTAGTACTCGCATATATCGCGGCGGCGTGTCGGCGCTGGTCTTGCTTCTCTTCGCTCTACCCGCGATGGCCCAGTCATTCCGGGTTCAATGTCCTGAAGAAACGCCGCTTCATCCAAAGTCGGCCGCGGGTGTGGTCAGCGATGGAATCAAGTGTCAGCAGATCTCGGGTGGTGACGGCTACGCGACGATGGGCGACGGCACGCAGACCTACTTGTTCGCCTTCGGTCCACTGTCAGGCATCACTGACATCAAGAACGGCCTCCCGGGCACGCAGAAGGCGTCCGTGTTTCGCACGCCGGATGATCCGAATGGCGCGATTGGCCTCGTCCCGGATCCGAATGCCGGTGGCGCGATCACGGGACACGTCGATGCACGGGCGATCATGGATGTCGGCGTCATGAACGGCAACATGCCGGCCCCTACCATGGCGATCGACGAGGACGATGAATTCTTCCTGACCCTGACGAATGTCGGAATGATCATGCGCCCCGACCTGTTCGAGCAGCACACCGTGCACTTCCACGGCTACCCGAATGCGTCCGCGTTCTATGACGGTGTGCCGGATGCCTCCGTCGCCATCAACATTGGCGGCAGCTTCACTTACTACTACTTGGCGCCGGATGCGGGAACCTACTTCTGGCACTGCCACATCACCCCGCCGGAGCACCTCCAGATGGGCATGGTGGGTCAGATCTATGTGCGGCCACGCCAGAACCGGGTCCCTTTGAACGGTTCGCTGTACGCGGCGTTGCAAGCCCAGCAGAGCGATCCGCGCACGAAGTGCGGCGGCGACATTCTGTGCTCGACGCCGCTGCCGCGTGTGAACAATGGTGCTATCCACCAGCCCAACAAGAATAACTCACCGACGCTGTACGCCTACAACGACGGCGATGGCACGACCGCTTACGATGTCGAGTATCCGATCCAGATCCATGGTTTCGATCCGAACTTCCACTTCGTCGGCATGACCTTCAACCCGGAGCCATTTACCGACATGAAGGACAAGTACTTCCTTTTTAACGGACGGAGCTATCCGGACACGGTAACGCCGGGGGCCATGAGTACACCAGTGGCGGATGGCACTGCGCATTTCTCGCAGCCGCTGCCGACGGTCATCAACATTCCACTCGGTGGCAAGGCGTTACTGAGGATCTCGGATCTCGACGTCAGCGAGTTCCAGACGCTGGCTTCACTCGGCATCCCGATGCATGTCGTCGGCGTCAACGCGCGATTGCTGCGCGATATGACGGGCAACAACCTGGCCTACGACACGAATTCGATCACGCTGGGGGGCGGTGAATCGATCGATGTGATCCTGGACGCAAGCGTTCTGGACGCAAGCGGCAATTACCGTTACCCGGCGGGATCGACGTATTACCTGTACACGCCGAATCTGGATCACCTCTCGAATGACGCCGAGAACTTCGGTGGCTTGATGACGGAGGTCCACATCTGCACTGCGGCGGTGGACCTGACTACTAAGTCCTGCAAATAGGAGAAGCGCCGTGGGCCACACTACCAGCCATACGTGGATCGCGACTTTCGCGCGGCTCGTCTCCGTCATCTTTGCCGCGCTGCTCTGCATGCCGGCACACGCCGCCGCGCCAGGTATCACGGGGACGAGCTTCGATCTGACCGCAGAGGCGGCCCGTATCAGCCAGCCCGATGGATCGAGCGTCTACTCCTGGGGCTACGGCTGCCGTGCCGGCGGCACTGCGCCGGCCGGCTTTTCCCCTGCGGCCATCCCCGGTGCGGCCTGTCCGAACATGCAGATACCCGGGCCGACGCTGATCGTCAGGAAAGGCGACACCGTGACGGTGACGCTCAGGAACAACCTGCCGGCGGCCGCCGGCAATACCTCGATTCTCTTCCCCGGGTTTCAGGTCACCACGTCAAACGGCGTGCCGGGCCTGCTCACCAGGGAAGCCGCGCACGGCGGGTCGGTCACCTATAGCTTCGTCGCAACGACCGAGGGCACCCATGGTTACTACAGCGGTACGCAGGGCGACCTGCAGATAGAGATGGGACTGTATGGCGCCATCATTGTCTTGCCGACCACCATACCTGCTGGCTGCCGTGCCGTCGGCAGCACGCTGCCGGACGGGCAGACTGACTTCCGCAACGCGGCGGCAGCCTACACCAATAGCGCGGCGTGCTACGACCGCGAGTACCTGTTCCAGTTCTCCGAGATGGATCCCCGCATCCATTCCCAGGCGGAGCAGCAGGTCGGGACACCGGCCGGGAAGGCGTGCACACGGCCCAACGGCTGCATGACGGTCGAGACCGAGCCCTACCATCCGGCTTATTTCATGATCAATGGCCGCTCCATGCCCGATGACATGGATCCGAATTATGCCGTGCAGTATCCGCACCAGCCGTACAACGGCAATCCGCATATGCATCCCGGTGAGCTCGTGCTGCTGAGAATCATCGGTACCGGCCGCTGGCAGCATCCGTTCCATGAGCACGGCAATCATGTGCGGGTGCTGGCGCGCGACGGGAATCTGATACTCAGCCAGACCGACAATGTCTCGCCTGCCGGGCCGCTGTTGTTCACCACGACGACCACGCCTGGTCTGGCGATGGATGGCATCTTCTACTGGACGGGCAGAGGCCTCAACTGGGACGTGTATGGCCATGTCGATGGCGGCCTGTACACCGACCAGGCGTTCCCTGCATACCTCGGCAAGCCGGTGGTCTGCACCCCGGACGCAAACGGTTACTACACGGCAGACCCGATGGCGCCGAACTACTACGAGTGGTGCCAGGACCATAACAAAGCCCTCGAGACCCATCCGTTCGGCCAGGTCGGCAGTGGCGGTCCTGTCACGCTACCCGATGCGAACATCCTGACGAACGGTACCTGGTATGGCGGCAGTCCTTACCTGGGGCCCGATGCGACGACCCGCGCTGTTGGGCCTACGGGCACTACGCCGCCCTCGGGCACGATCGCGAATCCTCCGACGAGCGAGGCAGGGTTCGCCTTCATGTGGCACTCGCACAATGAGCGTGAGATCACCACGAACAATATCTTCCCGGGCGGGATGATGATGATGATGCTTGTCGATCCACAAGCCTTCACGATCAACGAAGCCAATTAGAGGTCAGGGGAAACGCGATGAGATCCAATCAGTTCAAGGCGAGCCTCTTCGACTTGGTCAAGACAGGCCTCGCTGCATCGATTCTATTGATGGCGAGCTGCGCGTCGTTCGCGCAGAGTGTCAACCTGACCGCGAGCGCGACAAGTACCACGCTGCCCGACGGACAAGTTGTGCCGATGTGGGGCTACACCTGCACCGGCGCCACTGCGCCCGCCGCTTGCAAGGGCTTGAATCCGAATGCCGGGACGAGCTGGACGCCCGTGGTGATTACCGTCGCTCCTGGCAATCTGACGATCAACCTTACCAATCATCTGCCGGTGCCTCCGGGCGCCACCTCGGGAATTCCCACGTCGCTGGTGATCGTGGGTCAGTTGGGCGGCGGTCTGGGCGTGGCGCGAACAGCCATGCCCAGCCCGAACCATGCGGTCCAGGCCGTGACCTGGCCGATCGCCGGGGATAGCAATGGCGCCACCTTTAGTCCGCCCAGTCAGGGGTCCCGTGTCCAGTCCTTTTCAACCGAAGTGGCCACGGCCACAGGCGCAAGCCCAACGGCGCTGACATGGAGCAATCTCAAGCCCGGTACTTACCTGATCGAATCGGGAACCCATCCGTCCATCCAGGGTCCGATGGGTCTTTATGGCGTGCTGGTGGTCACCACCGCTCCCGTAGTGCCCGCGCTGGGCACCGCCTATCCGGGCGTCACCTACAATGCGGACGTTCCACTGCTGCTCAGTGAAATCGATGCCACGCAAAATGCCGCCGTGGCTACGGCTGTGTCGACCGCGAATTTCAGCGAAACCTCTTCCCGCGTCCTCAGGGACTCTGTCAGTTCCATCGCGGTGGCGCTCGACTCCGCCGGCAACCCCATCGCGGGTACCGGCTACAAGATTGGCGATCTCGTCGCGTTCTCCGGTGGCGGCGCTTCGGTAGCGGCGACAGCGCATGTCGCAAGCGTGGATGGCGCTGGCGCTATCACCGGTATCACGGTTGACAGTGCCGGTGCGGGCTACTACGCCGTTCCCGCCGTCACGGTAACGAGTGCCACTGGCACCGGGGCACAGATCATTGCGGCTTTGACCTTGACTGGCGTGATTTGCAGCGACGGCGCAGCCGCGTGCTATCCGCCTGCTGTCAACTACGATCCGCGCTACTACCTTGTCAATGGCCTCGCTTTCGACAGGACCAAGACCGCCAGTTCGCTGTTCTCGACGAACCCTGCCAACGCCACCGGCAGTGTCCTGGTGCGCTTTGTCAACGCTGGTCTGCGCATGCACGTACCGTCCATCGTAGGCTCGCTGACCACCGACAACAGTTCGGGTACGCCCAAGGTGGTTTCGGGGCTGTCGCTGGTAGCGGAGGACGGCAATCTTCTCCCGGGGAACCGGCGAGTGCAGAATGAAGTATTCCTGGCTGCAGGCAAGACATATGACGTACTGATCAATGCCCCCGTCGCTGTCGCTCCGGCGACCGCGCCCACGGCCCTGGCGGTGTTTGATCGCCAGTTGAGCCTATCCACCAACAATCAGCGCGACGGCGGCATGATGGCATACATCGGTGCCAATGGCGCCACACTGCCCTCCAGCGGGGTGACTGCGAAGGCCAACCCCGACTCCTACTTCCTCCTGGTTTCCGGCGGTAGCCTGACGGTGGCGGACCCCGCCAAGGGCGTGGTCGCCAACGACGTGGGCGTCTACGGCGTCAAGTTGCTGACAGCCCCCACGGGCGGCACGGTCACCTTGAATGCGGATGGTACGTTTACCTACGTGCCCAATGCCGGCACCACGTCCGACAGCTTCACGTACGAGGCGAACGGAAACGCCGCGCTGACGGCGAAGGTGACGCTGGCCGCCTGTACCGGTGGTTGCAAGGGGGGCGCGCCCACAGCCGGCGGCGACAGCTTCACCAGCAGCATCGCATCGCGGTTGCAGATCGGCGCGCCCGGCGTGCTGGCGAACGATAGCGATCCTTCACAGCTTCCGTTGACTGCCGCGCTGGTCGCCGGCAGCGCCACGGGCGGCACGGTCACGCTGAACGCGGACGGGTCGTTCACGGCAATACCCACGACTCCGCCGGGCCCGGCAACGACGGCTAGCGTGACCTTCAAGTACAAGGCGGTGAATTCGCAGAAGACGCCGAGCAATGCTGCCACGGTGACGGTGACGTTCAAGGGCGGCAGTGGCCTTGTCGTGAATGTATTTGACGCGCCGAGCGTGCGGCCGGGGGCAACGCCGGTCAAGATCACCGACTACCGCTGGATCATCGAGGAAGACCGCACCTTCCAGATCGACCCCGCATGCCAGGTGAACTCCGCCACACGGCCGGCCAATTGCCCGCCGCTGCCGGTGCCGAGCCTGGGGACCAGCTTCCATGTCAGCTATATGCCCGTCATTGCCGCGGGCTGTGTTGGCCAGGTTGCCTGCGAGGCGGGGCAGACAGTCTTTGACCTAGCGAGCAATTCACACGTGCCAGCCGTGTGCGATGTTGGCAATGGCGTCTGTCGTACGGACTCCGCGCAGCAGGCCCCGGTCGACCCGAGCCAGGTAGCGCTCGACCCGGCCAAGCGCTACTACATTTCGATCTTGCCTGGCGATGCCGGCAACACCTTCTCCGCTGGCGCAGGGGCGCCCCAGCCGGTCGATCCGTCCCAGCCCATGGGAGCGCAAAGGCCTTTTAGTATTGCCAAGGACTGCCTGTCCGGCCCGGGCGGCGCGGATTTTGCCCCCGGGACGGGAACCTGCGGGCATGGCATGGGCGGTGCGCCAATCGCACCGTCGCAGAAGACCGTCAATATACCGCTGCAACAAACGCCGCTTGCGACAGCCAAGGTCTCGGTGTTTGTGTTCGAGGATGACGCACCGCTCAACGGCGAAGTCGACGTCAGCGGCGGCACCGACACCTTTGGGACATCCCGGGAACCGGGGCTGGGCGGCTTCGAGATCAAGCTCTTCGACGACGCCGGCGGCACAGGCGATGCCACCGGGCAAATGACCTATGACATGTTCAACATGCCCCTGTCCAACTCTTTGCAAGGGATGATCGATCCTGTCACGCACCTGTATGCGTGCCCGATCTCGCCGACGGAGAAGTCGGCGAAAGACGGACTGGTCGGCATGATTCCCACCTGTCCGAAATATGAGTCTGACGGCAAGACACTTTCCCCGCTGGTCGGCCAGGCCATCATTGCCAACCTGATGCCCGGTAGATATGGCGTGGTCGCAACGCCGGCAGCCGACAGAATTGCCAAGGGAGAGGAGTGGCTGCAGACGAATACGCTCGACGGCCAGAAGGGTCATGACGCCTTCATCAAGGTAGGTGGCCCCTCATACTTCCAGGAGTTCGGGCCGGCCGGCTTCCATGTCTCGGTCGGCTTCGCGAACGCGAAGATCATCAATGATCGCAGGACCAATGCCGCGAAGTCCGGCCTGTGCGACCGTACGGGAGCCTCGTGCGCCAATGCGGTCAACGGCAGAATCACCAACCTGCACTACAGCCGCCCGCCCAATCAGCATCTTTACGGCAGCGGTTCGCGTGACTCCCTGGCTTTCACGCAGTGCTATGTGAGTCTGGGGGATCCGGACGGCGAGGATATCGCCTTCACCAAGTGCAACGACAAAGGCGAGTTCAGCTTTTCCGGTATTCCCGATGGCACATTCAGGCTTACGGTCTTCGATCAATGGAACGACCAGATCGTCGATGGTCTTGCCACGGCGGTACGGCTTGGACCTAACGCGAGGAGCGTCAACGTCGGGGATCTTGCGGTACTGCAATGGCACACGAATCTCTATACCAGATCATTCATCGATCTGAACCGTGACGGCGTCTCGCAGGACGGCGAGCCCGGCCTCACGCTGGTGCCGACCAATATCCGCTTCCGCGATGGCAGCTATTCCAATTTCAACAATACCGACCTCAACGGCTACGCCGCGTTCAACGAGATATTCCCGCTGTTCAACTGGTATGTGGTGGAAGCCGATACGACCCGGTTCAAACAGACGGGCGTGCACGTGGTCTATGACGCTGGCGGTCCGCCGGATGGCACGCCTGGTGGCGGAAAGTCGAACATTGCGGCGAATTTTGCCAACACAACGGAATCCGCGACGGCACATCTGCCAGACAAGCTACGGGTCCCCGGCGCGGTGTACTGCGACAACGCTGATTGCACTGGCTATTCGATCCTGCACCCCGGCCACAGTGCCCCCAACCCGTCGACCGGCCGGATCGATCCGCCGTCGGTGACCACCCTTGGCTGGCAAGGCTTCTCCGGCCAGAGCTCGTTCATCGAGTTTGGCAAGACGCCGTTCGCCGATAATGAGAATGGTGGCATCAAGGGTGAGGTGATCTATGCCTCCACGCGGCCGTTTGACGACCCCGCGCTGCTGATCCACACCAGCTGGACGCCCAACGTGCCGAACGTGACTGTCAACCTGTACCAGCAGGGCACTGCCCGGGATGGAACGCCCAGCCTGACCCTGGTGGATACCACCACGACCAGCAGCTGGGACGATTGGGCGCAGGGCTTCCGCAGCGACGGCGTGCCCAATATGAACTGCCCGGGCCAGGAAACCACGGACCCGTACTTCTTTACGTTGCAGAACAGCACCCAGTGGCTCGATCCGCAGCATCGGTCCTTGCCGGCAAGTTCCCAGTTCAAGTGCTATGACGGCATGCACATGTTCAATCAGCTTCAGCCCGCGCCCTACGATGGGATGTATCAATTCCCCAGCGTGAAAAGCAGGAATCCGCAAACCGGCAGGCCGATGGGTACCAATTGCAGCGTCTGTGTGCCGAATCCCGCGGAGGCCGGAACGCCCATGCTGCCCGCCGGCAAGTATGTCGTCGAAGTGGTCGTGCCCCCGGGCTATGAACTGGTGAAGGAGGAAGACAAGAACATCCTCATTGGGGACAACTACATCGCGCCGGTGACCCAGCAGTTCGGTGGCCTGGGCAGCATCTTCATCCTGCCCGACCAGGCGGCCGTGAATGCCACCTACAACCCGAACAATCCGCAGAACCCGACCACAAATCTGGGATCCACGCCCAGGCATGAGGGCGACACGGGGAGCGTCGAGACCTTCTGGCCCTGCGTCGGTGCGCTGCGCATCGTTCCCGACTATATCAGCCTGTTCCCCGGCTCGCAGGAAGTGGCGCCGTTCGCGGGTGCGTCGCGGCATCTGTGCGACCGCAAGGAGGTCACGCTTACCGATCAGATGACTGTGCTGGCGAAGTTCTGGGTATTCAGCTCCACCCACGTCGCCGCGCACTTCACCGGCTTCATGCTGGACGACTTCTCTTCGGAATTCGACCCGTATTCGCCGCAATTCGGCGAGAAGTTCGCCGTGCCCAACGTGCCGGTGTCGATGAAGGATTTCGGCGGCAACGAAGTGGCCCGCGTGTACTCCGACCAGTGGGGTATCTTCAATGGCCTGAACTATTCGACCTGGGAAGTCAATCCGCCGAATCCGACCGGCTATGCGCCGACCATGATGGTCGCGTGCATGAACGACCCGGATATGCCGGATCCAGCGCATCCCGGGCAGACCATCAGGGATCCCATGTACAACCCCGCGTACAGCCAGTTCTGCTACGAGATTCCATTCATGCCGGGACAGACCCAGTACATGGACACGCCGGTGGTGCCGGTGCAGGCCTTCGCGGATGGCTATAACCAGCCTGACTGCGCGTACCCGGATGCCACGCCGGCGATCTTGAAGGTGGTCGGCGATGCCCGCAACGGCGGTGCCGGTCCCTGGGTCAGCACTGCAGGCAACAGCTTGACCATCACTGCCCTGGGCGATCAACAGGTGAGCAACCACGCCTACAGTGGGCCGGGGGCGAGCAAGGCGCCGTACAATCAGAAGTTCATCACGCGCCACTATGGTTTCGGCAACTGGTGTACCAGCGCCGGCGGCACCTGCACGGTACCGTCGAGCGTGACCATCGGTGGCGTGCCTGCGCAGATCACGGCGTGGACCGACCAGTCGATCACGGTCACTGTGCCTACGCTGTCGTCGGACCACGGTGAACTGGTGATCACTGCGGGCAATGGCAAGAAGTCCGTCGACACTGTCACTGTCAGCATTGGCGGGAAAGACCCGACCTACGTCGCCGGCGAAAACGCCACTGGCAACGCCATCCAGACGGCGATCGACAAGGCCATCCCCGGCGACCTGATCATCGTCGGCCCGGGTGTCTACCAGGAGATGCTGCTGATGTGGAAGCCGGTCCGGCTGCAGGGCGTTGGCGCTGCCTCGGTGACGGTCAACGCGAACACGCACCCGTCCGGCAAGATGGACCCGTGGCGGGCGCAGGTCAGCTGCCTGTTTGGCGTGTCGCGCAACGGTGGGGTGATCTCGCCGACCAATCCGTTCGACCCGACCAATACCTATGCCTGCCCAACGGGCGCGGCGACCGATCCGCTGGCCATGCAGCGGCGGATCGACCCGATTCCGTTCGAGCCCACCGTCGGCTGGGACAACACGCTCAACGGCAACCTGGGCGAGCTTCTGATCGAGCCCACGCTGATGGGCGCGTACGAAGGCGCGGTCATTACGGTTCTGGCGAAGGGCGTGCAAGACGTCAACGGACAGCCCGACCCCAACTGTGCCGCGAATGGCATCTGCACGCCGTTGACGGCAAGTGCCACGGATTGCGCGAACAATCCCAGCAACTTCCTCTGCAACCCGTCGCGCATCGATGGCATCACCTTCACCAACAGCTCGCAAGGTGGCGGTGGCATCTTCCTGCACGGCTGGAACCACAATATGGAAATCTCCAATAACCGAGTCTTCGGCAATGCCGGCACGCTCACCGGCGGCATCACGATCGGCCAGGTCGAGGTTCCGGACGGGACCATCGGTGCGGACGGCGTGACGCAGATTCCGTTCGGCTTCAACACCAATGTGAACGTGCATCACAACGCGGTCACCTCCAACGCATCCTATGGCGACGAAATCAATTCGACCACGCCGTCGGCGGCCGGTGGCGTGACCTTCTGCTCGGGAGCGGACAATTACCACTTCAACTACAACTGGGTGTGCGGCAATATGAGTAGTGGTGACGGTGGCGGCGTGGCGCACTTCGGCTTCAGCTATAACGGCGACATCTCGCACAACCTGGTGCTCTTCAACCAGAGCAACAACCCGACGCTACCTACCTACGGGGGCGGCATCATCGCCCAGGGCGTGCCGCCGGATGGCACCTTCTGCGAGAACCAGACCACCGACGTCGATTGCGCGCCGCAGCTATCCGACGGCGTAGGCCCGGGCCTCACGATCGACGGCAATCTCCTTGTCGGCAATACGGCCGAGAGCGGTAAAGGCGGTGGGCTGCGGCTGCAGGGCATCAACGGCACCGATGTACAGCGCAGTCCCAATGATGCGTCGAAGTGGTACCGGGTTTCCGTCACCAACAACATCATTGCGAACAACGTCGCGGGATGGGCAGGGGGCGGCGTGTCGATCCAGGACGCGGTGGGAGTCAACTTCATCAACAACACCATCGTTTCCAACGACGCGACGGCGTCGGCAGGCGTACTCTTCAACACGTCCGCGGCCGCTCAGTCCAACGTACCTCCGCCGACGAACTGCACCACGGTGGGCGCGGAAACGACTTGCGATCCGATCACAACGTCGACCTACCAGCCGGCTGGTCTCGAGACGGCGCGGCACACGCCCAACTTCATCGCGGCGTTCAGCAATGCAGGGGTCACCTGCCCGGGAGGAACCTCTGCCTGCGCGACGTTCTCGAACCCGACGATGGCCAACAATCTGTTCTGGCAGAACCGTTCGTTCTACATCACGGTGGGCGGCCTCAATCCGTCGATCCCCGGCTTGCAGAACGTGGTGACGTTGAATCCGACGCTGAACCAGGCCGGGAAGACGACGGGCTATTGCGATCCCAAGGCCATCTACTGGGACATCGGCGCTTTTGGCGACTCCGGACCGAGCAAGCACGAGTCGGGCCTCACGCTCAACCCGCAATTCTCGATCCTGACCGACGCCGCCGACTACCAGGGGGCAAGCAACCTGGGTTCCAACCCCGCCGTTGTCAGCCAATACTGCAATGGCTCACGGGTGCCGCCGGAAGGTGGAGGGATCGGATTCGCTGTACCGCCCGGTATCTCGGATGCAGTCTTGCCCAACCCGCTCTTCGGCCTGATGCCGACGGCGACGCCGGATGAAGGCAATCAGTGGATCAATATGTCCTACGGACCGCTCTCCCTGTTCAATGCCAGCATCTCGTCTGGCAGCCCGGGCTACGGTGTGCCGCTTGGCAACTACGCGATTACATCGGGTTCGCCGGCAATCAATACCGCGACCGACGCGGGTGCGCCGAATCACGACTTCTTCGGTACCGTCCGGCCGCAAGGCGGGAAGTTCGATATCGGCGCGGTCGAGTTCGTGACAGGCACCGGACTCAGCGCCGTCCTGACGCCCGCCCTGACGCCGGTGGTGGCGCCCGTCCTGGCGCCACTTACACAGGGATTCGGCAGCGTTGGACAGGGCGCTGCGGGGCCGGTACGCAGGCGTCGGCCTTGACGGGAGTGGCAACGCGTTAGGAAAAGAGGGAGCAGCGCGAGCTTGAAGGGGGAGGGCGCGGCCTTTGCCGCCCCCTCCGGGGTCGAAAAGCCAGAAACCGGTGGCCGCCAGGGGGGACGTAAGGACATGTCCAGCCATGCGAGGAAATTGATGACGATCGCGATGTTGCTCGCCGGTGGCGTCTGGGCGGGTACGGCCCTGGCGGACTCGGCCTTCCCGCAGGAAGCGCCTTCGGCGGCGCCGGCACGTGCGCCTTCGCCGTCCGCCAGGACCTCGCCCTCGCCCTATACGCCGGTGAAGCTGCCAAAGCACGCTAAGGCCTACTACGATCTCTACGGCGGTGTCGAGGATCTGCACGTGCGCCGGACCGCGTCGGGCAACCTGATCCGCTTCAGCTACCGCGTGACCGACCCGTGGATCGCCAAGGTCCTGAGCGACAAGAATGCGACGCCCTACCTGTTCGGGCGAAGGAGCCAGGCGCTTCTGCAAATACCGGTCATGGACAAGATCGGCCAGCTTCGTCAGTCGGGTCCGCTGGCGGTTGGCCAGGAATACTGGATGGTGTTTTCCAACAAAGGCAACCTGATCAAAACCGGGGACCGCGTCAACGTGATGATCGGTTTCTTTCATATCGACGGCCTGGTGGTTGAATGAACGCGCGCGGGCGCGATCTTTGAGGCATGGATTGGGGGGTGTGCTCATGAACCGAATTCTCTTCCTGGCATTGGGCCTGGTGTCCCTGGCGGGGTCCGCCGGCGCGGCGACGGAAAGCGCACCAGGGAGCCGGCTGACGGCGGCCCAGGTCGCCGACCGGAACGTGGCGGCACGCGGCGGGCTTGAGGCCTGGCGGGCGGTAAGCAGCCTGACCATGTCGGGCCAGATCGATGTTGGCGGCAAAAAGGACTTGATGGTGCCGTTCGTGGCCACCATGAAGCGGCCGCACAAGAGCCGCTTCGAGCTTCGCTTCCAGGACCAGACCGCCCTGCAGGTGTACGACGGGGCGCAAGGGTGGAAGGTCAGGCCCTTCCTGGGGCGCGATGAGGTCGAGCCGTACAGCGCAACCGAGGCCAAGATAGCCGCGCAAGCCGCGGAGCTGGATGGCCCGCTGGTCGACTACGCCAGGAAAGGCACCAAGGTCGAACTCCAGGGGATGGAGTCGGTGGAGGGGCACCAGGCCTACAAGCTCAAGCTGACGATGAAAGACCGCGTGGAGCGGCACTTGTGGGTGGACGCGTCGAGCTTTCTCGAACTGAAGATGGAGGGCGAACCGCGCAAGCTGGACGGCAGGATGCATAACGTTGCCATCTACTACCGGGATTACAAGGTGGAAGGCGGGCTGAAGGTGCCCCATGTCTTCGAGACCGCTGTCGTAGGCGTCAAGAAAACCCACAGGATGACCGTCGACCATGTGGCGATGAACCAGCCGGTGGACGATGCATTGTTTGCGAAGCCGCAGCTGGCGTCGGCCAGGTTACCCGGCAAGTAAGGGGAGCGGCTATGACGATAAGTTCGATAGGACCGACAAGACGGATCGCCCTTGGGGTTCTCGCCGCTTGTGTCTCGCTGGCGGCGCTGGCGGCGCAGGCATCGGCATCGCCCGATCTGAGCGTGGCCCAGATCGTGGAGAAGAACGCCGCCGCGCGCGGAGGGCTTGAGGCCTGGCGCAAGATCCAGACCATGGTCTGGGTCGGGCACGTGGAGAGCGCGAATGCGCCTGCACGTTTCTTGCTGGCGATGAAGCGTCCCAACAAGACGCGCTTCGAGATCACCGCGCTCAATCAGATGGCCGTGCGTGTCTTTGACGGCAGCCATGGCTGGAAGCTGCACCCGACCCAGGGCGGCAAGCCGAACCTGCAGCCCTATTCGCTGGAAGAGGTGAAGTTCGCGCATGACGAGCAGGTGATCGACGGGCCGCTCATGGACTACGAGGCCAAGGGTATCGCCGTGACGCTCGATGGCGTCGATGAAGTCGAAGGGCATAAGGCATACCGCCTCGGCATCCGGCTACCCTCGGGCGGGAGCCGCCACCTGTGGATCGACGCGAAGACATTCCTGGAGCTCAAGTACGACCGCGAATCCCGCAACGTCCTCGGCCAACTGCATACCGTCACCGTGTTCTATCGTGACTACAGGGCAATCGACGGGCTCCAGATACCGTGCATGATCGAGAGCGGCGTTGCAACGGCCCAGGCAACGGACAAGCTCGTGATCGACGAAGTCTCGTTCAACCCCTCGCTGGGCGACTGGATGTTCGCCAAGCCCGGCACGCCGAGACAGGACAAGGCGGTTTCGATCGACGCCCAGGCGCGGTCAAGGTTGGGCGATATGGTCCGCCCGGCGCCATAGCGATGAGCCGGGGACCATCTGCCCTGCGGGCGCTCGTAGCGTGCTTCGCCGCCGCCGCACTGATGGGGTTTGGCGGCCAGGCCTGCGGCGCCTCGACAACGGATGCCGGCGAAGCGATTTTCCAGCGCGGCGAGCTGCCTTCGGGCGCGCCGCTCAATGCGGTGCGCGAGGGCGGCATGCGCATGCAGGGGGCCGCCGCGGCCTGCGTCAACTGCCATCGGCGTAGCGGCCTCGGTGCCAAAGAGGGCTTTGGCACCGTACCGCCGATCACCGGGCGGTATCTCTTTCACCCACGCGCCAAGAGCCTCGAGGACGTCGACCTGCCCTATGTCGAGGGCATGCGGGCCGATCGTGATCCGTATACCGATGACACCATTGCCAGGGCCATCCGCGAAGGCCTCGACTCGGAAGGTAGGCCCCTAAGCTACCTGATGCCGCAGTTCGCGCTGAACGATGCCGACATGGCCGCACTGATCGCATACCTGAAGCGGATGGACCAACGCAAGCTGCCTGGGGTCACGGACACGGTACTCCACTTCGCTACCATCATCACGCCCGATGCGGATCCCGTGAAGCGCCGCGGCATGCTGGATGTGCTGGACCACTACTTCGCCGACAAGAACACCTTTCCGCTCGGACCGACCCCCGCGCTACGCACATCGCGCAAGATGATGTTCATGGTCAATCGCCGCTGGCAACTGCATGTCTGGGAGCTGACCGGCCCGGAGACGACCTGGCTGGATCAACTCAAGCGGCATCTGGCGGCGGAGCCTGTCCTTGCCGTGGTGTCCGGGCTCGGTGGCAGGAACTGGGCGCCGGTCCACGCATTCTGCGAGCAGGAATCAGTGCCATGCCTGTTTCCGAACATCGAGGTGCCAGTCAACAGCAATACCGATTTCTATTCCCTGTATTTCTCCAGCGGCGTGCTGCTGGAAGCGGACCTGATCGCGAAGAAGATCCTGGATGCGGGCAGTGGCAAGGTGGCGAAGTCAGTGCACCAGTTCTATCGTGCCGGCGACAGCGGGGAACCGGCGGCCAAGGCGCTCGCCATCAAGCTGAAGGGGCACGGTATCGCGGTATCCAGCCACGTTCTCGCCAACGGCGAGAGCATGGCTCAAGCGCTGCGCGGCGCATCGGGCGCGGACGCACTCATGCTGTGGCTGCGCCCGGGCGACATCGCCGCGCTTGGCGGCGTGCCGCCGCCGCGCGCCGACGTGTTCATGTCAGGCCTGATGGGCGGCCTCGAGCGCACGCCGTTGCCTGCGGGCTGGCGCGGCGTGACTCGTCTCGCCTATCCCGTCGACCTGCCGGAGCGCCGGCGCGTGCGCGTCGACTATGCGCTGGGCTGGTTTGCGATCCGGCATATTCCGGTCGTCGCCGAGCAGACGCAGGCGGATACCTTCCTTGCCTGTGGCCTGCTGGCGGAGACGCTGAGCCACATGGTCGATGCCTTTGCGCGCGACTATCTGGTGGAGCGCCTCGACGACATGATCGAGCGCCGGATCATCACTGGCTACTATCCACGCCTGACGCTCGGGCCAGGTCAGCGCTTCGCCTCAAAAGGGGGTTACGTCGTCCGCTTCGCCGAGCCTGAGCGCACACGGCTGGCTGCCGACGGGGAGTGGACGGTGCCGTAGGCAAGCATCCAGATGAAGGCCCACCCGGAGGGAAGTACGGATTGTCCAGGTTCGCTTGCGACAGCGTGTCGATGATTGCTGAAGGAGGTTTCCATGAGAACGTTCAAAGAACGATGGGGCAGGGCACTGGTATCGGCCCTGGTGGCCGGGAGCACGATCGCGGCGGTGATGCCGCTTGCCAGGGCGCACGACGACGCCGACCCGCATGCGCATCACCACATGATGCGGGACACGCACACATCGACCGCAGCGTACTCGCTACCTTCCGTGACGCTGGTACGGGACGATGGCCGTACCGTCTCCCTGAAGGATGAACTGGACGATGGCCGCCCGGTGGTCCTGACGTTCATCTATACCACTTGCACATCCGTTTGCCCGGTGATCAGTCAGACGCTCTCGCAATTGCAGGGCGAGCTCGGCCCGAATCGGGACAAGGTGCACATGGTGTCGATCTCGATCGACCCGGAGCAGGACACGCCGTCGCGCCTGCGGGAATACGCGACGAAGTTCGGTGCGGGTCCCGAATGGCAGCACTACACCGGCGCGGTTGCCGCGAGCGTCGCCACGCAGCGCGCGTTCAACGTCTATCACGAGGACAAGATGAACCACCGTCCCGTGGTTTTCCTGCGGGCGGCGCCTGGTGACTCCTGGCTGCGGATCGATGGCTTTGCTACCGCCGACGAGCTGTTCCTTGCGTACCAGAAGCTGGTCACAGCTAACTGAGCCGCCTGGCCGCAATGGCGGGTGCCCGGGGTCCGGTCTCAGCGGTCCCCCGCCACCACCCGGCTCGCCGCCATCACCGCCGGCACCACCATCTGCGCGAGCAGCCGCAACACGGCAACCTCGCTCTGCGCCCACGCGCTACGTGCCGCAAGAAAGTTGAAGGTGCCCACGCATCGTCCGCCCTCGCAGACCGGTACATTCACCACCGCCGAGAGCGCAAGCCCGCGTATCGTCGAAATATCGTCGAACACGGCTTCAAGCGCAGCGTCCCCCTCGCCCACGAAGACCTCGCCCTGATGCAGCACCCAGCGTGTCCACGGCGTGTCGGCCTTGAACTTGCGGCCGCCCAACGGGTAGGCGGCGGTGTTCGAGGACCATAGCCGCACCACTTCCGAGCTGGCACGCCGGTAGGCGTTGATGGTGAGCAGCCCCGGGCCTAGCAGCGCGGCGGTGGCGCTGCCGATCGCATCGAAGGCGATGGTGGGCCTGCCTGCGCGCGCCAGCGTGTCGCATAGCGAAGCCAGCAGCGGCACGGGCAAGCTCACGGCGCCGGGCACGGCATCATTCACGATGTCGGTCATGGCTTCACTCCCCCTTGATGCCCAGGTCCCGAATCAGCTTGCCATAGCGGTCCGCGTCGCGGTGCAGGATAGCGGCGAACTGCTGGGGCGTGGAGGTCGCGGTTTCCACGCCGATGGCGTTCATCTTTTCCTTCACGTCCGGCAGCGACATGATGCGGTTGATTTCCAGGTTCAGGCGCGTCACCAGCGCCGGCGGCATGCCGACCGGGCCGAAGGCGCCGTACCACACGGACAGCTCGTAGCCGGGTACGGTCTCGGCCACGGTAGGCACGTTGGGCAGCAGCGGCGAACGCTTGGCTTCGGTCACCGCAAGCAGGCGCAGCTTGTTGGCTCTGACGTGCGGCAGGGTCTGCGTGCCGGCGGAGAACAGCAACTGCGTCTGCCCGGCGACCGTGTCGACCACGGCGGGCGCGCCACCTTTATAGGGCACGTGCAGCATCTGCACGCCGGCCATCTTCTCGAACAGCACGGCGCTCAGGTGGTTGGTGGAACCGGGGCCGGCGCTGGCATAGGCCAGCTTGCCGGGGTTGGCGCGTGCGTAGGCGATCAGCTCCTTGACGTTGTGCGCGGGCACCGAGGGGTTGACCACCATGGTGTTGGTCACATAGGCCAGCAAGCCCAGCGGGGTGAAGTCTTCCACGCCGCGGAAGGGCATGTTGGGCATCAGCGCCGGGTTCATCGCGTGCGTGCTCATGGAGCCGACCAGCAGGGTGTAGCCGTCGGGCCGGGCGCGCGCCACCATGGCGGAGCCGATATTGCCGGATGCGCCGGGCTTGTTGTCGACGATCACCGGCTGGCCGAGCGAGCGGGTCAGGTGCTCGGACAGCACGCGGGCCAGGATGTCGGTGGAGCCGCCGGCGGCCCACGGCACGATCAGCGTGATCGGCTTTTGCGGGAAGGGATCGGCGGCGCCGGCGCCCGAGGCGGCGGCAACCAGCGAGAACGTGGCAAGGCCCAGCAAGCAGCGCTTCAAAACGGCTTTCATCTCTTTCCTTCTCCGATTGCTATGCGAACCGCCCCGTGCGATGCGCTTTGATTCGATCCGGCGCGTCAACAGGCCAGCTGGCCCGCGAGCCCTCAGCGGCCCACCGCATATCCCTGCATGCCCCGCGCATTGGCGCCGGCGCGCAGCACCAGCCGCCCCTGCGCATCGCGCTCGCGCGTGCAGGCGGACATCCGTCCTTCCGACCAGGGCTCGCCCACCTTGACCTCAAAGCCGCGCGCGCGCAGCGCCGCGATGGTGTCCTCGGGCATCCGGGACTCCACGCTGAGCCGGTTGAGCACCACCGAGCGCGGCCAGAACGAGCCAGGGAAATGATCGATATGCCAGGCTGGCGCATCGATGGCTTCCTGCAGGTTCATGCCGTGCACGGCATGGCGCAGGAAGAAGGCGACGGACCATTGATCCTGCTGGTCGCCGCCGGGCGTGCCAAAGACCATATAGGGCTCGCCGTCGCGCAGCGCCAGCGAGGGCGACAACGTGGTGCACGGGCGCTTGCCCGGCGCCAGCGTGTTGGGCAGGCCTGGCTCCAGCCAGGTCATCTGCAAGCGGGTATTGAGCGCGAAGCCAAGCTCCGGAATCACCGGGCTGGATGACAGCCAGCCGCCCGACGGCGTGGCCGCGACCATGTTGCCGTCGCGGTCGATCACGTCAATGTGGCAGGTGTCGCCGACGAAGATCTCGCGTTCGGCCCATTGCGCCACCGGCGGCATGGCCGCGAAGGTGGGTTCGCCCACGCCGAAGCGCACATCGGCTTGGCGCAGCGTGCGCTCGGCCGCGCCGAGGTCAGGCAGGCGGGGCGCGCGGCCATCGACGGTGCCGGGCTGGATCTCGGGCGAGGCGCGTTCGCCGATCTGGCGCGCGCGTGCGGCGAGGTAGCCGGGATCGAGCAGGCCGGCCAGCGGCGCATCGCAAAAGTCGGGGTCGCCGTACCAAGCCAGGCGGTCGGCCATGGCCAGCTTGGCGCTTTCCGCAATGCGGTGCACGAACTCGGGCGAGGTGGGCGCGTGCGCGGCCAGATCCGCGTGGCGCAGCATGCCGAGTTGCTGCAGGAATGCCGGGCCCTGGCTCCAGATGCCGCACTTGGCCACCGTATAGCGGCCGAAATCCAGCGTGGCGGGCGCTTCCACGGTGGGCGCCCATTGCGCCATGTCCTCGAAGCGCAGCAGGCCTTTGTGGCGCTCGCCCGTGGTGTCGCGCACCGCCTGGGTGCGGCAGAAGCGATCGATTGCTTTGGCGACGAAGCCGCGGTACCAGCAATCCAGCGCGGCGTCGATTTGCCGCTCGCGCGTGCCGCCGGCGGCTTCGGCCGCCTCGACAATGCGTGTATAGGTGCGTGCCACGCCAGGCACCGTGTGCAGGCTGCCAGGGCGCGGCACGCGGCCATCGGGCAGCCAGACATCGGCCGAGCTGTGCCATTCGTTCTGGAACAGTTCGCGCACCGCCAGGATGGCTTGCGAGATACGCGGCACCAGCGGGAAGCCGTCGCGCGCATAGCCGATGGCGGGGGCCAGCACATCGGCCAGCGTCCAGGTGCCGTAGTCGCGCAGCATGGTCAGCCACGCGCCGAATGCGCCGGGCACCGTGGCGGGCAGCAGGCCGATGCCGGGCACCAGGTCCAGCCCCATGGCGCGCATCGCGGCCGGGTCGGCCAGCGCGGGCGCGGGGCCTTGCCCGCAGACGGAGCGCACCGCGCGTTCGCGCTCGCTCCACAGCAAGATGGGCACCTCGCCGCCCGGCCCGTTCAGGTGCGGCTCCACCACCTGCAGCACAAAGCCGCCGGCAACCGCCGCGTCGAACGCATTGCCGCCGCGCTCCAGCACGCTCATGGCGGTTTGCGAGGCCAGCCAGTGGGTGGACGAGGCCACGCCGAAGGTACCGACGATTTCCGGGCGGGTGGTGAACATGGAGACTCCGTGGCGGATCGGGCGGGGTGGCGAAGCACATCGATGCGCCACGCAAGCCGAAAGAAGTTGGTGCCTGGAAGTATAAGGTTGCCGGATAACCGTTTGCGGTCAAATAATTATCGTTGCATAAGAGGATGGTTATACATGGCAGGCGCCCATTCGCCGGCGGCGATCCGGCGGCGATCCGGGGCAGCGCAACCCGCAGGCTAACCCGCCACCAGCGCCACGAGCAGAAGCAGGACATTGACGGCTATCAAGCCGTACAACACCAGCATGGGCACCGGCGCGGTCCGGCACAGCGCGTACAGCTTGCGCAGGCGCCCGTCCCGTGCGCGCTTCAGCACGTAGGCCAGGCTCACGGCGAACGCGCCAAACCAGGCCAGGTTGCCAAAGGCGCTCCCGGGGCCGGAAGCGCTCTTGTCAGCGAGAGGCGCCGGCGCGGCGCGCAACGCGGTGTCGGGCGCCGTGGCGGTGGCGAGCATGGCCGGTTGCGCATCGCGTTGCGGGGCGACAGGCTGCATTGGCGCCTGCGGATTCTGTTTCGGCGGCATCGGCCTTGCCGCTTCGCCGCGTCGTGGGCTGTCGCGCGCCGCCAGCTTCTCCGGAAGCTCGGGATGCTTGCTGGCGCGATTGGCGTCCCGGGCTGGCGGGCGTCGCGCTTCATGCTGCTGCCATTGCGCGAACACGCCGTCGAGGCAGCGCACGGAGTCGCAAGCGTCCCGTTTCCTGCGCCAGGCCAGGATATCCGCCTGGCGGATCGCGCCGCTACGCCTGGCGGATCGCGCCGCTACGCAGCTGCCGTTGCTGATCGGCGTAGATACGCTCGTAGTTCAGCGAGAGCAGGGTGTAGTCGCAGATGAGCCGCGCCGCGTGCGGGCGGTTGTCCGCTCGGGCCGGGCGCGTGCGGTATGTTGTTTTGCACACGATGTCAGACGCCTCCGCACCACGGATGGCAAAGAGGCTCATTGCCAGGAGGACGGCCAGGTGGCCTGTGACCCTGTTCATCGCGACTTCATGGAAGTGATGATTTAGGCGCTGAGGCCCGGGCTGGATCCAGCTGGCATTGTGCTACAAGGTCGAGTCCGCAGTACGCGCGCTAACGCACGTACTTGGCGGCCCTTGAGGCTCTCGATTCAGCCGTGTGTCAGGCGCGCCGTGCGGGCGTGAAGATGACCTGGTTTGCCGTCAGGTCCTCGATTTCTCCGGTGGCGAATCCAAACTCGCGCAATACCTCGCCCGAATGCTCGCCTAGCCGTGGCGCTGCCCGTGATGCCGGCTCGCTGCGCCCGCTCAGCGTCACCGGCAGGCCGAGGCCCCTCGTCACGCCGCCGTCCGGGTGCTGGACGTCAATGACCATGCCGGCGCTGCGGGTCTGTTCATGCTCCAGCGCCTGCCCGATATCGTTGACCGGCCCCGCCGGCACGCCGGCCTCGTGGAAGAGCCGCACCCACTGCGCAACGCCGCTGCGCTTGAGCTCCGACGTGATCAGCCCGGCAAGGACTTCGCGATGCGCAAGACGATTGGCGCCGGTCATGAAGCGCGCATCGTCGATCCATTCCGGATGGCCCAGCAACTGGGCGATCCGCTCCCAGTTGCTCTGGTTGGCGCCACCAATGGCGATCGCGCCGTCCGCGCATTCGAAGGTCTGGTACGGGGCAATCAGCGGATGCGCGGTGCCGGCCGGCCTGGCGACCACGCCGTTGGCAAAATAGGCCGCCGCGAACCAGTAGGTCTGCTGCACGGCAGCCTGCAGCAACGAGGTATCCACGCGCTGGCCTTCGCCGGTCTTGAGCCGGTGGATATAGGCGGCCAGGATGCCGAACGCGGCCAGGATGCCGGCATTGATATCGGCGACCGAATTGCCCGGCTTCACTGGCGTGCGGCCCGGCTCGCCGGTGACGCTGACAAGGCCGGCAAAGGCCTGCAGGATCAGGTCGAAGCCGCCCTTGTCGGCCAGCGGCCCCTTGCGGCCGTAGCCGGTGATCGAGCAGTAGATCAGCGCGGGATTATGCTGCGCGAGTGCTTCGTAGCCAAGCCCCAGCCGCTCCATGGTGCCGAGCCGGAAGTTCTCGGTCAGCACGTCGGATTGCGCGACCAGGCGCTTGAGCACGTCCTTGCCCGCCACGGTGCGGACATCCAGCGCGAGCGAGCGCTTGCCGCGGTTGAGCATCAGGAAGGACGGTGCGAGGTCGCTGTCGCCCGGACGGCGATAGCCTCGCGCATCATCGCCGGCGGGAAACTTCTCGATCTTGATCACGTCCGCGCCAAGGTCGGCGAGCATCAGCCCGCAGGTGGGGCCGGCCATGATCTGGGACAGCTCGAGCACGCGAACGCCAGCCAGCGGCAGGTGGCTGGCGGGCATGTCGTGCGAAGCGGTGAAGGCCGTCATGTTCATTCCCCGGTGAACACTGGCGCACGCTTCTCGGCGAACGCCGCCAGCGCTTCCTTGATATCGCGGGAGTTCAGGCTGGCCCGGTGCAGGTTGTCCGCCTGGGCGTGGTCGTACTCATCGCGCGCGGTGCAATTGAGCACTTGCTTCATGCTCTCCACTACCCGTGGCGCCTGTTTCCCGAGCGCGTCGACCAACGCCTCGACGCGCGCATCGAGCGCATCTGCAGGCACGGCCTCGTCCAGATAGCCGATCCGCACCATCTCGGCAGCCTCGATGGTGGCACCCGTCAGGAACAGGCGCTTGGCCGGCCCCAGGCCCAGCCGCGATACCCAGCGCCGGATGCCGTGGCCGTAGTAGTGCAGGCCGAGCCGGGCCGCGGGCATGAACATGCGAGCCGAATCCACGCCGATGCGGAAGTCGCACGACAGCGCCAGGTCCGTGGCGCCGCCATAGACCGGGCCGTTGAGGCGGGCAATGGTGATGAAGCGCGCGTTTTCCAGCTCGTCGGTCATCGCCTCGAATGCGCCTTGCTCGCG
>NZ_AHJE01000027.1 GCF_000243095.1 Cupriavidus basilensis OR16 | reverse complement strand
CGGCGCGCGATGCGCTGGCCCTGGTCAACAACCGTTACCGCGCTGGCACTGCCAGCCTGCTGGACGTACTGACCGCGCAGACCACCGCCTATACCGCGGAGCGCACCTACCTGACCATCGTGGGCCGCCAGTACACGACCAGCGCGGTGCTGATCAAGGCGCTGGGCGGCGGGTGGCATATCGAGACGGAGAATGCCTCGAACCCGGCGCCGGTGGCACCAGGCAGCGTACCGGACGCACCGGCCGCACCGGCCCCGAGCGCCATGCCGCCGCCCGCCAGGACGCAAGGCGCCGCGCCGGTAGCCGCAAGCGTATCTGCGCAGCGGTAGCCAGCGCGGCCCTCCAGCCGCCCTACGCCGGCGGAAAACTCACCCGCGCCAGGAGGCCTTTGCCACCCGCGCCGTCCAGCAGCGCCAGCGTGGCGTCGTGCGCGGCGGCAATATCGCGCACGATGGTGAGGCCAAGTCCGGAACCGCCCGGGTTGGCCTCACCGGCCGCCCGCAAACCCGCGGCCTTGCCGCGGTAAAACGGCTCCAGCACCTGCGCGCGTTCGCTCGGCGCGATGCCCGGGCCATCGTCTTCCACCTCCAGCACCACGGCAACGCCCGCGCGATGGACGCGCGCCGTGACGACGCCGCCCGATGGCGTGTAGCGCAGCGCGTTTTCGACCAGGTTGGTGACCAGTTCGTGCAGCAGGTCGGTGCCAAGCACCGGCAGCGCGCCCACGCCTTCGAAACCCAGGTCGATGCGCCGCGCGCGGGCGGCGGGCGTGAGCTCGAGGCAGACTTCCTTCGCCAGCGCCGCAAGGTCCAGCACGCGCGGCGCCTCGGCCCCGCCGTGCGCGGCGCGGGCCATCGACAGCAGCCGGTCGGCCAGCGCCGCCATGCGCGCGGTGCTGTCGGCCAGGCCCTGGGCAATGCGCCGCTGCTCCTCGGGATCGTGCTCGCGCGCGGCCAGCTGGGCCTGGGTGTGCAGCACGGCTAGTGGCGTGCGCAGCTGGTGGGCGGCGTCGGCGATAAAGCGGCGCTGTGCGGCGAGCACCTGGTCCAGCCGCGCCATGTAGCCGTTCATGGCCGCCACCAGCGGCGCGGCCTCGCGCGGGGCGCTGTCGAGCGACAGCGGCGTGGTGGCGCCGGGCTGGCGTCGCGCCACTTCTTCGCGCAGCGCATCGAGCGGCGCCAGCGCGCGCCGCGTGAACAGCCAGATCACCAGCACTGCGGCCAGCACCAGCATCAGCTGGCCCCACAGCACATCGAGCAGGATGTTGCGCGTCAGCGCCTGGCGCGAGTCCAGCGTCTCGCCCACCTCGATCAAGGCCATGCCGCCATGCGTGCCGCTGGCGTCCATCACCGGCTGGCGCAGCGCGGCGATGCGGATCGGCTGGCCACGGTAGGTGCGATCGTAGAAACTCACCAGCGCGGGATACAGCTTGGTGCGCGGCTGGCTGGCATCGAACGGCGGCAGGTCGTCGTAGCCCGAAACGAACTCACCATGGACGCCGCTGACGCGATAGAACATGGTGGCATTCATGCCCACCTCGAAGGTATCGAGCGAGATATACGGCACGTCCACGCGCACGCCTTCGGGGGTCAGCGTGATGCGCTCCGAGATATTGCGCGCCGATGCCAGCAAGGTGCGGTCATAAGCCTGGTCGGCGGATTCCAGCGCATTGGAGTAAGCCACCACGCCATACACGGCCTGCAGTGCCAGCATGGGCGGGATCAGCCACCACAGCAGGCGTGCGCGCAGGCTGGCGGCGCGCTTGCGCGGCTCAGCCAACGCTGGGCTCCAGCACGTAGCCCAGCCCGCGCAAGGTCACGATGGCGGCGCCCGAGCCTTCGAGCTTGCGGCGCAGGCGATGCACGTAGACCTCGATCACATCCGGCTGGGTGTCGTCGGCCAGGGTGAAGATGCTGGCGTAGATGCGGTCCTTGCTGACGGTCTTGCCCGGCGGCGTCATCAGGATCTCCAGCACTGCATGCTCGCGCGGCGTCAGCGCCAGCGGCGCGCCGCCCACCTGGAAATGGCGCGATACGGTGTCGAAGCCGAGCCCGCCGCACAGCACCAGCGGCGCTTCGGTCTGGCGCGCGCGGCGCAGCAGCGCCTTCACCCGCGCCTCGAACTCGGCCAGGTCGAAGGGCTTGGCCATATAGTCGTCGGCCCCCAGGTCCAGGCCCTTGACCCGGTCGCCCACCTCGCCGCGCGCGGTCAGGATCATCACCGGCACGCGGCAGCCGCGAGCGCGCAGGCGCGCGAGCAGGTCCAGGCCGTCGCGGTCGGGCAGGGTCAGGTCCAGCAGCACCAGCGCGTAATCGCTGCCGGCCCCGCCCGCGCTGCCGGCGTGCGTGCTGAACAGCAAGGATTCCGCGCTGGCCGCGTCGGCCGCGCGCTCCACGGTGAAATGCAGCGCGCGCAGCGCCTGCATCACCCAGGTGGCCAACTCGTCATGGTCCTCGACCAGCAGTACTCTCATGGAAGGGTCTTCTCCTGCTTCTTGGCGGCGCTTCGTTATGCCTGATTTTCGCACCCGCGGCCAGCGGATTTGTCCGGGATTTCCCGGTAAGCTGTCTGCCGTCCACTCACCCCCGAGGAGAATCGATGCGCCACGTCATGGCCACCCTGCGTTTTGCCTGCGCAGCGCTCGCCCTCGCCCTCGCCGTTACCTGCGCGCGGCCTGCGGCCGCCGCCGCGCCGGAGTGCATCGTGCCCGCCAAGCCCGGCGGTGGCTTCGACCTGACCTGCAAGCTGGCACTGCGCGCCCTGCTCGAAGCCGGGCTGACCGAGCAGCCGATGCGGCTGGCCTACATGGCGGGCGGCATCGGCGCGGTGGCCTACAACAGCGTGGTGGCGCAGCGCCCGGCCGAGCCCGATACCATCGTGGCCTTCTCGGGCGGCTCGCTGCTTGCGCTGGCGCAAGGCAAGTTCGGCAAGTATGGCCCGGCGGACGTGCGCTGGGTTGGCGCGCTCGGCACCGACTACGGTGTGATCGCGGTACGCGCCGATTCGCCCCTCAAGACCCTGAAGGACCTTCGTCTGGCCCATCCTGCGCGGCTTCTACATGGGCCCCAAGGTGCCGCAGGCCGATGTCCAGCGCTGGGCCAAGCGCTTCGAACGGCTGCAGGCCAGCCCGGCGTTCGCCCGCCTGCGCGCGGAGCAAGGCCTGTTCCCCGTCGACCTGGGCGGCGCCGACCTCGATACCTACGTGCAGCAAACGGTGCAGCGCTACCGCACGCTGGCCAGGGAATTCGGGCTGGCGCGATAGCGCCGAAAAGCGCCGATCGCGCTGAAAAGCCGCCGGGATCGCTACGGTCGGGCAGCTGCCTCCGGGCGCGGCAGCGGCTGCTTGCTCACGCGCTCCTTGAGCCAGGTCGCGGCCTTGCCGAGCGGCCGCTGCTTGTGCCACACCAGCTCCATCGCCACCGGCCAGTCCTGGTCGTCGAACTCCAGCGCGGGCGACACCAGTTGCGTGCCAGCGGGCGAGTTGGCCGCCACGTGCCAGGGCACGAAGGCCCAGCCGAGCCGACGCTTGACCAGCTCCACGATGACCCACTGGCTCTCGACCCACCAGACTTCGGCGGCCACGCGCAGGCGCATTTTTTCCTCGCTATCGGTGCGGGTTGCCACCATCAGCTGCCGGTAGCGCTTGAGCTCCTCCCAGCCCACCCGCTGGTCCGCGAGCGGATGATCGGGCGCGCAGATGATCCGCATCGGCACCCAGCCCAATGCGCGGAATCCCAGCTCCGGCGGCAGCACCTCCTGGCGCCACATGATCCCCAGGTCGGCGCAACGCTCCAGCACCAGCCGGCTGACGTCTTCCATCAAGGGAAACAGCAGCTCCAGCTCCACCGCCGGGAAGCGTGCGGAGAACTCCTCCAGCATCACGCCCAGGGTTTCCTCCGGATACAGCTCGTCCACCGCCAGCACCAGGCGGCTCTCCACGCCCTCGCCCAGGCTCTTGGCCACGCCACGGAAATGCTCGCAGCGCTCCAGGATCACGCGCGCCTCGGCCAGCAGCCGTTCGCCCGCGGCGGTCAGGGTGGGATAGCGCCCGCCACGGTCGAACAGCTGGTTGCCCAGGTCGATCTCGAGATTGGACACGGCCGCGCTGACAACCGACTGGGCCTTGCCCAGCCGGCGCGCGGCTGCGGAGAAAGAGCCACATTCGGCGGCCGCGGCAAAGGCTTGTAATTGTTCGAGCGAAAGGCTCATGACGATCCCTTGGGACGGGCCGTTGCCCATCCATCGTTTTAAGCGATAGAACCCAACTTTACCATCCCAGAATACTCGATAGAATGGCCTCTATTCACACGCCAGACAGGAAGTATCATGCGCAGCACCAAGGACAGGATTCGCCACACCATCGGCTTTGAAGTGATCGGCTTGCTGATTGTCGCGCCCGTGGGCAGCTGGGTATTTGGCTTCGCCCTGCACCAGATCGGCATCCTCGCCGTGGTGGCATCGCTGATCGCCGCCGCCTGGAACTACCTCTACAACGTGCTGTTCGACAAGGCGATGCTGCGATTCACCGGACAGTTGCGCAAGCCAGTGGCCGTGCGTGTGTTCCACGCCGTCCTGTTTGAACTGGGCCTGCTGGTGGTGTTCCTGCCGATGGTGGCGTGGTACCTCGACATGAGCCTCATCGATGCGTTCATCATGGACATTGCCTTGGCGGCCTTCTACGTGGTCTATGCGTTCGTCTACAACTGGGCCTACGACACGGTGTTCCCGGTGGCCAACACCGGGCAAGGCGGAAAGACCGCGAAGGCCGTCGTGAAGTCTGCCTGCTGACCCTCAGCGTTCGAAGGCAAAAACAAAAGCGGATGCCGACGGCATCCGCTTTTTTGTATTGTGGCGGGCACCCGCCGCGGTTTGCTTACCGGCGTTCGGGCGTCATCACGTTACCAACCACACCACCCAGCGCCGCGCCACCGACGGTGGCCGCCGGGCCGCCGATCAATGCCGCGCCAGCCACGCCGCCGACACCCGCGCCGATGGCGGTATTGCGCTGCTTGGGCGTCATCTCGGCACAGCCCGCCACGCTCAGCAGGGTGGCAAGCAGGATAGACAGGGTTACGGTACGCATGATGAGGCTCCTTGTTGGATTTGCTCTGCGCCTGGCGATGCACCCAGGCATCGTTATCGCGTTTACCGCAAGGGCCATGCTTTGCGGCAGGTACTTGCAGTATGTGGCCCGGGGCCGCTCTGCGTGACCGGGACTTGGCCGAACATCGTGTCAGCGGATTCCCACAAATCCCGCACTCAGGATGAGTATGCGACGCTTGCTTGCGGGTTTCCCCGCACGCCGCCGTGCTTGAAGCCAGCGCGCATTTAGTTATACTATATAACAATATTGCCGTCGGCCGCAGGCTCCGTATGGAGCACCCGCGCGGCCCGGGCAATCCATAACAAGCCGTGGAGACAACACCATGAAAATCGCGATTGCCGGTGGCGGCATCGGCGGCCTGACGCTGGCACTGCTTTGTCACCGGCACGGCATCGAGGCCGAGGTCTGGGAAGCCAGCGAAACGCTGCGCCCGCTCGGCGTGGGCATCAACCTGCTGCCGCACGCGGTGCGGGAGCTGTCCGAGCTGGGACTGCACGAAGCACTGGCCGAGCTGGCAGTGCAAACCTCGTCCCTCTCCTACTACAACAAGCTTGGCCAGCGCATCTGGCACGAGCCGCGCGGATGCGCGGCGGGCTACGACCAGCCGCAGTTCTCCATCCATCGCGGCGAATTCCAGATGCTGCTCTACCGCACTGTGGTGGAGCGCCTGGGCGCTGAGCGCGTGCATGCCGGCCATGCATTTGAAGCGGTCACAAGCACCGGCGCGCGCGCGGGCGATCCCGTGGAGTTCACGCTGCGCCGGCGCAGCGACAATGCGGAAATCACGGCGCGAGCCGATGTACTGGTGGGCGCCGACGGCATCCACTCGGCCGTGCGCCGCCACTTCTATCCGCAGGGCGACGCGCCGCGCTTCTCGCGCCGCACGCTGTGGCGCGCCGTCACCGAGGCGCCGCCGTACCTGGACGGCAGCTCGATGTTCATGGCGGGCCATCAGGACCAGAAGTTCGTGGCTTACCCGATCTCCGAGCCGCTGCGCCGCGAGGGGCGCTCGCTGGTCAACTGGATCGCCGAGCTGCGCGTGCCCGACAGCGCGCCGGATACCCCGCCGCGCAGCGACTGGAACAAGCAGGTCGACAAGTCCGTGTTCCGCGCGGCCTTTGCGAACTGGCGCTGGGACTGGATCGATATCCCCGCGCTGATCGACGGCGCGCAGGCTATCTACGAATTTCCCATGGTCGACAAGGACACGCTGCCGCGCTGGACCTTCGACCGCGTGACGCTGCTGGGCGACGCCGCCCACCCGATGTACCCGATCGGCTCCAACGGCAGCGCGCAGGCCATCCTCGATGCACGCTACCTGATGGACAGCCTCCTGGCCAACGGCGCGCCGCGCGACATTGGCGGCGCCGGCCATGCGCTGCGCGAGTACGAGGCGGAACGGCTGCCACGCACCGCGGCCATCGTGCTGCGCAACCGCATGAACGGGCCCGAGCAGGTCATGCAGCTGGCCGAGCAGCGCGCGCCGCAGGGCTTCAGCAATATCGAAACCGTGATCCCGCGCACCGAGCTCGAAGCGATCGCGCTGCGCTACAAGCAGCTCGCCGGCTTCGACCGGCAATCGCTGCAGGTGCCGCCGCGCTAAGCGGTCCGCGCGCCTGTGATGGCGCCAGTCCGTCGTATCATGCCCCCCGACCGGCCCTGAGAAGCCGGCGTCATTCGCAGAAAAGGAGACATCGTGCCGCGCCCTAGCCTTACCCGCCTTGCCACGCCCGCCAGCCGCCTTGCGCTCGCCGTCACCGCCAGCCTTGCCGCCGCGCTCGGCGCCGCGCCCGCGCATGCCGAAGTGACGGTCGGCGTCAGCATCGCGTCGACCGGCCCATCGGCCTCGCTCGGCATTACGCAGAAGAACAGCATGCCCTTCCTGCCGGAGACCATCGCCGGCGAGAAAATCCGCTACATCGTGCTGGACGACGGCTCCGATCCCACCCAGGCCACCAAGGTGGCGCGCCGCTTCGTCAGCGAGGACAAGGTCGACATCATCCTCGGCTCGTCGGCGGTAGCGCCGTCGATCGCGATTGCCGAAGTCGCCGACGAGAGCCAGACCGTGCAGTTGGCCTTCTCGCCGATCGAGCTCAAGCCCGGCCGCGGCGAGTGGACCTATCGCCTGGCACAGCCGGTCAAGCTGATGGCCGAGGCCGTGGCGGATGCGGCGCACGCCAGAGGCGTCAAGACCATCGCCTTCATCGGTTTTGCCGACGCCTACGGCGAGACCTGGCTCAAGGAATTCACCACCGCTGCCACTGCGCGCGGCATGCGCCTGGTGGCCACCGAGCGCTATGCGCGCTCGGACACCAGCGTGACCGCGCAAACGCTCAAGCTGATCGCCGCCCGTCCCGACGCGGTGCTGATCGCCGGTGCCGGCACCGGCGCGGCCTTGCCGCACACCACGCTGCGCGAGCGCGGGTTCGCGGGCCCGGTCTACCACACGCACGGCGCGGCCACCAAAGATCTGATCCGCATCGGCGGCAAAGCCGTCAACGGCTCCATCCTGCCCGCCGGGCCGGTGATCGTCGCCGAGCAGCTGCCGGACAGCGCCGTCACCAAGAAGCCGGGACTGGACTACGTGGGCCGCTACGAAAAGCAGTACGGACCCGACAGCCGCACCCAGTTCGGCGCCCACCCCTACGACGCGGGCCTGGTGCTGCAGCGCATCGTGCCGGTGGCGCTCAGGCAAGCCAAGCCGGGCACGCCGGCATTCCGCAAAGCGCTCAAGACCGCGCTGGAGAGCGAACGCAACATCGTGGTGTCGCATGGCGTGCTGAACTACACCGCGCAGGATCACTTCGGCTTTGACACCCGCGGCCGCGTGATGCTGACCATCGACAACGGCAACTGGAAGTTGCTGAAATGACCTCGCCCGCCGCGCCCCTTGCCATCACGGCCCTGCCCACGCCCACGCTGGAGCATGTGGCGGACTTCAGCTTCCGGCTGGCGCCGGTCACCGAGGTGGGCACAAGTGCGCTGGGCAACCGGCGGGTCATCCCCATTCTCGATGGCGTGGTTTGCGGGCCGCGCCTGCAAGGACGCATCCTGCCCGGCGGCGCGGATTTCCAACTGGTGCGCCACGACGCCGGCAACGGCGTCATCGTGGCCGACATCGAGGCCCGCTATGTGCTGGAAACCGACGACGGCGCGCGCATCTACATCGTCAACGCCGGCGTGCGCAGCGGCCCGGCCGAGCTGATCGCGCGCCTGGCCGGCGGCGAGATCGTCGACCCGCGCCTGATCTATTTCCGCACCGCACCCCGCTTCGAGACGGCCTCGCCCGGCTACGACTGGCTCATGCAGCACCTGTTTGTCGCCACCGGCGCCCGCTATCCGGACCGGGTGGAAATGCGGTATTTTCGCGTCGTATAGGCTATAGCTATAGGCTATAGCCGCCCGGACTTTCAGGCCGCCCACCGCCACCCACATCCATCGACTGACGCCAAGGCATCATGACCACAGCAAAGGCGCGAACGCGCCGCAGCCGCGACGCCCTCGCCCCAGATCCCGCCGGCACCGGCCAGCCAGCCGATGCATCCGGCGGCTTCGACCCGCATATCGCCAATATCGACTACGGCGTGCTGGACAGCCTGGTCGGCTACGCCATCCGCCGCGCGCAGATTCGCATCTACGAGGATTTCGTGCAATCGCTGGCGCAGTGGAACATCACGCCGCCGCGTTTTTCCGCGCTCGTGATCATCTCGCGCAATCCACTGCTCAAGCTGACCGAGCTGGCCAGCATCCTGGGCATCGCGCGCTCGGGCGCCGTACTGCTGGTCGACGCGCTGGAAGACATGAAGCTGGTGGCGCGCCGCCCGGCGCCGCACGACCGCCGCGCCTACAGCCTGGTGCTGACCCCCGCGGGACAGCGCACGCTGGAATCCGCCACCGCCGCGGTGTGCGCGCATGATGCGCGGGTCGCCGGGGCGTTGTCGGCGCAGGAACAAGACACGCTGCGCGCGCTGCTCGGCAAGCTTGCGCCGCCTAACGCGATGGGCGCGGCCGAGATAGCGCACGCCACGAACGCCGCGGAGAACTAGGCGGAAATTCTCGGGAAATCCCGCGGAAATCGAAAGGCGGCGTCATCCGCCCTCGGGCCCATGCGTTAACATGGGCACCATGCCGAAACGCCCTTCCCCAATTCTTCGCCGCCTGCTGCCGCTTTGCGCCGCCGGGCTGTTGTGCATCAGCGGCCTGGCCGCCGCCACCGCTAAAACCCCCGTTCACAAGACCAAGGCCGCCCACGCCGCGGCCGCGCCCGCCGAGCCGCGCTCGGGCCTGCCAGGCAGCGTGACAACCGCGCTCAAGCGCGCGCACGTACCCGCCTCGGCCACCAGCTTCTACGTGATCAAGGTCGGCGCGCCGGCGCCCCGCGTAAGCTGGAACGCGCAGACGCCGATGAACCCGGCTTCCACCATGAAGCTGGTCACCACCTTCGCCGGGCTCCAGCTGCTTGGCCCCGGCTACCGCTGGCAGACTGCGCTCTATGCCGACAACCAGCCCGGTGCCGACGGCACCGTCAACGGCAACGTCTACCTGCGCGGCTACGGCGACCCCAAGCTGGTGCCGGAAGAAATGGCCAAGCTGGTCAGCGCCGCCCGCACTGCAGGCGCCACCACCATCAACGGCGACCTGGTGCTGGACCGCAGCTACTTCGACTCCGCCCTCGACAACGGCGCCACCATCGATGGCGAAACCCAGCGCGCCTACAACGTCAGCCCCGACGCGCTGCTCTACGCCTTCAAGACGCTGTCGTTTACCATCACGCCCGACCCGGCCAACCAGTCGGTCGCGGTTTCGGTCACGCCCGCGCTGGCGCAGCTCAAGCTCGACAACCACCTCGCGCTGTCCAATGGCAAATGCGGCGACTGGTCGGCACGCGCCCGCCCCGCCGTCACGCCGCAACCCGACGGCACGGTGCTAGCCTCCTTCGACGGCAGCTACGCCGCCGACTGCGGCGAACATGTGGTCAATATCGCCACGCTCTCGCACAACGAATTCGCCTGGGGCGGATTCGTCGCCGAATGGCAACTGGCCGGCGGCCGCTTCACCCACCAGCCAGCCCTGCGCATGGGCCGCGCACCGCGCAACGCCTTCCTGCTGGCACGCCACTACGGCCAGCCGCTCTCGGAAATCGTGCGCGACATCAACAAGTTCTCGAACAATGTGATGGCCCGCCAGCTTTACCTGACCATCGGCGCGGAAATGGATCGCGGCGGCCCGGCCACCACCACCCGCTCGGCCAAGGTCGTGCAGCGCTGGCTGGCACGCCAGGGACTGGACATGCCCGGCCTGGTGCTGGACAACGGCTCGGGGCTATCGCGCGAAGAACGGATCAGTGCCTACGATATGTCGCGCCTGCTGCAGCAGGCGCTGGCTAGCGAAGTCGGACCGGTGCTGATGGATTCGCTGCCGATCCTCGGCGTGGATGGCACGCTGCGCAACCGCCTGACGCGCGCCGGCGCAGCCGGCAATGCCTACATGAAGACGGGAACGTTGAACGATGTACGAGCGCTTGCCGGCTATGTCGATGCGCTGAACGGCGATCGCTATGTGGTGGTCAGCTACATCAACCACGCCAACGCAGCGCAAGCCCGCGACGCCCACGACGCCCTGTTGCAGTGGGTGTATCAGGGCGCACCCTGAGTGGGAGAGGGGAGCATCGATTCGGTGTAAATCACCCAAGCGCGATGCGAAGCGAGCCGTGAAGGTGTGCCAAGGCCGTAAGGTCGCCGCCCCGCAGGGGTGGTGAAACTGCCGTTGCCCTTGACGTTAAGCAGTTGAAGCTGAAGCTGATTTTGCAGTTGCAGTTGCAGTTGCAGTTGCAGCGGACAGCCCGACAGCCCGATAGCCCCAACAACTCACAACCCCAAACACCTACCCCCCAAACGCAGCAGCCGCCCGCTGCAACCGATCCCGAACCCCATCCCACTCATGCCCGGCCGGCAAGGCCTCAAACACCAGCCGCGCAAACCCATCCCCATCCAGCCGCCGCAACAAGCTATAGAGCGCCCGCGCATAACCCTCGGCATCGGCAGGCGCCTGCACCCACACACACCGCGGATCGGCAGCCGCCTGAACACCAACCCACGCCACTCGCGCGTCGGCGGGCAAATCGACCAGTTGCGCAGGCAAATCCGCAGCAGCACACAAAGCCAGCGGCGTGTGCGGCGCATAGTGCGCCTTCAGCGTGCCTGACGCCCGCGGCGCGGCAGCATCCGGCGGCAGCGGCGTGACGCCCAGCACCTGCGCCATCATGGCCGGCGTGATGGCGCCTGGGCGCAGCAGCACCGGGCCAATGCCCTGCTCCAGCCGCGACAGGTCCACGATGGTCGATTCGATGCCAACCTCGACATCATCGCCCTCCAGCACAAAGACCGAGTCGCCAAACTCATCGCGCACGTGCTGCGCCGTGGTCGGGCTGACCTGGCCAAACTTGTTGGCGGACGGCGCGGCGATGCCGCCACGGCCACGCTTGAAGCGGCCCAGCAACGCCTGCGCCACGGGATGCGACGGACAACGCAAGCCAATGCTGTCCTGGCCGCCGGCGACCGCCGCCGGGATATGCGCGGCGCGCTTGAGGATCAGTGTGAGCGGGCCGGGCCAGAAGGCATCGATCAGGTCTTGCGCGGCCGGCGGCACATCGTCCACCCAGTAGCTGATGTCGCCGCCATCCACCACGTGCACGATGATCGGGTGATTGGACGGGCGCCCCTTGGCCGCGTAGATGCGGGCAATGGCCTCGGGGTTCTCGGCGTCGGCGCCGAGGCCGTAGACCGTCTCGGTCGGGAAGGCGACCAGCTCGCCGGCTTCCAGCAGTTGGACCGCTTGGTCAAGTTCGGCGGACGTGGGCATGCGCGACATCGGGGATCTCTGGGGGTGGCGTTACTATGAAGCGACGGAACTACGAAACGACGAAAGCAGGGAAACGGAAAGCCCGGCGCATGCGCCGGGCAAACCATCAAGGCGCAATGTGCAGCGCCCGCAAGGCCGCGTCGAAGGCGCGCTCGGCGTCAGCTGCCTCGCCGCCCACGCAATTCACGTGGCCCATCTTGCGCGAGGGGCGCGCATCGCTCTTGCCGTACAGGTGCAGCTTGGCGCCGGCTTGCGCCATCACTTCGTCCCAGGCCGGCGTGCGCTCCAGGCCGAACTCGAACCACACATCGCCCAGCAGGTTAAGCATCTTGCCGGCCGAGTGCTGGCGCGTGCTGCCTAGCGGCAGGCGCGCCATGGCGCGGACCTGCTGCTCGAACTGGCTGGTCTCGCATGCGTCCATGGTGATGTGGCCGGAGTTGTGCGGGCGCGGCGCCATCTCATTGGCGACCAGCGAGCCGTCGGTCAGCACGAAGAATTCGATGCACAGCACGCCTACGTAGCCCATCTCGGTGGTGATGGTGGCGGCGGCGGCGCGGGCACGCGCGGCGATCTCGTCGGAGACGCTGGTGGACGGCATCAAGGTGGAGAACAGAATGCCGTCGCGGTGCACGTTTTCGGCGAGCGGCCAGGTGGCGGTGGTGCCGTCCGCGGCGCGCGCGGCCAGTACCGAGACCTCATAGGCCAGCGGCAGCATCTGCTCCAGCACGCACGGCACGTGCTGCATGGCGCGCCATGCGGCGCGCACGTCCTCGCGGGTCTTGACGCGGGCCTGGCCCTTGCCGTCATAGCCCATACGCGCGGTCTTGAGGATGCCGGGCAGCAGGTTCTCGGGCAGCTGGTCGACATCGGCGTCGTGCTGGATCACCCAGTGCGGCGCGGTGGGCACGCCGGTGCGCTCGGCGCAGGAGGCGAAGAACTTTTTCTCGCCGATGCGGTTCTGCGCGATCGACACGCAGTAGCCGCGCGGCGCGACGAAGGCACCGAGCTGCTCGAGCCGGTCGAGCGAGAGCGAAGGCACGTTCTCGAACTCGGTGGTCACCGCCGGGCACAGCTTGGCCATCTCGGCCAGCGCGGCTTCATCCGTATACGCCGCGCAGATATGCTTCTCGGCGATCGTGCCGGCCGGGCTGTCCTGGTCCGGATCGAGCACGCAGACCTTGTAGCCCATCGACTGCGCGGCATGGGTGAACATGCGGCCGAGCTGGCCGCCGCCGAGCATGCCGAGCCAGGCGCCGGGCAGTACCGGCGCGCTGGGATTGTCGATGCCGAACTCGGCACGCGACTCCGGCGTGTGGGCTTCGACCAGGTGGGGATGGATATCGGTTGGCATTGCGCGTCTTTCCGGATTCGGGGGCTTGGGGCTAGTCGGTGTGCGTGCGAACAGGCGTGTTACACCGGCAGCGTCATCGCGCGGGCAGCCTCGGTCTGCTTGGCGCGGAACGCTTCCAGCGCCGCGGCCAGCGCGTCGTCGGTGGTGGCGAGCGTGGCGATGGCGTGCAGCGCGGCATTGGCGGCGCCCGCTTCGCCGATGGCGAAGGTGGCGACCGGCACGCCCTTGGGCATCTGCACGATCGACAGCAGCGAGTCCTCGCCGCGCAGGTAGCGCGACGGCACCGGCACACCGAACACCGGCACGATGGTCTTGGCGGCGATCATGCCGGGCAGGTGCGCGGCACCGCCGGCACCGGCGATGATGGCGCGCAGGCCGCGCTCGCGCGCGGTGGCGGCGTACTCGAACATGTCGTCGGCCATGCGGTGGGCGGAAACCACGCGTGCCTCGAAGGCCACGCCGAAGTCCTTCAGCATGGCGACCGCGTTCTGCATCACGTCCCAGTCGGAACTGCTGCCCATCACAACGCCGACCAGCGGCTTGGCTGTATTGCTCACGTTAAGTCCTTAAAAATCTGTCTGGCGCATGGGGACCGCGCCAACCTTCGTCTTGCGTTGGTTCGCTCCCCTCTCGCCCTGAGGGGAGAGGGAGTAACAGCCGTCGCCATTGCAGACGGCTTTGGCACGCCAGCCGGCCACGGCGCCGGCAAAAATTACTGCAGTTCCTCGCCGGTCAGGCGCGTCAGCGCCTCACGGTACTTGGCGGCGGTCTTCTCGATCACGTCGGCGGGCAGCGCCGGCGCCGGGGCGGTCTTGGGCCAGGGCTTGCCGTCGATGCGCACGGCTTCCAGCCAGTCGCGCACGAACTGCTTGTCGAAGGACGGCGGGTTGGTGCCGACTTCGTACGAATCCGCGGGCCAGAAGCGCGAGGAATCGGCGGTCAGCACTTCGTCCATCAGCGTCAGCGTGCCGTTCTCGTCCAGGCCGAACTCGAACTTGGTGTCGGCGATGATGATGCCGCGGGTGGCGGCGTAGTCGGCCGCTTCCTTGTACAGGCGGATCGAGATGTCGCGCATCTGGCGGGCCAGGTCGGCGCCGATGCGCGCTTCCGTTTCGGCGAAGGAGATGTTCTCGTCGTGCTCGCCCATCTCGGCCTTGGCGGCCGGGGTGAAGATCGGCTCGGGCAGCTTTTGCGCATTCTGCAGGCCGGCGGGCAGTTCGATGCCGCAGACGCTGCCGGTAGCCTGGTAGTCCTTCCAGCCGCTGCCGGCCAGGTAGCCGCGCACCACGGCTTCCACCAGGATCGGCTTGAGGCGCTTGACCACCACGGCGCGGCCTTGCACCTGCTCGACTTCGGCAGGGCTTACCACGGTCTCGGCGGCAATGCCGGTTTCGTGGTTCGGCACGATGTGGGCCAGCTTCTTGAACCAGAAGTTGGCCATCTGGTTGAGCACGCGGCCCTTGGCCGGGATCGGCTCGCCCAGGATGACGTCGAAGGCCGACAGGCGGTCGGTGGTGACGATCAGCAGCTTATCGTCGCCGACTGCGTAGTTGTCGCGGACCTTGCCGTGGCCAAGCAGCGGCAGCGAAGTGATGGAGGACTGATAGAGAGCGTTCGACATGGTGGTTCGGTGGTTCGGTGGTTCCGATGGGAGGCACTAACAGAATGATTCTGGCACCGGGCCAGAACAACTGCTTCGCTTCATTTTGTTAGCGCTTTTCAGCGCCCCGGTGCCGGGGCCTGAAAAGCGTCGTCCCCGCGCCTCCCCGTTTGACGGGATCGGGGCGGGGACGGTACGGGTCCTGCTTATTGCACGACCTGGGCGAGTTCGCCGGACTTGTACTTTTGCGCGATGGCGTCGAGCGAGACCGGCTTGATCTTGGCGGCCTGGCCTTCGCAGCCGAAGGCGATGTAGCGTGCCTTGCAAACCAGCTTGGCGGCTTCGCGGGCCGGCTTGAGGTATTCGCGCGGGTCGAACTTGCTCGGGTTCTCGGCAAAGAAGCGGCGGATGGCGCCGGTCATGGCAAGGCGGATATCGGTGTCGATATTGATCTTGCGCACGCCGTACTTGATGGCCTCCTGGATTTCCTCGACCGGCACGCCATAGGTTTCCTTCATGTCGCCGCCGAACTGGCGGATTTCTGCCAGCAGTTCCTGCGGGACCGACGACGAGCCGTGCATCACCAGGTGGGTGTTGGGGATGCGCGCGTGGATTTCCTTGATGCGGTCGATCGCCAGGATGTCGCCGGTGGGCTTGCGGGTGAATTTGTAGGCGCCGTGCGAGGTGCCGATGGCGATCGCCAGGGCGTCCAGCTGGGTGGCCTTGACGAAGTCGGCGGCCTGCTCGGGGTCGGTCAGCAGCATGGAGTGGTCCAGCTTGCCTTCCGCGCCGATGCCGTCTTCCTCGCCGGCTTCGCCGGTCTCGAGTGAGCCCAGGCAGCCAAGTTCGCCTTCCACGGTCACGCCGATGGCGTGCGAGAGCTGCACCACCTTGCGGGTCACGTCGATGTTGTACTCGTAGTCGGACGGGGTCTTGCCGTCTTCACGCAGCGAGCCGTCCATCATCACCGAGGAGAAGCCCAGGTCGATCGCGGCCTGGCAGATCGCCGGCGACTGGCCGTGATCCTGGTGCATCACCACCGGGATATGCGGATAGGCTTCCACCGCGGCTTCGATCAGGTGGCGTAGGAAGTGCTCGCCGGCGTACTTGCGCGCGCCTGCGGAGGCTTGCATGATCACCGGCGCATTGACTTCGTCGGCGGCCTGCATGATGGCCTGAACCTGTTCCAGGTTGTTCACGTTGAAGGCGGGCAGCGCGTAGCCGTTTTCGGCGGCGTGGTCGAGCAGCTGGCGCATCGATACGAGTGGCATGTCAAACTCCTAAAGAAAGAATGGGGTGTCTCGTTTAATGATCTAGTTGACCTAGTTGACCTAGTTGACCTAGTTGACCTAGTCGTTCAGTCGTTCAGTCGTTCTTTTGCTTTTCGCGTGAGACACCGTCTCGACGCGCTTATCCTGGGGGACCCTGCGTACTCAAGCGCCAGCTGTCTGTCCGGCGCGGCACATATCAGGCGCCTACCCGGACAATCTTCAGCGTGTTCGTGCCACCCGGCTGGCCCATCGGCTCGCCAATGGTCAGCACGATAAAGTCGCCGCGCTGCACCACGCCTTGCGACAGCAGCAGCTCTTCGGCCTGTTCCAGCGCGGTGTCGCGGTCGGCGCTGGCTTCCAGCGGCAGCGGCACCACATTGCGGTACAGCTGCATCTTGCGCTGCGAGGCCAGGTTGGGCGTCATCGCGTAGATCGGCACATGGATGCGATGCCGGCTCATCCACAGCGCGGTGGCGCCGGAATCGGTCAGCGCGGCAATGGCCTTCACCTGCAAATGATAGGCGGTGAACAATGCGCCCATGGCAATCGACTGGTCGATGCGGCCAAAGGTCTGGTTGAGGAAATAGGTATCCGAGCTGGACCACCTCGGACTGTCTCGGCCTCCACGCACACCAGGGCCACGGTTTCCACCGTCTCCACCGGGTAGCTGCCGGCGGCGGTCTCGGCCGACAGCATCACGGCGTCAGTGCCATCCAGCACGGCGTTGGCCACGTCCGACACCTCGGCGCGCGTGGGCACCGGGTTGACGATCATGCTCTCCATCATCTGGGTGGCGGTGATGGTCAGCTTGTTGGCTTCCCGCGCCAGCCGGATCATGCGCTTTTGCAACGCCGGCACGGCCGCGTTGCCCACCTCCACGGCCAGGTCGCCACGGGCCACCATGATGCCGTCGGAGGCTTGCAGGATTTCCTCGAGCACGCCCGGGCGGATGGCCTCGGCGCGCTCGATCTTGGCGATCATGCGGGCCTTGTGCTGGTGCGGCTGGCCGGCCACCGCGGCGAGCTGGCGGGCCATCTCCATATCGGTGGCGTTCTTCGGGAAGCTCACCGCGACATAGTCCGCGCCCAGCGCCATGGCGGTCTTGATGTCTTCCATGTCCTTGGCGGTCAACGCCGGCGCCGACAGCCCGCCGCCCTGGCGGTTGATGCCCTTGTTGTTGGACAGCTCGCCACCGATCTTGACCTTGGTGAAGATCTCATGGCCGATCACCCGTTCCACCACCAGCACGATCAGGCCGTCGTTGAGCAGCAGCAGGTCGCCCGGGCCGACGTCGCGCGGCAGGTCCTCATAGTCGAGGCCGGCGCGATCCTGGTTGCCCAGGGTGCAGGTCGCGTCGAGGATGAACGGCTCGCCCACCTTCAAGGTGATCTTGCCGTGCTCGAACTTGCCGACCCGGATCTTCGGGCCTTGCAGGTCGGCCATGATGGCGACTTCGCGGCCGCAGGCCTTGGCCGCCTCGCGCACCAGGCGGGCGCGCTCGATGTGGTCTTCGGCCTTGCCGTGGGAGAAGTTCAGGCGCACCACGTCGACCCCGGCCGCGATCATGCGCGTCAGGATTTCCAGCGTGCTGGAAGCGGGGCCGATGGTAGCGACGATCTTGGTGGAACGGGTCATGAACTGATTTTCCTTATCGAGGGCCAGCGCCGTCCGGCGACGCCGGCACGGCTTGCTTCCTGCGCGCCACGCGGCGCCGGCGCCAGGCCAGCGCAAACCACAGCAGCGGCACACCAACCAGCAGCCACGGCAGCGCGCCGGCGGCCACGCGGATCAGCATGGCCAGGCTGCCGAGGAACAACTCGGCGATATCGCCCACGGCAGCGCGCAGCGGCGACACCTTGCGTTGGCTGACGAAGGTCTCGCGCGCGACAAAGTCGATGCGAACCTCATTGCGATCGGTTTGCGCCGCCAGCATCTTGCGCAATCCGTTGATCGTGTCCAGCTCACCCTGCACGCGCGCCAGCTCGCGCTCCAGCTCGATCACGTCGCGCAGCGGGCCGCGCGCGTTTTGCAGCATGGCGCGCAGGCGGTCGCGCAGCTCGGTGGTGTTCTTGATGCGGGCTTCGGCATCGATCACCTGATCGGTCTTGTCCTCGCTCGACACCCCGTTGGACACCACCGTGCCGCCCTGCTCGGCCGCCTTCAGCAGATCCGGCAAGGCCTTGGGCGCGATGCGCGCGCGCAGCTCGCCGCGCGGCGGCGCACCGTCGCCAGCAACTCGCAGCCGAGCGCCTGGCAGCGTTGCACAACGCTCTTCCAGCCAGTCTCCAGGGCGTCGGCGGAATTCTCCACCGTCAGCGCGTACTTCAGCGCCAGGTAGCGGCGCTCCGCCTCCTGCTGCTCGCTCTGGCCGCCCCGCGCCAACTCGCCGGCGGCCATCCCGCCGGCCGCGGCGGCTGCCAGGGGACGCCCCTCGGGCGCACCGCCACCCGGGCGGCCACACGCGCTCAGGGCCAGAAGCGAGGCGGCCAGCAGCAACGCCGCCAGTCCGCGCTTGCCGGCCATGCCAGCGCCAAACCCACGCAAACCCGCCACCCTCAGCCCGCGGCGCGCTGTTCCAGCACCTCGAACGCGGGCAGCTTCTTGCCCTCCAGGAATTCCAGGAAGGCGCCGCCGCCGGTGGAGATGTAGCCCACCTGGTCGGCAATGCCGTACTTGGCGATGGCCGCCAGCGTGTCGCCGCCACCGGCGATCGAGAACGCCTTGGACTCGGCGATGGCTTGCGCCAGCACCTTGGTGCCGTTGCTGAACTGGTCGAACTCGAACACGCCGACCGGGCCGTTCCACACGATGGTGCCGGCCAGCTTGAGCTGGTCCGCCAGCATCTGCGCGGTCTTGGGGCCGATGTCGAGGATCATGTCATCGTCGGCCACGTCCTGCGCGTCCTTGACGGTGGCCACCGCGGTGGCGCTGAATGCCTTGGCGCACACCACGTCCACGGGAATCGGCACCGAAGCGCCGCGCGCGGCCATCAGGTCGATGATGGTGCGGGCGTCGGCCACCAGGTCCGGCTCGGCCAGCGACTTGCCGATCTTGAGGCCGGCCGCCAGCATGAACGTATTGGCAATGCCGCCGCCGACGATCAGGTTGTCGACCTTGCTGGCGAGCGTCTTGAGGATGGTCAGCTTGGTGGACACCTTGGAGCCGGCGACGATCGCCACCAGCGGGCGCGCCGGCTGGCCCAGGGCCTTGCCCAGCGCATCGATCTCGGCAGCCAGCAGCGGGCCGGCGCAGGCGATGGGCGCGTACTTGGCGATGCCGTGGGTGGTGGCTTCGGCGCGGTGCGCGGTGCCGAAGGCATCGTTTACGTAGACGTCGCACAGCTTGGCCATCTTCTGCGCCAGTTCGTCGCTGTTCTTCTTTTCGCCCTTGTTGACGCGGCAGTTTTCCAGCAGCACCACTTCACCGGGCTTGACCGTGCTCACGTCGCCGTTGCCATCGACCCAGTTCTGCACGAGCTTGACCGGCTTGCCGAGCAGTTCGGCAAGGCGCGTGGCCACGGGCGCCAGCGAATCCGCTGGCTTGAACTCGCCTTCGGTCGGGCGGCCCAGGTGCGACGTCACCATCACGGCGGCGCCAGCCTGCAGGCAGGCCTCGATAGCCGGCACGGATGCGCGGATGCGGGTGTCTTCGGTGATGTGGCCGGCGTCATCCTGCGGCACGTTCAGGTCGGCGCGGATAAAAACCCGCTTGCCGGCAATTTTGCCTTGGGAGATGAGATCGGAAAGACGCAGGACAGAGGTCATGGCGGTGGCTGGAGAGCGAAAATCGGGGAAAATCGGCATTTTACCTGATCGCAAAGGCCATTTTGCGGGATTGCGCCCCGGATGCACCCGGGCAAGGGTGCCTTTTTCGCCACATGCGGCGAACGGCGTGCCGTGCCCCTGCAACGCACCCCCTGAAAGAGGGGTGCGACAATTGCCCCGCGTCTCGTACGCTGCTGTCAAAGCGGGCAATGTATACACAAGTTGGTACAAGATAAGCACGCAAAAACATAGCCAGAGGCCCCGCCTGAGACGGGATCCAAGGCACTGGCGCCGGACGCGCTTACGGGAAGCGGCGTCGGCGCCACTCGGCTAACGCCGTTGTCGAGAAGCAGGGGTAATCATGAACGAAGACATGCACGGGGCAATCCGTGGCTTGTACGAAGGAATTCTTGACGCGCAGGCCTGGCAGCAAAGTCTGCACACCTTGAGCAATATCGTAGGCAGCGCGCACGCGTCGATGCTCGTGCGCGACACCGATCGCGACCTGATGATGGTCAACGAGATGGTGCGCCCGGTGCAGGAACTGTTCAGTGCCTACGAGAAGGAATTCCACGCGCTCGATCCGGGCAAGCTGTTTGCCCACAACCTCTCCCCCGGGGAGTGGTACATCGACGCGCGCGATTTCGGCGAAGGCGCGATGCAGCGCAGCCCCTTCTACCGGGAATTCTTCCACCGCTTCGACCTGTGCTCCTACGCGGCCTGCCTGGTCGAGCGAAAGCCCCACTACGAAGTGTATTTCGCGCTGCAGCGCTCGTTCTCGCAAGGCAATTTCACGCCGGCGGATGTCAGCGCGCTGGATTGGGCGCTGCCTCACATGCGCAGCGCCATGGCCATGCGCGACCGTACCATCGGGCTGTCGACGCTGGCGCAACTGTCAGGGCAGATCCTGGAGCGCCTGTCGTTCGGCGTGATCGCCTTCTCGCCCGAGCGGCGCGTGCTGCTGAGCAATGGCATCGGCGAGCGCTGGGTGCGGCGGCTGGACCCCGCCGGCAAGACCGGCGAGTGGCAGTTGTCGCGCTCGCTGACCGACATGGTGAGCGCGGCCTGCGCGCCGCGCAGCACGGTGCCGGCGCAGGCGGCAATCGCCCGCCACGGCAACGGCGCCTGCGCGCAGTTGATCGTGCTGCCGCTGCCGGCATCCCATGTCTTTGCGCTGCCCTGGCAGCAACCCGCCGCGCTGATGGTGATCCATGAAGACGCGCAGGCGCCGGCGGAACTGCCGCAACTGCACGGCATGGGCCTGCCCGAAGCCAGCGAGCGCCTGAACGTGCGGCACGAAACCGCGCGCAGCCAGCTCAAGGCGGTATTCCTCAAGACCGGTGCCAGCACGCAGGCCCGCCTGACCCGGCTGCTGACCCAGCTGGGCACGGCGCTCGGCCCCGGGCAGCAGGAGTGCGACGCCGGCGATGCTGCCTAGCGGGCCGCGCCTTAGGGGCCCGGCATCCGCCAGGCCCCGGCTCAGCCAAGCAGCCGCAGTGCGGTATAGACCGCCATGCCCGCCACGATCATGCCTACCATACGCCGCGTCGCCAGGTAGAACACCAGCGCCACCGCGCCGGCCACCAGCTTGTAGTTGCTGGGGGCCAGCGTGAAATGCCCGTGCCAGGTCATCAGGTCGGGCAGGATGATGGCCGCCAGCGCCGCCGCGGGCGCGTAACGCAGCGCGCGCTGGATGCGGTCCGGCACCGTCACGCGCTCGCCCGCCATCAGGAACAGCGCACGCGTGACGATGGTCACCAGCGCCATGCCGACCAGCGCGATCCAGATCTCGAGATGGCTCATGCCCGGTCCTTTGCAGCCTGGGCCGGGGCCTGGGCCACTGCCTGCGCGGGCGCATGCTCGGCCTTGCGGCGGCGGATACCGCGCAAGGTCGCGCGGGCCGCCAGTTCATCGCTGGCCATGCCGGCCGCGATCGCCCCCACCACGGCCGCCACCAGGCCGAGCCGGTAAGGCAGGTCGAAGCACAGCAGCGCCACCGTCGAAGCCACCGCCACCGCCAGCAGCGTGGAGCGCGAGCGGATGGTCGTGACCATCACCGGAATCAGCGCCAGCGTGCCGGCCAGCCCCAGGCCCCAGCTATCCGGGAACGCGCTGGCCAGCACGATGCCGATGATCGACGAAACCTGCCACATGGCGAAATTGGTCAGCGCCATGCCCCAGAAGTACCCCTCCTTGCCCGGCTCATGGCCTGGCGTGGCATAGCGCTGCATGAAGTAGACGAAATGCAGGTCGCCGTTGAACGACCCCAGCAGCGTCCGGCGCCACAGTGGCAGGTAGCTGAAATGCGGCTGCAGCCCCGCGCTGAAGATCACGAAGCGCAGGTTGACGATGGCCGCGGTCAGCCACACCGTCCATAGCGGCAGGCCCGCGGCAAACAGCGGCAGCACGGACAACTGGGCCGAGCCCGCATAGACCAGCAACGACATGCCGATCGCCTCGGGCACGTTCATCACCGACTTGCTCATGGCCACGCCCGTCACCAGGCCCCAGGAGAACACGGCAGGCAGGGACGGCGCGAAATAACGCGCCCCTCGATAAAGCCAGCCCGCTCGGCCGGGGCAAAACGATGCCAGGGACGCAGCAGGGCCTGGGGCGGTCGGAAGGTCATAGCTGAAGGCTGGGGGGATGGCAGCCGCCGGGGGCGGGCTAACCCTTAGGGGGAATTGGGCATTATAGGGGGAGTGGGAGGGGGTGGTAAGTGGTTGCTTAACTTGTTGGGGGGAGGGGGGGTTGGGTTGGTTGGTTGGTTGGCTGGCGTTTTTGGTCGGTTTTGCTGCGGCGTTGGTTTTTGCACCCAAGTGCCGTACGACATCCCCCTGCGGGCCCCGCAGGGGGGATGTCGTACGGCTTTTTGGGTGCAAAAACCAACGCCGCAACAAAAATCACCAACTAAAAGAGCAAGAGCCAACGGTTCTGCCCTTGCGCCAATCAACCAACACCCCATCAATCAACAGACGCCCCAACACTCCTAACCACCCCCGCCCACTTCTGCCGATCCGCCTTCACCGTGCCCCGGAACTGCTCCACCGTCTCGATTCGCGGCGAATTACCTGCCTCGATCAGCTTCTGCCGGATGGCCGGCGTTTCCAGCGCCACCTTGACCGCATCGTTGAGCTTCTTGCTGATCTTGGGGTCGAGCCCCTTGGGACCGAAGAAGCCAAACCAGATGGTGCTGTTGAAGCCAGGCAAGCCGCTTTCGGCGATCGTCGGCACTTCGGGAATCACCGCCACGGGATTCTTGGTGGTCACGCCAAGCAGCCGCACCTTGCCGGCACGATATTGCGGCAATACGCTCTGCACCTGATTAAAAATGCAGCAGACCTCGCCCTTGAGTACGGCTTGCAGCGCGTCAGGGCCGCCCTTGTACGGCACATGGACCATATCCAGGCCGGCGCGCGCGTTGAATTCGGCAAAGGCCAGATGGGTGCCGGTACCGTTGCCGGTCGACGCGTAGTTGTACTTCCCGGGATTGGCCTTGACCTTCTCGATGAACTCCTTGACCGATTTCACATCGATCACGGCGGGGTTCACGGTCAGCACGTTGGAGACTTCCACCAGCGGCGCGACCGGCGTGAAATCGGCTTCGGCATCGAACGGCAGGCTCTTGTACAGGGCCGGGTTGATGCCGTGGGTGGCGGCGGTGCCGAGCAGCAGCGTGTAGCCGTCGGGCTTGGCATGGGCCACCACTTCGGAGGCGACATTGCCGCCGGCGCCGGGGCGGTAGTCATAGATGATGGTGGCCTTGAGCGACTTCTGCAGCGATTCCTGCAGCGTGCGGCCAACCATGTCCACGCCGGAGCCGGCGGTAAAGCCCATCAGGATGGTGATCGGCTGGGCCGGCCAGGCCGGATCCTGCGCCCGAGCCGGCGCGGCCAGCGTGCTCAGCGCGGCCAGCAAGCCAAGGCCGGCGGCCAGGCGGGAAGCACGGGACGAATGGAAAACGGGCGAGATGCGGCGGGTAGCAGTGCGGAACATGGGGGTACCGTCGATAAAAGGAATGCGGGTCGGGGCTGCCGGCCGGGGTCTGGCGCCCCGGGCCAAGACAGCAAGATACCAACGATCCGCCGCATTACCAACGATGGAGTTCGCTTGAAGGTATGCCATGTTGGTATAAGCAGACATGGACCGGGATTCCGGTGGCATCCCATCGCCCCGGCTGGCGCCGGGCGTCCCTTGCTCCCCTAGCTGCGCAGCAGTCCCACCAGTTCGTCGATGTCAGGCAGCGCCGCCGCCGTGCCGATGAATCCGGCACCGCCATCCTCGCCCGCCTCCAGGATGCCATCGGCCAGCGCGCGCTTGCCGTGATGCAGCGTGAGGATACGTTCTTCGATGGTGCCCGCGCTGATCAGGCGATAGACGGTCACCGGGCGCTGCTGCCCGATGCGATGGGCGCGTCCCATGGCCTGGTCCTCCGCCGCCGGGTTCCACCAGGGGTCGGCGATGATCACGTAGTCGGCGGCCGTGAGGTTGAGGCCGAAGCCGCCGGCCTTCAGGCTGATCAGGAAGACATCCCCTTCGCCGGCCTGGAACGCCGCCACGCGCCGCGTGCGCTCGGCCGCCGGCGTGGCGCCGTCGAGGTACTGCCAGGCCAGGCCGGCCTCGTCCAGCCCCCGGCGCAGCAACTGCAGGAAGTCGACGAACTGGCTGAAGACCAGCGTCTTGTGCCCGTTGGCGGCCAGTTCGCCCGCCAGTTGCACGAAGGCACGCACCTTGGCGCCCGCCTGCCCGAGCTCCAGTTGCAGCTCGGGCGTGACCAGGCGCGCGTCGCAGGCGGCGCGCCGCATCCGCATGAGTTGCGCCAGCACATGGATGCGCGCCTCGGCGGCGGGCTGGCCGGCGGGGGTCTTGCGGGCCTTCGGGCCTTTGACCACGGCCTCGGCTTCGGCGAGCGCCTGGCGGCGCAGCGCTTCATAGTGGGCCGCCTCGATCGGGTCCTGCTCGATGCGCAACACCAGCTCGGTGCGCGGCGGCAGTTCGTCCAGCACCTGAGCCTTGGTCCGGCGCAGCACGAACGGCGCGATCATGCGGCGCAGCCGCTGGGCCGCCTCGCGCACGCCATTGCGCTCGATCGGCACGGCGAAGTGCTCGTTGAAGCGGACCAGCGAGCCAAGCAGGCCGGGGTTGCAAAAGCGCATGATCGACCACAGCTCGGCCAGCCGGTTTTCCACCGGGGTGCCTGACAGCGCCATGCGGAAATCGGCCCGCAGCTCGAACACCGCCTGCGAGCGCTTGGTGGCGGCGTTCTTGAACGCCTGCGCTTCGTCGGCCACCACCGTGTGCCACTCGCGCTGGCAGAAGGCCTCGCGCGCCTGCAGCAGCAGCGTGTACGAGACGATCACCACGTCATGCGGGCCGGCCTGTTCCAGCAAGGCCGCGCGCTCGCCTTCGGCATAGATGTGCACGCGCAGCGTCGGCGCGAAGCGCCTTGCCTCTTCGGCCCAGTTGCCGCACACGGAGGTTGGCGCGATCACCAGCGCGGCGCCGCCGTCGGCCCGCGCCAGCATCACGGCGAGCGCCTGCAGCGTCTTGCCCAGCCCCATGTCGTCGGCCAGGCAGGCGCCGAAGCCGGCCTCGGCAAGCGACATGGCCCAGCGCCCCAGCGATAGCCGTCTTCCTGGTAAGGCCGCAGCTCGGCGGCGAGGTTGGGCGGCAGCACGGCGTCGCGATTGCGCGCCCGGCGCAGCCGCGCCACGCGCTGGCGGAAATGCTGGTCGGGGTCGATGCCCGCGCCGGCCAGCACGTCGTCCAGCCAGGGCGCCGCCATCAGCGGCACCTTGATGCCGCCGGGCACGCTGTGCGCAACGCTGGCGAGGTCGCGCAGCCTGGCGCGCAGGCTACGCGTGAGCGCCACATAGACGCCCTGGCCCATCGGCATGAAGCGCCCGGCGTGGCTGCCGGCCCAGGCCAGCAACTGGCCGAGCTGGAGCACCAGCCCCTCGGCCACGCCCAGCTCGCCGACCAGCTTGAACCATTCGCTCTCGGTTTCGATATGCACCGCCAGTTGCGGGATGTCGGCGCCCACCACGCGGATTTCCTTGCCGCGAGGCCATTCCACCGCCAGCACGGCGGCCAGCCCCGGCAACTGCTCGACCACCGACAACGCTTCCTCCGGGTCGGCCAGGGTCCAGTCGTACTCACCGCTTTCCGGCGCGCGCGGCACCAGGAAGGGCAGCGCGTCGAAGACCGCGGCCACATGGGCCAGCTCGGCCTTGAGGTCGCGCACCGTGGCAAGGCTCTCCCCTTTGACCGCCGCCATCAGCCGCTCGCGCCCGCCGCCCGGGGCCAGCCGTGGCCCGAGGGGGCCCAGCGGCGTCACCACCAGGCGCAGGGAAAGGCCTTCGCCCAGCGGCGACAACTCGGCGCGCAGGCGGCTCTCGGTCTCGAGTTCGCGGGCGCTGCCGTCGTGGTCGGCGTGCACCTGGAAATGACCGGACAGCGCGCGCAGCGTGGCGTCGAGCTGCGCATGGGCCTCGGCCGGCACCGCCAGCCCGTCGGCGATCAATTGCGCCGCGCCCTGCTGCGCGGGCGTGAGGCGGATCACGCGCAGGCGCTGCGAGCCTTCGCGCAGCACGGTGATCTGGCGCAAGGCCTCGGCGTCCGCGCGGCTGCCGGCGGGCAGGAAGCTGTCCATCGCCGGGGCCTCGCGCACTGGGGGTCGTCTTCGGCGAGGCGGGCCAGCGGCACGGGACGCGGCTTGTTCCAGCCGCGCGGGCCGCGCTGCTGCTCCAGCGGCTCGATGGTGCCGACCGCGCCATCGGCGTCGATGGTCAGCGCCCACAACAGGCGGCTGGCGCTGGCGCCGTCGGGCGCGCGCGCCTCGCCCGCCAGGGCCTGCAAGGCTTCGAGCGCGAGCCGCCAGCTTTCCTGGCGCTGGCCGGCGAAGAAGGTTTGCGGCACTGGTTCGTCCGTTTCCAGGGCCCGCGCGGCGTCCAGCTGCTGCGCGAACCAGTGCAGGCCGCAGCCTTGCAGGCGCGCATGCAGGGCCGCGATGGCCTCGGCACGGGCGGCCGCCGGCTGGCGGCGTCCGCTGGCTTGCTTCACGTCGCCGAGCCAGGCGCGCAGCAGCACGCGCCAGAACTGCGCGAGCGGCGGGACATCGGGAGCCAATTCGAACGCGGCTTCGTCCAGCCGCGCATCGCCCTTGTGCACGGCCAGCACGTGGCACCACAGCCCCCAGCGCTCGGTCGGCACCGGGCTGCGCGTGCCCGCTTCCGCCTGGCAGAACTTGCGGGCCTGCTCGAGGTGGGCCGGCGTGCGCTGGGCCAGCAAGGACAGCGGGTAGCAAGGCGCCAGCGAGGGCGGCATCAGCCCGGTTCGCTGGCGGCTTTCGGTCCGCAGCCGCTTGAGCGCGGCCTCGAAGCCCGCCTGGGCGGCTGGCCAGCCGCCTTCCTGCAAGTGGGCAAAAGCACGCAGGGCGTCGCCATCCCCGCCGCCGGCGTCGCCCATCGTGGATAGCAAGGCAAGGGCCGCCGGGCGCTCGCCAGCGTACAGCTGTCCCTCGGCCAGCGCGGTGCGAACGGCGACCGGCAGCGCCAGCGGATCATCGGCGTGGCAGGCCAGTCCGTAATCCAGGTAGGGTTGAAAGCGGGGATCCCAGTCAAAATAGAGACAGTCCAGGATCGCCAGCAAGATGCGCCAGCGCCAGGCTGGCACCACCCGCTCCAGCAATGCGGCGTCGCCGCTGGCCAACGCCGCTTGCACCAGCATTTCGGCGCGGCCGGCGCCCTGCCCCCACGGCGCCAGCATTTCGCCGATCGCCTCCTCCGAGGCTCCCGAGAACAGCATCTCGCCAAGCCGCCTGAGGTGCATGCGGCCGGGCGATTCACGATGGGAGGCGGTGGGTCCAGACGGCGGCGGCAGGGTCACGGGTGGCGGTGGCGGCATACACAATGTGACGATTTTAGACCCCGGCGGGCCCGCGCCCACGTTGGCACGGGGGGGCCCGGGGTTTACAATGCCTGTTTTGCATTGCTGGCGGCACGCAGGGAGAGAACCATGTCGATGGCGGATCGCGACGGAAAAATCTGGATGGACGGCAAGATGATCGAATGGCGCGACGCCAAGATCCATGTGCTGACCCATACCCTGCATTACGGCATGGGCGTATTCGAAGGCGTGCGCGCCTACAAGACGCCGGCCGGCACCGCGATCTTCCGCCTCAAGGAGCACACCCGCCGCCTGTTCAACTCGGCCAAGATCTTCCAGATGCAGATGCCGTTCGACGCGGCCACGCTGGAAGCCGCGCAGCGCGAAGTGGTGAAGGCCAACCAGCTCGAGTCCTGCTACATCCGCCCGCTGGTCTGGATCGGCTCGGAAAAGATGGGCGTCTCGGCCAGGGGCAACACCATCCACGTAGCGATTGCCGCGTGGCCGTGGGGTGCCTACCTGGGCGAGGAAGGCCTGGAGCGTGGCATCCGCGTCAAGACGTCTTCGTTCACCCGCCACCATGTCAATGTATCGCTGGTGCGGGCCAAGGCCAGCGGCTATTACATCAACTCGATCCTCGCCAACCAGGAAGCCACCAGCATGGGCTACGACGAAGCCCTGCTGCTGGATACCGAAGGCTACGTCAGCGAAGGCTCGGGCGAAAACGTGTTCGTGGTGCGCGACGGCGTGATCTACACGCCCGACCTGGCCTCGTGCCTGGACGGCATCACGCGCGACGCCATCCTCACCATCGCCCGCGACCTCGGCATCGCGGTGCGCGAGAAGCGCATCACGCGCGACGAGGTGTACTGCTCGGACGAAGCGTTCTTCACCGGCACCGCGGCCGAAGTCACGCCGATCCGCGAACTCGACGACCGCGTGATCGGCGAAGGCCGCCGCGGCCCGGTGACCAAGCGCGTCCAGGACGCTTTCTTCTCGGCGGTTGGCGGCACCAATGAACAATACAAGCACTGGCTGACCGTGGTCTGAAACCGCCGCGCGACCCAAAAACCCGCCAGGCAATCCATAACCGCTTATCCCGCTTATCCAGTCATACTTCAATCCATACAAAAAAACTAAATTCATCTCCGCAACACCATGACGCAAACCGCCTCCCTGATCGAAATCGGCGCGGAAGACCTTCCGCTGCACTGCCCCACCGGCAACACGCCGACCTGGAACTACCATCCGCGCGTCTTCCTCGACGTGACCGACACCGGCGAGGTGAAGTGCCCGTACTGCGGGACCGTCTACAAGCTCAAGCCCGGCACCGTGATCAAGGGTCACCACTGACACGGCCCACGCTTGACCGCAACACCCCGACTCTGCGGCCCGCCATGCGGCGCGCCGCAGAGTCGGCGTGCGTGGCGCGCGCAGACTGCGCCACGCCAACCCTTCCGGCAGCGCCCCATTCATGAAAAAAGCCCTCGTCATCGCCCCCAACTGGATCGGCGACGCCCTGATGGCGCAGCCGCTATTCACCCTCATGAAAGCGCGCCATCCGCGCCTGCAGATCGACGCCCTCGCCCCTAAATGGGTGGCGCCGGTGCTGGCACGCATGCCCGAGATCCACCAGGTCTTCCCCAGCGAACTGGCGCACGGCAAGCTGCAGCTGTCGGCCCGGCTGATGTTCGCCCAGCAGCTCAAGAACGAAGGCTACGACGCAGCCTATGTGCTGCCAAATTCGCTCAAGTCCGCGCTGATCCCCTGGCTGGCCGGCATTCCGCTGCGGGTTGGCTATCGCGGGGAAAACCGCTTCGGCCTGCTCAATATCCGCCACGGCAATCCGCCCCGCGACCAGCGCCCGCCCATGGTGGAGCACTACGCGCGGCTGGCGCTCAAGCCCGGCGCCCGCCTGCCGGAGAACCTGTCCGAGCCGCGCCTGCGGACCGACCCGGTGCGCATGGCCAAGACCGCGGAGCGCTTCGGCATTGCCCCGCAGACGCGCCTGATCGCCTTCTGCCCGGGTGCGGAGTTCGGCCCGGCCAAGCGCTGGCCGGCCGCGCATTTCGCCGAGCTGGCGCAGATGCTCAAGCGCTCGTTCCCGTATGCGCAAATGGTCACACTGGGCTCGCCCAAGGACGCCGAGATCGCCGACGAGATCGTCAAAGGCGCGCCTTTCGTGCGCAACCTGTGCGGCCAGACCTCGCTCGACGATGCCGTGGACCTGCTGGCCATGTCGGAAGCCGCCGTGTGCAACGACTCCGGCCTGATGCATGTCACCGCGGCGCTGAACCGGCCACAGGTGGCGGTGTTCGGCTCCAGTGACCCGCGCCATACACCCCCGCTGTCGCAGGCTGCGAGTATCATGTGGCTGCAGCTCGAATGCAGTCCGTGCTTCAAGCGTGAGTGCCCACTTGGCCACCTGCGCTGCCTGAAGGACATCGAGCCCGAAATGGTGTTTGTGGAGCTGCGCAAGCTCCTGCACCGGGCCTGAAGCGCTGACCCGCCGTTCGTGTTTATCCGGCCAACGAATCCCTGAGCCCAGTCCACCATGCCTCGTTTTGCCCGCCTGTTCGATTCCGCCGAAGACATCGTCGAAGCCTTTCGCGAGGCCATGAAGCTACGCGATGCCGACGGCGCGCTGCGCCTGTGGCTGGATGAGGACTCGGTCACCTGCGTGATGCCGGACGGCCAGCGCCTGATCGGCCACGAGCACCTGCGCCAGGCCTTTGCGCAGTTGCTCGACGTGCAGCCGGTGCTGATCGACGTGATGGAGACCAGCAGCCATACCTCGATGGGCGTCGCCATCTTCGACGTGACCGAAGCCCTGCGCTTTGGCGACGACCGCGTCGAAGCCGACCTGTACGTGCACACCACCTATGTGCTGATGCAGAACCACGAGGGCTGGCGCCTGGCGCACATCCATTGCAGCCCGGCCAACGCCGCCCAGGTCGCGACCGTGAGCACGGCGCCAGGCCAGGCCCTCCACTAGGATTGCACGCGGCGCGGCGGGCCGGCCACCCCGTCTGCGCTGCGCCTGATCGCCTAACGCCTTGCAGGCATGAGTCAGCTTCCGCCTTCGCACCGCCGGCCCGCACCGGACGACACCCGCGCCGCCGCCTCGTTCGGCGGCGGCCGCCGCATGCCCTGGTGGCTCGCCGGCGGCCACGCGCAGACCATCATCCCGGCGCGCTTCACGCGGCGCCCGCCACGCATCAGCTTCAAGCGCGAGCGCTGGACCGCACCCGACGACGACTTCGTCGACCTGGACTGGACCACGCACCCGGTCACGCCCGATACCCCGCTGCTGGTGATGTTCCACGGCCTGGAAGGCGACTCCGGCAGCCACTACGCGCAGGCCATGATGCATGCGCTGGCGGCGCGCGGCTGGCAAGGCGTGATCCCGCACTTTCGCGGCTGCTCGGGCGAGCTGAACCTGGCGCCGCGCTTCTATCATTCCGGCGACGCCGAGGAACTCCAGTGGATCCTGGAACGGCTGCACCGGCAATACTGCGGCCACGGGCGCAAACTGCTGGTGGTGGGTATTTCGCTTGGCGGCAACGCGCTGCTGCGCTTGCTGGGCGAACAAGGCAGCGCCGCGGGACATATCAGCGCCGCCGCGTCGGTCTCGGCGCCGCTGGACCTGGCCGGCGGCGGCGCGGCGCTGTCGCAGGGCTTCAACATGCTGTACACGCGCATGTTCCTGCAAACCCTGAAACGCAAGTCGCTGGCCAAGCTGAGCCAGTATCCCGGGCTGTTCGACCGTGAGGCCATGCTCGCCAGCCGCGACCTGTACGCCTTCGACAATATCGTGACGGCGCCACTGCACGGCTTTCGCGATACCGACGACTACTGGGCGCGCGCGTCCAGCAAGCCGGTGCTCGGCGAGATCAAGGTGCCCACGCTGGTGCTCAACGCGCGCAACGACCCCTTCCTGCCGGCACGCCACCTGCCGGGCCCTGCCGAGGTCAGCCCGCAGGTCTGGCTGGAGCAGCCCGAGCACGGTGGTCACGTCGGGTTCATGACACCGCGCGAAGATATGCTGCGCGCGCTGCCGGTGCTGCCCTATGCCGGGCATCTCCAGTGGCTGCCAGCGCGCATCCTGCGGTTTTTTGACGCCGTGGCTTGAATTTGCGGGCCGCGCCCGCGGCCCAGCGCCACCAGAACGAATACGAGCGCGGATTCCCGGGCACGGGCGGTCCCGCAAGGAGGCACCGAAGATGGATGAGACAGTCAAGCAAGCCATGGCCCGCTGGCCCAACGTACCCAACTGCTATGGGTGGCTGGCGCTGGACCGGCGCGGACAATGGCGCATGCGCAATGAGTACGCCCAGCAGCACGGCCTGTCCGGCGACCCAATCCGCCACGAGGCGCTGATCGCCTTTATCGAGCGCAACTACCAGCGCGACGAGCACGGTGGCTGGTATTTCCAGAACGGCCCGCAGCGCGTGTTCGTGTCGCTGGCCTATGCGCCGTGGATCGTGCGGCTGCACCAGGGCAAGCTGCACACCACCTCGCAGCGCGCCTTCACGCTGCATGCATGCCACGCGGACGAGCACGGCAATGTGGTGCTGGTGGGCACGGTGGAAGGCGAGAGCGGCGGCCTGCAGGCCGCGCTGCTGCACGACCATGATCTCGATGGCTTGAGCAGTGCCTGCACCTGGCACGGCGAGGCCTGCGGCGGCAATCTCGGCGTGTTTCATTTCAACGGCGCCGACGTGCAGATCGAGCCGATCACCGAGGACGAAGTACCGGCGCGCTACGGCTTTGTGCGCCAGCCCCGACCGTCCGAGGGAGAACAGGCGGCCTGAGCAGGCGGGCTGAATCGTGGCCTGAGCATGGGCGTCAGTTAGGTATGCCCTTGTTGTCCTGCTTTTCCTCGCGGTACTGGCGCTCCAGCTGGTGCAACCGCGCATCGACCTCCGACAGCGTGTAGAAATCGCCGTCGCCTGCCTTGCGGGCGATCTGCAATTGCTCTATGGCGGCCTGGTAGGCGCCATCCACTGCGTACTTCTCCGCCAGCGCCTGGTGCTGCTGCACGCGCCGGCCCTGCGCGGCATAGGCCCGCGCCAGCATGTCCCACCACTCGGAGCGCGCGATTTCCTCGCGCGTGCGCTCGCGCAGGAAGGTCACCGCCTGGTCCGTGCGGCCAGCGCCGAGCAAGGTCGCGGCATAGCTCAGCGCAACCGCGTGTGACAACGGGAACGCTTTCATCGACGCCACCGCCTGGTTCAGCGCGTCCTGCTGCCGGCCCTGGGCCCGCGCCAGCTCGATCGCCATCACATCCAGCATGGGGCTGCCCGAGGTCGCGCCAGGGATCGTGCCGTACAAGCGGCGGGCCTCGGCAAGGGACTGCCCGGCCTCGGCGTTGCGCCCCAGCCGCTGCTCGGCGAACGCGATGCCGTAGTGGAGCGCAGGCAGGCGCGCCGGCGAGGCCGACGCCAGCTGCGTCTGCAGCGCCGCGCGCGCGTTCTGCAGATCGCTAGGCGAGGTTTCCTGCAGGATGCGGGCGCGCATCCGCGCGAACTCGTACTCGGGCGTGCTCGCCACGCGGCGCACCGCCACATGGCTCACGCGGTCCTGCATGTCGGCGATCCGCTCGGAGGTGAGCGGGTGGGTGCGCACATACGACGGCACCGAGCTTTCCGAAATTCCCATCACGCGCTGCAGCCGCTTGAAGAAGTCAGGCATGCCCTGCGGGTCAAAGCCGGCAGCGGTCATGATCTGGAAGCCGACCCGGTCAGCCTCGCGCTCGGCGCCGCGCGAGAAAGACAGCTGGTTGGACACCGCCGCCGCCTGCCCGCCCATGGCCAGCGCCGCGGCCGCGTCGCCGCTCTTGGTGGCGGCCAGCCCGGCCAGCACCATCGAAGCCAGCGCGATCCACATCGACTGGTCCTGCTTGGTAATGCCGCGCGCGATATGCCGCTGCATCACGTGGCCGATTTCGTGGCCCAGCACGGAGGCCAGCTCGGACTCGGTATCGGACTGCACCAGCAGGCCGGTGTGCACGCCGATATAGCCGCCGGGCAGCGCGAAGGCGTTGATGCTGCGGTCGCGCACCGCGAACAGCTCGAACCCCGTGGCAAAGGTGCCGGCGCCGGTGGAGCCGGAAATGTTCTGCCGGCGCGCCGCCTGCACCAGGCGATAGCCGAGCGCGTTCAGGTAATCGGCCAGCAGCGGATCCGTGACGTAGTCCGGGTCGCGCCGGATGTCGCGCATGATGCGGTCGCCCAGGCGCCGCTCCATGTCGGGGGTGAGCGACGCGGTCGACGGGTCGCCCAGGTCTGGCAACTGCACGCCGGAGGTCTCCACCACGGTGTTGTTGCTGCGCAAGCCAAAATCGGATTTCTGCCCCGCCTTCACGCTGCGGTTCAGGTTGTCATAGACCTGGTCGCTGCCGTCGCGGCTGTCGCTCTCCGGCACGGCGGCGGCGGCCGCGGTACGCGTGGCGTCATTCAGCAGCAGGCGCTGCTGGGGCCAGGCGGGCAGCGCGATCGTCAGCGCCAGCAGCGCCGCGAGCGAGCGGCGGCCAAGGCCCCGGCGGGCCTGGAAGACATGAGGCGCGCCTGTCGGGCGGGCGAGGAGAGCGCTCCGGCGAGCGATTGGTTCTTGCGCATGTTGCTATGATAGCGGCCTGCGCAAGCCATTCCCATCGGGCGTCGCCCGGTCTTGCCACGCCCTGCCCCGGCAGGCGCGGCAAGCGCATCCGTCACGCATTCATTGCCCCGCATCCGCCAGGTCCACGCCATGAGCCAGCTCACCCATTTCGATACCGCCGGACAAGCCCATATGGTCGACGTCGGCGCCAAGGCCCACAGCCACCGCGTGGCCGTCGCCACCGGCACCATCACCATGCTGCCCGCCACCTTTGCGCTGGTGCGCGACGGCACGGCCAAGAAAGGCGACGTGCTAGGCATTGCCCGGGTTGCCGCCATCATGGCCACCAAGCGCACCGCCGACCTGATCCCGCTATGCCACCCGATCTCGCTCACCAAGGTGGCGGTGGACTACGCGATGGACGAGGCCAGCGCCACCATCCGCTGCACCGTGCGTACCGAGACCCACGGCCAGACCGGTTTTGGGGGTGGAAGCACTGACTGGCGTGCAGGTTGCGCTGCTGACCATCTACGACCCCCTGATTTCAAAGGAAACCTGGTATCTGCACGAGGTCAATCCGCTGCTTCGCGGACATGCCGAGGGCAAGTACACATTGCGGGCAATGCACCGTGCCCGCATCGCCCAATTCAGCATGGCCGCACTCACCCCGCAAATTGCGCGCGGACTGGGCGGGAATGGGGCATCCACGTCAATCATCCGGTCCAGATGGTGCGCAAGCCATCCCCACCCCCGGGCCGTCGCCGCGCGTTGAGTTAGCCGGAGAGCGATCTGATTACGCTGCCCCAACAGTTGCGCGTACGTGTTCGCGGACTTGGTAAGCCTTCGCGTTTGACCATCCGGCTGCGCGAAGCCAACTCAATAATGGATTTCATAAGATTGCAGCCCCCCATGTTGTTGGTTAGTATGCGCAACCTGATCCGGGATTAATGGCGAAGCGACCGTTTCTCTCAAAAATCGCCGTGCCAGTCCCGTGCGGGCCAAATGTAAACGCTCTGCTGCCATCCGGATGGATGCTGACGTTTGAGACGCTGGTCCAAGTCCCGATCCCGACCAAGGCAGGACTAGCGGGCACCGCGTCGATAGACAGCCACGCCGTCAGCGGCAATCTCAAAGGCCATGAGGTCTTCTCCGACCACCAACGGGCCGCCGTAGGTCTCACGCGTTTGCGACACTATGTCATCCGTCGTCACGCTCGGGACCGTCGGCGTTCCGATCACCGAAAGATGTGTGTATGCCGCGAGTTTGGGGTGTGCACGGGTGAAAACTGTGCCTGCTTCCTGCGGCGTGACGTGATGGTTTGCAATCGCTTGAATCGCCGGATTTTTCATCAACTCGGGCTTCACGGCGAACACCTCATGGACCAGCAGATCGGTCCCGGTGCCGTATTTGATAACGTTTTCGTTGAACCGCGTGTCGCCCGAGATGAGAACGGCGTGGCCGCCGTAATCGATTCGATAGCCGAATGCTGGCTTGACCGCATCGCCGTGATTGACCTCAAAGGCAGTGACGCGAAGGCCATCCTTCTCGTAGACCGTGCCATCCTTCGTGAACTCTTCGACCTTGACTTCGAGCCCCTCATGCGTGAGCTTCTGATCGGCCATTCGTATCCTAATGTCAGCGGCATAGGCGCGTTGAAGGTTCGCCATGAGGTCGGCGGCACCGGTTGGTCCGATCACGTGAAAGGGCGACTTCCGCTGCCCGAAGGGTGGCGGTAGCCATCCAGTCAGCCACAGGTCGGGAATGCCGACGGTGTGATCTGAGTGGTAATGGGTCAGAAAGAGAACGTCGATTCTTCCAAGCGGGATGTGTAGTTGGCTGAGCCGTATCGTGGCACCGCGTCCGGCATCAATGAGAATCTTCTGGTTCCCCGCCTCGATGAGCGTACTTGCGCCGAAGCGATCCGCCGACGGGTCCGGTGCTCCGGTCCCGAGCAGCGTTACGCGAAACACGTCCGGGCTTGTGGTGGCGCCCTGCGCCGTTGCCACTTGTGGAAATCCAACAATCATCAGTAAGGCCGCGATGGCAAACACGGCGAATCTGCAAACATGATTCATGTCTCAGCCCCTCAGGCGATCTGACGGCGGCAAAAAAAATAGCCTCACTGGCTTACACAGTATGTCCGAAACCGAGTGTTGGCGTACCTTTCATGCGGTTCTGCCCGCCGCCTTTGCCAGTGCAGGACTACGCAGTCGAAGCTGGCATCCAGTTGCTGGATGGCGCAGGCATTGCCGAACGCATCCGTACCTTGGACGCCGACAAACAAGCCAAACTGCTGCTACGGGCATTCGAAGGTGACTACCAGACGCCGACGTGCGCGGCCTGCGGCGTGAAGATGGTGGAACGACAGGGAAAGGTCGGCTCGTTCTGGGGCTGTCGCAATTACCCAAGTTGCCGGGTCAAACTTGCCCGTGCCAATGCATTAACCATGGCCGTGTGATAATCACCTCGTTATTGTTGGCTCGCCCCCATCCATGGATACACGCATCGACGGTACCCTAAAAACGTGGAACAAAGACAAAGGCTTTGGGTTTATCACCTCGTCGAACGGGGGGCAGGACATCTTCGTTCATATATCGGACTACCCCAGACAGGGGGGGCAGCCGAGGGTTGGTGAGTCACTATCGTTCCTTGTCACTCACAACAAGGATGGCAAGAAGAAGGCCATCAATGTTCAACGGCCGGGGGGGCATCCGGCTTTGCCGCGCCGAAGCCGTACACAAGCACCAGTGCGCCAAGGAACGTCATTCCGTGGCCTTCTGGTTGGATTCATCGCTGTTGCAATCCTCTTTGCTGCCGGGTACAAGTATGTCGCTCCGATGTTTGGCGCGTCAGAGACATTAGCTTCTGCTTCTGGCTCGGTTAAAGCCCCAACCGCCGCGGCGCCTAGCCTATTTCAGTGTGATGGACGGACGCATTGTTCTCAGATGACCTCTTGCAAAGAGGCTACGTATTTCCTGAAAAACTGTCCAAATACTAAGATGGATGGTGATGGTGACGGCATCCCTTGTGAGTCCCAGTGGTGTACGAGCATCTTTTCCAAGTAGGTTGCTTCGAGTTCGATAGCCATCGAACGTCTCGATAGGACGAACGCTTCGAATTGCGTCGCGGGCACCTGACAAGCGATCCCGCCCCCATGTGCCTGATCCGCGTCGCCGATCCGGCCCGCCCTTCTTACCAATCCTGACACAGTACTGCGCCTGGGCCGCTTCCGCTGTAACAAGCGTAACGCCGCATTTCGCCAGCGGGCGGCGCATCGCGGCTTGCGGCAAATTGGTATTCAATGCAGTTTAAGGGGCGCCACTGCGCCGCCGGCGGAACCACGTTCCGCGTCGATCCAAGGTGGGCTACATGAACGGGCGTAGGGTTGGCCAGCTTTTTGGCGGCTGGCATGGTGGCGGCGGCTGGCATGGTGGCGGCGGATGGCACGGCGGCGGTGGCTGGCATGGTGGCTGGCACGGCAGCGTTGGCGTCTATATCGGCCCCGGTTTCGGCTACGGATATGGCTGGGGCTACCCTTACCCGTACTACTACCCGCCCGGCTACGCCTATGGCCCCGCAGTCGTCGGGGTACCTGCGTCGCCACCGCAATACATCGAGCAGGGCCAGGACGGCACGATGGAAATGGACAGCGGCGGTGTCGCGGCACCCGCGCCCCAGCAGCAGGCGTACTGGTATCACTGCGCCCGCCCGGATGGCTACTACCCGTATATCAAGGCCTGCCCCGGCGGCTGGCAGAAGGTGCCGGCACAGCCCCCCGCCTAGTGCCTGATGCCTGCCTGATGCCTGCCTGAGATACCTGACAGGCAGGCAGCGCTCACGGCGCGCCGCGCCGGCGCGCGCGGACCATGATCGATGACCGAGGTATCGAGGTGCCGAGATGAAAGTCCTTAATCCCTTCAACCGCCCCAGCCTGCCAATCCTGCTGAGCCTGCCGCTCGCGGCGATAGTGCTGGCCGGCTGCGCTGTGATGCCCAGCGGCCCGAGCGTGATGGTACTGCCGGGGACCGGCAAGAACTTCGACCAGTTCCGGGCCGACGACTATAGCTGCCGCCAGTTCGCCCTTGGGCAGGTGGGCGGCGTCACCGCCAACCAGGCCGCCACCAATAGCGCGGTAGGCAGTGCCGTGGTGGGCACCGCGCTGGGCGCGGCGGCCGGCGCGGCCTTCAATGGCGGCACGGGCGCGGCGGTGGGCGCAGGTGTCGGCCTGCTTACCGGCGCGGCGGTAGGGGCAGGCAATGCCCAGTATGCCGGCTACGGCAGTCAGCGCCAGTACGACGCGGCGTATGTGCAATGCATGTACGCAAGCGGCCATCGGGTGCCGGTGTACGGACGCATGGCCTCAGCCCCGCGTCCGGTGGCTGCGCCGACGTACTACTATCCGCCGCCGCCCCCAGGCTACGCGCCGCAATAACCCGGCGCGGCGCAGCTTAGGCGGGCTTACTCCGCTTTGTGTTTGGCGCGCAGCTGCACCCAGTCGCAGAAATCCCGCGGCCGAGCCGCCGCGTCGACTTCGGCGCAGGCGCGGGCGAGTTCCGCGAACTGGTTCGCCTCATCCCCGGCAAAGTAGAAGCGCAGGCGCTCCAGCCACGCCCTGGCCTGCACCGGATCGCCGGTCAGCGCCATCAGCCAGGCCGTGCGCGAGATCAGCGCCGGTGTCGGCAGCAGGTGCACCGCGGCGATATGGGCCCCAAGCAACTGCGCTGCGTTCTCCGGCGTGATCTTCGCCTCCTCGATCGCATCGGACGCGGCAGCCTGCCGGAACCAGAAGTTCGGCATCGGCAAAGCGGCCCGGCGCTCGGCACGGGCGTATTCGCGCGCCTCGGCACGGCGGTAGTCCTGCCACATTGTCGCCAGGATGGCCGCCGCCACGCCGGCTAGGGCCACGCCCGCCAGCACGGCGGCCCCGCGCGGCACGCGCAGGCGGCCGAACCCCGATGGCTCCAGCCAGCCCAGCACGAAACAGAACGGCAGCACGAAATACAGGTAGTGCAGCGGGTACTCCAGCATCGAATGCGCATCGAATGCGCGCACAGCATCGCCAGCCAGGTCAGCACCAGCCCCGTCTGCGCACGCTCGCGCGCATCCCCGCGCCACAAGCGCTGGCGCGCCACGCGCCACAGCCATGCCAGCAGGCTCACGAACACGCCCGCCGCGCCGATCACGCCCGTCTTGGCCAGCATGTCCAGCACCGCATTGTGCGCATGCAGCGACATCTCGACTTTCACGCCCACCTGCGCGAGCTGCTGGAATTGCGCCCAGCCATACTCACCCCAACCCACCCCGAGCCATGGATGGGCGCGAAACATCGCCCACGCGTGCGTCCACATCGCGGCGCGCCATGAGAGCTGATCGCCCCCCTGCATCTGCGCCACGGTATCGAAAAGGCGCCAGTCCATTGCCTGCCCCGCGCTCTTGATCGCCGGCTGCAGGACCAGCAGTAAAGCCACCATGGCCACCGCGGCAAACGCCAGCCCGGCGGGACGCCGCATCGGATTGCGCCCGGCGTGGCCGGCGCGCTGCATGGCACCCGCCAACCCGCCAAGCTCACCAGTGCCGCCAAACGCAGTCCCGCCCCGTGCCATCCATGCCGCGACCAGCGCATAGACCGCCGCCAGCCCCACGTGCAACACACCGGTGCGCGAGCCGGACAGCACGATCCCGCTCACCAGCAGCACCGCGGCTGCCAGCCAGGCCGGCGCCCGCAGCCACCCGCGCGCCGCCAGCCAGACCGCCGCCGCCAGCGCGATGCCTTGCACCGTAGCCTGGTGGTTCGGCTGGTTCAGGTTGCCCCACAGGCGGCGGTTGTCATCGTAAAAGTAAGTGGACACCATCCCCAGCGTGTCCGGCTCCAGGCCAAACACCTGCACCCATTGCGCCAGCGTGCCCAGCAGCCCGGCCACCAGCCAGGCGATAGCCAGCACATCGACCATCGCCTGGCGCTCCACGGACGACGCGGCACGGCCCTGGCGCCAGGCAGCCCACATCACCGCAGCGCCCAGCGCCAGCGAAAGCTCGGTCAGCAAGCGGCTGCCCGACACATCGGCCATGCCGGTCAGCGTTTGCGTGATGCCGGTGGCGATCAGCCAGAGGGGAAAGAGGACGATCCAGGGGAATTGGGCGGGAGCGGCCTGGTAGGCCGCGCTCCCGCCTTGCCGCTGCGCCGAAGCGCCCAACACGATGACGGCAAGCGCGAACAGCAATGCCGAGGCCCATTCGCCATAGAAGGTGGCGAGCGGGAGCGTGTGCCGGGAGACCAGCAGCGGCAGCGAGATGGCTACGGCGAGGAAGCTGAGAGGGATGGCTGACCGGGAGGGCAGCATGCGGGGTGCCTTGTTATGCCTTGCAGGCAGAAGGCGGATGATAGCTTGGGGAGTGGGTAAAGAAAAAGCGCCCGAAGGCGCTTTCGTGTAGGGCAGTGTTAAGTTTAGACGCCAGTCTTAGACTTGCTGCAAATAGTCCCGCCCGTGTCAGTAGCAAGCCACGCGATTACGTTTGCGTTAGTGAGGTCCGGAGTATAAGTGACTTCACAGCCAGCCAAGGCTACCTTACCTGTCATCACAATTGCGCCAGTTGCCGCCGTGATAGTCACGGTAGCGTTCGCAGGAGCCGGAAGTGCTGCGTAGCCAGTTGCAGTCGTCAGAAGTGCAAGAGTGTCGCACTTAGCCGCAATCACACCGCTGTTTGTTTGACTGCATTCAGCGATCGCCTGCTTCAGAGGCTGCACGTTTGTGTACACTTCCGTCCACTTGCTACGCGTCACGTAGTCTTGATATTGGGGAATGGCGATCGCAGCCAAGATACCGATAATCGCAACCACGATCATCAGTTCGATCAGCGTGAAGCCCTTCTGAGCTCGGCGGCCCAGTTTTTTCAGTTGTTGCACCCGTTGTTGCATGATTGACCCCTCGAAGGAATTTTGGTTACAAATCGAAACTTTTTGTTTCATGTGATGCCGTACGTTCTTAGCACTTAGCGTGCCAGCGCCGCCAAGCCTTGATGTCTCGTCGGCGAGTGACAATTTTCGCCACTTAGGACCATTCCGAGTGTTGATCGCGAGCAAATTTTGTCACTAAGTATGACGCGGAGGGTCAATAAGCCGCTGTTCTGACTTAAGTCAGTCTGAAATCGCACTGAAATCACCGCCATATCTGCTACATGGCCTGCGCTACTGCCCAAAAACAAAACGGGTGGCTCCCGGGCCACCCGTCTGTCCGGCGGCGCCCCAACGGGGCGCCGCCCACCACCTAATCTACAAACCCGTCCCAAGACGGGCCACAGCCCATCAGGCCGTCTGTGGCGCTCGCCTGCTCAGCAGCTTGCCAACCACCACCACCAGCGCGGCGCCAATCACGCCGAACACCAGGTGGGCATGCGGCACGTGCATCTCGAACCATGCGGCGTCCACCGGGTCGCTGACCAGCATTTCACCGGCCAGGTAGCCCAGCAATGCGGCGCCCAGCACGATGATGATGGGGAAGCGGTCCATGACCTTGAGCAGGATGGTGCTGCCGAACACGATCAGGGGGATCGACAGGCCCAGGCCCAGGATCAGCAGCATCAGCTGGCTGCCTTCCGGCCCCTTCTGCGCCGCGGCGGCCACGGCCACCACGTTGTCGAGCGACATCACGAGGTCGGCGATCAGGATGGTGCGGATCGCGGCCCAGATGTTGTCCTTGGCCGAGTGGCCTTCTTCGTCGTCGTCGCCGGTGAGCAGTTGCACGCCGATGTAGACCAGCAGGATGGCACCGACGATCTTCAGGTACGGCAGGCTCAGCAGCTTGACCGCGGCTACCGTGAGCACCACCCGCATGATGATGGCAGCGGCGCTGCCCCAGAAGATGGCCTTCTTCTGCTGGGCGGGCGGGAGGTTGCGGGAGGCCAGCGCGATCACCACGGCGTTGTCGCCGGATAGCACGATGTTGGTCAGGATAATGGATCCCAACGCGATCCAGAAAGCGGTGGAGGACAGCAGTTCCACGGTAAAGCTCCTCGAGTTTCTTAAATTATGATTCGAACGTCACATGGCGCTACCCAAAGCGGCGGCGCCCGCGGAATTTCGGATGTCTGAGTCTTCAGACATGAAGATTTACCGTATCAAGCTTTCGATTCGGTTTCAATCGGCATGTCGCGCACCCTGGGAGATACCCTAGGTGACGGTACGCCAGAATGACATACCCCCGCACGAAGGCGGGGGCATGGTGGGCCGGGCGCGGTCGCGACCATGCAACCTCACCGGCTCGGGCAATCCTTCCCGCCCGAAAGGCGGGAGGCTGCGTATCGGTACTTACAGGATCGACTTGAGCAGGCGAGCCATTTCCGACGGGTTCTTGGTGACCTTGATACCGCAGGCTTCCATGATTTCCAGCTTGGCTTGCGCCGTGTCGGCACCGCCCGAGATCAGCGCGCCAGCGTGGCCCATGCGCTTGCCCGGAGGCGCGGTCACGCCAGCGATGAAGCCAACCACCGGCTTCTTCATGTTGTCCTTGATCCAGTTGGCCGCGTTGGCTTCGTCCGGACCACCGATTTCGCCGATCATGACCACGGCGTCCGTTTCGGGATCGTCGTTGAACATCTTCATGATGTCGATGTGCTTCAGGCCGTTGATGGGGTCGCCACCAATGCCCACTGCCGACGACTGACCCATACCCAGCGCGGTCAGCTGACCCACGGCTTCATAGGTCAGCGTGCCCGAGCGCGACACCACGCCGATACGGCCCTTGCGGTGGATGTGGCCCGGCATGATGCCGATCTTGATTTCGTCAGGCGTGATCAGGCCCGGGCAGTTCGGTCCCAGCAACAGGGTCTTCTTGTTGCCCTTGGCCATCTTGTCCTTGAGCTCCATCATGTCGCGCACGGGGATGCCTTCGGTGATGCAGACCACCAGGTCCAGGTCAGCGTCAACGGCTTCCCAGATGGCGGCAGCGGCGCCTGCGGGCGGCACGTAGATCACGGACACGGTGGCGCCGGTGGATGCCTTGGCATCCTTGACGCTTGCGTAGATGGGAATGCCTTCGAAGTCTTCGCCCGCTTTCTTCGGGTTCACGCCGGCAACGAAGCAGTTCTTGCCGTTGGCGTAGTCGCGGCAGCCACGGGTGTGGAACTGCCCGGTCTTGCCGGTGATGCCCTGGGTGATGACCTTGGTGTCTTTATTAATCAGAATCGACATGCTGTAATCCTTTGCTTGGCTCAAAGCAGCGCGCGAAGGCCTGGCCCCGGCGCGCTGCTGGCGTTCGTGTTCGCGTCTGGCTTACTTGCCCGCGGCAGCAGCCACGACCTTCTGGGCGGCTTCTTCCATGGTATCGGCGGCGATGATGGGCAGGCCCGAGTCGGCCAGCATCTTCTTGCCGATCTCTTCGTTGGTACCCTTCATGCGCACGACCAGCGGCACGGACAGCGACACGGCCTTGGATGCAGCGATCACGCCTTCGGCGATCACGTCGCAACGCATGATGCCGCCGAAGATGTTGACCAGGATGGCCTTCAGGTTCGGGTTCTTCAGCATCAGCTTGAAGGCTTCGGTCACCTTCTCGGTGGTGGCACCGCCGCCCACGTCCAGGAAGTTGGCCGGCTCGCCGCCGAACAGCTTGATGGTGTCCATGGTGGCCATGGCCAGGCCAGCGCCGTTCACCAGGCAGCCGATGTTGCCGTCCAGCGAAATGTAGGCCAGGTCGAACTTCGAGGCTTCGATTTCAGCCGGATCTTCTTCGTCCAGGTCGCGGTAAGCGACGATTTCCGGGTGACGGAACAGGGCGTTGGAGTCGAAGTTGAACTTGGCGTCCAGCGCGATCACCTTGCCGTCGCCGGTCAGGATCAGCGGGTTGATTTCAGCCAGCGAGGCGTCGGTGTCCCAGAATGCCTTGTACAGGCCTTGCAGGGCCTGGCGCGCTTGCGCCACGCTTGCGTCGGGCACGCCGATCTTGCGGGCGATGTCGTCAGCGTCCGCGTCGAGCAGGCCGGCCGACGGATCGATGATCAGCGTGTGGATCTTTTCCGGGCTATGGGCAGCGACTTCTTCGATGTCCATGCCGCCTTCGCTGGAGGCCATCAGGGCGACCTTCTGCGAAACGCGGTCAACCACCAGGCTGACGTACAGTTCCTTCTTGATGTCAGCGCCTTCTTCGATCAGCAGGCGGTTGACCTTCTTGCCTTCCGGGCCGGTCTGGTGCGTGACCAGGGTCATGCCGAGGATGTTGGTGGCGTAGGTCTTCACATCGTTGATGCTCTTGGCCACCTTCACGCCGCCGCCCTTGCCGCGGCCGCCCGCGTGGATCTGCGCCTTGACGACCCATACCGGGCCGCCCAGTTGCTCAGCAGCCTTCAGGGCCTCTTCGACCGAGAACGCGGGGATGCCGCGCGGAACCGGCACATTGTATTTGCGCAGGATTTCCTTGCCTTGGTACTCATGGATATTCATGCGTGTTTCCTTTCGGGTAGGCGTAAAAGTGTGGAGATGGAATCTCGGCGGACCGCAGGCCGGCCTGGCTTAGCCAGAAGTGCCGGTTGACCTGCGCGACATGGCGCCGCCGGCGGGGGCGGCGAGCGCCTCCGCTGGCTGCGCCACCGGGGTCGATGACCCTTCGGTCTTGATCCTCGGTGTTGGCTGGTGACCATACCAGCGGGGGTAAAACTGGCGTACGACCTCGCCTTCGAAATGCAGGGCATGGCAGCCGTGCAACTGGTAAGGCGGTTCGGTACTGGTGTCTTCGGCGCCGCCGTCGCGGATGTTGAACACATCGCCGGCGAATGCCTGGATCGCGGTGGTCGGCAACACGCCGGCCAGCTCGGTCAGATGGGTGCATCCGGCCACGCCGGACAGGCGCTCTTTCACCGCTTTGCGGAAACCCTTCATCAGGTTCAGGCCGATCAGCTTGCGGTAGGCCGGGCCGATGGTGTCGCACTGGCCGGGATAAGGCACCCAGTCGGAACAGGCATCGGCGTCCACGACGTTCATGCGCAGGTCGATGGTGACGCGCAGCCACAAATCGTGCAGCGGCTCGCCCACCGGGCGCACACCGCCACCGGCCAGCGGAATCTCGCGCGGCTTGGTGTCGGTCAGGCGCGCTTCGATATCCCATAGGCCATCGTCCCTAACATAGGCCTCCGCCGTGATGGCACGACGGTGACGCAGGGCGCGATTGACGGGCGGGGAAAGCGGCATAACACCAGGCAGGAGCGGGAGAAATGGACGGCTGGGCCGGAAAACCGCAGGATTTTAACATGCCGGACAACGTTGGCCGGGAACAAACTGCGCGCGGCGCTGTTGCGGGGGATTGTCGAGCGACGGGCAAGGCCCGCGCATGCGGAAAAATCGCGGTATTGCGGGGGAAACGGCCTAAAGCATCAAGACTTTGAGATTCGGAATACGCCTACTTGCAAAGCAGGTATGTGCCCGAAACCGGTGCAAGGCGTTGACGAGAAACTAACGAGAAATTAACGAGAAATCACCGCGGCATCACCCTGGCCTGGCGCGCCGGCGGACGTCAGTCACCGCCGTCCAGCCATTCGTCCGCCCCTTTGATCACCTGGCTCACCACCGAGCGGGAAAAACCGCGGGCCACCATAAAGCGGATCTGCTTGGCCTTTTCTTCCGGCGTGGCGGGCGGTGTGCCGAAGCGTTTTTGCCAGACCGCGCGGCCGCGCTCCAGCTCCGACCCGCGCAGGCGATCCTGCAGGTCGGCAAGCTGATCGCCGCCGAGCTGATGGGTGCGGGCTTCCTGCATCACGCGGGCGGCGCCATAGCGGGCCGCGCGACGGTGCACCAGGCTGTCGACAAAGCGCGCGTTGGACAGCCAGTTCTCGCGTTCCAGCGCATCCAGCAATTGCTCGAGTGCCTCGGGAGACTCGGCGTGCGGGGCCAGTTTGCGTGCCAGTTCCACCCGGCTGTGCTCGCGCCGCGACAGGTAGCCGACGGCGCGGGCTTTCAGGGAGAGAGGGGGACGAGTGGCCATGACAAAGGAGCGCTCGGGAAAGGCTCGAAAAAAACGCTGGAAACCGCGCTGTACAAACGCAAACCGGGGCGGCGCGCGTCGCTGCGCGTGCCGCCCCGGGTGGGGTTCGCGGCCGGGAACGCCCCGGCCGGCGAAGCTCAGTCTTCGGCGGTGGCCACGGCGCCGGCGGTGGCCGGCGTGCCGTTCATCAGGACCACGCCCAGCGACTCGCGCACCCGGTTCTCGATCTCGTCGGCGATATCCGGATTCTCGCGCAGGTATTCACGCGCGTTGTCCTTGCCCTGGCCGATCTTCTCGCCCTTGTAGCTGTACCACGCGCCCGACTTCTCGACGACCTTGGCATCCACGCCGAGGTCGATGATTTCGCCCTGACGCGAGATGCCCTGGCCATAGAGGATGTCGAAGAAGGCCTCGCGGAACGGCGGCGATACCTTGTTCTTGACCACCTTGACCTTGGTTTCGTTGCCGATCACCTCATCGCCCTTCTTGATCGAGCCGATGCGGCGAATGTCCAGGCGCACCGAGGCGTAGAACTTCAGCGCATTGCCGCCGGTGGTGGTTTCGGGCGAGCCGAACATCACGCCGATCTTCATGCGGATCTGGTTGATGAAGATCACCAGGCAGTTGGTGCGCTTGATGGTGCCGGTCAGCTTGCGCAGCGCCTGGCTCATCAGGCGGGCCTGCAGGCCGGGCAGAGAATCGCCCATCTCGCCTTCGATTTCGGCCTTGGGCACCAGGGCCGCCACCGAGTCGATCACGATCAGGTCGACCGAGCCCGAGCGCACCAGCGCGTCGGTGATTTCGAGTGCCTGCTCGCCGGTGTCGGGCTGGGAGATCAGCAGGTCGCCCACGGACACGCCGAGCTTGCCGGCATAGTTGACGTCGAGCGCGTGCTCGGCATCGATAAAGGCGCAGGTGCCGCCCAGCTTTTGCATCTCGGCCACGACCTGCAGCGTCAGCGTGGTCTTGCCCGAGGATTCAGGGCCGTAGATTTCCACCACGCGGCCGCGCGGCAGGCCGCCGACGCCCAGCGCGATGTCCAGGCCCAGCGAGCCGGTGGACACGACCTGGATATCCTGGTCGATGTCGGCCTCGCCCAGTTTCATGATCGAGCCCTTGCCGAACTGCTTCTCGATCTGGGCCAGCGCGGCCGCCAGTGCCTTCTGCTTTTCGGCGCTTACGCCAGCACCCGCCTTCTTGCCGTCATCCATGGTCGTCCTTCCGTCAATGGTGTATAAATAGGCCGCATGTGGCGCGCTGCCTGCTTTTGCGGGTAACCGCCCGACCCGCGCCGCGCTGCGAACTCCTGATGACAATGAACCTGGCAGCAGGGGCAAACATTGGGCAAACGCCGGTAATACGTTCGTTACTAAATTCAGTACGATCCGGCCCGCTCACTGCGCGACCGGATCAAGCGAGTACTGTATAAAAAAACAGTATGCTTGGCAAGTCCCGCACGCGTCATTTGATGTAAAGCGACGACTAAGCCGGGCCAGGGTGGAGACAACCATGCGTATTCTGATCGCCGAAGATGACGATGTGCTGGCAGATGGCCTGACGCGCTCATTACGTCACTCGGGTTATGCCGTCGACCATGTCGCCAGTGGGGTTGAAGCCGATTCGGCGCTCTCGACCCAGACCTTCGACCTCCTGATCCTCGATCTCGGCCTGCCCCGCATGCCCGGACTGGAAGTGCTCAAGCGCCTGCGCACGCGCGGCGCCATGCTGCCAGTGCTGATCCTGACCGCGGCCGACGGCGTCGACGAGCGCGTCAAGGGCCTGGACCTGGGTGCCGACGACTACATGGCCAAGCCCTTCGCCCTGTCCGAGCTGGAAGCCCGGGTGCGCGCGCTGGTGCGGCGCGGCGCCGGTGGCGGCGCCACGCTCACGCACCACGGCCCGCTGGCCTTCGACCAGGTTGGCCGCATCGCCTACCTGAACGAGCAGATGCTGGACCTCTCGGCGCGCGAAGTCGGGCTGCTGGAGATCCTGCTCACCCGCACCGGGCGGCTGGTGTCGAAGGAACAGCTGGTCGACCACCTGTGCGAATGGGGCGAAGAGGTCAGCAACAACGCCATCGAGGTCTATGTGCACCGGCTGCGCAAGAAGATCGAGGTGGGCGGCATCCGCATTGCCACGGTACGGGGGCTGGGCTACTGCCTGGAGAAATTCCAGGCTGCCGTGGCGCACGATTAGAAAGCGCCATTAGAATCGGCACTATCACCGATTCACTGCCTGCCGGCGACAGCGCCACGAGCTGCCCCACCTCCTTCCCCCACCTACTTCCCACCTCTTCCCCATGAGCCTGCTGCGACTGCCCCGGCGGCGCGCGCGGGCCGCGCGCCCTTCCGCCCCGCCCGACGAGATCGTCAGCGACGAAGCGCTGGCCGGCGCCCTGCCGCACCTTGAAGACAGCGCAGGCCATCCATCGCCGCGCTCGCTGTTCGGCGAAATCCTGGACTGGATGCTGGCCCCGCTGCTGCTGCTATGGCCAATGAGCATCGCCGTGACCTACCTGGTGGCGAAGTCCATCGCCAACGGGCCTTTCGACCGCTCGCTGGAGGCCAGCGCCATCGTGCTCTCGCAGCAGGTGCGCGAGGTCAACGGGCGCGTCACGCTGCAGCTGCCGCTGTCCGCGCGCGAGATCCTGCGGGCCGACGAAACCGACAACATCTACTACCAGGTGGTGGGCACGCACGGCGAGTTTGTCGCCGGCGACAACGACATGCCGCTGCCCGGCGAGGACGATCGCGGCCACGCGGGGCTGGTCTCGCTGCGCGACGACCACATCGCGGGCAACGACGTGCGCGTGGCCTACACCTATGTCGATCTCAAGCAGGCGGGCGACGCGCAGCCGGTGCTGGTGCAGGTTGGCGAGACGCTCGACAAGCGCGCGCGGCTGGCCAACGAAATCATCAAGGGCGTGATCCTGCCGCAGTTCGTGATCCTGCCGCTGGCGGTGGTGCTGGTGTGGTTCGGCCTCACCCGCGGGCTGGCCCCGCTGACCTCGATCCAGCAGCGCATCCGCGCGCGCAACCCCGGCGACACCAGCCCCATCGACGAGCACGCCGCGCCGCAGGAGATCACGCCGCTGGTCGCGTCCTTCAATGATTTGCTGGCGCGGCTGGATGTTTCAGTGCAGACGCAGAAGCGCTTTATCGCCGATGCCGCTCACCAGATGAAGACACCGCTGGCCGGGCTGCGCATGCAAGCGGAACTGGCACAGCGCGAGCAATCGCCCGAGGAGCTGCGCAAGTCGCTGGCGCAGATCGCCGGCAGCTCCGAGCGCGCGGCCCACCTGGTGACGCAGTTGCTGTCGCTGGCGCGCATGGAGAACCTGGCCGGCGCCGGCAGCATGGCGCCGCTGGACCTGGCAGCGCTCGCTCGCGAGGTGGTCAAGGACTGGCTGGCGCAAGCGTGGGCGCGCCGCATCGATCTCGGCGTGGATGCCGGCGACCACCCGGTGATGGTGCAAGGCAACCGCCTGATGCTCACCGAGATGCTCAACAACCTGATCGACAACGCCATCCGCTATACGCCGGCCGATGGCCACGCCACCGTGCGCGTCAGCGCCGATGCCTTCGAGCCCTTCGCGTACGTCGAGGTGGAAGACACCGGCCCGGGCATCCCGGTGACCGAGCGCGAACGCGTGATGGAGCGGTTCTACCGCGTGCTCGGCACCAAGACCCAGGGCAGCGGCCTGGGCCTGGCCATCGTGCGCGAGATCGTGCAGCAGCACGGCGGCGATGTCAGCATCCTCGACCACGTCTACCAAACCGAGCCGCGCCTGGCCGGCGCGTGCTTTCGCATCACGCTGCGCCGGCCATCCCCCCTGGAGCCTGCATGACCCACCCCGACCACACGCGCGGCGGACGCGACCAGGCCGATCAGTCCGAGCGCCGCGCGTGGCATCGCAACCTGCGCTGGATTGCCATGTTGCTGTCGATCTGGTTCGTCGTCACGTTCGTGGTCGCCTGGTATGCCCGCGAGCTGCGCTTCGATTTCTTCGGCTGGCCCTTTTCGTTCTGGGTCGGCGCGCAGGGCGCGCTGATCGTCTACGTGCTGATGGCGGCGCTCTATGCCTGGCGCATGAACCATGACGAAGACGACGATGCCGGCGAGCAGGCATTGCGCGCCCGCCAGCACGACGATGCTGCATAGCAAAAAAACCAACCCCGCCGCTCGAAGCGGATTTTCGCAAGACCTCCGGGGGCCCTTCGCACCGCAGCGCAGCACCACCAAACCCGCTTTTTGCCTAGCGTATACCCCGAGCGTTTAGTGGCGAACTCGGCCGAAATTGTCAGAACGCAGTAAGTTTCGCCTCCCACAATCCATTGCAACTTCGGAGGTTGTCGTGCGCCCGCAAGAGAACGCGTGCGCGCCGGCTGCCAGCCCGATAGATTCCGATCACAAACGGAGGAGACAATGGCTAACGCACAGAACGTGGCAATGCCCGGCGGCACCGCCCAGGGCTCGGCGATGACGCCCGAAGAGAGGAAGGTGATTTTTGCCTCCTCCCTCGGGACAGTGTTCGAGTGGTACGACTTTTACCTTTACGGTTCGCTGGCGGCCATCATCGCCAAGCAATTCTTCTCCGGCCTCGATCCAACCGCTGCCTTCATTTTCGCCCTGCTGGCATTTGCCGCCGGCTTCATCGTGCGGCCGTTCGGCGCGCTGGTGTTCGGCCGCCTTGGCGACATGATCGGGCGCAAGTACACGTTCCTGGTGACCATCCTGATCATGGGTGCATCCACCTTTATCGTGGGCCTGTTGCCAGGCTTCGCCACCATCGGCTGGGCGGCCCCGATCATCCTGATCGGGCTGCGCATGCTGCAGGGCCTGGCGCTCGGCGGCGAGTACGGCGGTGCCGCCACCTATGTGGCCGAGCACGCGCCGCACGGCAAGCGCGGTGCCTACACGGCATGGATCCAGACCACCGCCACGCTCGGCCTGTTCCTGTCGCTGATCGTGATCCTGTTGTGCCGCAACCTGACCGGTCCGGACTTCGACGTCTGGGGCTGGCGCATTCCGTTCCTGGTCTCGATCCTGCTGCTCGGCGTGTCGGTCTACATCCGCCTGTCGATGAGCGAATCGCCCGCCTTCCAGAAGATGAAGGCCGAGGGCAAGACCTCCAAGGCGCCGCTGACCGAGTCGTTCGGCCAATGGCGCAACCTGAAGATCGTGATCCTGGCGCTGGTGGGCCTGACCGCCGGCCAGGCCGTGGTCTGGTACACGGGCCAGTTCTACTCGCTGTTCTTCCTGACCCAGGTGCTCAAGGTCGACGCCACCACCGCCAACCTGCTGATCGCGGGTGCCCTGGTGATCGGCACGCCGTTCTTCATCTTCTTTGGCTCGCTGTCGGACAAGATCGGCCGCAAGTGGATCATCATGGCCGGCTGCGCGCTGGCGATGCTGACCTACTTCCCGCTGTTCAAGGCCATGACCCACTACGCCAACCCCGCCCTGGAGCGCGCGCAGCAAAGCGCCCAGATCGTGGTGACCGCGGACCCCAAGCAATGCTCCTTCCAGGGCAGCCCGATCGCCCGCGAGATCGATTTCCGCAGCTCCTGCGATATCGTCAAGCGGACCCTGGCACAGGCCTCGGCAAGCTATGAAGTGGTGGAAGCCCCGGCCGGCACGGTGGCCTCGGTGAAGATCGGCGACAAGGAGTTTGCTTCCTTTAATGCCACCCTGGTACCGGCGGGCCACAGCTTCGACGACGCCAGCAAGAAGCAGATTGCCGCGTTCAAGAAGCAGGTGAGCGAGTCGATGGCCTCGGCCGGCTATCCGACCAAGGCAGACCCGGCACAGATGAACACCATCATGGTGCTGGTGGTGCTCGTCATCCTGGTGATCTACGTGACCATGGTGTACGGCCCGATCGCCGCCATGCTGGTGGAGATGTTCCCGACCCGGATCCGCTACACGTCCATGTCGCTGCCGTATCACATCGGCAATGGCTGGTTCGGCGGCCTGCTGCCCACCATCTCCTTCGCGCTGGTGGCGCAGAACGGCAACATCTACTACGGGCTCTGGTACCCGATCATCATCGCGGGCGTCACCCTGGTCATCGGCTCGCTGTTCATCCGCGATACCAAGGACGTGGATATCTACGCCAACGACTGAAGGCGCATGCACGACTGATCCGGTAATCAGTCGCTCCGCCGGCGGGCCGCGAGGTCCGCCGGTTTTTCTTTTTAGTCCGCACGAGGCGCCGTCCAACACCCCCGAATTTTTTTTGAAGAGGTAGTGTTGACAACCCAAAAACGCCATGTATAATCTCGGTCTTGTTCGGCGAATTAGCTCAGTTGGTTAGAGCGACGGAATCATAATCCGCAGGTCCGGGGTTCGAGTCCCTGATTCGCCACCAGTTTCAAGCAAAGCCGCGTTCCCGCAAGGGTTCGCGGCTTTTTGCCTTTGGGGGGGCATGCGCATTTTGGCCCTCCTTGTTTGCCGTGTATTTTTGCTCGGGCTCTTGCCATCGATACCTCGCCGCGCCATCTTGATGCGACAGCGGACGCGTTAGCCGGCGCAGCTACCCCCTCCAATCCGGGACCGCGAATTTGGCGGACCGGCCAGATCACGCAATAGGCGTGGCATCCCCGGGATTCCGTTTCGGCGCCACCCCATTCCACCGCCCCGCCAGCGGCGCATCCAAGCCAAACAGATCCAGGACCCTGCCGAGGGAATAGTCGACCATGTCTTCCAGGCTGGCGGGTCTTGCATAGAACGCTGGCACGGGCGGATAGACGATGGCGCCGATCTCGGTCACGGTGGCCATGCTGCGCAGGTGCCCGGCGTGCAACGGGGTCTCCCGTACCATCAGCACCAGCCGGCGGCGCTCTTTCAGCATGACATCCGCAGCGCGCGACATCAGGGAACTGGTGACGCCGCTCGCGATTTCGGAGAGCGTCTTGATCGAGCATGGCGCGATGATCATGCCGTCGGCGCGGAATGAGCCGCTTGCGATGGCGGCGCCAATGTCGCCGTTGGCGTGAACCACGTCAGCCAGGGCGTGGATGTCAGCGGGGCGCAGGTCTGTCTCGCAGTTGAGCGTGAGAATAGCCGGACGCCGTAGATGGCGCCGGAGGCGCCGGTGATGCCGACCACGATGCGGCGGCGCGCCTGACGATCGGGAGCTTCCATCGTCATGGCCTCCGGCCGTCAGCGTGCAGCCTGGCCCTTACGCGTTCCATGACCTCGGCCGGCGGGACGGCGCGATGCCAGTCCCGGCGATCGCTGGCCTTGCGGGTCGCGTCTACCCCCATCTTGGTGGCCACGCCGTCCTGCTTGATCGGTTCGGAGCGGTCGGTGCGCGCACCCGGAACAATCAGCAAGTCGCGGTCGGGCCGCATACGTGTGGCGACGGCCCATTCCACCTGGGCTGCATCCCAAGGGTCGATGTCGTCATCGACCACAGTCACATTCTTGATGAGATTCACGTTGCCCCAGATCGCGAACATCACCTTCCTGGCCTCGCCTGCGCGATGGGCGGCGATGCTCACGACCGCGTTCAGGCGGCCGCAGCCGCCATGCCCGACGGCGACCTCACGCACCGGGATGGCAGCAGCGCGCAGCATGCGTGCCAGGCCAGCGGCAATCGCTACGCCGCCGATCAAGGTGTGCTCGGGATAGTAGCCGGGCTGAATCACCTGGAAGAAGGCGTCATCGCGCCGCGTCATGCAGTGAAACTCGGCGACAGGCCCGTCGCCGTAGGGCTCATACATGCCGTGGTACTCGGACACGAGCTGTTCGTCATGCCGGCTCTCCACGTCAAGCACGCCTTCCAGCACGATCTCGCATTGCGCCGGCACGTCGAGGTCGATGGTGCGGCAGGCCACGGTCTGCACTGGCTCGCCCAGCAGCGCGCCCGCCGCTTCAAGTTCGTCGTCGCCCAGGCGCAGGTAGAGCGCCGCGGCGATCAGGATGGCGGGATGATTGCCGATTGTGACCGCGATCTCGAGTTTCTCGCCGCGCTTTCTGGCGGCCTCGGCCATGACGGCCAAATGGTGATTGGGGGCGATGCCGATCATGCCGCGATTGCCGTCCAGCAGCTTGACCCGGGCAAACGAGACATTGCCGCGGCCACTGGCGCGGTCACGCGCGAAGATCACGCCCGCCGTGATGTAGGCGCCGGTCTCCCTGGGAAAGAACAGCGGCGCAGGAAGCTCGCGCTGAAGGTCTGGCCTGTCGATGACGGTCTGCTGGCAGGGCCCGTTGCCGACGCGCACTGGCGCGAGGCCACTGCCGATCGCATCGACGATGCGCTGCTGCAGGGTCTCGGGCGTTGCGCCAATGCCGCGAGCGATGCGCGGCAGTGAATTAAGGAGGTTGCCAACGGCAGGCAGCGCGTGGCCGGAGATGGTCTCGAAGCGCAACGCAGGACCGTCGGGCAGTTGCGCCAGATAGGCCGAGATCTCGTACTCCGCGCTGACCGGATCGCAAACACGCATCAGTTCGCCGCTCTCGTCAAGCGATTGGACAAGGCCGCGCAGCGACTGGTGTTGCAGGCTGGGGCTTCCCGCTATCTGCCGGGGCTCCGTAGTACGCATGGTCATTCCTTTGTATGGCTGGGTTGCTGAGTTGCTGGGTAGCTGGGGTGTCGATGCATCCGGCAACCGTTGTTGCTGGCCGGTTGCGGCGGCCGTCGGAAAACGACGGTGCATGCAAGGCTGCCTGGGCAGCAAGCCCGGCCCTTTCGCGAGAGTCTAGGCCAATCAATAGCAAAACATCGTATGCTTATATATTCGACTCGAATAACATGATGTTATGAAGCTGAATCTGCGCCAGATTGAGGTATTTAGGGCCATCATGCTGAGCGGCTCCATCAGTGGCGCGTCAAAGCTGCTGTACGTCTCGCAGCCGGCTGTGAGCCGGCTGATTTCGTATACGGAACAGCGCTTGGGGTTGCTCCTCTTCCAGCGCATCAAAGGGCGGCTCTATCCGACGCCGGAGGCACGCCGGCTGTTCGAGGAGGTTGGCGCCGTCTACCAGAGCGTGCAAAGGGTCAATGAGGTAGCCGAGAACCTGGCCGAGAATCGTGTAGGGCAGTTGCGGATTGCGTGCAGCCCCAATATTGGCCAGTCGCTGATGCCACGGGCGGTAGCGAGTTTTTGCCAGCGCTACCCGGACGTGAGGATTGTGCTGCACACACTGATCCCGGGTGCCCTGCTGCAGGGCCTGTTGACGCACCAGGTCGAATTGGGGATCACGTTCATGCCGGTCGGCCATCCCAGTCTTCAGGTGCTCCCGCTCTACAGGAATCGCATCGTTGCGGTGTTGCCCAAGGATCACCGTCTGGCCACACACGACTGCATAGACCCCAGCGACCTGATCGATGAGCCGTTTGTCGGCTATAGCAGCGACATCCCGTTTGGCCAGTTGGTGCAACAGGTCTTTGGCAGCGAGGACCGCCAACCCGTGCCGCGCATCGAAGTGCAGCAGGCCCACGTCGCTTGTTCCATGGTTCAGGCGGGCGTGGGTGTGGCACTCGTGGATGAAATCACGATGAAGGGGCCAATCTGGTCCGGCGTGGTGGCCCGGCCGATCACGCCCGAAGTGCATGCGCCGATCAACGTGTTCCGCCTGGAGCTGCAACCGCTCTCCCGCCTCGCGCAGGAATTTATCGCCGTCCTCAAGTCACTGGGAACCTGACGGCTTGGCCCCCTCGACGCGCCGCAGATGCCGGCGCAGGTTTCCCGCGGCGCCTTGCAGCCCGGCGGGCTGTATTTGTGGGCACGCATCGTTTCGACTTTTCAGCATTTTCGTCGGCACAAACGCGCAACCATAACAAGCCGTTATAGGTCGCTTCAACGAGCGGCACAAACGCGCAACCATAACAAGCCGTTATGCGGTGGCAACAAAAAGGAAAGCGACATTATCAGGTGAGCTACCTAATATCCCGTCGATCAAGACCGCAACCGCCCAGGGCACAGCCGTGCGCGTTGCAGTCGCCTGAACAGACAACCCCGAGCGATCACCGTTACGGTCGTGTGAAGAAGAATTTGTCACCCAGGTATTCCGACAGTCCGCGGCCTAGCGAGACGATCGACCCATATGGCGAACATTAGGAGCATTGGCATGAAAGATGTAGTTCTCAACCCGGAGAGCAGACCACGAGACGCCTCGATGGGGCAGGCCGAGCACGAGGCTCGCAGCGCCGGCGCGGGGCGTCGCGCCGTCATCGCCGCCTCGGCGGGCAATGCGCTGGAGTGGTATGACTTTACGGTCTACGCACTCTTTGCCGTCTATATCGGCCAGAACTTCTTCCAGAACGACAATCCCACCGTGCAGCTGATGGGCTCGTTCATGGCGTTCGGCCTGGGATATGTGGCTCGGCCGCTGGGTGCCTTGCTGCTTGGTTCCTATGGCGACCGTGCGGGCCGCAAGGCTGCGCTGACCCTGACCATCATGCTGATGGCACTTGGCACGCTGCTGATCGCGGTGGCGCCGCCCTATGCGGCCATCGGCGTCGGCGCGCCGTTATTGATCGTCTGCGGCCGCGTGCTGCAAGGCTTCTCGGCGGGGGGCGAAGTCGGCGGCGCGACGGCTTTCCTGGTCGAGCATGCACCAGCGCACAAGAAGGGGCAGTACGCCTCGTGGCTGCAGGCCAGCATGGGCATCTGCAATATCCTGGGCGCTCTGGTGGCCACCCTGGTGACTACCCTCTATACGCCGGATGAGATCACGGAATGGGCGTGGCGGATCCCGTTCATCGTCGGACTGGCGATCGCCCCGGTTGGCCTGTGGATGCGCAAGACGCTGGACGAGACGCCGCATTTCAAGCAGGAGGAGGCCCGCATGAAGCAGCAGGGCATCACGAAGAAGACGCCACTGCTGCAGGTCGTGCGCGAATGCCCCAAGCAGCTGCTTTCCGGCTTCGGCCTTTCGGTGCTATGGGCAGCGGGCCCGTATTCACTAATCATCTTCATGCCGATCTATGTGCAGAAGTCGATGGGCTTCACCGGATCGCAGGCCTTCCTGGCTGCCCTCATCGGCAACATCTTCCTGACCGCAGGCTGCGTATTCGCCGGGACATTGTCCGACCGCTTCGGCCGGCACCGCATCCTTCGAATCGGTGCGACCGCGCTGCTCGTCTGCGTCTATCCGCTGATGATGTGGCTGCAGGCCTCACACACGACATTGACACTGGTGATCGTGCAATCGGCCTTCTGTGCGCTGATCTCGCTATTCGTCGGCGTGGCACCGGCAGCCTTGTCCGAGATATTCCCGACCGCGGTGCGCTCCTCCGGCATGTCGCTGTCCTATAACACGGCCGTCACGCTGCTGGGCGGCTTTGCTCCCGCGATCCTGACCTGGATCACCTACACGACAGGCGTGGCATTCGCGCCGGCGCTGTACGTCATGGCCGCCGCTGTCGTCGCCCTTATCGCCATTTCCCTGCTGCCCAAGGCACGCGAGGACTGATACCCAGGGCGGGCCGTGCCGGCTCCGGCGGCCCGTCAAACAGTCAGTCCGCGAAGACCACACCACAAGAAGAAGGAGAGGAAACCATGAAGATCCGGATGAGAAACCGGAGGGACGCCCCTGCGCGCTCGCCGCAATGCCTGCGCGGGATTGTTGGCCTGCTTGCGCTTTCGGCGGCAAGCTGTGCCTATGCCGATTCGAGTGTCCAGATCGCCGGCGTCGTCGATACCTACGCCGGATCGCTCAAGCGCAGCGGGGAAGCCGGCAGGACTGGCGTGGTCAACAGTAGCGGGATGACGACTTCCTGGTGGGGCTTCAGGGGCGTCGAGGATCTTGGCGGCGGCCTGAAGGCGCAATTCAACCTGACGGGTTTCTTCCGGCCCGACAACGGCGGCGCGGGGCGCTACGATGCCGACACGCTCTTCTCGCGGGACGCCAACGTCGGACTGACGGGCGCTTTCGGGCGCGTGTCGCTGGGCCGCGACCTGGCCCCCAACTTCATTCCATCGGTTTCCCTCAATCCGTTTGGGGGTTCGTTCGCCTTCGCGCCGCTGCTGGTGCAGACGCAGGCGTCGAGCGGCTACATGCGAGGACAGAAATGGGCCGCCACCGAAGCCGGCGATACCGGCTGGAGCAACGAGATCATGTATGTGACGCCCGATCTCGGTGGCCTTGTGGCAAGCGCGTTCTATCAGTTCGGCGAGCGGACTGGCCATGCGGGCAAGAACAATATTGGCGTCAATGCGATGTACAGCAGTGGTCCGGCGGCATTCGGCGCCTACTATCAGCGCGTCCAGGTCAACAATCCCGTCGACAATGCCGCAGGCGATTCCGGCGTCTTTGCCTTCACGCCCTATAACAGCCAGACCGGCGCTACCTACAAGCTGACACCGGCCAGGGAGCAGGGGACGTGGTTCGTCGGCGGTGCCTACGATCTGCGCGTGGCCAGGTTGTTCGCGACCTATCAGCATTCGTCCAACCAACCGCCCGACGGCTTTGACAGCGCGCATTTCAAGTTTCAGTCCAGCACGCTGCAGCTTGGCGCGAGCGCGCCGCTCATGCAGGGAACCGCCATGTTGTCCTGGGCCAGGACAACCATAAAGGCTGACGGAGACTATCGCGCCAGCCTGGGCAGCGACGGATGGCAGTCCACGGTCAGGCGCGACACGGTGTCGCTCGGCTACGACTACCTGTTGTCCAAGCGGACCGACCTGTACGCGGTGGCCATGTACGACAAGATCACGGACCAGGCAAGCGGCACCAGCTTCGCAGTCGGCGCAAGACACAAGTTCTAGCGGTCTGCCGGCTTGTTGGAAGCGCGGATTGCGTGCCGGCATCTACAGGATGCCGGCACGCATCGGGCCCGGTGCGTGCCCGGTGTCAGGCGCGAGCGAGTACCGTGTCCAGTTCCAGCACGGACTGATACAGCACGCGTGTGCCATCGAGCAGTTGCGAGGGGTCGATCCATTCTTCCGGGCAATGGCTGCGGCCGTTCAGGCAAGGAATGAAGATCATGCCGATGGGCCCCGTGGGTGCCATGTACACCGCGTCGTGGCCCGCGCCGCTTGGCAAGCGCATCGAGGCATAGCCTAGCCGGTTGGCGGCAGCTTCCACCGCATCCATGACCAGTGGCGAGCAATCCGTGGGCTGCGCCCGGCTGACCGGCGACATGGCCACGCTCAGCCGCAGCGCGGCGATATCAGGCGCCACGGCAGCCATGAGCGCCTCGGGAAAGGTGCTTAGCACCTGCTCGCTGTCGCTGCGAAGCTCCAGCATCAGTTCCACGTGGCCGGGCACGGCGTTGGGCACATTCGGTGTCATGGCGATGCGGCCGATGGTGGCAACGACGTAGTGCGGATTTCCACTGAGCGCGCTGGCATGGCGATAGGCGGCATCGATGATGCGCGCGGCACCAACCAACGCATCGCGCCGGATGTCCATCGGCGTGGTGCCGGCATGGTCAGGCTGGCCCGTCACGGTGATCAGCGCGCGGCGAATGCCAACGATATTGGTCACCACGCCAATCGGCAGCTTGCGGGTTTCCAGCACAGGGCCTTGCTCGATATGCAGTTCCACGAACGCCGCGGTGCCGCCGGCGCCGCGCAGGGGAGCGCCCAGCGCTGCCGGGTCGCCTCCGATACGGTGTATGCCCTCGGCGAGCGTTTCCCCTTGCGCGTTGCTGGCCGACAGCATATCCGCATGGAGCTGGCCCGACAGCGCCCGGCTGCCCACGCAGGAGATGCCGTAATCGCTGGGTTCTTCCGACAGGAAGTCGATGACCTCGAACGGGTGCGCCAGCGTGACGCCATGCTCGTGCATCGCATGTGCGACCTCGATGCCAGCCAGCACGCCGATGATGCCGTCGAAGCGCCCGCCGCCGACCACCGTGTCGCAATGCGAGCCGGTGACAATCGGCTTGCGGTCCGGATCGCGCCCGGCGCGCCGGCCCACGAGGTTGCCGCCGGCGTCCTGATGCACCGCCAGGCCAGCGGATTCGAGTTCCTGGCGCAGCCAGGCGCGTGCCTGCGCGAACATCGGCGAAAAGGCCCGGCGGGTCCAGGGAACCTCGGGCAGGGTCATGCGCGACAGCGTTTCGACCCGCGCCCACAGGCGCTCGGCATTCAAGGGAGGGAGGGGATTCGGCATGGATTCCAATGTGAGTTGTGACAAACGATGCGGCCTCAAGCCACGCGCGGGCGCAGGAAGCGGCCATCGCCCTTGTTGTTGACGATGCGCTTGCCATCGTAGACTTGCTGGCCGCGGCACCAGGTGCCTGCCACGCGCACGCTGAACTCCCGGCCTTCGAAAGCACTCCATTGCACTGCTGACAGGCTGCCGGAAGGATCGAAGGCGTGGCGCTCGGGGGCGAGGATCACGATGTCGGCATCGTGGCCGACCGCTAGCGAGCCCTTCCGGTCGTCCAGCAGGAAATGACGCGCAGGGTTCCGGCAGAGCTGCCTGACCACCATGGCCGGCGCGATGCCATGTTCTTCGCAGCCAGTCCAGAAAGCGGGCAGCAACGTTTCCAGCCCCGGCCCGCCGGACGCATTCCTGAACACATTGGGATCCTGCTTGCGCTCCAGCCCCCAGCTGACGTGGTCCGAAGAGACGAAGGTGCATTCGTCACGCGCGATGTGCGTCCACAACAGGTCCACCTCGGCCTTGGGCCGAATCGGCGGATAGTGCTTGGTCTTGGCGCCGAAGCGGCGCGTATGTTCCTCGTGGTTCAGCATCAGGTACTGCACGCACGTTTCGATGCTGGCGTGGTGGCCCGCACGGCGGTACATATTGCACAGTTCGAAGCCGCGCGACGTTGAGACATGGACGGCATGCGCGCGAGCGCCGGTTTGCGCGCCAATCTCGTAGATGATGCCGGTTGCCAGGTTCTCGATCAAAGGCGTGTGGGCGCGCAGGAAGGCATCCCAGCCGGTATCGCCCGCTTCGGTCATGCGGGCGATATTCTTGCGTGTCAGCTCCTGCATCTGATTGTGGACGCCGCAGGCCAGGCCCGTTGGGGCAATCAGCCGGAAGGCCTCATAGAGCTCGTCTTCCGCGACGCGGGGGAAACGTCCCGGTGTGGCTTCGAAGGTCGAGAACTTGAAGGCGCAGACGCCACCCTCGATCAGGCCGGCGGCGGCCTGCAGGCCGTGGGTGGCATTCAATGTGCCAAACAGCGCCACGTCCACATGGCAGTCGCGCTCGGCTTGTGCGATCTTGGCATCCAGTTGGGCGCGCTGCGCCACCGGCTCAGGGTCATCGTAGGGCATATCCACCATCACCGTCACGCCGCCGGCAGCGGCCGCGCGAGATGCCCAGCCCAGGCCCTCCTGGTTGCGCTGGCTACCAGAGTGGACCTGTCCATCAATCACCCCCGGCATGACCCATTGACCGCGCGCATCCACCGTATCGCGCGCCGCCGGCGGCGCGCCGGCGCCGCGTGCCGCAACCCTGCCCTCGCATACCGCCAGCCAGCCATCTTCGACCAGGCCGTGCGCTTCCACGAGGTTGCCTCGTACCACCAAATCAAAATCGCCCATGACACTCCTGTCTCGTTCGTACTGTTGAGATCCCGTAGTGTAGTAAGCGATATGCCAGCACGTCCTATGCCAATATGTGCGAAGGCGTTGAGCAAATGTTATGCCTTTGCGGGACCTGCCGCCCCGGGCGGCGACAACAAAAACCCCTCCCGATCGCAAGATCGGGAGGGGTCTTGCCTTGGGGCCTCTGCATTCAACCTGGCTGCAGCTTCCTGTATGCATTGAAATGCCGGATCGCCCGCATGTCGTCCCCTAGCGACTCATACAGCCGGGCCGCATTGAAATGCGCATCCGCGAATCCCGGTGCGAGCTCGATGCAATGCGCATAGCTGGCCAGCGCCTCCGCTTGCAGGCCGTCATCCTCCAGCGCGACCGCCAGGTTGAAATGCATGAGCGGCTCGTTCGGCAGATGCGCAAGCCCGCAGCGATAGAGCGCAACGGCCTCGCCGAAGTGGCCGGCGTCGCACAGCATGCAGCCCAGGTTGAGATAGGGCTCGAGATAGCCGCCATCGAGCGACAGCGCGCGGCGGTAGGCTTGCTCCGCTTGGCCGGGCGCCTCGGCCTCCAGCTCGCAAGCTGCATGGAACCAGGCGCTCGCCTTGGTGGCCGGCGCCTGATGCATGGTATGGACGACGGCGGCGCCCGCCTCATCCGGCTCGAAGTCCATCAGCATCTGGCCGGATTCCGCCTGCCACTGGCGGACGCCATCGCGGGTTGCCACCTCGTTGCCGATGGCGCGAACCCGCACGCCGGTCAGCGGCACACCCTGCCCTCTGGTTGCCTTCAGTCTTGAGAGCGCGCGCGAGATGCGTCGACTCGGGATCCGCGCCTCGCGCAATGAGTTGGCGGTGCGCAGCATCACCATGTCCTGGAAGGTGAAGAGGTATTCGCGCCGCGCGCCACGGCTGGGCGTGACCACGCCATCCGCGATCAGCCTGGCGGCAACCGAGCGCGGGATGCCGAGCAGGGCCTGGGCCTCGCGCATCGTATAGAGCGTCATTGGCCGGTCACTTCTTGCCTGCTGCGCGGCGCGCCATCGCGGGTGCCGGGGCGGCCGCCGTCGCGCGCCGCGCAGTCTTGCGTGCCTTCGGCGCATCCGGCGCATCCGGCGCCGCGGCCGCCTTACCGGCTGCGCGCTTGCGCTGCTGGATACTGGCACGCAACGCTTCCATCAGGTCGATGACTTCCGCGCCCTGGCTTGACTCGCGCTGTTCCGTCACGGTGATCTTCTTGCCCGCGATCTTCTTGTCGATGGCCGCGAGCACACGCGCCTTCTCCTCGTCCGCGTAAGCGGCCGGGTCGTAGCTGGCCGCCGTGTTCTGCTCGATCAGCTGCAGCGCCAGCGACAGCTCGGCGCCATGCACTTCCGACTGTTCGACATGCAGGTCTGCCATGGGGCGCACCTCGTCGGCATAGAGCAACTGCTGCAGGATCAGGCCCTCCTCCCCGGCGCGCACCTGGACCATGTACTGCTTGCCCTTCCAGACCCACCGGGCCAGGGCGCAGGTGCCGGTCTGGCGCATCGCTTCGGCCAGCAGGGCGTACGGCTTGGCCCCGCGCTTGTCCGGCCCAAGGTAATAGGCATTGTCGAAGTAGATCGGATCGATCGCGCCGGCCGGCACGAACGACACGATATCGATCGTATGGCGCGACTCGGCCTCCAGCGCGTCGAGCTCTTCCGGCTCGAAGACCACATAGTGGTCCTTCTCGAACTCATAGCCCTTCACCATCTCGGAGCGCTCCACCACCACGTCCTCGCGCAGGCAGATGTACTGCTGCTTCAGCCGCGAGCCGCAGCCTTTGTGCAGCAGGTTGAAGCTCACGCCAGCCTTGCTTTCGGTCGCGGTGTACACCTTCACGGGAATCGAGACGAGCCCGAAGCTGAGGGAAAGGGAAGCAATGGAGCGGGCAGCCATGGCGAATCACCCTGCGGGAAAGGGAACAGGAACGGGAACGGGAGCTTTCGCATCCAGCTTAGACCGTGCCCGGCAAAGCGGCGTCATCCACTGCGCGGATGATGGCTGATGCGACACTTTTTTCGGCTCAGGCAGGTCGGCTTTCGAAGAACTCCGGCGCAGAGAATCCCGCTTGCCTACGGCAACGATGCCGACCTAAGCTGCATACAGTGGATGCCATGCGCGGGTTCGCGCACAAAGCATTGCACCATCGTCTTTCACAGGGATGTGAGAGTGATTCGAGAGTGACACAGCACTGACTATGCATCACCCGCCCGTGGCCTGCCGCGCGTCATGAAGACCATCGCCCATCCTTATCAGCTGGTGCAGGAGCGAGGAACGCTGAAGTGTTTCCTGCTGGCTCTGTTCATGCATCTGCTGCTGGGCGTGATGCTCTACTACGGGGTGCATTGGCAAAGCCGGACCCCGGCCGGCGTGGAGGCGGAGCTGTGGGACAGCGTGCCCGAGATTGCGCAGCCCCAGCCGGTGGTCCAGCCGACGCCCGTGGAACCGCAGCCCGTAGTGAAGCCAGAGCAGGATGACAACGCCGACATCGCCCTGGAGGCGCAAAAGCGCAAGCAGGCCGCCGCAGCCGAGCAAGCCAGGCAGGCCGACCAGCGCGAACGCAAGGCGCGCGAGGCGGAGCGCCAGGCGGCCTTGAAGCAACAACGCCAGAGCGAACTGGCACGCCTGCAGGCCATGGCCAACAGCGCTCCCACCACGGGTGGCGTAGGCAGCCGCGCAGGCACCGGCGCCGGTGCTGGCGGCAACGCCTCGCCCGGCTACGCGGACCGTGTGCGCCGTCGCGTGAAGCCGAACATCGTCTTTACCGAAGAGATCGCCGGCAACCCGGCCGCGGTGGTCGCGGTACGCATGGCGCCGGACGGCTCGCTGCTGTCGGTGCGGCTGACCAAGTCCAGCGGCAATGCCGGCTGGGACAACGCCGTGCTGCGCGCCGTGGAGCGATCCGATCCACTGCCGCGCGACGAGAACGGTGTGGCGCCCCCTGGCGTCAACATCACGTTCATGCCGAGGGAGTAGCCACAGGCCACAAGCAAAAACCCCTTTCGGAGCTTGCGCTCCGAAAGGGGTTTTGCGGTTGGGCAGGGACAACCAGGACCAGGGTTCTTCTTGGCGCCTCCCGGCTCAGAACGACGGCACCATCGCCCCCTTGAATTCGCTCTTCATGAACTGCCGCACCTCTTCCGATTGGTAAGCCGCGACCAGCTTCTTCACCCACGGCTTGTCCTTGTCCTGCGTGCGCACGGCGATGACGTTGGCGTACGGGCTGTGGATGTCTTCCAGCGCGATGGCGTTGCGGGCCGGCTGCAGGCCGGCAGCGAGCGCGTAGTTGGTGTTGATCACCGCCGCGGCCACGTCGGGCAGCGAGCGCGCCAGTTGCGCTGCGTCGAGTTCGACGATCTTCAGCTTCTTCGGGTTGTCGCTGACGTCGAGCGGCGTGGCATTGACGCCGTTGGCGCCGACGCCACTCTTGAGCTTGATCACGCCTTGCGCGGCCAGCAGGAGCAGCGCGCGGTTCTCGTTGGAGGGGTCGTTGGGGACGGCGACCTTGGCGCCTTGCAGCAGGTCCTTGGGCGACTTCAGCTTTTGCGAGTAAATGCCCAGCGGGGAGATGTAGGTGTAGCCCACGCTGACCATCTTGTAGCCGCGCTGCTTCACCTGGCTGTCCAGGTAGGGCTGGTGCTGGAAGCTGTTGGCGTCGAGGTCGCCGGCGTCAAGCGCGGCGTTGGGCTGCACATAGTCGTTGAATTCGACGACCTTGATGTTGAGCCCTTGGCGCTTGGCGGCTTTTTGCACTACCTGCCAGACCTGTGCGTCCGGGCCGCTGACGGTGCCGACGCGCAGGGTCTGTTCCTGCGCGAGCGCGGAGCCGGATGCCACGATGCCGAGCGCGGCGAGCGCGACGCAGAGCAATCTACGACGGGAGGGGTGAGAGAAACCAGGGAGGTTAGACATGCTGCTTGTGTTCCTTTGCGCCACGCAAGCAAGCTTGCATGGCCTTTATCATGACGAAGACCCGATGCGTGTTCAGTGCGTGTTCAGTGCGCATCAGTGCGCCTGTTCGCTCATCGTGCGCGACTCGACCTTGGGCGCATTTTGCCATCCACCGCCCAGCGCAAGGAAGAGATTGATCTGGTCCAGCGCCACCTGGCTTTCCGACGCCGCCAGTGACGCTTCGGTGCTGGCCAGCGTGCGGTCGGCATCCAGGCTCGACAGGTACGGCGAGCGGCCGGCCTGGTAGAGCTGGCGGTTCTGCCGCGCGACTTCGCTGGCCTTGTCGCGGGCATCGCGCAGGGCCTGGGTGCGCTCCAGCTCTCGCGTATAGCTGCTGAGCGCCGACTGCGTTTCACGCAGTGCCTTGAGCACCACGCCGTCGAAGCGGGCGAGCGCCGCTTCGGCGCCGGCCTCGGTGCCGTGGATGCGGGCGCGCGTGCCGCTGGTCGGGATGTTCCACGTGATCAGCGGGCCATAGCCCCAGTGCGCGGTCGGTGCCTGGCCGAGGTGGTCGAGGATGCCGGTGAAGCCGGCGGACGCGCCGATGCGGATGGACGGGTAGAGATCCGCCGTGGCAACGCCGATCTTGGCCGTGGCCGAGGCGAGTTCGCGCTCGGCCTGGCGCACGTCGGGCCGGCGCTTGAGCAGCGCGGCGCCGTCGCCAACCGGCAGCGCCTGGCGCAGCCTGGGTTCTTCGTGGCAGGCGTACTCCGCCTGCGAAGTGGCGCTGGGCGGCTTGCCCAGCATCACCGCCAGCCGGTACGCCGCGCCCTCTTGCTCGGCCTTGAAGCGCGGCAAGGCAGCGCGCAGCACGTCGGCCTGCGCCTGTGAGCGCAGCAGGTCCACCGGCTGCCCGCGCCCGGCGTCGACCAGCTTGCGGGCCAGCTCGACGCCGCGGCGCTGCAGCTCCAGTTGATGCTCGGCCACGCTCAGCTCGTGCGTAGCGGCGCAGCCCTGCACGTAGGCGCGCACGGTCTCGGCAACCACGCCAACGCGCGCCTGGTCCAGCGCCGCCTGGCTGGCCTGCGCGCCAGCCAGCGCCGCTTCATCCGCGCGCGCCAGCTTGCCGAAGAAGTCGATCAGGTAGGAAACCCTGAAGCCGACATCGCCAAAGTTCATCACCGGGATCTTCTCTTCCTTGAGCAGCGGCTCGCCGGCAATCTGCCCACGCTCCGCGCTGGCGGAGAGCCCGGCTTCCGGCAGGCTCTCCGCCTCCACCTCGTGGTAGACCGCGATGGCGCGCTTCAGGTTGGCCGCGGCCACGCGCAGGTCGGTATTGGCAACCAGCGCCTGCTGCACCAGCTGATCGAGCTTGGGATCGTCGTACAGGCGCCACCATCCATCGGGCACCTCGGCAATCGATACCGCGGCATTGTTCGTGCCGAGCAGCGGGCCGTTGGCCGCTTGCGCCTTCACGGCGGCGTTGTCCGGCACATGGTAGTCGGGCCCGACAGTGGTGCAGGCGGCAAACAGCAGCGGCACCAGTGCCGGCAGCAGGGCTTTGCGCAACGTGTTCACCGCGCGCCTCCCTGGCTGACGGCTCCCTTGACGGCCAGCGCGAGCTTGTCCTTCTGGTCCTTCTGGCCTTCCGGCCCAGCCTGCGCCTTATCCCGGGCCGAGGGTTCGCGCACCGACACGGTAGCCGTACGGCCTGCGACCATGCGCAGGTCGGCGGGCGGCTCATCCAGCGCGATGCGCACCGGGATGCGTTGCGCAAGGCGGACCCAGTTAAAGGTCGGGTTCACATTCGGCAGCAGGTTGGAGCCATTGGTGCGGTCGCGGTCTTCGATGCCGGCGGCAATGCTCTGCACGTGGCCATGCAGCACGCGGGATTCGCCCATGATGCGGATGTCCACCGGATTGCCGATCTGGATGCCATGCAGCTTGGTTTCCTCGAAGTAGCCTTCCACGTGGAAGGAGCCGGCATCGACCATCGACAGCACCGGGCGGCCGGTGTTGACGTAATCGCCCAGGCGCGGCAGCCGGTCGTTCAGGTAGCCGTCGACCGGGCTGAGCACGCTGGTGCGCTCCAGGTTGAGCTTGGCGAGGTTGACCGCGGCCTGCGCCTGCGCCAGCGCCGCTTCGCCCTGCTGGACCTTGGCCTGGCCTTCTTCCACCACTTCCTTGGAGACGACCTCGGACAGCGTCTGGCTGCGGCGGGCTTCACGGCGCGCCTGTGCGAGCATGGCGCTTTGCGCCGCCACGGTGGCCTGCGCCTGCTGCAAGGCAAGCGCGAAGCGGTCACGGTCGATCTCGAACAACGGCTGTCCGCGCTGCACGCGCTGGTTGTCCTTGACGAGAACCTTGGTCACCAGCCCGGACACGTCCGGCGCGATCTGCACCACATCCGCGCGGATATGGCCATCGCGGGTCCATGGCGCCACCGTGTAGTAATCCCACAGGTGCTTGACGACGACGACCGCGACCGCGGTGACGACAAGGGTAAGGACGATGGGTCCAAGCGTACGAAGATTCAGTTTCATGACTGCAGCCGATATACCAGGGAGACGATGCCACCCAGGACGATCACATATAACGCCAGATTGAACAGGGACCGGTGCCAGACCAGCCGATAGAAACCCACACGCGCCAGCACGGCACGCGCGCAAGCCGTGATCAGGAACGCCACCAGCATCCACGCCAGCAGGCTCGGGACAAACACACCATAGATGTCGACTTCACCGCTCATTGCTTGTTGCTCGCTTGCTTGCTCATTGGGTCCGCCGCCTGGCCCGCGGGCTGGACACCGGCCGCGCTCATTGCCACGGGTGCTGCCGAAAACAACGCGACGTGCATTTCCACCAGCGCGGCGAAGGCCTCGCGCGAAGCCTGGTCGGCACGCGAGGCTACCTTGCGGATCGCCTTGGCCAGCCGGTCGCGCAGCACTTGCGGCGGGGTGTCGGCACGGGCGTCCAGGCGTGCCTGGTAGTAGCTGGCAACGCCCTGCAACACGCGCCGTACCGAGCGCTGGTGCTCCGGCGCCAAGGCCGGCAGCTCGCGCTGCAGCGCCAGCGTGCTGAGCTCCACGCGCACTTCGGCAAAGCCGTCGCCGGTGGTTTCATCCTCGCTGGCTGCCAGCCGCGGCACCAGTTGCGCCAGGCGGTCCAGCATGCGGGCACGCAGATCCGCGTGCTCGCCCGGCTCGCGCCCGGTGGCGTTGCGGGCGATATCGCCCCAGCTGGCGCGCACCAGCCTGCGTACCGCGGCCCTGGTGCCGAAGGGGCGGGCCACCAGGGTCCACACCAGCGCGAACAGAATGCCCGCGATGCCGGCCACGTTGCCGTTGAAGAAGGCATTGAAGTCAGCGTTGTAAGCGCCCTGGATGCCGATATCGTTAGCCGTGACCACGGCCAGCGGCATGGCGATCAGCGCGAGCCGGGGCTGCGCCATCATCACGCCGATGATCAGGTAGGGCACCGCGAACATCAGCACCAGCATCTCGAAATCGTGCGCGTTCGGCAGGACCACGAACAGGTAGATGGTGGCGAGCACCAGGCAGACCACGTTCCAGCGGAAGAACGAGCGGATCATGGGCGCTGGCTCGTCCATCGCGGCAAAGAAGCAGCACGACACCGCGCCCAGCGCGACCGCGCCCGCGCCGTCCGCCCAGCCCGTCCAGATCCACACCATGCCCATGCAGAAGATCGCCAGGGCGGTCGTGGCGGTGGAGAACACCAGCATGCCGTGATCGTAGTGGCGCGCAGCGCCCACACCCCAGCGCTGGAACACCGGCGCCCACTCGCCCTGCGGTGCCGTCTCGCCAATGCGGCGCTGTAGCGACACGCAGTCCTGCCACAGCTCCATCAGCTCGCGCAGACGGCCCTCGGCTGTCGCGGCCAGCGCCGCGTGCCAGTCGGGCCCGGCACTGCCCGGCTCCAGCCCGGCGTCGTCGATCGGCGCATCCGGGGATAGCTGCAACGCCGGCAGCGGCGCCCACGCGCCCGCGCTGATCCATGCCGACGCCAGCGCCATATTGTGCGAGAGGCGCTGCGGAATGCCCGCGGCGTGCTGGTGCAAGGCGTCGACTACGGAGGCCAGCGACGACAGCACGGGCAGCAGCATGGTCATGCGGCCACGCAACTCCTGTGCGTGTCTCACGCGTGTGGCGCTTTCGGCGTCGTAGGAGAGATGGCTGATCAACTGGTCGAGCGCGAGGATGTCGGCGGCCAGGCGATGGCGGCTGTGATGGCGCGACACCTTGGCAGCCGGATGCGCCGAAAGCATGTCGGTGGCCCACAGCGCGGCGTCCGCCAGCCACTGCGCGGATTCTGGCCGAGCACCGTGGCCACCTTGGCGGGGAAGATGGTCGAGCCGACGATGCTCGCGCACAGGATGCCCAGGCAGATTTCCTCGGCCCGCGCCACGGCGATATCGAAGACGCCCGAGGGATCGCTCACCGAGGGCAAGGCCACCATCGGCAAGGTATAGGCCGCCAGCATGAACACATAGCTGCGCGGCGTGCGGTGCAGCAGCGCGACATAGAGCAGGATGCCGATCCATAACGCCACCGCAGCCATCAGCAACACCGGCGCATTGACCAGCGGCGGCACGATGGCGACGGATGCGGCCGCGCCAAGCAGCGTGCCCAGCACGCGATACAGCGCCTTGGAACGCGTCGCGCCGGTGAGCGGATGCGCCACGATATACACGGAGGCCATGGCCCAATACGGACGCGGCAGGCCAAGGTACAGCGCGATGAACAGGGCCAGCATGGCCGCCGCAAAGGCTTTGAGGGAGAAGATCCAGTCCCGTCCGGTAGGCCAGCTGACCATGTTCTTACAACCCGGAAGCCGTAGTGGGCGCGGACTCGGCGGCTTGGGCGAGCGCATTGAGCACGCGCATGGCACCCTCGAAGTCCCGCTCGCTGACGCCAGCGAAGACACTGGCACGGAGGTGCTTGAGCTCGACCTCGATCTTTTCGGCGAGCGCCTCGCCGGCGTCGGTGAGCCAGAGCGCATTGGCCCGGCGATCGTTCGCATCCACTTCCCGGCGCACGAAGCCCGCGGCGGAAAGCTGGTCAACCAGGCGAACCAGCGATGCGCCTTCCAGCCCGACATAGTCGGCCAGGGTGACCTGGCGCACACCGCCGCCAAGGCGGCGGATAAACAGCAGGGGGCCCGCAGCAGCGGCGGAAATCCCGTAGGCGGTAACGGCACCCTGGGAGATGTGGCGCCACTGGCGGCCGGCCAGCATGAGCTGGCCGGTAAAGGCGAAACGGAGGGCGTCGATGGAAGGCATGGGCAGAATGATAGCAGCCATATAGTTAGGATGCAAATTATTACCCTACGAAGCAATCGATGCTGGAACGAGGAGCCGCGGGAAGCACATGACAATGTGCATCGCCAGTGGCACCCGTCTTGCGCGCGCGCTTTGCGCCGATGCCGAGCGGCGGCGCGCTGATACGCGTTGGATATCGGGTTCGCCGAAATGAATATTGGACACCCGGGGGCACGGTCCCTTAGCCTTCTGAGACGAGCGAATGCCGGCGGCGCCGCTCGGCGCCAGCCATCCCGAGCCAGGGCGCGACTACAACGACTACAACGACCGGAGACCAGCATGACAAGCTTCCTGCGCTACGAGCAGCAGGGCCACATCGTGACCCTGACCATGAACGAGCCGCAGCGGCGCAACCCCCTCACCGGCAACACCGCCGTGGCCGACTTCCTGGAGGCCATCGACCGCATCCACCGCGACACCAGCGTGCGCGCGGTGGACACCAGCGTGCGCGCGGTGATCATCACCGGCGCCGGCACGGCGTTCTCATCAGGCGGCAATATCCGCGACATGGAGCGCCAGGCTTCGGGCCAGGTGCCCGGCATGGAGATCCGCCAGGACTATCGCCTGGGCATCCAGCGCCTGCCGCTGGCGCTGTTCAACCTGGAGGTGCCGGTGATCGCCGCCGTCAATGGCGCGGCCATGGGCGCGGGCCTGGACCTGGCCTGCATGTGCGACATGCGCATTGCGTCCGAGCAGGCGCAGTTTGCCGAGAGCTTCGTCAAGCTGGGCATCATTCCGGGCGACGGTGGCGCATGGCTGCTGCCGCGCGTGATCGGCCTTGCGCGCGCCGCCGAGCTGATCTTCACCGGACAGGTCATCGATGCGCGCCAGGCGCTGGAATGGAATCTCGTCTCGCGCGTGGTGCCGCCGGACCAGTTGCTGCCCACGGCCAACGAACTGGCCGGACGCATTGCCGCCAATCCGCCGCATGCGGTGCGGCTGGCCAAGCGCTTGCTGCGCGAGGCATTGCATACCCGGCTGGATACGCTGCTGGAATTGTCGGCCGGCTTCCAGGCACTGTCGCACCAGACCTCGGATCACCGTGAGGCGGTGTCGGCCTTCCTGGACAAGCGCAAGCCCGAATTCACCGGCAGCTGATCCAGCGTCGTTCCCGCTTCAATCAGACAACTTCGGAGACCCGTCATGCAGCAAGCCGTCATCGTAGACGCCATCCGTTCCCCCATGGGACGCTCCAAGTCCGGCAGCGCCTTCACCGAACTCCATCCCACGGAGTTGCTGGCGCAGGTGCTGGCCGGGCTGGTCGAGCGCAACCAGCTGGACCCCGGGCTGGTGGAAGACGTGATCACCGGCTGCGTAAGCCAGGTGGGCGAGCAATCCGCCACGCCCGGCCGCGTGGCATGGCTGGCAGCGGGATTCCCCGAGCATGTGCCGTCCACCACCATCGACCGCAAATGCGGCTCCAGCCAGCAGGCCGTGCACTTTGCCGCGCAGGGCATCATGGCTGGCGCCTACGACATCGTGATTGCCTGCGGCATCGAATCCATGAGCCGCGTGCCGATGGGCTCGGGACGCATCGGCCAGAATCCGTACGGCCCGTCGTTCGAGGCACGCTATGCGCCGGGGCTGGTGTCGCAAGGCGTGGCTGCCGAGCTGGTCGCGGCGCAGTGGGAATTGTCGCGCGGCGATCTCGACCAGTACGCCGCGCAGTCGCACCAGCGCGCGCACCAGGCGCGCGAGGCCGGCGCCTTCCGCCGCGAGATCCTGCCGATCCGTACCGCCGCGGGACTCGTCGCGCAGGATGAGACCATCCGCCCCGCCACCACCGCCGAGCGCCTGGCCACGCTCGCGCCGTCCTTCCGCGACGAGGCGCTCGGCCAGCGCTTCCCGCAGATCGGCTGGCATGTGACCGCCGGCAATGCCTCGCAGATCAGCGACGGCGCCGCCGCCATCTTGCTGATGAGCGAGCGCGCCGCCTCGCGCCTGGGCTTGAACGCCCGCGCGCGCTTCGTCGCCTTCGATGCCTGCGGCGACAGCCCGCTGACCATGCTGAGCGCGCCGATCCCGTCGAGCAAGCGCGCGCTGGAGAAAAGCGGCCTCGCCCTTGATGCGATTGCACACTATGAGATCAACGAAGCCTTTGCCTGCGTGCCGCTGGCGTGGCAGCGCGCGCTGGGCGCCGACCCGGCACGCCTGAACCCGCGTGGCGGCGCGATCGCGCTCGGGCACCCGCTGGGCGCCTCGGGCGCGCGGCTGATGACCACCATGCTGCATGCGCTGGAAGACAGCGGCGAGCGCTACGGCCTGCAATCGATGTGCGAGGCCGGCGGCATGGCCAACGCCACCATCATCGAACGGCTCTGAGCCAATACGCATCCCGCACTGATCACTGATACCTGATACCTGAAACGAGGAGACACAAGATGAAACTTGCCAACATGTCCGCCGTCGTCACCGGGGGCGCCTCCGGGCTGGGCCTCGCCTGCGCCCGCCGCCTCACCGAACGCGGCGTTGCCGTGGTGATCGCCGACCTGTCCGAAGAAAACGGCGCCGCCGCCGTGCAGGCGCTCGGCGAGCTCGCCCGCTTTGTCCAGGCCGATGTCTGCGACACCGCGCAGATGACCCGCGTGTTCGATGCCGCGGACGCGCTCGGCACCATGCGCGCGCTGATCCATTGCGCCGGCGTGGGCGGCCCGGTGCGCCTGGTGGAGAAGGACGGCCAGCCCGGCTCGCTGGAGAAATACGAATCGATCGTGCGCATCAATCTCGTCGGCACGTTCAACACGCTGCGCCTGGCCGCCGCGCGCATGGCCCGCAACGAGCTGGTCGACGGCGAGCGCGGGGCCTGCGTGCTGACGGCGTCGGTGGCCGCCTACGAAGGGCAGATCGGGCAGATCCCCTATGCGTCGGCCAAGGCCGGCATCGTCGGCATGACGCTGGTGGCGGCGCGCGACCTGGCACAGCGCATGATCCGCGTGTGCACCATTGCCCCCGGGCTGTTCGATACGCCGCTGCTGGCACGCCTGCCGGAGAATGTGCGCGCCTCGCTTGGTGCCTCGGTGCCGCATCCAGCGAGGCTCGGCATGCCGGATGAGTTTGCCTCGACGGCGCTGCATATCCTGGAGAACGCCATGCTCAACGGCGAGACCATCCGGCTCGACGGCGCGATCCGCATGACGCCGCGCTAGGCACGGTCGTCGCCCCGGCGCAGCGGACCGGGAAGCGGACGCGCCGCCACGCCCGCACGAGGGCGAGCATGCACACCGGAGGAGACACCCCATGCATATCAAGCTGTTCGGCAGGCGTTCCGCCATCCCCCTGCGCACAGCCGCGCTTACCTTGTGCGCGGCCACGACGCTGCCCGCCGCCGGCACAGCCTTGCCCGAGCCGGCATGGCCGGTGCGCCCTGTCACGCTCATCGTGCCGGGCGCACCGGGCGGCACCACCGACATCCCGGCCCGGCTGGTGGCGCAAAAGCTCAGCGCCATGCTGGGCCAGCCGGTCATTGTCGACAACCGCCCCGGCAGCGGCGGCATCATCGGCACGCAGGCCCTGCTGCGCGCACCGGACGATGGCTACACCCTGCTGGTCGGCAACACCGGCTCCCATGCCATCAACTACAGTGCCTACAAGCACCTGAGCTACCGGCCCCAGGACTTCGTGCCGATCACCGACATGATCTCGTTTCCGAACGTGCTGGTGGTCAACGCGCAATCGCCCATCAAGACCGTGGCCGACCTGAGCGCGGAACTGAAGAAGAAGCCCGGCCAGCTCTCCTATGGCTCCGCCGGCATCGGGCAGACCACACATCTCACCGCCGAGCTGTTCCGCATGCGTACCGCGACCGAGGTCATCCACGTGCCCTACCGTGGCTCGACACCGGCCACCACCGCGCTGCTGTCCGGGGAAACCACCTTCATGTTCGACAACCTGACGCAGGCGCTGCCGCACATCCGCGCGGGCAAGCTGCGCGCGCTGGCGGTCACCAGCGCCGAGCGCCTGCCCAGCCTGCCGGACGTGCCGACCATGGCGCAGGCAGGCGTGAGCGAATTCGTGGTGATGGGCTGGCTCGGCATATTCGCCGCGGCGCGCACGCCGCCGGCCGTGGTCGCCAAGCTCCAGGCCAGCCTGGCGAATGTCATGCGCGACACCGAGGTGGCGGCCAGGTTCAAGGAAATGGGCGGACTGGCCGGCGGACAGCCACAGGCGAGTTTCGCCAGGTTCGTCGGCAGCGAGCAGAAACGTTGGGGGGAAACCATCCGCGCGTCGCACCTGAACCTGGACTGAGGAGCGCCCCCACGAACCATCCGGTTTCGAATCTGGTTATCATGCTCCGGTCACCGCCACCGCACGCACGCCGCACCTCCCATGCGAAACCGGATCAACGAAGAAATCACCTTGCGCAAGCTCGAAGTCCTGCTCGCCTACATGGAGACGGGCAACCTCGCCAAGGCGGCGGAAGCGCTGGACGTGAGCACGGTCAGCGTGCATCGCGCGCTGCACTCGTTGGAGGAAGGCATGCGCTGCGCGCTGTTCCGCCATGAAGGCCGCAACCTGCTGCCAACAGAAGCAGCCCATGTGCTGGCGGACGTCGCCACCGACGTCATCAAGACCATGGCCGACGGCATCCGCGCCACGCGCCAGGCCGCCGGGTACTCGGCCGATCACATGAAGATAGGTTCGCTCTATTCGCTGACCATCCGCACGGTGCCGGACGTGGTGATCGGCATCAAGGTCAGGCGGCCGGAACTGCAGGCGGAACTGGTGCTCGGCTCCAACGCCGACCTGCTCTTCAAGCTCAAGCAAGGCGCCATCGACGCCGCGCTCATGGCCATGCCCGAGCCCGACCCCGAGATCGAATCCATTGCGCTGTTCGAAGACGAGATCTACTTCGCCGCGCCGGCGGATTCGCCCTATGCCCGGCAAGACGCCATCGACCTGCGGCAATGCCGGGACGAGCCCTTCGTCACGCTCAGCGAAGGCTTCATCACCTACCAGGGCTTCATGGACGCCTTTCGCATCGCCGACTTCACGCCCAACGTGGTGATGAAGGTCGGCGACATCTTCTCGCTGATGAACCTGGTCAGCGGCGGCGTGGGCTACGCGCTGCTGCCCGGGCGCGTGCGCGACGTGTTCGCGCACAAGGTGACGCTGGTTCCGCTGTCCTCGCAGTACCGGCTGCGCCAGACCATTGGCCTGAGCTTCTTGCGGCGGCGCGAGCGAGATCCGAACTTGCTGGCGCTGGCGGCGGTTTGCCGGTTGGCCATGCGCTCGCCGCAGCCCGCCTAGCCGACCACCGCCTTGGTCGCCAAAAACAACAACGACGGCCCCAGCAAGCAACCCAGCCCGGTGTGGAACGTAGCCACCAGCGCACCATACGGCACCAGCCGGCGGTCCGTCGCGGCCAGCCCCGCGGAAACACCGCTGACGGTGCCGGCCAGGCCACCGAACACCATCGCGGCGCGCGGGTTGTTCAGGCCGAGAAAGCCTGCCGCCATGGGCGTGCCGACCATCACGATAATCGCCTTGATCAGCCCGGTGGCGATGCTCAGCGCGATCACGTCGGAGCTGGCGCCCAGCGCCGCGCCGGTGACCGGTCCCACGATATACGTCACCGCGCCCGCGCCGATGGTGGTCATGCTGACCGCATCGCTGTAGCCGAAGGCGCGCGCCACGGCAGCACCCACGATAAACGGCAGGATGGTGCCGAGCAGCAGCGACACCGCGCCGACCAGCCCGGCCTTGCGCGCCTCGGTCACCTGCACCTCGAAAGCGGTGGCGACGATGGCGAAGTCGCGCAGCATGGCGCCGCCCATCAGGCCGATGCCGGAGAACAGGGAGAGATCGGCCAGGCCTTTTTCCTTGCCGGTGACAATGCCGCCATAGTAGGCCAGCAGCAGGCCGACGACGATGGCGATGGCGGAGGCATGCACGCGCCCGAAGGTCAGCCAGCGCGATAGCCTTGATGACAGCCACATGATGATGCCGACCGCGGCGAACGCGGTGACCAGGCCGTTTTGCAGCAGGACGTTCTGGAAGATATGCGAAATGGAATGCGGCATGGCGGCGTCCTTAGTGCGAGGCGGGGCTGGGGGTGGCTTCCGGCGAGGACATCGGCGGCAGTGGCGCATGGTCGCCGGTGCGGCTGAGCACGGCGATGCAGCAGGCGGACACCAGCACCGCGCCGACTGCCGCGATCAACGCCACCGGCCCGCCGCGCAACGCGGCGACCACGTTCTGCTGTGCCGCCATCGCTACCACCACCGGGATATACATGGCGCCCCAGAAGCCCACGCCGGCCTCGGTCTCCCTGGGCAGGAGCCCGCGCCCGTGCAGGTAGAGCCGTATCGAGATCAGCAGCAGCATGGCGATGCCCACGCCGCCCACGTTGGCCTTGACGCCGATCGCGATGCCTAGCAGTTCGCCGAGGAACAGGCCGACGAGATGGCAAAGCGCCAGCAAGGCGGTGCCGTAGATGATCATGGTGGTGTCTCCTGTTGGCCCGTCGGCAGGGCTGCGCGCGGGCTGGTTCTAGGTTGGATGGATGCAATCTAGGCGAGCCAGTGCGCCGCATCAATCAACCCGGCGGGAGAATCGTTAGCGTGGGATTAACGGCGGGAAGCGGATAGCCGGGGCGCTTGTGACCGGGCCAGCCCTTGCGGGGGCGCGCGGCGCCATCCGGTGCGCCCCCGGCCAGGGCAGGGCGCCTTGCATGTCGTGCCGCCAACACTTACACCTAGAGTAACGATGCGGCGCCGGGCGTCATTGCTTGCGCCGCGCGCGCTGCGTATCTTGGTGCCATTCCAAGCATCAAGCACACCGGAGACGCGATGCCCAACCCAGCCACGGACCGACAGTGGGACACCCGCCGCACCGAAAAGCGCCGCCGCATGGCACGCGGCGCCGCCTTTGCCAGCGGCCGGGTCGTGCCCACCGCCGACATCGTCCCATTCCTCGAAGCCATCACCGCGCCGGGCGACCGCGTGGTGCTGGAGGGCAACAATCAGAAGCAGGCCGACTTCCTCTCGCGCTCGCTGGCCGAGGTGGACCCGGCCAAGGTGCACAGGGGACTGGAAGACGGGCAACTGGAAGTCGGCGCCATCCACACCTACATCGAGCTGTACGCGCGGCTCTATGTGGACCTGACGCCGAACATCGTGCTGATTGCGGGCTACAAGGCCGACCGTGACGGCAACCTCTACACCGGCGCCAGCACCGAGGACACGCCCGCCCTGGTGGAAGCGGCCACCTTCCGCGACGGCATCGTGGTGGCCCAGGTCAACGAGATCGTGGACGATCCCGCCGGCCTGCCGCGCGTGGATATTCCCGGCTCGTGGATCGACTACGTGGTGCAGGCGGACAAGCCCTTCTTCTGCGAGCCGCTGTTCACGCGCGACCCGCGCCTGATCAAGCCAGTGCATGTGCTGATGGCGATGATGGCGATCCGTGGCGTCTACGAGCGCCACCAGGTGCAGTCGCTCAACCACGGCATCGGCTTCAATACCGCGGCCATCGAGCTGATCCTGCCCACCTACGGCGAGTCGCTTGGGCTCAAAGGCAAGATCTGCAAGTACTGGACGCTGAACCCGCACCCCACGCTGATCCCCGCCATCGAGTCCGGCTGGGTGGAAAGCGTGCACAGCTTCGGCAGCGAACTCGGCATGGAGAACTACGTGGCCGCCCGGCCGGACGTGTTCTTTACCGGGGCCGATGGCTCGATGCGCTCCAACCGCGCTTTCTGCCAGCTGGCCGGCCAGTACGCGGTGGACCTGTTCATTGGCTCCACGCTGCAGATCGACGCCGACGGCCACTCCTCCACGGTTACGCGCGGGCGCCTGTCCGGTTTTGGCGGCGCGCCCAACATGGGCCACAACCCGGGCGGGCGGCGCCATCCCACGCCGGCGTGGCTCGACCTGATCGAGACCGACGATCCGCTCGCGCGCGGACGCAAGCTGGTGGTGCAGATGGTCGAGACCTTCCAGGCCGGCGGCAAGCCGACCTTTGTCGAATCGCTCGACGCGGTGCAGGTGGCAAAGGACAGCGGCATGCCGCTGGCGCCGGTGATGATCTACGGCGACGACGTGACCCACGTGCTGACCGAGGAGGGCATCGCCTACCTATACAAGGCACGCTCGATCGAAGAGCGCCGTGCCATGCTGGCGGCTGTTGCCGGCGTGACGCCGATCGGCCTGCGCCATGACACCAGCACCACGCGCCGCATGCGCAGCGACGGCCTGATCGCGCTGCCCGAAGACCTTGGCGTGCAGCGCAGCCAGGCTACCCGCTCGTTGCTGGCGGCCAAGAGCATGGCCGACCTGGTCGACTGGTCCGGCGGGCTGTACGAGCCGCCAGCACGTTACTGGTGATGGCGAGCCTCGCGTTACTTGCCGGGCACCGCGCCGATGCCTTCAGCCCCGATGCCTTCAACCCCGATGCCGTGGCGCTGGCCGATCTCGCTGTCGGCGCCCTGATCGACGAGGCCGCGCTGTCACCCAAGCCCGGGCTGGTGGACGGCCGCGGCAATGGCGCCCACGCCGATCTCAGCCTGGACCTGATGCGCATCTCGGCGCGCGCGCTGCATCCCGCCTTTGCCGAGATGGCGGCGGCAGGCATGCGCGCGGCGCGGCCCGGCGTGGCGCTGCGCGAGCGGCTGGGCGCGCTCGGCCGCGAGGCGGAGGCCGCGATGATGCGCGCCACCGGCGGCATCAACACGCATCGCGGCGCCATCTGGAGCCTGGGGCTGCTGCTTGGCGCCGCGGGCTTGCACCAGCCAGGACATGGCGCGCATGGCATTGCCCGCACCGCCGGCGCCATCGCACGCCTGCCCGACCGGCACCGCCCCACGCGTACCGGCAACAAGGGCGAACGCGCCTGCATCGATTACGGCGTGCGTGGCGCGCGCGGCCAGGCGCAGGCCGGCTTCCCGCACGTGCTGCGCGCTGGCCTGCCAGAGCTCGAACGCAGCCGCGCGCGTGGCGACGCCGAATCCAGCGCGCGCGTCAACGCCCTGCTGGCGATCATGCAGCGGCTCGACGATACCTGCGTACTGGCCCGCGCCGGCCGCGAGGGCCTGGCGCTGATGCAGGACGGCGCTTGTCAGGTGCTGTGCGCCGGCGGCATCGGCACGCTGGCCGGACGCCGCCTGCTACGCCGCCTCGAAACCGCCATGCTCGCCTGCAACGCCTCGCCCGGCGGCGCCGCGGACCTGCTCGCCGCCACCTTTTTCCTGGACCGGCTGCCGCTTGCAACGCGCCCGGCCCCTGATCCCGTGCAAGGAGACAAATAATGGAACAGCTCCAGTTCGAGTATCCGGCCGGCGCGCCGGCAAACCGGCGCGTGCTGGTCGGCGTGGTCGGCTCCGGCGACCTCGAAGTCATGGTCGAGCCCGGCACGGCCGGCACCACGCGGATTCACGTCACCACCTCGGTGGACGGCTATGGCAAGGTCTGGGACGCACAGCTCGCGCGCGTGTTCAGCGCCGAGCCGCGCGCCGCCATGCGCATCCGCATCCACGATTTCGGCGCTACGCCGGGGGTAGTGGGCATGCGGCTGGCGGAAGCGTTCGAGGCCCTCGATCAAGCGGAGCAACCATGAACCACGCATCGCTGCTGACCCGCGAGAGCTTTGTCGAGCTGGGCGCGCGTGCCCGCGTGCATGCGCTGCTCGACCCCGGCACCTTGCGCGAACTCGCGGGCCCGTTCGACCAGCTGGTCTCGCCGTGGCTGGAGCGCCAAGGCGTGGTGCCGCAAGCGGATGACGGCGTGGTGGTGGCCAAGGGCCGCATCGACGCACAGCCTGCCGTGGTCCTCGCCATCGAAGGCGCGTTCCAGGGCGGCAGCCTGGGCGAAGTGGGCGGCGCCAAGATCGCCGGCGCGCTGGAGCTGGCGGCGCAGGACAACCGGCGCGGCGTGCCCACGCGCGCGGTGATCCTGTTCGAGACCGGCGGCGTGCGGCTGCAGGAGGCCAACCTGGGACTGGCGGCCATCGCTGACATCCACGCGGGCATTGTCGACCTGCGCCGCTACCAGCCGGTGGTGGGCGTGATCGCCGGCACCGTGGGCTGCTTCGGCGGCATGTCGATCGCGGCCGGCCTGTGCAGCTACCTGGTGGTGACGCGCGAGGCACGCCTTGGCCTGAACGGGCCAGCTGTGATCGAGCAGGAAGCCGGCGTTGCCGAATACGATTCGCGCGACCGGCCCTTTATCTGGCGCTTTACCGGCGGCGAGCAACGCATTGCCACCGGCCTCGCGGATCGCTACGTGGAGGACGACAGCGAAGCCATCCGCGGCGCGGTGCGCGAGACCCTGGCGCAGGGCGTGCCGGCCGTGCACCGCAGCGAGCGCTACGCGCATTACCTGCAACGCCTGGCCGAATACGATCCGGCGCGCCAGCCGGAGCCGGCGCGCCAGCCGGAGCCGCAAACCGTCCGCACCATCTACGCACACGGAGCCAAGCCATGAGTTCAGCAACCACACTCGGCCGCGGCGAGACCTGGCTCGCGGCGCTGACGCGCAACGCCCCGCGCCGCCCCGGCTATCCCGCCACCGTGCAGGTGGCCGACGCCGAGCTGGCCGGCAAGCCGGCGCGCTTCATCGCGGTGGTGCCCGACGCCGCCAACGCCTACCCGCGCGTGCGCGACGGCGAGGTCGGCCTGCTCGAAGGCTGGTCGCTGGCGCAGGCCGTGCACGAGATCGTGCTGGCCGAGCGCGACGCCAACATCAAGCGTCCCATCGTGGCCATCGTCGATACGCCCAGCCAGGCTTATGGACGGCGCGAGGAAGCCTTCGGCATTCATCAGTCGCTGGCGGGCGCGGCCGATGCGTACGCCACGGCGCGGCTGCAAGGCCATCCCGTGATCGCCTTGCTGGTCGGGCGCGCCATGTCCGGCGCCTTCCTCGCGCACGGCTACCAGGCCAACCGCCTGATCGCGCTGAGCGATGCAGGCGTACAGGTGCACGCCATGGGCAAGCAAGCCGCCGCGCGCATCACCATGCGCAGCGTGGAGGACCTGGAGAGCTTTGCCGCCACCGTGCCGCCGATGGCGTATGACATCGGCAACTACGCCACGCTGGGGCTGCTCTGGAAGCAGGTCGCGGTCCGGCACGCGGCGCAGCCGGACGCGACCGATCTCGACACCGTGCATGGCGCGCTGCAAGCCGCGCTGGCCGATATCCAGGCGGACCCGCAACGCGACCTGCGCAGCCGCCTTGGCGGAGAAAACCGCCAGGCTTCCAGCCGCGTGCGCGAAGTGCTCGCGCAGCAGTGGCAGGATTGAGCCATTGCACAAGCCGACGGCGCGATGACCACAAGCACGCCCCTGCCGCACGACCTGCTCTGGCTGATTGACGCACCGGGCTTCGCCCGTGCCAATACACTGCCCGCGTGGGCCAGCGCGGACTGGCTCGCGCAAGCGCCGCTGGTGGTGCGGCGCGATGGCGCCAGCGCAGGCCGCATCCCGGTCGGGCTGCGCGGCACCACGCGCGCGCAGCGCCACGCGGCCTGGCTGCCCGCCACCCAGGTGGCACGCGTGGCCACGCCGCGCATGATCGCGCGGCAGGCGCGCTGGCGCGATCATCCTCGCCGCGCTGCATTGCCGGCACTGGCGGCGCTGGCGCGGGTCGCGCCACTGCTGGATGCGGCGCAGGCTAACTGGGGCGTGACCGGCAGCGTCGGCTTTACGCTGGCCATCGGCATCGACGTGCTGCACGCGGGCAGTGATCTCGACCTGCTGGTTACCGCGGCAACGCCGCTTTCGGCCGAACTGGCCCGCGCTCTGGCCGCCTTGCTCGACGATGCGCAAGCCCGCATCGACATCCAGGTGGCCACGCCGTTTGGCGCGTTCGCGCTGCGCGAGCAAGTGCGCACCGGCCACCGCGTGCTGCTCAAGACGGCGACAGGCCCCGTCATGAGCCATGACCCTTGGCAGCCGCTGCCATGAGCACCCTATTCACCTTCCCCGGGCAAGGCGCCCAGCGTCAGGGCATGCTGCATGCGCTGCCCGACCACCCGGTCGTGCGCGCCACCATCAGTGAGACCAGCGAGGCGCTCGGGCGCGACGTGCTGGCGCTCGACGGCGCGGCCGAACTCGCCTCCACCGTGGCCGTGCAGTTGTGCCTGTTGACCGCCGGCGTGGCAATGGCGCGCTGCCTGCTTGCCGAGGGCGCCAAACCCGATGCGGTGGCCGGCCTGTCGATCGGTGCCTTCCCGGCGGCGGTCTGCGCGAACGTGCTGGACCATGCCGATGCAATCAGGCTGGTGGCGCTGCGCGCGACGCTGATGGAGCAAGCGTATCCGCGCGGCTATGGCATGACGGCGATCCTCGGGCTGGAGACCGGCCCGCTGGAGCGCATCATCGCGCAGGTGCATGGGCCAGCATCGCCCGTCTACCTGGCCAATCTCAATGCCCCCACCCAGCTCGTGATTGCCGGCGCGGCAGCGGCCATGGCGCGCGTCGCGGCATTGGCGCTGGACGCCGGTGCCCATGCGGCCAAGGCCATCGCCATCAGCGTGCCCTCGCACTGCGCGCTGCTGGACGGCGCGGCCGTTGAACTGGCGCATGCCTTTGACGGCGTACGCGAACGCCTGCGCCAGCCGCGCCTGCGCTACTTCAGCGCCAGCGCGGCGCGCGAGCTGCGCGATCCGGTGCGCATTGCCGCCGACCTGGCGCGCAACCTGGCCGTGCCGGTGCGCTGGCACGAGGCCATGCTGCTGGCGCGCGAATGCGGTGTGCGCCTGGCGGTGGAAATGCCACCCGGCAATGTGCTGACACGGCTGGCCGCGCCGCTGCTGCCGGACGGCATCGCCGTGGCCTGCGCCGACACGCGCATCGACAGCGTGGTAGCGCTCACGGCGCGCGAAGCGCTGCGGGCGTCGTCCTGAACCGGGGCATCAGCCCAGCGGCAATGCCGTGCTGTACAGGACCTGCTTGAGCGCAAAGCTGGAGCGGATGCTGGACACACCGGGAATGCGCGTGATCTGGTCGATGATCAGCCGTTCCAGCGCTTCCACGTCGGCCACCACCACGCGCAGCAGGTAATCGGCGTCGCCCGACATCAGGTAGCACTCCATCACCTGCGGCAGGGTGGTGATGCGCCGCTCGAAGGCATCCAGGGTTTCGCGGCGCTGCTTGTCCAGCGAGATCTGGATAAACACCACCACCTTCAGGCCAAGCCGGCGCGCGTCCAGCAGCGTGACCCGGCGCGAGATCACGCCTTGTTTTTCCAGTTGCTTGACCCGCGCCAGGCACGGCGAGGGCGACAGGCTGACGCGGCTGGCCAGCTCCACGTTGGTCAGGCTGGCGTCTCGCTGCAGCTCGTTGAGAATCCGGATATCCGTGGCGTCCAGGTCGATGTCCAGCACGTTGCGCTCCTGTTTTTTTATATGGCAGCATTCTATGCCGCAACGGCACGTAATTGCAGCTGCCTTCGGTTTCTGCTGCGGCGCAATAAACCGTAGACTTTCCAGCATCCCCCTCCCGTCCCGTGGCAGCGGGACAATCTGGTCAAAGAGTCGAGTCGAAGCATGCAAGCACAACAAGGATGGCGCCGGTTCGTTCCCCTCGCCTGCGCCGTGGCGATCTGGGGCGGCAACTGGCCGGTCATGAAGCTGGGCCTGACCCACGTCAGCCCGCTCTGGTTCGCCGCCGCGCGCTTCGCCTCGGCCGCCGCCATCAGCTTCCTGGTGCTGGGCGTTTTCCGCCGCCTGCGCCTGCCCACGCGGCAGGAATGGCCGCTGGTGATCGGCGTGGGCCTGCTGCAGATGGCGGCCTTCACCGCGCTGGCGCTGTGGGCGCTGCAGTACGTGCCGCCGGGCCGGGCCTCGGTGATCGCCTATGCCACTTCGGTGTGGGTGATTCCGCTGTCGTCGCTGGTGCTCAAGGAGCGGCTGTCGCGCCCGCAGTGGATTGCCACCGGCCTGAGCTATGCCGGCATCGCGCTGATGATCGCCCCGTCCGTGCGGGACTGGCAGTTGCATACCGCCGTGGGCCTGGTGATGCTGCTCGGCGCGTCGCTGGCCTGGTCGCTCAGCATCATCCAGCTGCGCGCCAACCGCACGGTGCGCCTGGGCGCGGACATGATCCCGTGGGAAACCGCCGTCGCATCGGTGCCGCTGGTGGTGCTGGCGCTGCTGCGCGACGGCACGCCCCACTTCCTCTCGGTCCCTGAGATCTGGCCGCTGCTGTTCTACACCGGGCCGCTGGCTACCGCGCTGACCTTTATCGTGGTGTTGAACATGACGCAGTCCTTGCCGCCTGCGGCCACCTCGATCGCCATGCTGTGCGTGCCGCTGATCGGGTTGGTGGTCTCGGCGGTGGCGTTCCAGGAACGGATCTCGGCGGACCTGTCGGCCGGGCTCGCGTTGATCGCGCTGGGCGTGGCAACGTCGGCGCTGGCGCCGTGGCTGGGACGGCGGCTGCAGTGGCGCGGCGCCTGATGCATTTTCGCCGTGCCTCACGCCAGGGTGCTTTGGAAATTAAGCATCAAACGTTACAAGAAGACACAGTTGTATTACCCCGCTAATACCTGGCATCGGCGCGCCGGCATACAGTGGAGCCAATCACTAACCGGAGCCACCCGTGCGGAAATTTGCCACCCTTTGCGCCATTGCTGCTGTTGCAGGCCTTGCGTCCAGCGCCGCATTCGCGCGCGTGGATGTGGACATCGGCATCGGCCTGCCCGGCCCCGTGTTTGTCGCGCCGGCGCCGGTCTACCAGCCGGCCCCCGTGTACCGGGCCGCGCCGATCTATGAGCCGGCTCCGGTGTATGTGCAACCCCAGCCGGTGGTAGTGACAGGCCCTGGTTACTACGGCCCCGGCTACTACGGTCCCGGTGGACGCGAGCGCGCCTGGCGCGAACGCGAATGGCGCGAGCAGCAGTGGCGTGAACGCGATCGGCGCGAGCGTGACTGGCGCGAGCACGATTGGCACGAACACGACCATGATCGCGACCGTGACCGCGGATGGCGCCGTTGATGGCGCGGTCGTGGCTCCTGCTGCTGGTCGTGGTGCTCCTGCGGCCAACGGTTAAGAGATCGAGGCCAGGGGCAGGTTCAGCAGCAGATTCTGCGGCTTCACCTTGAGGATCCCGGCCTCGTTCATCGCCGCCGCCAGGTAGACCGGCCGGTTGGCCACATCCCGCCTGACGACGGACGGATCGGCAAAATCCAGCCGGAACAGCGACAAGATGCGCCGCTGCCGCTCCGGCTCCAGTTCCACGCCGCGATACAGGTCATTGAGCAACAGCGTGGCCTGCGCGTCCAGCCCGATATGCCATGCCCACTGCCGGTCCTCGATCGCGGAGAGCGGCATCACCGTCACCTCCACCCCGAAGAAATGCAGCACCCAGCGCGCGAGCACGCGGCTGAACGCCGCCAGCGCCGCGCTGCCGCTGGCGAAGCGGATCACCGTGTCATGGCGTTCGTTGCGTCCCCAGTAGGCCTGCGCATTATCGCGATCCAGCACATCCAGCTCCACCGTGCGGGCGGGAACCTGCGCTTCGGCCAGCATGCGGCCTAGCTCGCCGTAGACGCTGCCCGAGGCGTGCAGCTCGACCGTGCCGGCATCGGCCAGCATCACCCCGCCTTCCTGCAGCGACACCTTCTGCGCCCGGGAGAACACGCCGCATGCAGCGCTCGCTCGGCATCGCACGATGCCTCCACCGGCGCTACCTCGGGGCGGCGCCACCACATCCGCAGCAGGTGGTCGCTGGCCAGCAGCTGGCCAGCGCTGTCGCGCGCGGCAGGGTCGAAGCCGGAATTGGGCCAGAGTTCGGGCATGGGATAGCGCCATGAGGAGGCGCCATGAGGAGGCGCCAGGGGTGGCTGGGCGGAAGCCTCAGTATCCCATAGCGCTGCCCCCCCGGTCGCGCGTCCCGCCAAGACAACGCAGGCTTAGCTGGCGAGCACGGCGCCGCCCTGGCTGGCCAGCACCGCCTGCCGCAAACGCGCCACGCCTGCCACGATCTGCGCATCGGACGCAGTGGCAAACGATAGCCGCAGCGCGGCCGAGCGCTGTCCGTCCACGCCAAAGCTGGCGCCCGGCACATACATCACGCGCGCCGCGATGGCGTGCGGCAGCAGGCTGGCCGCGTCCGCCACGCCGTCGATCTCGCACCACAGGAACATGCCGCCTTGCGGGGTCTCGCAGCGCAGCGCGGAGCCGAAGGCATCGGCCAGGGCCTGCATCATCAGGTCGCGCTTGTGGCGGTACAGGTCGATGATGCGCGCGGTCTGGCGCGGCAGCAGGCCATCCGCCAGGCAGCTTGCCATGGCGAGCTGCAGCCACGGCGAGGTGCACAGGTCGCAGACCTGCTTGGCGATCACCGCACGCCGCAGGATTTCGGCGGGTCCTGCCATCCAGCCCAGGCGCAGCCCCGGCGCCATGGTCTTGGAGAAGCTGCCAAGGTAGATCACCCAGGGCGTCAGCGCCGGGTCCCGCGCCGCCAGCGCCAGCAGCGAGGGCAGCGGCTCGCCGTCAAAGCGCAGGCTGCCGTAGGGATCGTCTTCCACCACCACGATCCGGTGCTGCGCGGCCAGCGCGAGCACGGCGCGGCGGCGCGCCAGCGCCAGCGTGCGCCCGCTCGGGTTGGCGAAGGTGGGCACCAGGTAGAGCAGGCGCGGCCGTTCGGCGTCGAGGCAGTTCGCCAGCATGGTGGCCAAGGCCTGCACGCACAGCCCGTCCTGGTCGGAAGGGATGGCGCGCACGGCGGCGCCGGCCAGCCGCAGCGCCTGCACGGCAGCGGGATAGGTCGGCGTTTCCACCCATACCGGCGTGCCCGGCGCCACGAAGGCCTGCACCAGCAGGTCAAAGCCCTGCTGCGAGCCCGAGGTCACCACGATCTGCTCGGGTGGCAACGGCGCGCCGCGTTCGGCCATCAGCGCGGACAGCGCCTGGCGCAGCGCGGGCATGCCTTCGGTCGGCCCGTACTGCAGGCATTGCGCCGGATCGGTGGCCATGACCTTGCCCGCGGCATCCTGCAGCGCGGCAGCATCGAAGCTGGCCGGCGATGGGTAGCCACCCGCGAACGAGATCATGTCCGGCAGGCTCATGTAGGGGAACAGCTCGCGAATGGGCGAGCCCTGCGGCTCCCGCATGGCCGGCGCGAAGGCGTACGGATGGACTGGCGTGCTCATGGGGTACCCCGGGGATCAGTCGACAGTGGCGCCGGAGAGCTTGACGATCTCGCCCCACTTGCGGCGGTCGTTGCGCACCAGTTCGGCGAACGCTTCCGGCGAGTTAGGCGACAGCTCGGCGCCCTGCTCGCGCAGCTTGGCCTGGATGGCGGGATCGCTGGTGGCGCGGGCGAGGTCGCGGCTGATCTTCTGCGCAATCGCGGAGGGCAGGCCCTTGGGCGCGAACAGGCCGAACCACGGGCTGGCGTCGAAGCCTTCGACCGGCCCGGCCACCGCCACGGTGGGCACATTGGGCAGCGCCGCCGAACGGGCTGCGGAGGTCACCGCCAGCGCCTTGAGCTTGCCGGCACGGACGAACTGGATCGATGCGGGCAGGTTGTCGAACATCACGTCGACGCTGCCGCCCATCAAGTCGGCCAGCGCCGGGCTGCTGCCCTTGTAGGCAACGTGGCTCATCTGCGTGCCGGTCATGCGCTGGAACAGCTCGCCCGCCAGGTGGGTCGAGGTGCCGTTGCCGGCCGAGGCCATGTTGACCTTGGCCGGGTTGGCCTTGAGGTAGGCAATGAACTCCGCCAGCGTATTCACGCGGGCGCGCTCGGCAAACGCCGGCGAGATCACCACCACATTGGGCACCTTGGCCACCAGCGACACCGGCACGAAGTCCGCGGCGGCGTCATAGGGCAGCTTCTTGTACAGCGTGGGATTGATGCCGAACTCGCCGACCGAGCCCATCAGCAACGTGTAGCCATCCGCCGGCGACTTGGCCGCCACGCCGGTGCCAACGATGCCGCCGGCACCGGGACGGTTGTCCACCAGCACGGGCTGCTTCCACATCACGGTGAGCTGGTCTCCGATCATGCGCGCCACCATGTCGGTAGTGCCGCCGGCCGGGTACGGCACGATGATGCGAACCGGCTTGTTGGGGAAGTCGTCCGCGCTGGCCGTGGCCGCCGCAAGCAGGCCCATTGAAATGCCGCAATGGCCGATGATGCGAAGCAGTCGATTCATGCCGGTCTCCTCGTTTCCTTATTGGTTGTGATGTCCCGTCTCTTGTCTTTTGGGGGGCGGGGAACGCCGGAAGGCCGATAGGCGACATTCCGGGAGTTCGGCATTTTTAGTCATCAACTTTTTTACATCAAGCGAGATTTACGCATAGGATGATGACTTTCATGCATCAACCTGGACATCAACGTGGACCACCGGCACGATGCCCAGGTCAATCACCCCGCAAATCGCACCATGAGCGCCTCTCGCATTCCCAGCCTCAGCAGCCTGCGCGCCTTCGAGGCCGCCGCCCGCCACCAGAACCTGCGGCGGGCGGCGGCGGAGCTCTGCCTGAGTGAAAGCGCAGTCTCGCGGCAGATCGCCACGCTGGAAAGCCAGCTCGGCGTGGCGCTGTTCCACCGCGCCAACCAGCGCGTCAGCCTGACGCCGGCCGGCTCGCTGTACGGCTACCAGGTCCGGGAAAGCCTGCAAAAGCTGCAGCGCGACACGCTGGACATCATGGCGCACGAGGGCGCGGGCGGCATCGTGGAACTGGCCTGCGTGCCGACCCTGGCGGTGGAATGGCTGATTCCCCGCTTGCCCGCGTTCTATGCGCAGCATCCGCAGGTGGTGGTCAACTTCAGCGCGCAGGCGGATGTGTTCCTGTTCGACGGCACGCCGTACGACGCCGCGATCCACTACGGCGAAGCCAACTATCCGGGTGGCCGCGCAGACCCGCTGTTCGATGAGGAATCAGTGCCAATCTGCCATCCGGCGCTGTTTGCCGGCGAGGGGCCGGTCAGCGCCCAACGGATCGCGCAGGCGCCCTTGCTGCACCTGTCGACGCGCCGGCTGGACTGGAAAAACTGGATGGAAGCAGCCGGCGTAGGCGACGTCAACGCCATGCGCGGCACGCGCTATGACCACCACAGCATGGTGATCAGCGCCGCCCGCGCCAAGCTGGGCGTGGGCCTGGTGCCGCGCTTCCTGGTGGAGGAGTACCTGGCGCTGGGCCTGCTGGTGATGCCGGTGGCCCAGGCCATGCACTCGCAGCGCGCTTACTACCTGGTGGCGCCGGACTCGCGGCCGATGAGCGATGCAATGTCGCGCCTGCGGACCTGGCTGCTGGCGGCGGCGCAGGATTTTGCGGCGCGGCAGGCCTCCCGGCAGGCGCCGGGAGTTGCGCAGGACAGTTAATCAAAAAAATTGAATATCAAATACGACACAAGGCCCCATACCGACCCCACGCCAGATCTATCCTTTGTCACATGGAGACGGAACACGTTCTCCCAAATTCAACAAGGTAGATAGATCATGAGAATCACCACCGCCCGCCTGCTCCTCGCTGCCGCCATCGCCGGCACTGCCCTGCTCTCGCTCAACTCCGCCTTCGCCGCAGATGCCCGCGGCACCCATGCCGGCGACAACTACGGCTACGTGCACCGCGCCGCCGACGCCTATACCGACGGCGCGCGCAAGGTCGATGCGTTCAGCGACGGCGCCCGCACGGTCAAGCATGACTATCCGTTCGGTTTCGCGGTGTGAGCATCAAGCAAGACCGCACAGAGAGCAGGAACGCATCATGACCATCAAAGACACTGCCATGATCCTCGCCGGATGGATCGCCGCCTGCCTGGGCAGCGGCTACCTCGTGACCTTCGCCGCGCAAGCGCTGCAGCGATAGGGATAGGGACCAGGCTGCGCTGCTTGCGGTCCAGGCCGTCACGCGTCCACACCGTGCCCCAGGCGAATTCCGTCACCAGTTGCTGCAGGCCAACGTCGCCCTGCTGTTGCGCGGCGTCGAGCGCGCGCTGCACGTATTGTTCGCCCATGACTTCCGAACGCACCTGCCGGCCGGCTTCGAAGGCCGGCGTTGGCGCGTAGGCGGCGGGGTCTTGCTTGGCTTGCGTCATCTTGCTATCTCCTGTGATTGCATGGGTCGGGCGCTCGCCGCCGCATCCCGGCGGATGCGCGGCGCCTGCGGCGTTGCGCCTTATTTGAACGGTGTCTGCAGGATGCCCATCACGGTACGGATGCCATCGCGGTAGTTGCCCAGCCGCATGTTCTCGTCGTAGCTGTGCTGGTTGTTGTCCGCATTGACCAGCGGCACGATCACGAACTGCGCCTGCAGCGCCTGCACCGCCGCGCCGGTCGGCACGGTGCCGCCCATCATGCGGATCTGCACCGGCGCCTTGCCGTAGGACTGCTGCATGGCCTGGGTGAGCCACTGGCTGATTGGCGCCGACAGGTCCGTGCGCGCGGCGGAACTGGAGGCTGAGACCTCGCCCGCGGTGACCGAGGCAAGCTTGGGATAGCGCGCGCGATCGTCGTCGGTGGGCTCGCCCTTGACCAGGTGGTAGCCCTGCTTTTCCACGTGCTGCCTGACGAGGGCGAACAGGGATTCCGGGCTGGTCTCCGGCACGGTGCGGATATCGATATCGGCCACCGCCACTTCCGGAATGATGGTGCGGGCCTTCTCGCCCACGTCGCCAGCGGCCATGCCGCGCACATTCAGCGTGGGGTACTGCATGGCTTCCTGGTAGTTGGCGCCCACGCGCTCGGCGCGCGCGATGCCCAGGCGGCGGCGCAGCGCGGCTTCGTCGTCGGGCACGGCGGCCATGATGCGGCGCGCGCGCTCATCGATCTTCACCGGCTTGTAGTAGCCGGGAATGGTGACGCGGCCGTCGTCGTCCTTCATGGTGGCGAGCAGGTTCGCCAGCCGCTGCGCGGGGTTGGCGGCATAGTTGCCGTAGTGGCCGCTGTGCAGGCCCTGGCTGGCACCGAACACCTTGAGTTGCACCAGCAGCACGCCGCGGTTGCCGAAGATCAGCGTGGGCTGGTTGCTCTGGTGCATGGGGCCGTCGAAGATCACCATGCCGTCATTGCGCAGCAGCGCCAGGTTGTCCGCGATCACCTTGCCCAGCGACGGCGAGCCCTTCTCCTCCTCGGCATCGAGCAGCACCTTGATATTGACCGCGGGGTCCACCCCGGCGGCCTTGAGCGCATCCATGGCGGCCAGGAACATCACGATGGGGCCCTTGTCGTCCGACGACGAACGCCCGAACACGCGCCACTCGGGATCGGCCTGGCCGCCATAGAGTTTCTCCAGTGGCAGCGTTTCCCACTTGCCATCGGCGCTGCGCGCCTTGAGCGTAGCCTGCCACGGGCTGGGCTGCGCCCATTGCGACGGCGTCACCGACTGGCCATCGAAGTGCATGTAGAACAGCACGGTCTTGCGCGGCCCAGGGCTTGGCTGCGTGCTAGCGGGATATTCGGCGTAGACCATCGGCTTGCCGTTATTGGGCAGCTCGCGCGCCTGGAAGCCGCGCCGGGCGAAGGCCTTGACCAGCCAGTCCGCGTTCTTCTGGATATCCGCGGGCACGGTAGCGTCGTTGGGCAGCGCCAGCAATTCGACCCATTCACGGTAGCTGCCCGCCGCGGCCTGGCCGGCCTGCTGTTGCAACTGCGTGCTGTCGAGCGTGGCGGCATGCGCGCCCGCGGCCAGCAGCATGGCGCCGAGGGCGGTGCGCATGGTCGTGCGGACCGCGGCGCGCAAGGGGGGCTGGAAAGTCCGGGAATTGGTATGCAAGGGTGCAGAAGGCGGCGCGCTGCCAGGCGCGCGGGCACGGAAACGTAGTCTCATGGCTCTCGTTGGATAGGAAAATGCATGGCGACGAATGCGGCAGGCGGGCCGCCAGACAGCCGCGCGGCCCGCACCGGCAGTCTGAACCGCTACATGCAACTTGTCCACGCACGGCGCCCCTGGCGGCGCGCCTGTATCGGGCTCGGCAGCGCGCAAGCGCCCTCCTCAGGGCCCCTGCTCGTCGGGCAACTGCGAAAAGCCCTCCTCGCGGCGCGCAATGGCACTCGCCAGCCCGAATTCCCAGGCAAAAAGCAGGATCAGCGCGAGCATCGCCAGCGCGCCGATCGCCAACCGATAGTAGATCCACATGGCGGCAAGCCGGAACATCCGACAGAGTTTTCCTATTTGCAGGGTAGATTCCGGCGCGTCAAAAAGGCGCTCAGATGCCTGGGGTGCGGTGCAAAGAAACTGTCAAAACGTGGGATGAAAGCCGATTGGGAAGGTGCCGGCGATCACACGGCATTTGATCTGGATCCAGGCAAGGTTGCGCGCAGGGTGTCATCATGATCGTCGTGAGCGCCTCCGAGCCACCCGGCCGGAAACCGCCATGCCGACAATGACTACAGCCATTACAGGAGATAGCCGCCATGACCAACATCGTGCTCGCCACCGACGGTTCGCCCTTTTCCGACGCAGCCGCCCGCTTCATCACTGAAGGCAAGCTGCTGCAAAGCGGCTTCACCGTGCATGTGGTCCACGTGACGCCCGATGTCACCGGGCAGGTACGTGCCTTCGTCAGCAAGGAAACCATCGATTCCTGGCATCAGGAAGAAAGCGGCAAGGCCATGAAATCCGTGGCCGACATTCTCGGCGCTGCAGGCATTGCCTTCGAGCAGCACGCGCTGCACGGCTTTGCACCGGAGCGCATCGTCGCCTATGCCGCCAGCGTGGACGCGCGCGGCATCGTCATGGGCACGCACGGGCGCGGCTCGTTCTTCGATGCGGTGATTGGTTCGGTAGCGGGACGGGTGCTGGCGCACGCGCCGTGCCCGGTCGTGCTGGTCAAGGCCCCGGGCAAGTAGCAAGTCGGGCAGCCGGCCTGGGCAGGCCGGTGCCGGGTCAAACCGGCCAGAGCGGCGGCTCGTCCATCAGCGCGACCTGCTCGCGCAATTCGAGGATGCGGTCCTGCCAGTAGCGGGCCGTGCCAAACCACGGGAACGCCGCCGGGAAGGCCGGATCGCGCCAACGGCTGGCCAGCCAGGCGCTGTAATGCAACAGGCGCAGCGTGCGCAGCGCCTCGATCAGGTAAAGCTCGCGGGGCTGGAATTCCGCGAAATCCTCGTAGCCGGCCAGGATGTCGGCCATCTGCCGCTGCATGGCGGCGCGGTCGCCCTCCAGCAGCATCCACAAATCCTGCACCGCCGGCCCCATCCGGCTGTCGTCGAAGTCGACAAAATGCGGCCCGGGCGGGCGCGTGCCGGCCTGGGGCTCTTCGATCCACAACACATTGCCGCGATGGCAATCGCCATGCAGCCGCAGCTGCGCTACGTCGCCCGCGCGCTCAAAGCAGCGGCGAGCACCATCCACGGCGAGATCGGCAACCGCCTGCCAGGCCGGGCGCAGCTCCAGGGGAATACAGTCTTGCGCCAGCAGCCAGTCGCGCGGGGCCACCCCGAAGGTGTCCACGTCGATGGTGGGGCGCGCCTGGTAAGGGCGAGTGGCGCCGGCCGCATGGATGCGGCCGATGAAACGGCCAAGCCAGGTTAGCGTGTCGGCACGATCCAGCTCCGGCTCGCGTCCCCCGCAGCGGGGAAACACCGCGAAGCGAAAACCGGCATGCGCCAGCAGCGTGGCGCCATCGCGCGCGATGGCCGGCACCGCCGGAATCTCGGCGTCGGCCAGTTGCTGCACGAAGGCGTGTTCTTCCAGGATGGCGGCATCGCTCCAGCGGCCGGGGCGATAGAACTTGACCACCACGGGCGCACTGCCTTCGATCCCCACCTGCCAGACCCGGTTCTCGTAACTATTGAGCGCCAGCAGGCGGCCGTCCGGCTCGAAACCGGCGGCCTCCATGGCATCCAGCATCAGGTCCGGCGTGAGGCTGGCGTAGGGCACGCCAGCGTCGGCCGCGGCCTCGCCGCCATCGCCGGGCGCCTGGAGGTCAAACCCTGAACTGGACATTGCGCGTGGCCGCCGTTGGGAACGTTAGGGACGTTGGGGGATTTAGCGCGTGGGCTTGCCGCGCTGGCCGCCCAGCAGCGCGGCCTGCGGCGCCGGACGGCGACCGCGTGCCGCGGGATCCTGTCCGGTGCGCGGCTGCGCGGCGTGGGTGTTATTGACGTTGGCACCGGCGCGATTGCCGTTGACATCGCCATTGCGGTCGCGGTTGCCATTGCCGGCGGCACGGTTGCCGTTGACATCGCCGTTGTGGTCGCGGTTGCCATTGGCATTGCCGTTGCCGTTGCCGGCACCGCGATTGCCATTAGCCTGCCCGTTGCGCGGGCTGCCTTGCCCGGCCGAAGCCGCGCGGCCGCTGCCCTGCGGCGCGCGGCGCTGGCCTTGCCCGTCAGCCGCGGCCGGAGCCGGGCCGCGGCCTTGCGGCGCGCGTGCCGGACGTTGCTGGCGCTCGCCGGCATCCGCTGCCGGTGCCCGCCCGCGCGGCTGGCCGCCGGCAGGTGCCTGGCCGCGGCCACGGCCGCCGCCACCACCACCACCGTTGCCCTGGCCTTGGCCACGGGCCTGCCGGCCCTTCTGGATCGGCTCCGCCGGAATGCTCGGATCCACCTCGAAGCCCGGCAGGATGGTTTGCTCGATCTGGCGCTTGATCAGGCGCTCGATATCGCGCATCAGCGAGATTTCATCCACGCAGACCAGCGAGATCGCCTCGCCCTCGGCACCGGCGCGGCCGGTACGGCCGATACGGTGCACGTAGTCTTCGGGCACATTAGGCAGGTCGTAGTTGACCACATGGGGCAACTGGTCGATGTCGATGCCGCGCGCGGCGATATCGGTCGCCACCAGCAGGCGCAGCGTGCCGGCCTTGAACTCGGTCAGCGCGCGCGTGCGGGCCGACTGGCTCTTGTTGCCGTGGATGGCCAGCGCCGACAGGCCGTCCTTGTCGAGCTGCTCGGCCAGGCGGTTGGCGCCGTGCTTGGTGCGGGTGAACACCAGCACCTGGTGCCAGTCGTTCTCGCGCACCAGGTGGGCCAGCAGTTCGCGCTTGCGCTCGCGGTCCACCGGGTACACGCGCTGTGCCACGGTTTCGGCCGTGGTATTGCGGCGCGCCACTTCGATGGAGGCCGGGTTGTCCAGCAGGCGGTCGGCCAGGCCACGGATCTCGTCGGAGAAGGTGGCCGAGAACAGCAGGTTCTGGCGCTTCGGCGGCAAGACGTTGAGGATCTTGCGGATGTCGTGGATGAAGCCCATGTCGAGCATGCGGTCGGCTTCGTCCAGCACCAGCATTTCCACGTGGGACAGGTCGATGGTGCGCTGGGACAGGTGATCGAGCAGGCGGCCAGGCGTAGCCACCACGATATCGACACCGCGCTTGAGCTGTTCGATCTGCGGGTTGATGCCCACGCCGCCGAACATCACCATGGAGCGCAGCTTGAGGTACTTGCCGTAGTTACGGACGCTTTCTTCCACCTGCGCCGCCAGTTCGCGGGTCGGGGTCAGGACCAGTGCGCGCACCGGCAGGCGTTGTCCACGCGCGGGTTCGCGGCCGGCCGAGGATTCGGACAGCAGTTGCAGCAGCGGCAGCGTGAAGCCGGCCGTCTTGCCGGTGCCGGTCTGCGCGCCGGCAAGCAGGTCGCCCCCTTTCAGGATGGCGGGAATCGCCTGCGCTTGAATCGGAGTCGGCGTGGTATAGCCCTGTTCGGCCACGGCACGCATAAGCTTGTCGGACAAGCCAAGTTCGGAAAAAGACATGAATTGACGCTTCGGCCGCCCTTTGCGCATGTGGTGCGCCAATCGCGGGGGCGACGTGAGTGAGAAAACCGAAAACCGGAAATACCGACCGGCGAAGCGAGGCGACTGCCCCCGCTTCTTTAGGAGGAAAGACCGCTAGTGTACCAGCCTGGCGCTCTCACGCGAGCGCGGCGCCCCAAGGGACGCGGGCGTCGCTGCGCTATGATGACGGCCAGCCCCGCCTGGCCCCCGCCTGGCCGCGCCCGCGCAACGCGCGGGCGCGCGCCGGCCCGGCCCAGCCCATCCCAGCCCCCCGGATGCCGACACAATGCGGTTCAGGTTTATCGAAGACCAGGAAGTCACCCTCTTTACGGCCATCCCGGTAGGGATTGCCGCAGCCATCGTCACCACCCTGTTCAAGGAAGCGTTGGACGCTAGCGGCTATGTGATGTTTGGCACGCATGCCGATATCGTCACCGTATTCGCGGGCCTCGCGCTGATCTGGCGGGTGGCGATCCCGACGCTTGGCGGCGTGATCGCGGGCTTGCTGCTGACGGCGGCGGCCAAGCTCAACGCCGCGCAGCCCGGTGTCTCCGACTATATGGAAGCCGTAGCCAGCGGCACCGGGCGCCTGCCGGTGCGCATCACCCTGCTGCGCGCGCTGTCGTCATTCTGCTCCATCGTCACCGGCAGCTCGGTGGGTAAGGAAGGCGCGATGATCCAGCTCGCGGCCCTGTGCGGATCGGTGTTTCCGTCCGCGCGCGGCGGCAGCGGGCCGGACGGCGACACCAACCTGCGGCGCATGCTCACGGCTTGCGCGGCGGCCGCCGGGCTGGCCTCGGTCTATCACACACCACTGTCGGCGGCGGTCTTCGTGGCCGAGGTGGTCTTTGGCGCGGTGGCGGTGCAGCGCCTGATGCCGCTATTCCTGGCCTCGGTGGCGGGCACCGTGGTCAGCCAGTTGCATGGCGGCCTGCAGCCGCTCTACCCGGGCCTGACCGTGCCTTCCGACCTGCTGCATCCGCCCATGCTGCTGGCGGCCGTCTTGCTCGGCGTGCTGGCTGGCGTGTCCGGCGCCCTGTTCATGCGCGCTTCCAGCCTGGCCAAGCGCGCCTTCGCCTGCTCAGCATGGGCTCGGGCGCGGTCGGCGGCGTGTTCACGCCTTCGTTGTTCGTCGGCGCAGCGCTAGGGCAACTGCTGGCACCCGCCGTGCCGGGCGGCGACGGCGCGCCGCTGTTGCCGCTGGTGGGCATGGCCGCCTTCCTCGCCGCCACCAGCCAGGCGCCGCTGATGTCGGTGCTGATGGTGTTCGAGATGACGCTGGCCCCGGCGCTGCTGCTGCCCGGCATGATCGGCGCGGCCGCCGCCTACTACACCGCATCGCGCTGCCAGACCCTGTCCTTGTACAGCGTGGTGGCCGAGCGTACCCAGGCCTCGGCCGCGGCCGAGCGGGCTCGCGCGCTGACGCTGGCCGGGCTGTGCGACGCAACCGACACGATCATCGGCCCCGAGGCCACCCTGGAGCAGGCCAGCGACAAGTTCGCCGAGACCGGCACGCGCTATCTGTATATGGTTGGGCCGGATGGCTGCCTGTTGGGCGCGCTGTCGATCCACGCAGTGCAGCGCGCACTGCGCGAGCAGCCGCAAGCGGCCCTGCTGGCGCTATGCGAGCGCGATTTCCCCACCCTGACTCCGGAATCTCACCTGCCCGACGCGCTGCGGCTGTTCACCCATCACGCGCTCAACCGGATCCCGCTGATCCGCGACACGGCCGGGCGCGAGCTGATGGGCACGGTCTCCAAGCAGCGTGTGCTGCAGGAAGCATCCGGGCTGTTCTAGTGCCGCGCGGCCGGCGGGTGACCGGGTAGAATATTAGGTTGCCCGGCCCGCGCCGCCGGAACACCCGCATCGCCTTCGTTTCCCGAACCGTTTCTTGCCGGAGCATCCATGCCAGCCAACCGTTGCGCGCGCCCTGCCCTTTTCGTTCTGGTCCGGGCCACCCTGCTGGCCGCATCGCTCGCCTTGTCCGCCGCGCTGCTGCCGGCAACGGCGCATGCGCAGCAGGCGTTGCGCGTGATCCCCGCCGACGCGGCCAAGGCCAAGCTGGTGCTCGCCGCGCCGTCGCCCAGCGCGCCGCAGTCGGCCACGCTGGACGGCAAGGCCGTCGGCGTGGCGCCGGGCCTGCGGCTGTTCGGCACGGACAACCAGTTGATGTCCATCGGGGCGGTGGCCGGCCAGAAGCTGCCGGTGCGGTTCAAGCTCGACCTCTACGGCCAGTTGCTGACGGCCTGGATCCTGAGCGAGCAGGAACAAAAAGCGGCGCAGTAGTGCAATAGTGAAATAGTGCAATAGTCGTGATCCGGGGCGCGGCAGAACGCGCCGTGGCCCGGATGTATTTCGTCCCCATAAAACCCTGATGCCCCCAGGTAAACCACTGAGATCGGCACCATGAAAAAAGTCTTCGTCAAAACCTACGGCTGTCAGATGAACGAGTACGACTCGGACAAGATGGTCGATGTACTCCATGCCACCCAGGGCATGGAGAAGACAGACACGCTGGAAGAAGCGGACGTCATCCTCTTCAATACCTGCTCCGTGCGCGAGAAAGCGCAAGAGAAAGTGTTCTCCGAACTGGGCCGCCTGAAAGCGCTCAAGGCCGTCAAGCCGGGCCTGGTGATCGGCGTGGGCGGCTGCGTCGCGAGCCAGGAAGGCGCCGCCATCGTCAAGCGCGCGCCCTATGTCGACGTGGTGTTCGGCCCGCAGACGCTGCACCGCCTGCCGGACATGATCAACCGCCGCCAGCAGACCGGCCACGCGCAGGTGGATATCTCCTTTCCCGAGATCGAGAAGTTCGACCACCTGCCGCCGGCGCGCGTGGACGGCCCGAGCGCCTATGTCTCGATCATGGAAGGCTGCTCCAAGTACTGCAGCTACTGTGTGGTGCCTACACCCGCGGCGAGGAAGTGTCGCGCCCGTTCGAGGACGTGCTGGCGGAAGTTGCCGGGCTGGCCGGGCAAGGCGTGCGCGAAGTCACGTTGCTGGGGCAGAACGTCAACGCCTATCGCGGCGCCATGGGCGGCACCAGCGAGATCGCCGACTTCGCGCTGCTGATCGAGTACGTGGCCGAGATCCCCGGCATCGAGCGCATCCGCTACACCACCAGCCACCCGAAGGAATTCACGCCGCGCCTGATCGCGCTGTACGAGCGCTGCCCGAAGCTGGTCAACCACCTGCACTTGCCGGTGCAGCATGCGTCCGACCGCATCCTGATGGCGATGAAGCGTGGCTACAGCGTGCTGGAGTACAAGAGCATCATCCGCAAGCTGCGCGCGCTGCGCCCGGACATGTCGCTGTCGTCGGACTTCATCATCGGCTTTCCCGGCGAGACCGAGGCGGACTTTGAAAAGCTGATGGCGATGATCGAGGAGATCGGCTACGACACCTCGTTCTCGTTCATCTTCAGCCCGCGTCCCGGCACGCCGGCGGCCAACCTGGCCGACGACACGCCGGCCGAGGTCAAGCTGCGCCGCCTGCAGCGCCTGCAGGCCACCATCGAGGAGAACGTGCAGCGCATCAGCGCCAGCATGGTCGGCTCGGTGCAGCGCATCCTGGTGGAAGGCCCGGCGCGCAAGGATCCGACCGAGTTGCACGGCCGCACCGAAAACAACCGCGTGGTGAATTTCGCGCTGCCGGGCGTGCCCCAGGCCAGCCGCGACCGCATGGTTGGCGAAATGGTGGACGTGACCATTACCGAAGCCTTCCCGCACTCGCTGCGCGGCGAGATCAAAGTGCGCCAGTAATCCGCGCCTGATGTCGCCTGATGCCGCCACTCGTACCCCCATGAAAATTCCCTCAGCCGAATTCGTCGCTCCCAAGGACGACAACACCCGCCTGCAGAACCTGTGCGGGCCGCTTGACGAGAACCTGCGCCAGATCGAGCAAGCGCTCGACGTCACCATCCAGCGCCGCGGCCATCGCATGACCGTGCGCGGCGCCTACGCCCGCGACGCCGCGGCTGCCCTGGAGCGCTTCTACAACAACGCCCGCACCGCCCTGTCGATCGACGACGTGCAGCTCGGCCTGGTCGAGGCGCGCCAGGTCGCTGCGCACGGCGGCTATGTGCCCGACGGCGCGAGTACGGATACCGGCAGCGACGATGACGAATCCCCCGTGCTGCACACGCGCCGCGCGGGCCTGCACGGGCGTACGCCCATGCAGCGCGACTACCTGCGCAACGTGCTGGCGCACGACCTCACCCTGGGCATCGGCCCGGCCGGCACCGGCAAGACCTACCTGGCAGTGGCGTGCGCCGTGGACGCGCTCGAGCGCGACTCGGTCAAGCGCATCGTGCTGACGCGCCCTGCGGTGGAAGCCGGCGAGCGCCTGGGCTTCCTGCCCGGCGACCTGGCACAGAAGATCGATCCCTACCTGCGGCCGCTGTATGACGCGCTCTACGACCTGCTCGGCTTCGACCGCACGCAGAAGATGTTCGAGCGCCAGATGATCGAGGTCGCGCCGCTGGCCTATATGCGCGGCCGCACGCTGAACCACGCCTTCATCATCCTGGACGAGGCGCAGAACACCACGCCCGAGCAGATGAAGATGTTCCTGACCCGGATCGGCTTTGGCTCCAAGGCGGTCATCACCGGCGACACCACCCAGATCGACCTGCCCCGCGGGCAGAAGAGCGGCCTGGTGGAAGCGCAGCACGTGCTGCGCGAAGTGCGCGGCGTGGCCATGACCCGCTTTACCAGCACCGACGTGGTGCGGCACCCGCTGGTGGCGCGCATCGTCGATGCCTATGACGAATATCACGCTCAACATCGAGACGCTTAATCAAACGCAAAATCGTGAACGCAAAATCCTCCCCCGCCAGCCTGATCCTGTTCGACGCCGAAGGCCGCGCGCGCAAGACCCAGGCGCACGCCCTGCGCGTGCAACTGCCTGACGGCCGCAGCATCACCGTCGACCTGTCGCAAGCCGCCGACGGCGTAGTCGCGCTGCTGGCCGAGCACACCGATGACCGCCAGCAGGCCGGCCTGCTGGTGCGCCCTGACAACCACGACGCCCTCTCGGTCGCCGTGACCGCCACGCCCGTGGTCACCACCACCGGCACCCCCGCCACGCCGCCATCGCTGGAACTGGCCCTGCAGTATGGCGAAGGCATCAAGGGCCGTCGCGGCCTGCCGACCCAGCGCAAGGTACAGACCTGGGCCAAGTCGGCGCTGTACGCCGATGCCACGCTGACCATCCGCTTTGTCGGCGAAGAAGAAGGCCGCAGCCTGAACCGCAGCTACCGCGGCAAGGACTACGCAACCAATGTCCTGACCTTCGCCTACGCCGAGCACGAGTCCGACCCAGTGAGCGGGGACATCGTGCTGTGCTGCCCGGTAGTGGAACAAGAAGCGCGCGAGCAGAAAAAATCGATCGAAGCGCACTACGCGCACCTGATCGTGCACGGCGTGCTGCATGCGCAGGGCTACCAGCACGAAGAAGATGCCGAGGCCGAGGAAATGGAAGCGATCGAAACGGAAACGCTGCAAGCGCTGGGTTTCGCAGACCCGTATCTCGCAGACGGCAACGTCAAAATCAAGGACTAGGTGCAGCCGTGATTCCCGCCAGCCAGGCGGGAATCACCCAAGCGCGATGCGAAGCGAGCCGCCAAGGGGTGCCAAGGCCGTATGGGGCGCCTCGGGATTTCACGAAAAGAGCGGAAAAGAGGGACCCATGTCTGAGTATCGCCTTAA